>PARQ01000018.1 GCA_002711555.1 Rhodospirillaceae bacterium | reverse complement strand
CATGTGCCCGTTACCGTTTTGAGGGTAGATGATTGTCGTGTTGTCGCTGTCCGGAAGGCTGAAATAGAAGGTTATGATGCAGTTCAATTGGGGAGTGGTGCGGCGAAATCAAAGAACACAACGAACGCATTGCGAGGACATTTTGCGAAGGCAAAGGTTGAGCCCAAGCAGAAATTGACTGAGTTTCGCGTCAGTGGCGATGCAATGCTCGACGTGGGGGTCGAATTGGCTGCTTCCCATTTTGTAAGCGGCCAGTATGTGGACGTGGTTGGCGAAAGTATCGGTAAAGGTTTTGCTGGTGCCATGAAGCGGCATGGGTTTGGTGGCCTACGCGCTAGTCATGGAGTTTCAATTTCGCATCGCTCTCATGGGTCCACTGGGCAATGCCAGGACCCGGGGAAGGTTTTTAAAGGTAAGAAAATGGCTGGTCATATGGGGGCGTCACGAGTCACAAGCCAAAATCTGAAAGTTGTAGAGACCGATGCTGAGAATGGATTGATAATGGTTAAAGGGGCCGTGCCCGGCTCAAAAGGCACATGGGTCAAAGTGCAGGATGCAGTAAAAAAGACACTGCCGGAAGAGGCTCCGTTTCCTGCTGGTTTGAGAGAAACAGGATTATCGTCGGAAAATAATGAGGCAAATGATGTGCCGAGTGCCGTTCAGTCTTCTGGTGCCGACAATATCCCAGAAGAAAAGGCTTCCAGTGCGGACANCCAAGAACCGGGAAAGGGCTGACGGCTGATGAAAGCGAAAATTATCACCTTAGAAAATAAAGCCGTAGGAGACATTGAGCTCAAAGATGATATTTTTGGTGCGGTTGTTCGGCAAGACTTGCTCTCGCGGATGGTAAATTATCAGCGCGCTAAAAAACGGTCGGGTACCCATAAAGTAAAAACCCGGGGAGAAATACGAGGAACAACGGCGAAGCCTTTCAACCAGAAGGGCAGCGGGCGAGCCCGTCAAGGTTCTGTGAAGGTCACCCAAATGCGCAGCGGTGCGACAGTGTTCGGTCCTGTCGTGCGTTCTCATAGCCATAAGCTGACCAAAAAAGTGCGTAAGTTAGCGNTGCGTTCTGCATTGTCAGCNAAGCAGGCTACAGGTGCGCTCGTGATACTTGACAGCGCTGAGCTTAAGCNGGGTAAGACAAAAGACCTTGTGGNAAGATTCGAAAAGCTTGGATGGGGGCGCGTGCTGATCGTTGGCGGTTCGTCAGTAAATGAGAACTTTTGCCTTGCTGCTCGTAACATACCAAATGTCGATGTTTTGCCCAGCGAAGGAGCTAATGTGTACGACATATTACGGCGGGATACCCTGGTGTTAACCAGGGATGCGGTGAAAATGCTTGAGGCACGGTTGTCATGAGCTGGAAGCATTATATTGGTGAGAAGAGGGTGACTAAGGAGCGGCAGTATGAGCTTATTCGCACCCCTGTGATCACGGAAAAAGCGACTTTAGGTGGCGAACATGGACAGGTCACTTTCAAGGTGCCAATGAATGCCACGAAGCCTGAAATTAAGGCTGCGGTGGAAGCTCTATTCAATGTAAAGGTTAAGGCCGTTAATACATTGCGNCAAAAGGGTAAAATAAAGCTTTTCCGAGGTCGGGCTGGGCGGCGTAACGACTCCAAGAAAGCAGTTATTTGCCTTGAAGACGGTCACTCAATAGATGTGACCACAGGGGTTTGAAAAAATGGCATTGAAAAATTTTAATCCCATAACGCCAGGTATGCGGGAATTAGTTCTTGTTAATCGTTCTGATCTTTACAAGGGTCAGCCGGTGAAAGAGTTAACGCAAGGTCTGCCGAAAAAAGGTGGACGTAACAATAAAGGCCGGGTAACGGCAAGACGTCGCGGTGGNGGGCATAANAGAAGATATAGGGTTATAGATTTTAAGCGCAATAAGTTGGATGTATCAGCAACGGTAGAGCGGATTGAATATGATCCAAANCGCACTGCATTTATAGCGCTGATTAAATATAACGATGGAGAGAAAGCTTACATTTTAGCTCCGCAACGCATTAGTCCAGGAGACAGNGTGATGTCAGGTGCCGGGGCAGATATAAAGCCTGGCAATGCGTTACCCTTAAATTCAATTCCTGTAGGGACAATAATACACAACGTGGAAATGAAGCCTGGTAAGGGGGGGCAAATTGCCCGGTCTGCAGGCACATATGTGCAGCTAGTAGGCCGTGATCAAGGTTACGCCCAAATCAAGCTAAGTTCTGGTGAATTGCGGATGGTTCGTGGCGAATGTATGGCCACCGTCGGTGCTGTATCAAATCCTGATCAAGCTAATATTTCNCTTGGAAAAGCAGGTCGTAAGCGTTGGCTTGGGAAACGCCCGCAAGTGCGTGGTGTTGCAATGAACCCGGTAGACCACCCTCATGGAGGGGGTGAAGGGCGAACTTCNGGTGGCCGCCACCCGGTCACGCCTTGGGGTAAGCCAACCAAGGGAAAGAGAACACGGGATAGGAAAAAGCCAAGTGGTAAACTTATTATTCGACGTCGCGGTCAAAAGCGATAGGTAGGGGAGTTTAGAAAGTGGCACGTTCAGTTTGGAAAGGACCGTTTGTTGATGGCTTTTTGCTCAAAAAAGCCGAACTTGTTCGTGAATCAGGTCGGAATGATGTAATTAAAACATGGTCNAGGCGCTCAACTATACTGCCTCAATTCGTTGGTCTTACTTTTGGTGTTCACAATGGTACCAAATTTATTCCGGTCTTGGTGACGGAAAATATGATCGGGCATAAATTCGGGGAATTTTCTCCNACTAGGACGTATTTTGGTCACACGGCTGATAAAAAAGCAAAACGAGCTTNAGTGTAGCGGACAATTATTATGGGTAAATCAAAGTCAAAACGACGGCAAGCGGATGATGAAGCTAGGGCTTATGGCAAGTTGCTGCGGGGTAGTCCGCAAAAGTTAAACTTGGTCGCTCAAACAATACGTGGTAAGTCGGCCAATAAGGCAATTGCNGAATTGACGTTTTCACGCAGGCGCATCGCTGGTGAAGTCAAAAGAGTACTCGAATCAGCGATCGCTAATGCAGAGAANAATCATCAGTTAGACGTCGATAGGCTTTATATAAAAGAGGCGACGGTAGGTAAATCCCTTGTTATGAAACGGTTCCGTCCTCGTGCCCGAGGTCGGGTTGGCCGAATACGCAAACCTTTCAGTAATCTTACGGTCATTGTTAAAGAGCGCGAGGAATCGGAGTAATGGGTCAGAAAGTAAACCCAATCGGGCTAAGGCTCGGTATTAATAGGACGTGGGACTCCAGGTGGTACGCAGATGGTGAATATGGAGATTTGCTCCATCAGGATCTTGAGTTACGCAAATATCTTTTCGAAAGGCTGAACCAAGCCGGTGTCTCCAAGGTAGTTATCGAACGTCCGGCGAAGAAAGCGCGGATTACAATTCATACGGCAAGGCCTGGGGTGGTGATAGGCAAAAAGGGTGCTGATATTGAAGTATTGCGTCAAGATGTTGCAAAAATGACTAAAGGGGACGTGGCCTTAAACATTATAGAAATTAGAAAGCCGGAAATTGATGCTAAGCTTGTGGCCGATAATGTAGCCCAGCAATTAGTNCGGCGGGTTGCCTTTCGCCGTGCCATGAAACGTGCGGTTCAGTCAGCTATGCGTCTTGGTGCTGAAGGGATCCGCATAAATTGTGCTGGACGACTAGGCGGAGCAGAGATTGCGCGAACTGAATGGTACCGTGAAGGTAGGGTCCCATTACATACACTTCGCGCCGATGTAGATTATGGAACGTCAACTGCGCAGACAACCTATGGGGCCTGCGGTGTCAAAGTCTGGGTTTTTAAGGGTGAGATTTTAGCCCATGATCCCATGGCACAAGATAAGCTGTTACAGGAACAGCAGGTTCGATAGAGCCTTCGTTCAGGAGATTATGTAATGCTCAGCCCAAAACGGACAAAATTCCGTAAACAACAAAAAGGTCGGCTAAAAGGATTAGCTAAGGGTGGATTTAGGCTTAATTTTGGCAGCTATGGCTTAAAAGCTACAACCCCCGGTCGTGTGACAGCTCGCCAAATAGAGGCTGCGCGGCGCACGATTACAAGGCATATCAAGCGGGCTGGTCGCGTTTGGATACGGGTATTCCCGGATGTCCCTGTTAGTCAGAAGCCTGCTGAAGTTCGCATGGGAAAAGGTAAAGGGACGCCTGAGTATTGGATGTGTCGAGTGAAGCCGGGCCGCGTCATGTTTGAGCTAGATGGTGTTGAAATGGATATAGCGCGAAGAGCCTTTGAATTAGCGGCTGCCAAACTACCGGTTAAAACCCGGTTTGTTTCGCGTCTTAGTAGTTAAGGAGTGGTGCAATGAAGGCGGCTGATGTGAAACAAAAATCCGATGACGAATTAGCAGAACAGCTGATAGAGTTGCGCAAGGAATCCTTTAATCTAAGGTTTCAGCGGGCGAGCGGGCAATTAGAAAATACTGGTCGTGTTCGTCAAGTTCGGCGAGATATTGCTCGTGTCAAGACCGTTATAAAAGAGCGGTCAACGAGTGGTAAGGGAGAGTAGGCGATGTCAAAACGGATTTTGCAGGGACGAGTTCTGAAAGATTCTAAAGATAAGTCTGTGGTGGTTCGAGTTGAGCGGAAAGTAAAACACCCGCTCTACCAAAAATTCATCCGACGTTCGAAGAAATATATGGCGCATGACGAGGGAAATCTCTGCAAAGCAGGAGATTTTGTGCGAATCCAAGAGTGTCGACCAATCTCTAAGCGGAAATGTTGGGAAATATTAACCGAACCCGCATGAATTCATGACTAGGAGGAGCGCTGGACCATGATCCAGATGCAAACAAATCTTGATGTGGCCGATAATTCAGGCGCTCGGCGTGTCCAATGCATTAAAGTGCTTGGAGGATCAAAGCGAAAGACAGCCGGCGTTGGCGATGTGATAGTTGTATCCGTCAAGGANGCCATTCCGCGTGGTCGTGTCAAAAAGGGCGAGGTTCTAAAGGCGGTGGTGGTGCGTACCGCCAAAGAGGTTCGACGAGATGATGGTAGCGCAATAAGATTTGACCGAAATGCTGCAGTGTTGATCAATAATCAGAATGAACCAATTGGCACCCGTATATTCGGTCCTGTGACCAGGGAATTGCGCGCGCGCCAGTTTATGAAGATTATATCATTGGCGCCGGAGGTTTTGTGATGGCAGCGAAGATTAGAAAAGGTGANAAAGTAATCGTTCTTTCAGGTCGCGATAAAGGAAAGGCTGGAGAAGTTGTTAAGCTGGTGCTAAAAGAAAAACGAGCATTTGTGCAAGGCATAAATATTGTTAAGCGCCACACAAAACCAAGCCAGACCAATCCAGGCGGCATCGTAGACAAAGAACTTCCAATTCATTTGTCCAATTTGGCAATCATTGATCCAAAAGACGACAAGCCAACCCGTGTGGGTTTTAAAAGGTTAGAAGACGGTCGTAAAGTGCGGTTTGCCAAACGCTCCGGTGAAGTGATTGATAAATAAGGTGTTGTAATGGCTGAAAAAAATTATATTCCTCGATTGAAAAAACTTTATCGGGAAAAATTGCGTCAACAGATGACGACTGCTTTCGGCTATGCGAATCCCATGGAAATTCCAAGGCTAGANAAGATAGTTGTAAATATGGGCGTTGGTAGTGCAGCCTCAGACTCAAAAAAAATTGGCGCTGCCTGTGATGATTTGGCAGCAATTACGGGTCAGAAACCACAAATAACAAAAGCAAAGCAGTCAATTGCAAATTTTAAGTTGCGCGAAGGGGTGTCGATAGGAGCTAAGGTTACATTACGTCGTGACCGTATGTATGAGTTTCTAGACCGGCTAGTGAACGTGGCGTTGCCGAGAGTTCGTGATTTTCGTGGATTGTCAGCAAAAAGCTTTGATGGCAACGGCAATTATTCGATGGGGCTAAAAGAGCAAATTGTTTTTCCAGAAATCGACTATGATAGGGTAGATACAATTCGTGGAATGAATGTTGTGATTTGCACTACTGCGAATACAGATAATGAGGCGCGCGAATTGTTACGAGGATTTAATTTACCGTTTCCAAAAAATAATAAACAGCAAGCTGCCAGTAATGTTGGCACAGATAAGGACTAGGCTAAGCTATGGCTAAAAAAAGTGCGATTGAAAAAAATAGGCGTCGGCGTCGAATGGTCGCTAAGTTTTCTGCGAAAAGGAATACCTTGCGCGCGATCGCTAATGATCAAAAACTGCCCGCTGAAGAGCGGTTCGAAGCTCGGTTAAAGCTCTCCCAGTTGCCCAGAAATTCTGCGCCAACCCGCATTCGGAATAGGTGCGAAATGACAGGTCGGCCGAGAGGGGTGTACCGAAAATATAAAATGTCTCGTATTTCATTGCGGGACCTTGCGTCTACCGGGCGTATTCCCGGTATGGTTAAGTCAAGCTGGTAGGAGACACGCATCAATGACGATGAGCGACCCCTTAGGTGATATGCTTACGCGTATCCGAAATGGACAACGTAACAGTGTCGCAACTGTTATTTGTCCNGCATCAAAACTGCGAGCTAACGTCCTAGATGCGCTAAAGCGCGAAGGATATATCCGTGGTTTTAGTTGGGCCGAATTAAGAGCTGGCATTCAGGAGCTCACAATCGAACTAAAATATCATGAGGGTGAGCCTGTGATCAGAGAAATCTCTAGAATTTCAACCCCAGGCCGGCGTATTTATTCTCGGATTAAGGATTTACGTCGGGTTTATAATGGGCTTGGAATTTCGATTTTATCCACGCCTTANGGCGTTTTGTCAGACGCGGAAGCNCGCGCAAAAAACGTGGGTGGNGAAGTGTTGTGTCAGGTTTTTTAGGTGCGTCTGTGGTAGGAGTGAGTCATGTCTCGTGTAGGTAAAAATCCAGTTGCAGTGCCCGAGGGTGTTGACGTGTCCGTTTCTGGTGCTTTGCTTTCGGCCAAGGGAAAGCTTGGTGAGGTGACGGTGCCTTTGCATGAATCTGTAGATCTGAAAATTGAAAAAAACGTCGTCACAGTGGNGCCACTGGACCAGTCAAAGTTAGCATGTTCACTATGGGGAACTATTCGTAGTTTGGTTAATAATGCTGTGACTGGTGTTTCGGTTGGTTTTACTAAAAAGCTAGAAATCAATGGTGTTGGTTATCGGGCCCAATTAAAGGGTAAGGTATTGAATTTGCAGCTGGGGCATAGTCACGACATTAATTTTCCTATTCCAGAGGGTATTGATATTAAGGTTGAGGGAGATCGTCAAAACATTATAGCTGTCAGTGGTGTGGATAAACAAAAGGTAGGACAGGTAGCAAGCAAAATTCGAGGTTTTCGTAAGCCCGAGCCCTATAAGGGCAAAGGAATNAAATATGTTGACGAATACATATTGCGTAAAGAAGGCAAGAAAAAATAGAAGGCGGTTTATATGTTGAGTTCTAGGAAACTGTTTGAAAGACGAAGACGACGGAACCGCTATAACCTNAAGCGNGGTGCTAGAGGTAAGGTACGGTTGTCGGTCTTTCGGTCGAAAATGCATATTTATGCTCAAGTTATCGACGACAATACGGGTCGCACGCTTGCCGCGGCATCAAGTGCGGAAAAAGAGTTCCGCTCTCAGGTGAAGAATGGCGGTAACAAGAAGGCCGCAGGTGAAGTCGGTTCGCTGATTGCANAAAGAGCGAAGGATGTGGGCATATTGAATGTGGTTTTTGATAGGGGTGGTTATGCCTATCACGGACGAGTTGAAGCATTAGCTAAGGCAGCCCGTGATGGCGGGCTGTCCTTTTAGGGGGAATAGGAGCATGGCGCGGGAACCGCAAGGCAGAGGTCGTGGGCGTGGACGTGGTCGCGGTCGGGATGAACAACGGGATCAGCCAGACCTGATTGAAAAGTTAGTCGGGATCAATCGAGTTGCAAAGGTGGTAAAAGGCGGTCGCAGGTTCGGTTTTTCTGCGGTGGTAGTGGTTGGTGACGGTAAAGGGCGGGTCGGCCATGGTGTTGGAAAGGCTCGTGAAGTTCCTGAGGCCATACGAAAGGCTACAGAGAGTGCGCGTAAGCGTCTAATTAGAGTTCTCCTCCGTGAAGGTAGAACCTTACACCATGATGTGCGTGGGCGTTTTGGGGCAGGTAGGGTAGTTTTGCGCAATGCTCCTCCTGGAACAGGTATTATTGCTGGTGGCCCAATGCGGGCAGTGTTTGAAGCTCTCGGTATGCAAGATGTAGTTGCAAAATCAGTTGGAACTTCAAATAACCAAAATATGATCAAGGCGACTTTTAATGCTCTGTCAAAATGTACTTCTCCTCGTCTTGTTGCTAGTAAACGAGGAAAAAAGGTAGGAGAGATTGTGGGACGGCGTAGTGACAGAGATATGGTGAAGGACATGAGCAATGGCTAGTAAGACTGTTCGTATTACTCAAGTTGGGAGTCCCATTAGGCGCAAGGCAGATCAACGGCAGACCCTCATAGGGCTCGGGCTCAACAAGATGCATAAGACTAGAGAGCTTGAAGATACCCCAGCAGTACGCGGCATGATCGCGAAAGTAAAACATCTAGTACGGGTTGATGACGCTGGCTAATGCCAGGTCGTTATTATAAAGAGAGGTCGGTGCAATGCGACTTAATAAAATTTCTGACAATCGCGGTGCTAAACATAATCGCAAACGCGTAGGTAGAGGTGAAGGGTCTGGCANAGGTAAAACGTCAGGGAAGGGGCAAAAGGGACAAAAGTCCCGGAGTGGCGTATCCATCAAAGGTTTTGAAGGAGGCCAAATGCCATTATATCGGCGGCTTCCAAAGCGTGGGTTCACCAATATTTTTCGAAAACAGTTTGTTGAGTTGAACATTGGTCGACTTCAAGATGCGGTAGATTCAGGAAAGTTGGCTGCNGATAAAATTATTGATGAAGAGGCATTACTGTCGGCTGGAGTCGTACGTCGATTAAAAGATGGTGTGCGATTGCTAGGAAACGGTAAACTCAGTTCAAAATTAAAGTTGAACGTGGCAGGTGCCTCGCGTTCAGCGATTGCAGCTGTTGAGGAGAGCGGGGGGGAGATTACTCTGTCGGTAAATGCGATAGCGCAAGATCCTTCGCCAGGGATCGGAAAAAAAAGTAGTGATTTAGACAAAAAAACTGCCAAACAAGAAAAGCCGAATGATCAGAACTCTGTATCCGACAAAAAATAATGGAAATACATTNAATTTGTGGGTCAGCTTCATAGACTGAAAGAATAGATATGGCATCAGCCGCGGAACAATTAGCTTCGAATTTCAACTTTGGCGCCTTTAATAAGGCAACAGAGCTTAAAAAGCGTATATGGTTCACGCTTGGCGCGTTAGTAATTTATAGGCTTGGTACGTATATTCCGTTGCCTGGAATTGATCCACAGGTTATCCGAGATATTTTTGATCAGGGCGCTGGTGGCATCACAGACATGATGGACCTCTTTACCGGCGGTGCGCTCGGTCGTATGAGTATATTTGCGCTCAACATTATGCCTTATATTTCCGCCGCCATTATTATGCAGCTTTTACAATCAACGGTGCCTAAATTCGAAGCCATGAAAAAAGAAGGTGAGCCTGGGCGTAAAAAGCTTAACCAATACACCCGTTACGGCACAGTTTTTTTGGCTACTTTTCAAGCTTATGGCCTTTCTGTAGGTGTAGAGGGTATTGTTTCCGCATCTGGTGCCGCAGTACTTACGCCAGGATTCTTTTTTAGGGCTACAACCGTAATATCCTTGGTCGGTGGGACAATTTTTTTAATGTGGCTAGGTGAACAGGTTACTCAGCGTGGCGTGGGTAACGGTATTTCGTTAATCATCTTTGCAGGCATTGTTGCTGAGCTGCCATCTGCTCTTGTTGCCACGATGGATCTTGGGCGAAGGGGAGTGCTATCGGCTCCAATTATCATTGGTATTCTGGTTCTCGCTGTGGTGGTTATTACGGTGATAGTTTTCATTGAAAGGGCACAACGCCGCATAGTTGTCCAATATCCAAAGCGTCAAGTCGGCCANAGAATGTTTGGGGGTGAATCATCACATATNCCTCTTAANGTTAANACCCCAGGCGTTATACCTCCTATTTTNGCNAGTTCTATTTTGTTGCTTCCTTTGTCGATATTTCAATTCGCAGGAAANTCAGGTCCAGATTGGCTGAATACCATCATTGCGTGGCTGGGGCGCGGACAGCCGGGTTTCATNGGTTTGTATATATTATTTATAGTTTTCTTTACGTTTTTTTATACTGCGATCGTTTTCAACCCGCAGGAGACTGCCGACAATTTACGTCAACATGGTGGGTTTGTGCCAGGGATACGGCCTGGTAAAAATACCGCTGAATATCTCGATCACGTACTGACCCGGTTGACTGTTCTGGGTGCAATATACCTTGTAATTGTTTGTATAATTCCAGAATGGTTGATCTCACAATTCAATGTCCCGTTTTATTTTGGCGGAACAAGCCTTTTAATAGTTGTTAGCGTTACGATGGATACTGTGGGGCAGGTGCATTCACACATGTTAGCTCACCAGTACGAAGGTTTAATCAAAAAGTCGCGATTGCGAGGGCGGCGAGGATGAACATAATACTGCTTGGTCCGCCCGGTTCTGGCAAGGGTACCCAAGCAAAACGATTAGAAGCTCGCTTTGGNCTCTTACAGATTTCAACAGGTGAAATCTTAAGAGAGGCTGTTATCGCTGACAATGAGTTGGGCAAAAAGATTAAAAGCACTATGGACGCGGGGGAATTAATTTCTGACAAACTCNTCTTNGAGGTTATAACGAACAGACTAGAAAAGCCAGATTGCAAGAGAGGAGTNGTGTTCGATGGTTTTCCTCGCACGGTTGCACAGGCTGAGGCTTTGCAAGATATTAAGAGAGCTAAAGGTGAAACGGTGGATGTCGTGATTATGCTAGATGTTGATGATGAGGCTCTGATAACACGCATTGAAGAAAGGGCGACTAATGCTGGGGTAAATGAGGCGCGTTCTGATGATACGGTTGAAATACTTAAACATCGGTTGCAAGCATATCGTANTTGGACGGAGCCAATCATACCATTTTATGAGGATCGCGGTATTTTAGAACGTGTCGATGGAATGAAGGATATAAATGAAGTTAGTAGCGCGGTGAACAACATAGTGAAAACGATTAAGAGGAATCGAGAGCGATTGACAGGGAATGATCATTGCCTATAATCCCGCGGCTTTGGGTTTTGTAAGNAAATNTAGATTANTTTTGTGNTAAGCATACCTTTTGCAGGGGATCGAGCGTATAACCGTTAATTTTTGTGTGTTGTGACTTATANTCAGGTGTGCGTACTTAAGTTTCTGTGACAGTATTTTAGATGAGTTTTATGAGGATCAGATAGTGGCGCGAATTGCAGGTGTAAATATACCCACTCAAAAACGAGTTGAAGTTGCTTTAACGTATATCTTTGGTATCGGCCGACAGAAGGCCGGAGAGATTTGCGTAAAGTGTAACATTCCTTCNGAAACACGGGTAAATGAGCTAAGTGAACAGGAAGTTATAGGCATAAGAGAGGTAATTGATAAAGATTACGTGGTTGAAGGCGACCTCAGGCGAGAAACAGCAATGAACATTAAGCGGTTAATGGACTTNGGTACTTTTCGTGGCTTACGCCATCGCAAAGGTCTACCGGTCCGTGGCCAACGTACTCACACCAACGCAAGGACACGAAAAGGTCCTGCCCGCGCGATAGCGGGTAAAAAGAAGGCGTAGTTTAATATGGCGAAAGCAGCAGTAGCACAACGAGTTCGAAAGCGTGAACGCAAAAATATAACGTCGGGTATCGCTCACGTTAACGCCACTTTTAATAATACCATGATCACCATCGCTGACGTGCAAGGAAACACAATAGCGTGGTCCTCAGCTGGGGGTATGGGATTTCGTGGNTCACGGAAATCAACTCCTTATGCCGCTCAAGTGGCAGCTGAAGACTGTGGCAAGAAGGCGATCGAACACGGCATGAAAACATTGGAAGTTCGTGTCAAGGGTCCCGGNTCAGGACGAGAGTCCGCCCTGCGCGCACTGCAAACTGTTGGATTCAATATTACAGCTATAAAGGACGTGACACCAGTGCCGCATAATGGCTGTCGACCGCCTAAGCGCAGACGAGTATAGCTAGTTGATAGATTAACTGATANCCAGATTTAGACATTTAATGTCCGGACTGGTGTTTATTTTATTTGAATACATTACGAGACTTGAGAGGGTACCAACGTGATCCAGAAGAATTGGCAAGCACTGATTAAACCAAACAAGCTCAATATAGAGGCTGGCGCTGACACAACCCGTGTAGCAACCGTGGAGGCAGAGCCTTTAGAGCGTGGTTTTGGCTTAACACTTGGAAATGCGTTGCGGAGAGTGCTCCTGTCTTCGCTACAGGGTGCAGCGGTTACATCGATTCAAATTGAGGGTGTTCTGCATGAATTTTCATCAATCCAAGGTGTTCAAGAGGACGTTACTGACATAGTGCTGAATGTAAAGGCATTGGCACTTCAGCTTCATAGCGAGGGGCCAAAAAGAATGAGCCTTTCTGCTAAAGGNCCTGGCCCAGTGACAGCTGCGCAAATTGATACCGGGCACGATATAGAGGTTATGAATTCTGACCTAGTAATTTGTACGCTTGATCGCGACGCGAGTATTAATATGGAGCTTGTTGTTGAGACTGGTAAAGGCTATGTCGCAGCAGCAATGAACAGGCCTGCTGATGCGCCAATAGGGCTAATACCTGTTGATTCCATCTTCAGTCCAGTAAGGAAAGTGTCCTACAAAGTTGAGAATAGTCGTGTTGGGCAAGTTACGGACTATGATAAGCTTCTNATGCAGCTGGAAACGAATGGAAGTGTTACGCCTGACGATGCTGTGGCGCTTGCAGCCAGAATATTGCAAGACCAGTTGCAACTCTTCATTAACTTCGAAGAGCCGGCTGCTAAAGTGGAAGAGGAGGCACCTTCCGAGCTTCCGTACAATAAACACCTTCTCCGAAAAGTGGATGAGCTTGAGTTGTCAGTACGGTCAGCCAATTGTCTGAAAAATGATAATATCGTTTATATCGGCGATCTTGTTCAGAAGTCTGAAGCNGAAATGCTTCGTACACCGAACTTTGGCCGNAAATCACTTAATGAGATTAAAGAGGTGCTTACGCAAATGGGTTTGCATCTTGGGATGGAAGTAGTTAATTGGCCACCAGACGATATAGAAGACATGGCGAAAAAACTCGAAGAACCCTTTTAATCAGTTTGGTTCTGAGAGGGACATAGGAGTACATCCAATGCGACATCGTATGAAAGGGCGCAAGCTCAATCGTAAATCACAGCATCGCCGTGCGCTTTTTGCCAATCTGGCTGTTGCTCTTTTAAAGCACGAACAAATCAGGACTACTCTGCCCAAAGCTAGGGAACTTAGTCCCTTAGTGGATAAGTTGATTACACTCGGGAAAAAGGGGCGATTGCATGATAGAAGACGTGNTTTTGCGATNCTTGGTGATGATACGACTACTGCTAAGCTTTTTGAGACCCTGGCTCCTCGCTATAAGGAACGTTTTGGAGGTTATACGCGCGTGCTTAAGGCTGGGTTTCGTTACGGGGACTCCGCAGCAATGGCAATAATAGAGTTGGTTGACCGCGATCCTGAGGTAAAAGGGATGGACTCCGGGCCACGTGCGGATGATGAATTGGAGGTAAGTGAGGAGGTTTGAAATAATTCATGCCACCTATTCACAATGTGAAGCCGACTATTGCATAGTCGGCTTTTTTAATATTTTGTTCTGGATAAGTGAGAGGTCCGCATAGTTTTATGGCTCGATTAACTTTTAAAAATTTCGTTTTGATACTATCAGTAATAATTGGAGGTGTTATCTCTGATTCAATAGCCGANACGATATCTGTGCCTTCCTCTAGGAAGCAAATTTCGATCTCTTTTGCCCCCGTAGTACGCGATGTTGCTCCTGNAGTTGTAAACATCTATGCCAAGGTAATGCGCAAGCAGCAGACAAGATCTTTGTTTGATGATCCCTTTTTCAGACGTTTTTTCGGTGAAGGCATCCCTTTCGGGAAAAGTCGGAAAAGGTTAGAGAGGTCACTTGGCTCTGGTGTAATTGTTAGTAATGATGGGATTGTCGTAACGAACTATCATGTAATAAAAAATGCACAAGAAATTAAAATAATTCTATCTGACCGACGCGAATTTGATGCAAAAGTAATACTCAAAGATAGCAAGACAGACCTTGCAGTTCTAAAAATTGAAATTGAAAATGAAGATCTGCCGACTGTCTCATTCGGCAATGCTGATGTCCTACAAGTTGGTGATTTAGTAATAGCAATTGGCAATCCTTTTGGTGTAGGGCAAACCGTTACGAGTGGTATTGTTTCNGCACTGGCAAGGACTAATGTAGGTATTTCTGACTTTCGTTCTTTTATACAAACAGATGCTGCTATTAATCCGGGAAATTCAGGTGGNGCATTGGTGGATTTAAACGGGCAATTAATTGGTATTAATACAGCAATTTTTTCTCGGGGAGGTGGTGGATCAGTAGGAATAGGGTTTGCTGTGCCCAGCAATATGGTTCGTGCTGTTGTTGAAACCGCGATGTCCGGAAAGCCTCTAGTCAGGCCCTGGTTNTCTCTTACNGGCACTGCTGTTACCGCTGACATGGCGCAGGGCTTAGGTCTTNCAAGGCCAACGGGTGTTCTGGTGGAGTCTATTTATCCAAAAGGACCCGCAGAACGCGCNGGAATCGAACGCGGAGATGTTATCACCCACATTGAAGATTACGCTGTCGAGGATGAATTTGCATTACGATTTCGGCTTGCTGCTAGGCCAATTGGGAAATCTGCAGAACTTCGCTTTCTGCGACAGGGAAAAGTCAAAGAAGCAAAATTTAAATTAATAGCNCCTCCNGAGATTCCTCCCCGGAATACAACCATAGTTCAGGGCCGAAATCCCTTCGCTGGTTTAAAAGTAGTAAACCTATCNCCTGCGGTGACTGAAAAACTTGGCATCAGGACAACTTCCCAAGGGGTAATGATAAGCGCGATCTTGCGCGCATCCCCGGCCATCCAGGTTGGGTTCTTACCGGGTGATATTATTCTCAAAGTGAATGGGCAGGACATTAAACGCGTCCAGGATTTAGCAAAAATTCTTAACGCAGCTGCTTCAACGTGGAATATCAGCATAAAGCGTGGAAAAAAGATCCACCGTTTTCGTCTTGGATAACGATCTAGGTAAGAATTGAATNTTTCATGTGCAAGACAACCACTACTGCCGTGAGCATCGAAATTCTGGTCCCCGTAAACTTGATCCTCACCGCTACTTCTGCGAGGTAATAGCTTGCTCCTAGGCCTGTGCCATATCCTACCAACCGACCCTTTTGCAGTCCCATTATTTCGCAAAGACGGGACCATCTACTGGGTCGAAGATCTGGGGACATTATCTCTGGTTTTATCGCATGATAAATTCCTCTTACGCATTGAGTTCTAGTTNCTGGTCGAGCTAAGATTGTGTTAGGAAGTAATTGTAAGGTTATTACAAAAACGGAGTGCGTGTATGTCCCTAGAAAAAACAAGATATGGTATAATCTCATTNTGTACCATTGTTGTAGGTTTGACGGTGCCCGGAATTGCAATGGCGGCGGAAGGTCAAATTAATCAAGCAAACACTGCTTGGATTTTAATTGCTAGCGCGTTGGTGCTTTTCATGACTCTTCCTGGGCTTGCACTTTTTTATGGTGGGCTTGTTCGCGCGAATAATATTCTATCGGTTTTAATGCATTGTTTTGCGATATCGTGCTCGATGTCAGTAATGTGGTTAGTATGCGTTTATAGTTTGGCTTTCAGTTCAGGCGGCGCACTTCACTCTTACATAGGTGATCTTGAAAAAGCATTTCTGTTTAATGTGGCTCCATCAACACTCGTTGGAGATATTCCTGAAACAGTATTTTTTGTATTTCAGATGACTTTCGCAATTATAACGCCAGCACTTATTGTGGGCGCTTTTGTGGAGCGAATTAAATTCAGCGCAGTATTAATGTTTTCAGCAATATGGATTGTTCTAGTCTATGCGCCGGTTTGTCATTGGGTTTGGGGTGGAGGTTGGCTGTACGAGAAAAACATAATGGATTTTGCTGGAGGATTAGTCGTTCATGCTACTGCTGGTGTGTCAGCGTTAGTTATCGCGGCAATGTTAGGACCCCGACAAGGCTACCCAAAGGATTTGAGTCCACCCCACCGCCCGGGTCTAACAATGATTGGCGCCAGTATGCTTTGGATTGGCTGGTTTGGGTTTAATGGAGGTTCTGCATTATCTGCAAATGGNGTGGCGGGGATGGCCGTGCTTGTTACCCATATTTCTGCTGCAACCGCATCGCTTACCTGGATGGCTATAGAGTGGATGAAATTTGGTAAGCCAAGCCTAGTTGGTATTGTTACCGGCATGGTTGCAGGGCTTGCAACTATAACCCCAGGCTCTGGTTTTGTTGGTCCAATCGGGGGTGCTGTTTATGGGCTGTTGGCAGGCAGNGTTTGTTATTATTGTGTTAACTTTATAAAAAATACACTCAAAATTGATGACTCGTTGGATGTCTTTGCGGTCCACGGAGTTGGCGGCATTCTTGGGGTTATTCTTGTATCAATCTTTGCATCAACCTCTCTTGGAGGATCGGGGTATGCTGACGGTATGACAATGGGCCGCCAATTTTCGGTGCAGCTAATTGGAACAATAACAATAATTGCGTGGAGCGGAATTTTTACTTTTTTAATTGTTAAATTTACGAGTGCATTAGTCGGACTCAGGGCTGGAAATGAGNCCGAGACGGAAGGGCTTGATCTCGCCGAGCATGGTGAGCGCGGCTATAATTAGGCGAAGGGAAAAACAGATGAAACATGTAATGGCGATCATCAAGCCTTTCAAACTTGATGCCGTACGCGAGGCTTTGTCGGCTTTAGGAATCGAGGGCATGACAGTATCTGAGGTAAAGGGATTTGGAAGACAAAAAGGACAAACAGAAATATATCGTGGTGCCGAGTACGCTGTAAACTTTGTCCCGAANGTTAAGCTGGAGATCGCGGTAGAGGANAGTCTTGCTGATCAACTAATTGACACAATCCGAGAAACCGCACAAACTGGAAATATAGGNGANGGAAAGATATTTGTCTCCGACGTATCTAGTGCTGTTCGTATACGTACTGGCGAAACTGGCGCAGACGCCTTGTAGGTGCCTAATATGCGGCGAGTACATCGGATCGCGTTTTCACTAAATCTTGCACTTGCTGCGGCCGTCGGTGGTGCATTGGGCGCAGTGGTTAGGCATNTAGTTGTGCAACAAACTGCTAATATTTTCGGAACAGAACTTCCGTGGGGCACCATTATAGTAAATACTATAGGCTCATTTATTCTTGGTGTTGCAGTTGAGATATTCGCACTNATATGGACGCCGGGGCAAGCATTCCAGGTATTGATAACCGTAGGCCTTTGTGGCTCCTTGACCACATTTTCTGCATTCTCGATGGACTTAGTGATACTNTTTGAGCAGGGTTTTTTTACTAAAGCAGGCATCTACTTGGTGGTGTCAATTTTGTCGGGAGTCATGGCCCTCCTCGCGGGTATGGCTCTGATCCGAGCTATGAANGCGTGATTAAATGATGACCAGAGTTTATCATCAAACAGTATTAGAAGTCGATAATGGGATAAGGCTCGATCGCTGGTTTCTTCGGCACTACCCTGGTTTATCGCATGGGAAGTTGCAGAAGTTGCTCAGAACTGGCCAGGTACGCCTAGACAGTAAAAGAGCAAAAAGCGGCCAGCGTCTTAGGACGGGGCAGACTGTTCGTGTGCCACCTATTAATGAATCAGCCGTAATGAATAGCAAAACAGGAAATAGTATTAGCTCATCTGATCAGGCATTTATAAGAGGCTTGGTGTTAGCGGAGGATCCGTTATTTTTTGCTCTTAATAAGCCCGCCGGGATTGCAGTTCAGGGTGGTAAAGGAAATAGCCGTAACCTCGATGTGTTGCTGCCCGGCTTAGTTCGCTCCAATGAGGAACGCCCGCGTCTCGTGCATAGGCTGGATAAAGATACCAGTGGTGTACTATTAGTGGCTCGCTCGGCGATGGCGGCGGAGATAATCAGTAAGTGTTTTCGTCATCGAGAAGCAAAGAAACAATANTGGGCACTTGTGGCTGGTGTGCCAAACCCACTGCAGGGAGNGATCAATTTATCAATTAGCAAGGTTAGAAACGGAAAAATTCAACGCGTTCAGCCTGTTAAAAAGTCTGGCCGAATGGCGCTGACACATTATCAAACTGTCGAGACTATGGGCCATCTTGCCTCATGGGTTATACTCTATCCCATAACCGGGCGCACCCACCAACTACGTGTTCACATGGCAGAAATAGGCCACCCTATATTGGGAGATGGAAAATACGGTGGGAAGAGGGCATTCCTGGACAATATTTCACCTCAGATGAATCTACATGCAAAAGAAATTACGATACCGCACCCTGCCGGAGGCGGTATTATAANAATTCAGGCCCCCCTGCCCCCCCACATGACTCGGTGCTGGAAATTCTTTGGACTAGATGCTGACACTGTATTGGAGACGTAATTTTTTAGAAATTACAAATTTTTTTAATGCCATACAAACATCTAATAGTTTTCGATTGCGATGGTACCCTTATCGATAGTGGGCACAATATTGTCGCTGCCATGCGCGAGGCATGGCTTTCAAANGGATTAAAGCCACCGCCAACCAATGCCATTCGTCGGATTGTTGGTTTAAAATTAGGTGAGGCAATTTATCAGCTAATGCCGTCGGAATGTGACATTGAGCTCGCTACTCTCGAAAAGTCGTATATCAAGGCTTTNACCGAAGTTTGCAATCGATCCGATTACACGGAACCATTATATCCCGGCATCCGTCATTGTTTGGAGTCCCTTAGGGATTTGGGGTTTCAACTTGGAATAGCCACTGGCAAATCTCGACGCGGTTTGCTTCGAACATTAAAGCAACATTCCTTGACTGTTTTTTTTCAAGTTTTAAAAACCGCTGATGATGGGCCAGGAAAACCCTGTCCAGATATACTCCTAGATGCTATGGCTGAGATTGGTGTGGAGCCGGAGAATACGGTAATGATTGGCGATACGACTTACGANATCAAAATGGCGATGAATGCTGCAGTGAAACCGATTGGTGTAGATTGGGGTTACCATGACCCCATTGAACTTAAAAAAGCCGGTGCGAGAATTATTATTGAGGAATGCAGTAGCTTGCCTGCCACTTTGAAGGGGATTTGGGATAGCGAGTAANGTCATTTTGAAGTTTGCCACTCTGGGCAGNAAAAAACTGATCTACCTGGTAGGATACTCTGAAAAGATCTTTTAAAAACACTATGGTTGTATACCTCAATGGGCAATTCGCTGTAACCTTAGACGACTCAGCACTAATCACACCTGAGAAGAATAAACTTATTCTNCCAACCAAAAGGTTGGCTGTAGAGATAGCAAAGGAATGGGNTAAACAGGGCAAAGAAATTGATACCTTGCTAATGCCAAATACGCGTATGGCATGTACAGCCATTGATAGAATTTCAGCCGATAAAGAGCTTATAGTGGCTAAGTTGGTCGAGTATGCTAGCACCGATTTGGTTTGCTACCGCGCATCAAGCCCGAAATCTCTCCGGTCAAGGCAAGAAGAACTCTGGCAGCCAATTTTGCATTGGGTGGAGAAGTTTTTTGCAGCTCCACTGACTGTCACAGAAGGCGTTATGCCGGTGGCACAACCCCCGAATAGCTTGACCAGACTCAAGAATGTGCTTTTGAAATATAATGCCTTTGAATTGGTAGGCGTCGTCAACTTAACCCAAGCGAGTGGTTCTTTGGTTCTCGCATTAGGAATGCTAGAATGTGAAATAGGACCTGAATTTTGTATAAAAGCATGTCAAATTGACGACCAATACCAAATCGACTCCTGGGGGGAAGAGAGTGAACTAATGGAACGACTTGATCATCAGGCAAGAGATATCAGGGCTTCTGCAAGATTTCTTTCACTTTTAAAAATTAATGGTTGTGGAGATGCAGAGATTCCGCGATGAATGACTTAACTAAACGTATCGAGAAAAAACGTGAGTCCTCCATGCTAGGTGGCGGCCAAAAGCGTGTGGACGCACAACATGCAAAAGGAAAGCTCACTGCACGTGAGCGTATTGAAGCATTGCTTGACGAAGAAAGTTTCGAAGAATGGGACATGTTCGTTGAGCANGATTGCCGTGATTTTGATATGGACAGTAATCGGGTGCCCGGCGATGGAGTGATCACTGGTCATGGGAAAATCAATGGCCGGCCGGTATTTGTTTACAGTCAGGACTTTACGGTTTTTGGCGGCTCATTATCTAGTGCCCATGCTAGAAAAATTTGCAAGGTAGTCGATCAGGCAATGAAAGTAGGCGCCCCAGTTATTGGCATCAATGACTCCGGCGGGGCTCGCATTCAAGAGGGTGTAGCTTCGTTGGCAGGTTATGCGGACGTTTTTCAACGGAACGTCTTAGCGTCCGGTGTAATTCCACAAATTTCCATGATTATGGGGCCGTGTGCGGGTGGTGCAGTTTATTCGCCAGCGATAACTGACTTTATTTTTATGATCAGGAATAGTTCATACATGTTTGTNACCGGTCCCGATGTTGTTAAAACAGTTACCCATGAAGAAGTTTCAGCTGAAAAATTAGGGGGGGCATTGACACATACGTCGACTTCAGGTGTTGCTGATCTTTCGTTTGAAAACGACATTGAAGCCCTGGTTCAGGTCCGCCGATTTTTCGATTTCATTCCCCTCTCAAATCGAGAAAGGCCACCAGTTCAACCAACTAATGACCCTGTTGATCGCTTAGAAAGCTCATTGGACACATTGGTGCCCTACGATCCTAACCGGCCGTATGACATGTTTGAATTGGTATATAAGGTTGTCGATGAGCATAATTTTTTTGAAATTCAGCCTGAATTTGCCAGTAATATTATCATAGGGTTTGGTCGCCTGGGTGGTATGCCTGTAGGTATTGTAGCGAACCAGCCTATGGTATTGGCTGGTTGTCTTGATATTGACTCTTCAAGGAAAGCAGCTCGCTTTGTGCGATTTTGTGATTGCTTCTCAATACCAATTATAACATTTGTTGATGTTCCTGGTTTTCTTCCGGGAACATCACAGGAATACGGAGGTATCATAAAACATGGTGCTAAACTCTTATTCGCATATGCTGAAGCCACCGTCCCCAAGCTCACGGTAATCACACGCAAAGCCTATGGAGGAGCGTATGATGTGATGAGTTCTAAGCATTTGCGGGGCGACCTGAATTATTCTTGGCCTAGTGCAGAAATAGCCGTAATGGGGCCAGAGGGGGCAGTAGAAATCATTTTCCGTGAAGAGATAGAAGACCCTGATAAACTAGCTCAAAGGACACAAGATTATCGTGAAAAATTCGCAAACCCACTCGTTGCCAGTCAGCTTGGTTTCATCGATGACATCATTTCACCCCATAGTACCCGTGCCCGGCTTTGCCGTGGTTTAGAATTGTTAGTTAATAAAAAATTAGAAAACCCTTCAAAAAAACATGACAACATACCGCTTTAGTCTCGTTATATCTGTTTTGGGTTTCAAGTTGGAAAGGCGCCTTGGAGTGCCTAATCTTTTAGATATCCTATTTTAACGAGATCATTTTAAGAAACCGCTCGGGGGAAAGCATGGNAAAAATTAACGTAGATTTGCATAGCGANACACAAACACGCCCCTCGCCGGGTATGAGGGAGGCTATGGCAAAAGCACCGGTTGGGGATGAACAACGCGGGGAAGATCCCAGTGTCAACAAATTGTGCGGAATGGCCGCTGAGTTAACAGGCAAAGAATCCGCCGTATTTATGCCATCGGGCACGATGTGCAACCAAGCGTCAGTATTGGTTCATTGTCAACCGGGAGACGAAATCATCGCCGATAAGACTTCTCATCTGATCAACTCCGAGTCTGGCGGNGCAGCAGCACTTGCTGGTGTTCAGATTAAGCCTATCAATGGTAAACGAGGTATATTCACGGCGGAGCAGGCCGAGGACGCGGTCAATATGAAGAAACGAAATATTCCCCGTACCCGTATGATAGAGATCGAGCAGACGTCAAATGCTGGTGGTGGTTCAATTTGGCCGTTAGAGCAAATTCGGGAGGTTGCGGAGATTGCAAGGAAGTTTGGTTTGATCATGCATATGGATGGTGCGCGAATGCTAAATGCCGCAGTCGCTAGTAATATTACGGCCGCCGATTTTGCAAAGCCTTTTGATTCTCTTTGGGTTGATTTAAGCAAAGGGTTAGGTTGTCCAGTTGGAGCTGTGCTGTGTGGTTCTAGTGATTTTATAGAAAAGGTTTGGAGTTGGAAGATGCGCCTCGGTGGAGCGATGCGTCAATCGGGCATAGTAGCCGCGGCAGGGGTTTATGCGCTTGAAAATAATGTGGCTCGGCTTGCTGACGATCACACGCTTGCTAAACGATTTGCCGATAAAATATCCGGCATCGCAGGAATTGAGTTNTGGCCTGTGGAAACCAATCTTGTATTTTTCAATGTGAAAGAAACCGGACTGACTGCAAAGATATTTCATGAGAGACTGCTAGAGAGAGGTGTACGCATAGGTATAAAAAATGAATATGAAATGAGAGCTGTGACACACCTCGANGTTGACTCGGGGGAAATAGCGCAGGCGGCTGATGCTGTAGCCCAGGTTGCAGCGGCAGCTTAGCAACGTGTTTAATAAAATACTCATTGCTAATAGAGGTGAGATTGCTTGTCGCGTCATCAAAACGGCCAAGACTATGGGAATCTCAACGGTTGCTATTTTTTCTGAACAAGATCGGATGGCNCTACATGTAGCTTTGGCAGATGAGGCTGTGTGTATTGGTCCGGCTCCTGCAAGTGAAAGTTACCTAAATACGGACAACATAGTTACCGCAGCAAAGCAAACCTGCTCTGACGCNGTGCATCCCGGATATGGGTTTTTATCGGAGAAACCAGAATTCGCTGCTGCCATTGCGCAAGCAGGTATTAGCTTCATAGGTCCATCCGAAGATGCCATAAGCGCGATGGGTGATAAGATNCGATCTAAAAAAATAGCGCAAGATGCGGGTGTTTCTACCGTACCCGGTTACCTCGGAGTTGTTGAGGGCATTACAGATGCCATAAAAAAAGCNGAAGATATTGGATACCCCCTTATGATAAAGGCATCCGCAGGTGGCGGAGGTAAAGGGATGCGCATTGCNTACAATTCTGCTGAATTAAGTGAAGGCTTTCAATTGGCAGCTAATGAAGCGCTTGTGAGNTTTGGAGACGATCGAATTTTTTTGGAAAAATATATAGAAAAACCAAGGCATATCGAAATACAGATCCTAGGTGATAAATACGGTAACGTTATNCATCTTGGGGAACGTGAATGTTCAATCCAGCGGAGGCACCAAAAAATNATTGAAGAAGCGCCTTCTGCCTTTTTAGATCCGGATACTCGAAGTGAGATGGGCGCGCAAGCCGTATCGCTTGCNAAGGCAGTCGAATACTCATCTGCTGGAACGGTTGAATTTATAGTTGATGAAAAGAGTAATTTTTATTTTCTCGAGATGAATACGCGGCTGCAAGTTGAACACCCTGTAACNGAATTTGTTACCGGAATTGATTTGGTAGAACAGATGATTAGGATTGCCTCTGGGGAGAAACTCTCGTTTTATCAGGAGGATGTTAGGTGTGATGGTTGGGCAATAGAGGCACGCGTATATGCTGAGGATCCTAGCCGTAATTTTTTACCTTCAACTGGCCGTCTAACGCAATACAAGGAACCTTTGAGGTCTGACACAATTAGGGTTGATAGCGGTGTTACTGAGGGTAGTGAAATTTCTGTTTTTTATGACCCTCTTATATCAAAATTAATAGCCTGTGGTAGCAGTAGAGAAGAGGCCTTAGAAAAAATGAAAAGGGCCCTCTCAGTTTATCTAGTTCGGGGAATTGCCCACAACATTCAATTTTTGGCGGCTGTAATTTCAAATAAACGTTTTGCGAAAGCAGACTTTTCAACTGATTTTCTCGTGGAAGAATTTCCTGAAGGCTTTACGCCTGAAAAGGCCCNTGGATCGCGGATGGGTATGTTCATTGCGGCAGCTGCTTTTGTTAGGGCAAAGCTAGATAGTCGCATGAACCCCTTGATGTCATACTCCTATATTATCCAAAGCGCCGATCTTGAAAGTAAAAAAATATCCGTAGAAGTGGAAGTGTCATGGGATAGCTGCAACGCTATAATCAAGGTAGGAGGGAGCTTGCTGTCCTTAAAGTCCGATTGGGTTCCAGGATCAGCAATTCTTCAAGTCAATATCAATGGTGTTGATCATAATTTTGTCTTGCAAGAAAATAAAATCGGCTTGAGCCTCACGTCGAGCATCTATCGCGCTGATCTTATTATTTTGACGCCAAGTCAATCCCGACTTCATGATTATATGCCGGCGAGTGANGCGCCTGATNTAACGAAGTATCTCCTAGCACCAATGCCAGGTCTTCTTGTAAGACTTTCAGTTGACGTTGGTGACGTTGTAAAGGATGGGGATGAATTGGCCGTAGTAGAAGCCATGAAAATGGAAAATGTTCTACGTTCCGAGCGCGATGGAACAATTGCAAAGGTAAACTTTGCGCCTGGAGATCATCTGGAGGTGGACCAAGTAATTTTGGAATTTGATGAATAAAGGAATTCTCAAATCTTCACAGCATAAAACGAGAGAAAGGTGGGCAATACGGCTCCAAAATCCTATGAAAGTAGAGGCAGAAAACTCCCTCGTGTGATGATCATGCCTCATTTCGAAGGATTTTTGTTAAGCAAAATGCTGGCAGCAATGCTGGCCATTCCCTCATTCGAGTGACCCACCCCGGGTACTGTCTTCAGTTTCCAGTTGAATTGGAGGTTTCGTTTTATCGCCTCTTCTTGACCGACCTGGAAGTAATTTTTACCCCGGGCTAAGCGATGCAGGCCCTGATCTCTGGCTGCCCGTGTTTGGCGAAGGTTTTTTGTTTGGCGCGTATCACGATCGCCTAGGAGAATAGTTAAATCTGTCGCAAGAAGCTTCTTCAAATTACTAATGTTTGCTGGGCTGTTCCCCATCCCGTATGGAAAATCTTTGGTGAATAGGGGTAATGTATACCATCCGGCATTTGCTGCGACAGCCCGCGCTACCTTAAAACCGCTGTTGAATGTTAAAAAACGGTGGACAAATTGCCCGCCAGCAGAGTGGCCGTAGAGAAGAAATTTTTGCTGTTCTGAACCAGTTAAAAATTTAGCACGAGCAAAAATGCGTTCGATTATACTGAATGTCCATTGTTTTTCGGGTTTTTCATCGCCAGTGCCAATATCGTATATTCCTCCAGAATGATATGAAAGACTTCCAGGAAAGTCGAATTTGTCGAATTCTGGCGCAAGGATGAGAGCATTGTACTGCTCAGCATAAGGTTTCCATGGACGCCAGAAACGCAATACCTTGCGGCTATTTCCGTGCATTATGATTAGGATGGGATCAACTTTTGTAAAGGATGTCGGACAATGATAGTAAACTGAAATATCTCGTTTTTCACTATNTNCATTATGGTCTTCGTANACGAAATATCNGGATCCAGGCTTGATTTCGCCAGCCAAGGAGGAAATGCATAGAATAAATGAATACAGGCCGGATAATATTATGATNNAACAATATTTAAAAAAATACATTTTCAAAACACTCCATTAACGCCATATCAAGNTCTTCTAACGTGACTGGTAGTCCAAGCTCAACTAAAGAGGTCACTCCATATTTCTGATTCTTAATACCGCAGGGGCGTATTACCGAAAAGTGATCCAAATTGGGATCAACATTTATNGCTATNCCATGAAAACTTATCCATTTACGGATCCTGATACCTATTGCAGCTATTTTATTTTCGCTATTTCCAGCCCCACGCACCCAAATACCGATACGATCTGTCCGACGTTCAGCACTGATGTTAAACTGAGACAAAGCAAGAATTATCCACTCTTCTAAATTACGAATAAACTGGCGAATATCTGGACCACGAACACGCAAATCTAACATGGGATAAATCACACGCTGACCAGGTCCGTGATANGTATATTGTCCGCCCCGNCCGCTTTCGAAAACCGGGAATCGTTTTTTGTCAAAGAGGTCANTTGACTTTGCACTTGTACCCGCAGTGATTAACGGGGGGTGTTCTAAAAGCCAAATTAATTCGGGCTTTTTCCCTTCCTGAATATCAGCAACGCGGTTTTCCATGAAAGCTATGGCCTCGTGGTAATTTACCGGATGGTTGCTTATCTTCCATTCAACATTTTTCAAAATTATTTTCCCGCCTTTGTGCGTAAAACTACTTTTTCTTATTCCGCCAATAATATAATACTACGCTATATGCGGTCGTGGCGGAACTGGTAGACGCGCAGCGTTGAGGTCGCTGTGGGAGGAATCCCGTGGAAGTTCGAGTCTTCTCGACCGCACCAACACTTANAAGTAGACAAATTNCCTTATCTGTCGTGTGAACTTTATGCTCTTCTGCTAAAAACCTTGCAGCAATTAAAATGTCAGAACTATGGAAGTTTTTATCTTCAATGTTTGAGTATTCTAGTTTGTAGGGTATGTGTCTCATATGCCATAGTCTTATGCTGTAGATGGACAAAAGCACATAGATCAATGTAGGCTTTGAAGTCGTAAAAAATATGGTTTCACAATACCTAAAACCCTAGACTAGTGTGGTATGGAGCTTAGGATTCTTTTACTGCGAATGGAGCTTCCATGGGTATAGTCAGAACTATTGACCTTAAAACATCCGGTGCTCCTATTCCGCTTTACGGCGTTGATGACAAACTGGTCCGTGAACTGTCAACTGCATTGGGTAACGGGCGGGCAGCAACTGCTGCAAANTTAATTGCTGAAATACATGGCGCAGATCAAGCGGATGTATTTGAGCGCTTATCACCATCATTAAGGCGGTGTTTCAAGGATATTTTACTTGATCAAGTTCAGCCGGAATTTTGGGTAAATATTGATGAAGGACTGCGTGTAGCCTTATTTTGTGACATAGGGAACCACAAGATTTCTGCTTTAATTCAAAAACTCGAGACTGATGACGCAGTTCGAATTTTAGGAGATTGTGGGGCTCGAGATAGGAGTGAAATTCTTAAATATGTTCCCGAGCCAACTCGATTGCTTTTTGAGGAGGCACTTCGTTACCCGGAAGATACTGCTGGTCGATTAATGCGACGAGAAAAGGTCACAGTCCCGGAAGATTGGAAAGTTGGTGATGTGATAGACTTTTTAGCCGATGTGGACGAGCTTCCCGAAGCCCTTCATAACCTATTTGTCGTTAACCCACTTCACAGCCCAGTTGGTTACATTCCTGTTCATAAACTGCTGGGTGTCAGCCGGGAAGAACCAATATCCCCGCTAATTGTAAGAGATATGAAGGTTCTTCCTGTCATGACAGATAAAGAAGAAGTCGGTCTTTTCTTTAGGCAATACGGTTATGTATCCGCGTCAGTTGTAGATGGGGATGGAGTCATGCTGGGAGTCATAACCATAGATGATGTAGTCACAGTAATTGACGAAGAGGCTGAAGAGGATATTTTGAGATTAGCTGGTGTGCAAGGTGATGATTTCTACGATGCGGTGGTTGCCACCACACGCGCCAGGCTCTCATGGTTAATAGTGAATTTACTGACTGCAACGCTGTCAGCTCTNGTTATNGGTTTNTTTGACACAGAAATCGAAGAATTGGTGGCGTTAGCAATCTTAATGCCGATCGTAACTGCATTAGGTGGCAATGCAGGTACTCAAGCATTAACGGTAGCTGTCCGTGCTATTGCAACCAAAGAGTTGACAGTAAATAATACGGCTAGGACAGTCGGCAAGGAAATATTGGTTGGCGGCATAAACGGGCTATTTTTGGCTACAATACTGGTGTTTATTGTCGGGTTTTGGTTTTCTGATGTAGGTTTGGGTGCAGTATTCGCAATGGCAATAATTATCAACATGGTTGTTGCCGGCTTCATCGGTGTCGCAGTGCCCATGGCACTATACCGGNTAGGTATTGATCCAGCAGTAGCATCATCCGTTCTTGTAACAGCGACTACAGATATCGTTGGGTTTTTTTGCTTCCTAGGCCTTGCTGCTTGGCTAATATTTTAAGTGTTTTGAATAGCTANTGCCGTCTACGAAACTNCATTTTGATTTGCTTAGAGAAAGTAAAATATATTTGTAGGTGCCGGTAAATGTCACAGTTCAAATGCAAAATAACAAAGGTAAAACCAGCAAACATACTTATTCTTAAAAACAAAAATTTGGGGATATAAAATGCCAACAGTAATGATAACGGGTGCTAGTAGAGGGATTGGCCGTGAATTTGTAAGACAGTACCTTGACGCCGGTTGGGATGTAATTGCTACATGTCGCAACCCGGAGGGCGCCGGCTACGAGGATGGAGAAGCCTTACAGCTGGATATTGCTGACCCAATAAATGTCAAAAATCTTTCGGAGCAGCTGTCGGGTAAAGCAATTGACCTCTTAATCAATAACGCTGGCGTTAACCTTGCAAAAAACACAAATATTGGCACTTTTGACTATGACTCTTGGGATGAGATTTTTTGGGTAAATGTTTTAGCGCCGCTTCGAGTCACGGAGCTTTTTATACCGAACATCGAAATTTCCGAACGGAGACAGATCGTGTTTCTTTCGAGCATAATGGCAAGCCTCGAACAAAATACTGGTGGAATGCCTGTTTATCGTTCTTCGAAGGCAGCGCTTAACCAGGCTGTACTGAGTATAACTCCCCATCTTCGTCTCAAGGGTATCACTACATTACTGATCCATCCTGGTTGGGTTAAAACTGATATGGGAGGGCCGAACGCAGCTATTGATGCTCAAACTAGCGTTTCCGGCATGCGGGAAACACTTGACTCGTTGACGCTCGACCGGACAGGCTCCTATGTCAATTATGACGGGAAAACAATTCCGTGGTGATTTTTGCGGGTGAACTGAATCACCTTGATGGGTAGGAATAGATGCGAGAATTGAAACCAATTGAATTTTANTTCGAGTTTGCCAGTCCATACGGTTACTTTGCTAGTGTTAGAATAGATAATATTGCTGTAAAACATGGACGTACGGTCTTATGGCGGCCAATAATGCTAGGCGTAGCTTTAAATGCCACTGGCAGCAAGCCAAATGTATTAGTGCCTTTAAAAGGCGAGTATTTTAAACGCGATATTGTAAGATGTGCTAAAGTTATGGACTTGCCTTTTGCATTACCAAAAAAAATGCCAATGAATTCGCTCTCGGCTAGTCGTGCTTTTTACTGGCTAAATGAACAAGACCCCCGCAAAGCGAAGGAACTGGCGGCAGCTATCTATCATGAACATTGGGGGTTAGGTCATGACATGAGTGATATTGACGATGTNGCGCGGGTTGCTGAAGCGATTGAGATAGATGGTGAGAAATTAAAGGCGGGTTGCCAAAGCCAGACTATAAAAGACAAACTGAGAGATATCACTATGACCTCGGTTGCCGCCGGCGTATTCGGATCACCTTTTATCATTGCTGATGAGGAACAATTTTGGGGGCATGACCGACTCAGCCTACTTGACCAATGGCTTGATGCTGGTCATTGGTAGGCATGCATGTCGAATAGTTGTAACNGTCCTATTGGTGTTTCTTTTATAATTCCCGTATACAATAAGGCGAAACATCTTCCTGGTGTCATCAAGCAAATAAAGCTACAACATGGTGACTTTCCAAAACAGTATGTCTTCTTAGATGACGGTTCAACCGATGATTCTCTAGATATAGTCAGATCAGAAACGGCAAATTGGGAAAATGTGGTAATCAACACTCAACCCAACTCGGGCTCAGCGTCAGCGACCAATGCTGCGATTACATTTGCAAACCAGCCGTATCTCAAATTTGTAGATGCAGATGATCTTTTAACTGACCGTGCCACAATAGTTCTTTTGAATGCTTTGATGGCCAGCGATGCTTGTTTAATTTTTGGCGGTGAAAGACGGTTTACATCAACAAGTCAATTAAATTTAAAGGGTCCATCAGATGATGCAACTATAGATAGGATAGAATATCCTCTAAAATTGGCACTTAAAAATTCTTTATTCAATCCGTCACANTTTCTTGTTCGAACAGATGCTGTTCGTGCGGTAGGAGGATGTGACGAACGGTTAATTCATTCACAAGAGTACGGATTAACGCTGAGGTTGGCTCGGCGGTGGCCATTTCTCAGGCTCAACGACGTTGTAACTTGGTTGCCAACACTATCTGAAGGGCGTTTATCTACAAATGAAGGTCGACAATTGCAGCGTGTGACAAGAGCAGTTGCGCACTTCCTTCACGAAAATCCTGATCTGCCGTTTTCTGTAAAAAATTTTGCTTGTAAGCGCCTCGCTGGGCGGTCTCTAAAATATGTCAGGCGCCGTGGTAGAGGAACTAGTGTAAGCCGATGGTATTTTAGATACCTTGCAGCNCAACTAAATCTGGTAAATGATCATGCTGGATTTGCTGCCGAGTGTGTCTCGGCCTTTAAGAGTGCTGAAAGTTCGCCGGTTGGCGAACAAGCCCCTAATTATTGAAAAGTATGATGAAAACATGTGTGGCTTTGCTGGTGTAATTGACATAAAGCATGCGTTAGATGCGTCGAGGTTAGAAGATTGCGCCCGCGATATGGCAGCTCGTATCGCAGCCCGGGGCCCCGATGATGATGGACTCTTCCTTGATAAGAAGGCGGGATTCGCTGTTGGTTTTCGCCGTTTATCGATTGTTGATCTGAGCGATTATGGGCATCAGCCGATGATNTCGCAAGACGGGCGTTACGTTGTGGCTTTCAACGGTGAAATTTATAATTTCAGAGAGATACGTCAAACCCTCGAAGAGGAGGGCTTTATAAGTTGGCGCGGAAGCTCAGACACCGAAGTACTACTTGCTGCAATTTGTTCTTATGGATTAGACAAAGCGATCCGTCTTTTTGATGGCATGTTTGCTTTCGCACTTTGGGATATCAAGACAAGTCGCTTGCATCTTATACGTGATCGGTTAGGCGAAAAGCCTTTGTATTATGGTTGGTGTGGCAGTCACTTTCTATTTGGTTCTGAGTTGAAGGCTTTTACGGCGCACGTTTCATGGCAGCCAGAAATTGAAAAACGAGCTGTTACCGCGTTCCTACGTTATTCGTACGTTCCTGAGCCATTCTCAATATATCGTGGGATATTGAAACTGCGGCCGGGTCACCATTTGCAACTTGATGTTGGCAACATGGTGCCCACTATTTTACCAAAATCAACTTCATATTGGTGCGCAAAAAAGGGTTTCGAGGAGAGCCAGGCNCGCAATGAATACATTGAGGAGAGTGAAGCACTAAGAAAATTAGAACACTTACTATCCGATTCGATAAAACGTCGCCTTATTGCTGATGTTCCTCTCGGGGTTTTCCTTTCCGGTGGAATTGACTCATCTATCATAACAGCGATAGCGCAAAAAGAGACCACTGGCACAATAAAAACATTCACTCTTGGCTTTGAAGATCCATCATTCAGTGAATTAACGCATGCCGGCAACATAGCTAAAGTGCTTGGCACGGATCATACAAATCTAATTTCCAATGAAAGCTCCGTTTTGCAAATGGTTGGAAGGGCGTCTGAATGTTATGATGAGCCTTTTGGTGACATAAGCCAAATACCAACGATGCTTTTGGCGGATATGACCCGGCCTCATGTCACAGCCGTATTATCTGGAGATGGCGGGGATGANCTGTTTGCAGGCTACCCAAGATATGGGGATATATTAGACCGGTATCAAAAAAATAATCGTAGAAGACGAATNAGTTTCTCGTTGGCGTCATCGATTCTGCCTGCAGCCCTTCTGAATGGGATNAAAAGTTTTGCCGGGCGCCCGTCTCGATTAGGAGACAAACTTTTCCGCATGATAGAGGAAAGTAATGCAGATACGCCCGAGGCAATGCAGGCGCTTTTTATGTCTCGATGGCGAATGGTTAATTCAATCGGTAAACTAGATGAACTTGGTTATTTCGGTGATCCAAATTGTTGGCCAAGTATTGGAGATGATTTGAGCCGGTTAGCATACGCTGATTCTCAAACGTACCTACCAGGAGATTTATTGGTCAAGATTGATCGAGCAAGCATGGGCGTAGGACTTGAAGTTCGTTCTCCGTTCTTGAACCATGACTTTGTGAGATACGCATGGTCGTTACCATCAGATCTCAAAAGGCGGGACGGGTCGGGGAAATATCTCCTTCGGCGATTGCTGAGCAAGTACGTACCACCTGAGTTGCACGAGAGGCCAAAGCAAGGTTTTGAGCCTCCGATGGCAAGTTGGCTTCGCGGACCGTTACGTGAGTGGGCAGATGCTCTTTTGAATGAGCAGAATCTTGTGCAAGATGGATGGCTGGAGCCAGAACCAATAAGAAATATCTGGGCAGAGCATCTGGCAGGATTTCGTGACTGGCATTTTGAGCTTTGGAATGTTCTGATGTTTCAGGCTTGGCGTAGTGCTTGGCATGTTTAGGTCTAGCTGATTTGAGGACCAATTTGTGTAGAAACAATCTGATTAGGGCAAGGAGTTTAAAAACTGATGCCTGTTATTCAAAGTAAGATAGATACTAATAGTGAAGAATTCATTGCAAATGAGAAGGCGATGCGTTTGTTGGTTGATGAACTGAATTTGGAATATGACAAGATAATCATCGGTGACAATGAACAANCACGGAAACGTCACATTCAGCGCGGTAAAATGTTGGTACGTGATCGTATTAAAAACCTTATTGATGTTGGTAGTGATTTTTTTGATTTGTCAGCTTTAGCTGCTCATAATGTATATAATGATTTTATTCCGGCCGCGGGTATCGTTACNGGGGTAGGGAGCATTCACGGAATTGACTGTATGATAGTCGCAAATGATGCCACTGTAAAAGGTGGCACCTACTACCCCATNACAGTTAAAAAACACCTTCGTGCTCAAACAATTGCAATTGAAAACCAATTACCCTGTATTTATCTTGTAGACTCCGGTGGGGCTTACCTTCCTTATCAAGCTGAAATTTTCCCCGATCGTGAACATTTCGGTCGTATCTTTTTTAATCAAGCCAGAATGTCCAGAGCAGGGATACCGCAAATTGCGGTTGTAATGGGTTCGTGCACCGCTGGTGGTGCCTATATCCCGGCCATGTCTGACGAGACTATTATCGTAAAAAACCAAGGGACAATATTTTTAGCTGGCCCACCTTTAGTTAAAGCAGCGACTGGTGAGAATATAACCGCAGAGGCGCTTGGTGGCGGTGATATGCACACCCGTATTTCGGGAGTAGCAGATCATCTAGCAACGAATGATAAAGATGCTTTAGAGCAATGCCGTCGCATCGTGGGACGTCTTAATAAAAAGACCGTTGAAATGCCGTTAGTTCGTCGGAAGTCTGTGGCGCCAGCTTATGCGGGTGAGGAAATTTATGGAATTGTGCCCGATAAGTTGCGTCGTCAGTATGATGTTACGGAGGTAATCGCTAGGATAGTTGATAACAGTGAATTTGATACATTNAAGGAGCGGTATGGTCGAACTTTAACTTGCGGTTTCGCACATATCGAGGGTTGGCCGGTTGGCGTTATTGCGAATAACGGCATTCTGTTTTCAGATTCTTCATTNAAAGGGGCGCATTTTGTTGAACTTTGTTGTGAACGCAAAATACCATTGATTTTCCTACAAAACATTATGGGTTTTATGGTTGGGGANAAAGCCGAAACTGGGGGAATTGCGAAAGACGGAGCAAAGCTTGTTACCGCTGTCGCATGTGCTGAGGTGCCTAAATTTACGATTATAATTGGTGGTTCTTTTGGTGCTGGTAACTACGGCATGTGTGGTCGAGCATACGACCCTCGGTTCTTATGGACTTGGCCTAATGCAAGGATTTCAGTGATGGGTGGCGAGCAGGCTGCGCAGGTGTTAGCTTCGGTCCGACGATATGCTTCGGAAAAGGATGAAGAAGCTTATAAGGACCGCATTCAACGTAACTATGACGAAGCTGGCCGTCCTGCTTACGGTAGTGCCCGGCTTTGGGATGATGGTGTAATTGATCCAGCTCAAACTCGCCAGGTTTTAGCGCGTGCAATTCAAGTTTCTTTAAATGCACCAATTCCAGACACTAAGTTCGGCATTTTTAGGATGTAGAGATGAGTGATCAAGCGGTATTGTTCGAACGGAAAACAGCCGGTATCGCGGTTGTTACTTTGAATCGGCCGNATGTTCATAATGCATTCAACGATGTTATGATTGCCCAGCTAACTAAATGTTTCGATGAAATTGCTAAAGATAAAAAAATCNGGGTGATGCTACTTCAGAGTAAAGGNAAAAGTTTCTCTGCCGGCGCGGATTTGAAATGGATGAGAGCCGCAGTGCATCATNCCGCTAAAAAAAATGAAGAAGATGCAAAAAAGTTAGCAGGTCTTTTTCACCGATTAGACACTATGCCAATGCCGACGGTAGTCCGGGTTCAAGGCCCCGCATTTGCGGGTGGCTTAGGCCTCGTTGCTTGTTGCGATGTTGCGCTTGGTGCTAAAGGTGTAAAGTTCGCAGTTACAGAGGTTAAACTTGGTTTGATACCTGCTGTTATTAGCCCGTACTTAGCGCAGGCCATTGGGGCCAGTGCCGCTAGGCAATTTTTTCAAACAGCAGAGGTGTTTGGGGCCAACAAAGCTAAGCAAATAGGTTTACTGCATGAAGTAGTTGATATCACCTATTTGGATTCTATGGTCAATGAAGTCGTAAGTTCGATACTAGGTAACGCCCAAGGATCAAATNGGGCTTGTAAAAAATTAATATATGAAATCGGATCGCAAGTGTCTGAGGAATTCCGGGCAGATACCGCCCGGCAAATTGCAAGCATCCGTTCAACAGTTGAAGCTCAGGAGGGAATAGGTGCATTTTTTGAGAGACGACACCCCCAATGGGTGGAGGGAAAGCAATAATGGCAGAGCAAGTGGTCCTCCTAGCGATTGATGCAAGGGGTATTGGCACAATTACTATCAATAGGCCCGAAGTCCGCAATGCCTACACTGCCGAGTTACTGGAAGCTTTGGGCCAAGCAGTAGAGACCTTCGTTGATGATCAGCAAGTTCGGATTATTCAGATCCGGAGTAATGGGAAAGTTTTTCAGGCGGGTGCAGATATTAATTGGTTGAAGGCAAATTCATCTAACAGTCCGGAAGTAAATCGCTCAATTTCAGAATTGACGACAAATACTTTTAAAATACTCAACGAATGTTCAAAGCCTCTTGTTGTGCTGGTACAAGGAGGTTGCTTTGGGGGCGGAGTTGGTATCGCTGCAGCCGCTGACATTGTAATTTCTGAAGAGAATGCCAAATTTGCGATAACCGAAGTTCGCTGGGGTTTGGTTGCTGGTCCAATATTTACACAACTGGTTTCTGCCATAGGCCCTCAAAACACGCGTCGTTTTTCTTTAACTGCAGAATTTTTTGACGCAAACCGGGCCTTAGAAATTGGCTTGATCCATCATGTTTGCCCTGTCGGTGGGCTTGATAAAGCTGTNTTACCTGTCTTCGAGTTATTATTAAAAGCAGGGCCAAATGCATTGCGTGCTACTAAGCAGTTGATCTTTGATGCGACAGGAACTTCGCTTGACGAGAAAACTGCGCATTGGATCATTAATAAAAACGCATCACAGAGGCAAAGTTCTGAGGCATTAGAGGGACTAGCGAGTTTCTTGGAGAGGCGTGTACCAAGCTGGTATCCGTGAGGGANNGAAAATGGCTAAAACTATTGATATTTTACAAGATAGGCGCGGTATAGCAACGCTTACGATTGACCGCAGAGGTAAGCTCAACTCATTCGATGAAACTCAAATAGACATCTTTAACGATAAGTTAGCTAGCCTTCATTCTCAAGATGGTTTGCGCGCACTAGTGCTGCAAGGTGCGGGCAAGGTCTTTTGTGCCGGTGCTGATCTGATTTATTTAAGGGATAAAGGCTCAGAACCTTGGGAAAAGAACTTATCTGATGCCAAGAAATATGCAGCTATGATGACANACTTGCGAGAACTTAAAGTGCCAGTGATTGCTAAAGTGCATGGCGGCGCATATGGCGGCGGGGTCGGTATGGTTGCTGCNTCCGACATTGTGATTTCTGAGAGCACTTCAAGGTTTGCAATAACTGAAGGAAAATACGGTTTTACTGCATCGATCATGATGCCTTACCTATTACCTCGAATAGGCACACGCCAGGCACGACGATGGTGCCTTACGTCAGAGGAAATGTCTGCTAAAATAGCGTTTTCGATCGGACTTGTGGATTTGGTCGTTGATGTTGGTTGTTTAGATGTTGCTTTGGAGAAGTTACTGGATGGCTTGCTGCACAATGGACCAACTAGTGTTACAGAAACAAAATTAGCATTGAATTATCTAAGTTATTCAATTCCTAATCATACCGCTGTGGAAAAATCAGTAATCGCATTTGCAAAAGGACGAGCAATGAAAAGTGCGGCCGAGGGCGTTGCATCGTTCATAGAGGGAAGAAAACCCAGATGGGCATCGGCGGCAATTCCATTGAAAGAAATTTGATGGCATTTCCGGAAAAGGTCAAAATCGTTGAGGTGGGTCCGCGTGATGGGCTGCAGAATGAGAAAAGGATCGTGCCTCTAGAGGTGAAGGTAGAATTTATAGAACGTTTGGGGGAAGCGGGAATTGAAACTATGGAAGCAGGAAGCTTCGTTTCGCCAAAATGGATTCCCCAAATGGCAAACACTAAAGACGTATTTGCCCGTGTATTGAGAAGACCGGATGTCAAATATTCCGCTCTAATACCCAATAGGAGGGGATTTGACGAAGCGTTAGCGGCCAAGGTCGATGAAGTTGCAATTTTTGCTGCTGCTACCGAGAGTTTCTCACAAAAAAATATTAATTGTTCTATCGCGGAAAGCTTAGACAGGTTTAAGCCGGTGGCAGCGGCNGCAATAGCGGCGGGGATTCCATTACGTGGTTATGTATCTTGCGGCCTTGGTTGCCCCTACGAAGGCGAGGTTTCGGTAAAAGCGGTTGCGAATGTAGCGGCTAATTTAGAGGGCATGGGGTGTTATGAAATATCACTAAGCGATACAATCGGTACCGGCACTCCTTTAAAAGCGCAAGCGATGGTTGAGGCAACTTTAGAACGGGTTTCTCTTAATAAAATCGCAATTCATTTTCATGATACATATGGTCAGGCTTTGGCAAATATCCTTGCTTGTCTCGAAATAGGAGTATCGGTGATTGATAGCTCTGTTGCTGGGCTTGGAGGTTGTCCCTACGCGAAAGGGGCTAGTGGAAATGTGGCAACTGAGGACGTTATTTACATGTTAGAGGGTATGGGCATTGAGACCGGAGTGAATTTTAAAAAGCTTCTTGCAGTTGGACAGTTTATTAGTAAATATCTTGAGCGGCCCTCTGCTTCAAAGGTTGCGACAGTTTTTCATCAGAATAGGCAGGGTAGTAGGTGAGTATTTTACACCTTAAAAAACTTTGTGTGGGCATCCGTGATATTAAACATTTACGGACGATACAGTTGGCTCGATTGAAAAAAGGGCGAGATGGTGAAGCCAAGCTATGGCACCGAACAAGGAATACGCCACGGCGAATTANNGAANTACTTGACGGAGGCTCATTATATTGGGTTATAGGCGGTTTTATTTGTGCTCGTCAGCTTCTTAAGGGAAATGACACATACGTAGATGAAAATGGTATTCGACAATGCCTGCTGTTGTTGGATGGAGACGTAATTCCGACGGTGCCGATGCGGCATCGGCCCTTTCAAGGTTGGCGCTACTTGAACTCAGAGGATGCACCGCCAGATTCGAAGACGTTGGGGCAATCAGATAATATGCCCCCTGAAATGGCTCGGGAGCTAAGAGAGTTGGGTTTGCTGTAGGCATGCGCTAGGAGAGAGAAATTTCCTAAGATAAACTCNATGTGATTTAATCTGAATATCTAAGTGCNAAAGAACCTTATCTAAATGAAGTTGCTANGTANNTTACAAACGAGTGTAAACTGGCCGTAATGAAAACTACAACTTGGTTGGGTTTGGGGCGTCGCCGTAAACATCCTGCGGGTCAAAGACTTTATTTGTCTCTTCGAAGTTGAGTGTGATAGGCGAATCGGGAATAACCCCAGTGGGGACTGAACGATAAAAGCAAGAACGGTAACCGACATGACAGCTTGCTCCATTTCCTGCAACTTCGACCCGAAGCCATATGGCATCCTGATCATCATCAATGCGCATTTCTACCACTTTTTGTATTAAACCGCTGGTTGCACCTTTATGCCACAGCACCNGCCTGCTTCGGCTCCAATAGAAAGCTTCACCAGTTTTTATTGTGTTGGTAAGGGCTTCAGCATTCATATATCCATGCATAAGTAATTCGCCACTTTCTGCATCCGTAGTGATAACCGGTATAACGCCGTTATCATCAAATTTGGGTGCTAAACTTTCTCCCTCCTCGACTTGCTCAACTGAGGTTCGGGTTGCAAAATGTTTGTGCGTCATTTCGTTTGCCATAATTCTATTATCCTAAATACTCATTAGCGTTTGAGTGTGCTGTGATATATAACCGCTTGTTCGTTGCGACAAGCAATCAATCTTTGAGGGTATATTTCTTAGATGTCTTTAATTATCTACAATTCCTATTCTGGCGACCGCGAAGTTTTCTTTCCGCATGATCCAAAACGTGTGACGGTCTATGTTTGCGGGCCAACTGTTTATAATAATGCTCACATTGGCAATGCTCGTCCCGCAGTGGTTTTTGATGTTTTAGTGCGTTTGCTCCGACATCTCTACGGCAGTAATCAGGTAATCTATGCTCGGAACATCACAGATGTAGATGATAAAATCAATGCTGCGGCAAAAAGTGAAGGTGTGCCAATCAGCACAATTACCGAACGGTATACCGAGATATATCACCGGGATATGGCAGCCCTCGGAGTTTTGCCACCAGATTTAGAGCCTCGAGCAACCGACCATATAGAAGAAATGAAGCTTATGATTGAAAGTCTGATTGAGAGAGGGCATGCCTATACGAGAGATGGTCATGTTCTTTTTGATGTGCCCTCATATTCGAAATATGGTGCCTTGTCTAAACGCAGTCAGGATGAGATTATTGCTGGTGCAAGAGTGGAGGTTGCCCCTTATAAGNAAAANCCGTCTGACTTTGTTCTTTGGAAACCGTCGGTAGATGGGCAGCCGGGCTGGGAAAGCATTTGGGGTTTTGGGCGTCCGGGCTGGCATCTAGAATGCTCTGCAATGATAGAAAGTCATCTTGGTGAAACCATTGACATCCACGCAGGAGGTCGAGACCTTTTATTTCCACATCATGAAAATGAAATTGCGCAAAGTGTCTGTGCCCACGATGGTAAAACATTTGCACGTTATTGGATGCATAATGGCTTCGTTAATATTGATCATGAAAAGATGTCAAAGTCGTTTGGTAATGTTTCATTGGTATCTGACCTTCTTGATGAGGCGCCTGGTGAAGCAATTCGATACGCACTGCTCTCTGCTCATTATCGACAACCGCTAGGTTGGTCAAGTGCCAGTCTTGTTTTGGCGAGGCGCAACTTAGACAGAATCTATGAAGCATTGAGGTTACTCGAAGATGTGCGACTTGAAGCGCCTCCTCTGCCAGCACCTGNGGTAATTNCAGCTCTTGAGGATGATTTAAATACTCCCAAGGCCATGGTCGAAATGGCAGCACTTGTGCGTTTGGCAAATACTGCGCAGGATGAGAGGACACGTATAGAGGCAAAATCCGGCCTAATTGGGTCGGGGGCCTTATTGGGCATCTTAGAGCAAGATCCGACTAACTGGTTTGCTCAGGGACTTGAGGTAGATTCAAATGAGATCGATGAATTGNTTGAGGCTCGTAACGTTGCCCGCAAAGCTAGGGACTTTGAGAAAGCCGATCAAATTCGAGATGATTTGAATGCGCGCGGTGTTGTAATTGAGGATAGCAATCTGGGTACCACATGGCGTATAGCNAAATAATTAGCCTCTAAATACCAGGCGCGCCTATTGTCATCCCCCCACATACGTGAATCGTCTGTCCTGTAATATAACCAGCCTCATCGGCCACAAGAAATTTCACTGCATGGGCTATATCATCAGGTATTCCCAGTCGTCCAACTGGCATCGACTCAACTAATTCTTGATATTGCCTGGTTCCTGGCGGATGGTTTCGTAGAAAGAGTTCTGTTTGAATGGGTCCGGGAGAAACCGTGTTGACAGTTATTCCTGCTGGCCCGAGTTCTAAAGCCCAACCCCTGCTGAAGCTAACAAGCCCTGCTTTTGCAGCTCCATAGGCTGTGCGGTCTTCCTTGCCCATCATGGCGCGCGAGGCCATGTGTACGATACGCCCGAACTTTCGCCTCCGCATGCCGGGTATGACGGCCTGGCTGCATAAGAGTGCGCCTCTCAGATTTACACTTATCTGTTTATCAAAATCCGTGAGAGTAGTGTCTTGAGCACTGGCGGGTAGTGAATACCCTGCATTATTAACCAGTATGTCTACCTGGTGCTCCGCTACTATCTTCGCCAAGGCTTTAACAGCAGCCGTGTCATTCTCTAAATCAATCTTGTAGTATAACCCCGGAAAATTTTTCTGCGGGTCACTGCGGGCGATTCCGATGACATTCTTGCCATCAAGACTTAGGCTGTTAGCTATTGAAAGCCCTATTCCTTTACTGGCACCTGTGACTATTGCAGTACGTCCCATCTATCCCTCGATTATATAATATGGCATTAGCTATTCGGGTTAAGGTATATTTTNAAAACTCAATGAAAGCATTATCATAAAAGGGTAGCTCGGTGGAAATTGAAAAGAATAGGTTTAAACGTGCAATACAAAACGACGAAANACAAATAGGCCTTTGGACAGGCCTGGCAAGCCACATGTCAATGGAAATTCTGAAAGACTCGGGATTCGAGTGGATCCTNATCGATATGGAGCATTATCCAAATGAGATTCCTCTACTCGCAGGACAACTACAAGCTCTCGATGGTGGCAGCGCCACACCAATTGTACGGCCGCCCTGGAATGATCCAGTGTGGATTAAAAGAATATTGGATCAAGGTGTCTTCAGTTTGCTCTTCCCTATGATNCAGACAGTAGAGGAAGCCGAATTAGCTGTATCAGCAACCCGTTACCCACCAAAAGGTATTCGTGGTGTCTCCTACAATCACCGAGGTAACCGGTTTGGGCGTGTGAGTAATTACCTCGAAAAAATTGAAGATGAGCTATGCATTATTGTCCAAATTGAGACTCAAAAGGCATTAGCGAATGTTGAAGATATTGCTTCCGTTGATGGTGTTGACGGCGTTTTTTTTGGTCCGGCCGATTTGTCGTGCGATATGGGATTTCCAGGGCAACTTGGTCATCCGGATGTTTCGAAAGCTATTCTGGACGGCCATAAGGTGGTTAAAAACATCGGGAAACCTACGGGAATACTCACTGGAATTGAGAACGATGCCAAAATGTTTATAGATGCTGGCATGAACTTTGTTGCGGTTGGTTCTGATTTGGCATTATTGGCGCGTGGCTCTGAATCGCTGCGTAAAAAGTTTTAGTGAGGCAAGTGTTGTCGTGAAAAAAGTACTTGTATTGGGTAAAATACACGATAGTGGATTAGCAATGCTTCGTGATGNGGGTGAGATAGTAGTTAAGGAGCTGCCTGAACATTCGAAGGATATATTTAACGACCTGTCAGACGCAGACGCGATTATTGTGCGCATGACAAAAATCACTCGTGAGATTGTAGAAGCTGCACCACACCTCAAAATAGTTGCCCGGCATGGTGTTGGTTATGAGGCGGTTGATATAAATGCGCTTACAGAGTTTGGTGTGCCGTTGACTATCACTGGTGATGTAAATTCAGTGGCAGTTTCCGAACATACATTGTCGCTTATGCTTTCATTGGCGAAACAAACAGTNGTTTATGATCAGGCCGTTCGTATGGGGAACTTCAGTATACGAGATGGCTTTGATAGCACCGAGCTTTCGGCGAAAACAATTTTATTAATAGGCTTCGGTCGTATTGGAAAAGCAACTGCTGTGCGGGCCCAGGGCTTTGGTATGCGTGTTATAGTAGCTGATCCTTTTGTTAGTTGCGAGAACGTAGAAGCAAAGGGTTACAATTATGTAAATAACTTTCGCGATGCCTTAGAAGAAGCAGATTATGTTTGTATTCACGTACCGAAGAGACCCGATACAGAAAATTTGATTTCTGCTGAGGAGTTAAAAGTGATGAAAGAAAGCGCATATGTTATCAATGTTTCGCGTGGTGGTATTGTAGATGAGTCTGCACTGTTCGTTGCTTTAAGTGAAGGTTGGATAGCAGGTGCGGCATTGGATGTGTTTGAGCTCGAACCACCAAACCTGGATAATCCACTTCTGAAGCTAAAGAACATTGTTGTCAGCCCACATTGTGGCGCATTTACGGACGAATGCGCACAGAGAATGGCGACGGCATGTGCACGGGCAGTTCTCAGTGCTTTTGATGGTAACTTTGATCCTCAATTGGTGGTAAATAAGCAAGCTTTGGCTAACAAAAGTTCAGAAAACTGAAAAAGGCTCGCTTTAATAGGTCGCGTTTTAAGGATTGCGAAAACCTTATATCAATTTAATCAAATTCGATAATCTCTCCAGTTGCGGCGGCTTTTACAGTGTTTTCAAGAATTTCTACGCCGTGTANGACATCTTTCATAGGTACTGGAAAATCTGCATCCGTTTGTACTAAGTCTGCAAATGCCTCGAGTTCCGCTTTTTCAATATCAACATAGTCAAATTCGGTTATTTCTGGGTTTTTCCGTAATTTACAGGTTGCTAAGGTACTCTCCCCGCGCATTTCTGCCCAACCTTTAGAGCCGGCAACGTGGAATCTCCAATAGTTGGCAGTTACGGCAATGCAGGAAAGGTTTCCAGTCGCGCCACTTTTGAAACGAAAATTAAGGCTTGTACAGTCGTCTCTGTCACTATCAAGGATGCGAGTTTCAGAAGAGGCATGAAAGGTTTTCACATGTCCCGCCGCCATCAACATTAGATCAAGCACATGTATACCTTTACCGCACATGACCCCGGCTGGATTTTCTTCTCTAGTAGATCTCCAACCTTCTCTTTGATCATAACCGGCATGTCCAGAGTGAGCTCCCTCTACATGCAGTATGGTTCCTAGTTCACCTTCATCAATCATCTCTCTAATTTTAATGAGGGCAGGTTGGAAGCGCCGATTAAAGGCAACAGCNAATTTAATTCCGGCCTTTTCGCAAGCTAAGGCGGCAGATACGGCGCTTTCTTTCGTTAGAGTGAAGGGTTTTTCGCAGAAAATATGTTTGCCTGCAGAGGCAGCCTGTTCTACGTGTTGACCGTGTGCAGAATGCCCGGTTGCAATAATGACAGCTTCAATAGCGTCATTGCGTAAAGTTGCTTCGTAATTATTGGAAATAGGTATTCCAGTTTTTTCTGCAAATTCGGTGTATTTTGATGGGTCACGGGTTACCATTTGAACAATTTGTATCTTATCGCTTTTATTGTGAACCGAATTGATTAATGTCTGACCCCAATTTCCAAGTCCATAAATGGCTGTTTTCAGCATGATAATTCTCTACCTGTTGTTCTCATGGGCTTCTTTTGCATAAGGTATTGCCCCAAGCACCCTTGCCCTTTAATGAAGCGATGGTGTACTAGGTAAACCAAACCAGTTAAATTAAGACTGTGTCAACAGTTAAAAATAGTTTGGGGGAGAAGAGTTTTATGGCAAGTGAAACCAAAACTGAAGGCGCTCAAAAGGCGGGACATGGGGTTGTCGCTTGGAAAATGGATGAAGTGGAAAAGGTTGCTGCTGGTACGGGGTATTCTACGTCTCATGGTGGAGTTATAGAGGGTGAGCGGATGCTTGTTGGATATATCCACAAGCCTCGAGGAACTGGCTCTCGCATGCATAGTCACCCAAATGAGCAATTCAATTTTGTTTTAAAGGGGACGCTTATGGGCGAGATTGATGGTATTCCGTTCAAAGCACCAAAAGGTACCTTGGTGCATGTTCCGGCCGATGCTCCGCACCAGATGATAGCAGACCCTGAAGATGAGGATGTAATTTTTCTAGCATTAAAGGACTTATCGCATGGAATAATCGGCATGGCTGTCGATGGCAAAATGAGTGGTCCTCATTTTGAAAAGGGGTTTGAGTGAGAAAAAAGTAGCTTAGATACAATAAAAATAAATACGGCAGTCGTACTCGCCGAAAAGTGCACATTAACATTTATGAGATTTCAAAAGGGAGGAAATCGATGAGTATTAAGAAACTTTTAAACGGTTTATCGGTGATTTTGGGGCTTGTGGTAGCCAGCATGATTGCCGGTCCGGCGTTTGCTGATAAATATCCATCAAAACCAGTGGAACTCATTTGTACAACTTCGCCGGGCTCCGGTGCAGCAGTCTGGTGTCACATGGTTGCGAAGCACCTACAGCAGAAAGATTTCCTAGGAGTTCCTGTTAAAGTGCTGTTCAAGAGTGGTGGATCGAATCATGAACCGGTTGTTTATGTCCAAGGAAAACCGGCAGATGGGCATACAATAATGCATTTTTCCGCTAGTTTTACAGGATATTTTAATTTGCCGCATTTCAAATACGGCTTTAAGGATTTTGATATTGTGGCGCGGATGGAGCAGCACCTCTATGCTATTGGGGTTCGGTCGGATAGCCCATTCAAGACTTATAAGGATGTTGTCGCGTACGCGAAAAAAAATCCCGGGCGCTTGGCAATGGGTAGCAATAAGATTGGATCAGTACACCATCGCCATCAAGAATTATTGCACCAAACACAAGGTATAAAAATTCGGTTTGTTCCCTACAAAGGTACGGGTGACGTAGTAAAAGACGTCATGGGTGGTCACCTTAAAATCGGCATCGCACAGCCTGGTAAATGGAANAGGCATTTGAAAGCTGGTAAGGCGCGCTCGTTATTACTACTCAATGAAAAGCGTCTGCCTGGGAAAAACTGGAAGAACGTTCCTGTTCCTTCTGACTTGGGGATAAACTATAAAATTCCACACCAATTCCAAGGTTTTATGGTCAAAAAAGGCACACCTAAGGACCGCATNGCTNTTTTGCAAAAAGCATTGTCTAAAATTGATAATACCAAGGCCTATAAAAAGCATGTGAAAAAGCAGCCTCATGTCATTCCGGCTTTTGCCGGCAANACTGCGGAACTCAACAAAGACTTTTCAGCAGGTGTGGCTGCAACGCGGAAATTGATGGTCCAACTTGGCATTTTGAAAAACTAATGAGTTTTGACTGGACTGATTTGGTCTCCGGGAGCTACTCCCGGAGCCTCGTCAGCTAGAAACAAACNACCCGGATTTCCCTTGGGGGGGGCATGCAGATTGCCATAAGCCAACGCCTTGCTACGATCGCAGTTACGCTAGCGACTTCCTTGTTCTTTGTTATTTTACTTTGGAGAACATTTGGGTTTGCTCCGTCTATGCTTCCTGGTTACCCTGGTGACTCTTTCTTTCCGCGGTTGGTAATTGGGTTTGGCCTAATTTGGTGTGGAGTTCTGTTATTTAGACTTTTTAAAGGTTCCGATATAATCGTTGCAGATGATCATTCGGAAGTATTGGTACCACTGCGATCATTTTCTCTGATATGCTTCTACGTGTTAAGCTATGTTCTTTTGCTCGATATCATTGGTTTTGAAATAACCACATTTCTATTCGTGAGCACTCTTTTTGCTACAAGGTTGCGCGGTAACCATAGTCAAAGACTCTTTCGAACTTCATTGATCTCATTTATTACTACCATCTTTTGTTGGGCAATTTTTGCGCTCGTGCTTAACGTTAATTTTCCAATTAAATTTTTACCGAATTACATCGATTTTTAGGTGGGTATAGTGGACTTTTCCGCAAATATAATTCCGGCTTTGGGCCTCGTTTTTGGTCCAATATCAATGTTNTACATATTCATTGGTGTCATTCTAGGTTTGGTGCTAGGTGCGTTGCCAGGCTTTGGTAGTTCGCAGGCACTGGCATTATTATTTCCCATAACTTTTGTAATGAATGCGCCAGACGCAATTTTGTTCTGTTGTGCGGTTTATTCTGCTGCTGAATATGGTGGCTCGATACCTGCGATTTTAATTCGGACACCGGGAACTCCGGGTAGTGCAATAACCGCTCTCGATGGATACGAAATGACAAAAAAAGGCATGCCCTATCGAGCTTTGAAAATTTCACTTTATGCAGGAATTTTTGGTGGTGTTACTAGTACCCTTATTTTTCTTGCTGCCGGCACGAGCCTAGCATTGCTAGCTCTTGAATTTGGACCGGGTGAAATGTTTGCATTGGGTATCTTTGGTTTATCGATCATTGGTGGATTTTTTGGAAAGGACCCGGCCCGCGGGTTTCTGGCTACAGCCATCGGTTTGATTTTGGCAACTATTGGTAGCTCACGGTTTGGCGGGTTGAGATTTACATTCGATTATGGACCTCTGATGGATGGTATACCTCTTGTTGTAATTGTCATCGGAATTTTAGCTGCACCTGAGGCATTCCGTCTTTTGATTGAGTATGAAAGGGATGACGCAGTTTCTAAATCAGCTGAAAATATTCGTAACATTGATAAAGAAAAGAATCGAGTGACACTAGGCGACTTGCTTTATCTGTGGCCCACGTTAGTTCGAAATGCACTAATCGGCACGGGTATAGGCGCTATACCCGGTGCGGGTGCTTCGGTCGCTGCGTTAATAGCTTATAATGAAGAGCGCCGATGGAACCGGCACAGGAAAGATGAGGAATTTGGCACCGGCATCGAGGAGGGTATAGCCTCTCCTGAATGCGCTAACAATGCTGTGGTGGCAGGCACTCTGGTTCCTTCTCTGGCACTTGGAATTCCGGGTTCGGGAACTGCTGCAATTTTGATTGGTGTATTAGTNGTAAAGGGTATTGTGCCTGGCCCAGGGTTATTTGAAGAGCAAACCGCGATGATTATTGCCATTTTTATCGGTTTATTGGTAGCTAACGCGGGGCAATTAGTCGTTGGTTTGGCCGGCGTAAAGCTATGGGGGCAAGTAGCTCGCGTGCCGCGTCGTGTCCTTGGGCCATTTGTAATTCTCATGATTATTATTGGCACATATGCATATAAAAATTATGCACCCCATGTGGTCATGGTTTTAATCTTAGGTGGAGCTGCATATTTTCTTGAGAAAATTGATATTCCATCGGTTCCGATTATGCTGTCGTTTGTCATGGGACCGATTATTGAAAGTAATATGAATCTGGCATTCACAATCCATCAGGGTGATCTGATGGCTGTGTTAACGCGTCCGATCACCATGATCATCTTGCTACTCGCTTTGGTGACGGCGGTTTACGGGTTTGTCCGAGCGCAACAGAAAAAAAGCGTATCAGATAAGCTTTGACTCTATAAGGAAAGTTTAAACAACTGAGGTTATTAGGGAGGGAATCATGAGAGGAAACACAGAAATGAACGCGATAAAACTGATTGCGGCAGCGGCGATCTGCCTGTCGCTTTCCGCGCCAGTCTCGGCTGGAGAGACGCAACTTTCCATTGCATTCAATGCACCAAAAAAGTCTGCAATGGATAAGGCAATAAAAGGCTTTATAAAAGAGGCGAATGCAGTTCTTGCTGGGAAAGCAAAAATTGTTCGTTTTAAAGGAAAGAAGGGTGGGAAGAATGATAAAAAAATCGCCAAAAATCTCAAAAAAGGGAAAATTGATATTGGTGTTGTATCGATAAATTCTGCCAAAGCTGTTCGTAAACCCTTTGGTGTCTTTGAACTGCCATGGCTGATAACTGATCCGTCACAGGCGAAAGCAGTTCTAGGTTCCAAAAGTGGCGGGATCGGAAAGAAAATTAAGAGGTGGAGTGGTCGATCCAAGTACGTATTAATAGGCAAGGTAAACCGTGGNTTTAACTATCTTGCTACCTATAACAAAAAATTTGTTAAACCGTCTGATTTAAAAGGATTATGGATAAATTCACAAAATCGTGGTTTNACCGAACAGGCTTTAAAGGCTTATGGCGCAAAGCCGGGAAATAGTGATGGATTCATTGCCTCGCTTCAGGATATTGCTAAAAAACGTAAATCTTATCAGACCCCGCCGAAATATGTTTCTCATAAGCCAATAACATATACGGCAGCGTTTATTATTTTTAGCAAAAAAAATAAAAGTCTACGTGGTCTTTTAATGACAAAATATCANAATAAAAAAGGTAAAACTAAGTGGAAGTGGAATGAGACCGGCAAGGGTGTTGTTAGTGCCGCGAAGAAGGCCGCCAATACTAGTTGGGAGTTAGCCGATGCAGAAGATCAAAAGGCTCTAAATAAAATTAACAAAAATGATAAATTATCTATAACTAATATTAATCTNGAGGCTTTTCGAGATGCCAGCGTCCCACTTTACCAAAAGTATGAAGGTTTTGTTAACGGTGGTTTTGGTACGCTTAATCAAATACGAGCGCTTACAGGAGTAAAGAACGGTACGTAGTGGCCGTTAGAAACCTACCACATGGTAGACTGCCGTCCTATCACTTNGGGACGGCAGTTTTTTGGTTTTTTGCAAGCGTGTCCTGGTATGAANATGGATAAACTAGCCAGCCTTATTNTGAAAGCCGGTAAAACCAAGTGCGGTGCTTATATCATTAGCAAAACTTATTACGGAAGGCGCTAATTTCTTCATTTTTGACACGCTCATGCGAACCTCTGGGCCACGCACTGTTAACGCGGCAACAATNTGCGTATCGGCTCCAAACACAGGTGCTGCTAGAGCACAAGCTCCGACTGTAACATCGTTAATTGAATAATCGAAACCGCGCTTACGGACTAACTCTAAGTGGCTTTGAAGGGCTACGCGATCTGATATGCCCACGTTAGTCACTGGTTTTAAGCCAGTTGCATCNATTATCCGTTCTATCTCTTTTGGTGCTTGGTACGCCATCAGTACTTTACCGGAGGCACCTGCATATATTGGGTTCGCAGTTCCAATATGAGGAACGACAGTAAGCTCCTGATTCTGAGGGGACAACGAGTCAATGCAAATACGCTCCAAGTCGCGTGGACAATTTAGACAAACGGTTTCGTTAGCCACTTGCGATAAGGCGCGAAGGTACGGACCGCAAACTCTACGAATGTCGTTCCGCCATGAAAGGGAAAGTTGGGATAAATTTGCCCCGCCGGTATAAGTCTTCGTCACAGGATCTTTTTGAACTAATTTTGATTCTTCAAGAGTTGCTAAGAGACGTAAAACAGTCGCCTTGTCGAGTTTAATTTGCCTAGAAATTCCTGACAGTCCGATTGGTTTTTTGCTCTGAGTGACCGCGAAGAGAACAGAGATCGCGCGTTGCACAGATTTAACACTTTTCATAAGATTATCCAAACTGGGTAAAATGCTCTTATATCAAAAAACTATTTTCCCGTGCCTACGAAGAAAAATAACTGGCCTTTTGAGCAGATATAGGAGGATCTTTTATATATCTCAATGTTAACTGTTTAAGCCTTTAAATAGCGATTACATATAATCACGCATTAAGCGATCTGAGAACTTGGATTATCGATGAGATTTTCAAGAAGAGCATTAGATCTGACAGCCGCAAACCGCACCGGGTTCTCTCGGGTTGTTGTAAATTTGTAAGGCGATCCCTTTGGGATTTCTACAATATCGCCCGTGCTGACATCCTTAGAACTATTTCCAACGGTGAAATCAATTGATCCTTGGAGGACATAATAAAATTGTTCGTTTTCACTNGANTTGCAGTTTTCTTCGTATCCATTAGGAAGTTCATAAAGGCCAAAGGCTGATCGCATGCCTTCAATCCATGTTATTGACGTGCCAGCTCTGAAGGGCGTGTCGAGAGACTTTAGAAGCTCATAATAACAATCGGGAATACCTTCAACAATAGCTTGTGAATCGCCTTCTTTCTTCTTTTCATGTTTGCCTGTATCAACAATCTGTTGGGAATATTCCATGGTGGGGGCTTCGTCTGGTAGGGCTTCGTCTTCGGCAACCCCGACTACTCCCCAAGTTTGATCCTTCACATACAAATAAGCCAGAGGTCCATCCTCTGTCGCTTTCATAGAGTGTCGGGCATTCGGTGGTACAAGAACGAAGGTGCCTTGTTCTACAACTCTTCGATCTTTGCCAACGACGGCATTGATTTTTCCAAGGACAGGAAAAATCAAAAGTTCATTAGGATGGTAATGCAACTCCGATCCTGTTCCTGCGCGTTTTTGATTTAGACAATAGTAGAGGTATTGCCCCTCAATAATTGGTGCCTCCGCCGTCGAGAGATGCGGTGTCAATAAAACATTCTCGTACTCTTCAAAGCGATGAAACGGCATTTTATTTTCTCCCCTACCCAGTCGCATAAACATGCTGGGATGATTTTTAAAAATTCATCAGGTGCACCAGTAATTGTTNTTGATTTTAGTGAGGCGTTACTCTTGGGTCAATTGAAAGCGTCTAACCGTCTGCATAAAATGGGATATTCCCTTGACTATCAAGCTGCGGAGGGTCACTGTTATACTTAATCAGCGGATCACTCTGTGAAATCGCTGTAACGTGACAAAGCGCGAAGACGCTGAGCGGGAGGATATTTATTGACAAAGCTATTTTTCTGCACTGTTCGTTGTTAGTCGTGGTTTGTTTGGTTCAAATTGCTACCAGGGAGGAATGCAATGTTTAAGATGTCCCAAAAAACTATTGTTTGCGGTGCTGCAAGTCTTGCGGTATTCGCGTTGGCATCGGCTCCAGCCTTTGCTTGGAAGCCATCCAAAGAAGTCGAATTAATAGCACATGTAAAAACCTCATCCTCAACCTACGCCTTTGCATCGGCTGTTTTGGCGGCGATAAAAGATGAGAAATTATTACCAATGGGTGTCAGCTTGCGCTCCATTCGTGGAGCACGCGGAGGAAAGGCTCGCGCTTTTGTTGGGGTTAAAAACAAAGGAAATCCCCACATGATGCAAGCACTTACACCATCACAAATAAATAATCCGATTTTATCAAAATCTAAGGTCGATTATAAATTATTTCGGGGTGTGGCGATGATGGTAGTTACGCCGCTGAATATCACCGTTCCTGGTAAATCGCCATACAAAACAATGAACGACATTGTTGCAGATGCGAAAAAACGCCCGGGGAAAGTTATTCATGGAGGCGGCGCCTTCGGAAACGTGGCTTCTTTAGTTGGCGAACTGTGGGCGCGTGAGGCAGGATTCAAACAAACATATGTAGCCTACGAAAAGCAGGGGATGCTCGAACTATTGGGTGCGCACATCGCTTATGGTATGCATAACCCATCTCAAATTGACAAATATGTTAAAGCTGGAAAGCTACGCATAATTGCTGCTTCCGAAAAGCTGGGCGCGTATCCGAAAATTCCTACTTTTAAGGAGAGTGGGTACAATTTCCCGGTTTTGAAACAGTATAGAGGCTGGTGGTTGTCCAGAGATGTTTCGGATGACGTAATCAACTTTTACGTTGGTATTATGGATAAAGTTCGGAAGTCCGCTAGCTTTAAAAAGTACGAGAAGAAGTACAACATGACATCAACATGGGTGACCGGGAAAGCACTGGATAAAATGTTGGCTGAGGAATACAAAAATTACTATAAATTAGACACTGAACTTGACTTGATCGGCAAGAAAAAGAAAAAAAAGAAATAATAATTAAGTATATTGCTCAAATAAAATGTCGTCACCGGGGTTCCCGGCGGCGACATTTATCAATAAAANATTNAAATTATTTNAAAAAGNGGAAAAAATGAGAGAAATAGTCTCAATTTTTACTTACGGAGATCGTCTATTAGTAACTTTTTTTGCCATATTACTAATTTTATACGGCCTTGAAACATACAGTTTTTTGCAGGCTTCGGGTGGTGAGGGGTTGGTCGGATCTGCTTCGTTTCCTAGAGTCATAACCGTATTTGGTTTAATGCTGGTCGTAATATTTTTCGTTACAAAAGGCCGGGTTAGTAAAGAAAAAGTTGACATAAACCAGCGTGTTATTGCTGAATTTATCGATTTGGTACCTCTCTGGCTGGCGATAGCTTATGTCGCGTGTTTTGAATTCTTAGGCTATATCATAGCTACTTTTTTATATGTAACTGCGAACATGAAGTATTTAGGGCAGAAAAGCTGGGGCGGCTCCGCAGTGTATGGCCTTTCGCTTACAGTCACACTATTCACCATTTTTTACTACGGTTTGCTGGGAGAATTACCGCGCGGTGATCTTCTAAATGTGCATGATATTTTGCCTTTTCTTGATGATATTCGTAGGTGGATAAAGGGTTAGTTAAATGGGAAATACATGGGGTTTACTGATGGATGGTTTTGCCATTGCTCTTCAATGGCAATACATCGTCTACGCTGTGACCGGTTGTTTCCTTGGTACTGTAATTGGCGTTTTGCCGGGGGTTGGGTCCGCTGGTGCTTTGGCCATGATGCTTCCAATAATTTTTAAGCTTGATCCTACCGGAGCGGTCATGATGTTGGCTGCCACCTATACTGGNGTGATGTATGGCGGGTCTACTGCATCTATCCTTTTAAGGGTTCCGGGTGACACTTCCGCAGTTGTTGCGTGCCTTGATGGTCATGAGATGGCAAAGCAAGGTCGCGCGGGCCCTGCTCTGTGCATAGCAGCAATAGGCTCATATATCGCTGGCACTATTGCTGTGGTCGGCATGATGCTCTTAGCACCGCCTCTTGCTGATATAGCCCTTCAGTTTACTGCGCCCGAATATTTTATGCTTTATGTTTTTGGTCTCACAGCAGTGGCATCTTTCGCGAGCGATTCTCTGGTTAAAGCGCTAATGTCTATGGTTCTTGGGCTGATGATTGCAACTATTGGTGAAGATATCATGACCGGGAACCGTCGCTACACATTCGGTCACGAGGCGCTGTGGGATGGTATTAACTTTCTTGCTGTAACGCTTGGGTTGTTTGCAGTATCAGAAGTACTTGTAAATACTAAAAAGCTTCGAGAAGATTCTCTCGGGACGATTCTTGAACACCGTATTTACATTAAATTTTCTGAATTTGTTGAGAGCATTGGTTCCATTTTTCGCGGGGGAACAATTGGTTTCCTGATTGGCGTTTTGCCGGGGGCTGGTGCTGGGATAGCCTCTTTTGTCTCATATTCAATAGAACGTCAAATTCACCGAACTCCTGATAAATTTGGCTCAGGCGTCATTCAAGGCGTTGCTGGGCCCGAAAGCGCAAATAATGCGGCAAGTGCCGGATCATTTGTGCCCATGCTTGCTCTTGGGGTGCCGGGGTCCGCTACCACGGCAGTTATGCTAGGTGCTTTCTTGATATTAGATATTGATGCTGGACCGTTAATGTTCCAAGAGCGGCCAGACATTATCTGGTCTCTTATCGCGGCGCTTTATATCGGTAACATAATTCTTTTGGTTTTGAACCTGCCGATGATTGGTGTGTTTGTGCAAATCTTGAAAATGCCAATGCGGGTTCTACTGCCACTGATCATGGTAATTTCAATTACCGGCGTTTACCTAAATGATGGTTTAGTGTGGTCTATCTCATTTCTTCTTTTATTTGGGTTAATCGGCTACTACATGAGAATATATGGATTTCCTCTTGCGCCAGTTATATTAGGGCGCGTTCTTGGCTTAAAAATGGAGCTAAGCTTCAGACAATCTATGGTGATGACCCAAGGNGATATTTGGCTATTACTGGAAAGACCTATCGTATGTTTATTCCTCTTTTTGTCAGTGGGTTCATTATTTCTACCGCAAATACTAGCGAGAATTACAGGGAACAAGAAAGTAGTACTTGATGACGACGACTAAATCTTTTGCGGAGGTTTTGCTGAAGTTATTTTGATAGCAGGATTCAATTGGTATGGAAAAAAATGTTCTTTTTATAATATCGGACCAGCACCAAAAGAAAGCGCTTGGATGTTATGGCCATGATTTCGTTAAAACTCCAAATATGGATAAGCTTGCTAAGCGTGGCACACGGTTTTCAGCTGCTTACACAAGTTCGCCGGTTTGCGTCCCCGCGCGCGCAGTTATAGCGACTGGAAAATATATCTTTGAAACTGGCTATTGGGATAATTGTTTTGCATANGACGGATCTGTAAGGAGCTGGCATCACATGCTGAGCGAGAACGGAATGGAAGTTATTTCGATTGGAAAACTTCATTTCACTCGAGAGGACGATCCATTCGGGTTCACCAGGCAAATTAACCCCATGCATATTCACGATGGGGTTGGAGATCTGAGAGGATCAGTTAAGCGCCCGATGGCGCCCTCTTACACAAAATGGCGCGGAATTGAACGCCTAGGTCCAGGCGAGAGCACTTATACGAAATATGACGCCGATATCACTGCCACTACCTGCAGTCTGATTCGTGAAAAGGCAGCCAATCCCGATCACAAGCCGTGGGCTATATTCGCATCATTGGTTTGCCCGCATCCTCCATATTGCTCGCCTCAGGAATTTTATGACCTTTACCCTCTTGAAATGATGCCGAAGCCCAAACTCATTGAGCCCGACGCTTTATTGCATCCATGGATGCAAAATCTACAGCGTAACCGTAACTTCAATGATTTTGTCGATGAAAATACTCGTCGTCGGATCATCGCCAACTATTATGGGTGCGTTACTTATGTCGATTCCAATGTAGGCAGAATTATTGATTGTCTTGATGATGCTGGAATTCTTGAAGATACAATTATCGTTTACACCTCCGATCACGGCGAAAATCTCGGAACCCGTCAGATTTGGGGTAAATTGAATATGTACGAGGAATCTGCTGCTATTCCTCTTTTAATTTCTGGCGCAGGAATTCCATCTGGTAAGGTATGCAACACGCCAGTATCGCTCTTGGATATTGCGCCAACGATTGTTGATGCAGTCGGCTTGCGTTCGATTAGTGAAACGGAGGGTCTACGAGGTAAATCATTGTTGAGAATTGCAAAGGAGCCTGATCAAGTCGAAAGAGTAGCATTCTGCGAATACTATGGGCCAGGTGCTGATCGTGCAGCATTCATGATCCGTCAAGGNAACTACAAATATATCCATTACGTGAATTACGAACCTGAACTTTTTGATCTCGATGACGATCCCGATGAATTGAATAATCTTTGTAGAGATATCAGGTATGAGGATGTTGTAAAAAAATGCGATACGACTTTGCGTCGCATTGTTGATCCGGATGATGCGGATAATCGTGCTTATCTAGATCAATCGGCTTTAATCGAAAAACATGGGGGGCGGGAGAAAATTATCAATAAAGGAGCGTTTCAAGGTAGTCCCGTTCCGGGGGAGAAGCCAGTATTTGTAAGCTAGAGAATACAACACTCAGCTCAGAGAAAAAAANAGACTATAATGTCTTTCAAAAATTGAAATGCAATAACATTGTTTTTATGTGAAAGCAGGTTTATTGTGTAAACCGATGTTTCACTTGTGTGGCACAGATACGGTTATTGATACTCCGTGTTTTAGAAAACTGATGGCAAGTTGGCCAAATAAAAAAGGGCAATCAATGAAAATTTAAAGGTTTTTTTAAAATCATGGGAAAAACAACATAAATCACAGAGTATTTTTTGCCACAGTATNAGTTTTTGTAAAAATCAGGATAAAAATCCAACTAGAAAAGTGGAGGAATTTGATTATGTCCGTTAAGGCAATCAAGGCTGGCCGTATTATCGATTGCACCGGGGCCAATCCAATTGAGAATGGTGTTATTGTAATTGATGATAAGGAAATCAAAGCTGTCGGGTCTGAAAAAAGTGTAGAGATTCCTGCGGGCGCTGAGATAATTGATGCCTCCGGCAAAACCGTCATGCCCGGTATGATGGATATTCATCTTCATGTAGGTATGTTCAATAACCGTACATTTAAAAACTATCGCGTCGCCCAATGGGAGGTAACGCCGCAACAACAGCAAATGTACATGTTGTTTCATGCCCAACTTTGCTTTGAAATGGGTTTCACCACACTGCGCGATATGGGGCTGATATCTTCGCGCGGATTGATGACACAAGAAACTTGCGCCGTTCGTGACATAATCAATGCAGGGTGTTTGGACGGTCCGCGCATGAAGGTCTCCGGATTTACAATTATGACTTGTTCACATTTGGAACTTATTCTCCCCAAAGCAGCTTTGCGTCATGATGCATCCACCGGTGATGGTCCGTGGGAGCTCCGTCGCCAGGCTCGTCTAGCCGTGCGTCAGGGCGCCGACGTTATAAAAGCTTGTCATTCCGGTGGCGGCGGTACGGACGATGAAGAGCCCGATGTGCGTAATATGACATACGAGGAGCTTGAGGCCATAGTTGATGAAGCTCATGCGCTCCTTAAGCCGTGTGCGTGTCATTGTTTCACACCCGAAAGCCAGAAAAATGCAGTAAATGCTGGCGTCGACACCATAGAACATATGGTGTTTCACACTGATGAAACACTTGAAATGATCAAAAGTGCTGGAAAGCCAATGGTACCGACACTTCTTCACCGCACGGATCACGCTATTGATATCCGTCGTGATATCGGAACCCCACAGTTCACCCTCGACAAGATGCAGCAAATTCAGCCGTACTGTTACGAAACGTTCCAAAAAGCGCATAAGCTTGGAATAGATATAGCTATGGGTACCGATATGGGGTTTGAGCCAGGGTTCGGAACCAACGCTCAAGAGTTAGAGGTTTATGTAGACCTTGGGATGAGCCCGATGGATGCATTACTGACTGCTACTCGTAATGCAGCAAACGCTATTGGGGTTGGCAAACAACTTGGCACGCTGGAAGAAGGTAAGCTGGCTGACGTGCTAATTGTTGATGGAAATCCTCTTGAAAACATAAAAATATTGCAAGATCGTGAGAAGATGCAGATGGTGATGAAAGAGGGTACGATTTATATTGACCGTCGTCCCGATTCACCACGTAAGGAGATTATGACTGCTGAACCAGATAGCTGGGCAAAAATTGATGCATAGAAATAGGGACACACAAATCAGTGGTCGCGATTGGCGTGACTTTAATCTGTTGTTTGGTCATTGCCCATTCTATTTTGAAAAATTTTGATCGAATAATATCTCAATTTTATTTATATCGTTTAACTACGCATTGATTAAATGGAAAAATATTCTTTTAAACACTAACGGATATCGACATGTCAGGTTTGACGGCAGAACAGATTAGTCAGTTTCGTGCAGATGGATTTTACTATCCATTAGATGGTTTAAGTGAGACAGAGGTCAGTCAGTTTCGCAAGGGACTATCGATGACCGAGGAGCACATTGGGGTTCCTCTCGCAGATGCAGATGGAAAGTTCCGGCATAATCTGCACACCTTATGCCGTTGGACTGACGAGTTGATAAGGCATCCTGCAATTTTGAATGTAATAGAAAGTTTAATGGGGCCAAACATCATCCTTTATACCTGTCGTGCATTTATTAAGCCGCCTAAATCGCTTGGGATTACAGCATGGCATCAGGATTCGACTTATTTTGGACTTAGACCTTATGACCATGTGACTGCATGGGTAGCTCTTTCNGATGTGGACTCAGAGAGTGGGCCAGCAGAATTTGCGCGCGGTAGTCATATTCGTGGACAGCTGTTGCAGGAGAGTAACGTAGTAAAGAATAGCGTCAATACTGCGGGGCAAATGACTGTCGAATGGTTTGACAAATCGGATACTGATTGTGCCATTTTGAAGCCAGGGCAATTTTCTTTGCATCATACTTGCACTTTGCACCAATCGGCACCAAACAAGTCTAATCGTCCACGCATCGGCTTGGCACTAAGCTATATTTCTACTCGAACGCGTAATACTGGGTCGTACCGAATGCCAGCAACTCTTGTTCGAGGTTCAGACGAATACGGAAACTTCGACTTGCAGCCTCGTCCCGTAGAAGATTTTGGCTCTGAGGAAACACGTCGCCATGCCGCATCTCATGCAATTTTTCTTGAAAATTTTCATGAGCAACGAAAGCTTCATGAAGCAGGCCTGCCAGCCTAAGCGCCATAATAAAAATCCAGGGAACCTAGATTTAAATATTCATTGAATAATTTTGGGGAGATCTAGGACATAGAGACCCGGATACGCGCACTCATCAGGCTGAATTGCATCGTTGTCAATGCCATTCTGCTGCAGATAAGGGGGGCTATATGTAGGATGAAGGTAAGCCATTTTTCCAAGGTAAAAAATCTCAAGATTGAAACTGTTGTTAGTTACGGTGAAAGATTACGNTTAAGGATGCATTTNTTCCTTNAGTAGTCCTGGGCACGCACTTTTATTTTGCAAAAGGCAACGTCGCTTTGAACTTATATCCGCAGTCGCGGTTAAGATACCCATTATCCGCAGTCGCGGTTAAGATACCCATGATATCGAGTTAAAGGGATANAAAATGCAAACAGAGAATAAGAAAAGTACGAATTTTCAAATTCGGGCTGATGCTAATAGCTTTGTTCATGAAGCTCTAGGACTGGACGTTAGAGAAATATCGGATATTCAATTCGACCAGCTTGAGAGGTCATTTGACCACGGGGGCGTACTATTTATGCGGAATCAGGATTTGCAAACAGCCGACCTCGTAGCTTTCTCAAGGCGATTTGGCGAATTAGAAAGTCATGTTCGCCATGAATACGCAATGCCTGGCTATCCAGAGGTCCATGTATTATCCAATATAAAAAAAGGTAATAAGACTATCGGATCTGCCTATGCCGGCGATGATTGGCACTTAGACCTTTGCTTTATGCGAGAGCCTGCGAGAATGGCTGTTTTATACGCGATTGAAATTCCGCATGATGACGATGGTAATGTATTAGGTGACACTCTCTTTGCTAGCGGTTCCGATGCCTATGATACCTTGGACAAAGATTTGCGGAATAGATTGGAAAATAAAAAATGCTTGATGCAATACAACCGGCGCCAAGAAGACAAACGGCTCCAACGTCTACATGACCATCCCAGGCCGCCTATGACAGATGAGCAAAAGGCTAAGACGCCGGATATTTGGCAGCCNATTTTCAGAACACACCCAAATACTGGNCGGAAAGCAATCTATGCTAATAAAGTAAATACATTCCGGATTGAAGGCATGTCAGAAGAAGAGTCCTTGCCTATCATCCACCGTCTTCAAAAGCATGTCACTAAACCAGAAAATGTATATCGCCATAAATGGCAAGTCGGTGACCTACTTATGTGGGATAANGCAAGTGCTCANCACATGGCAATNGGTGATTACAAATTACCACAGCGTCGCAAACTCATTAGGACTTCGATCAAGGGTGGTCCAGTTTTTTAGAGTATGAACAAAAAGAAAGGGATGGGATGGGGAACATAAAAAAAATTGGCTTTGTTGGCATTGGGAATATGGGCAATCCAATGGCCCGCCATCTAGTGAATGCTGGGTTTGACCTCACAGTCATGGATAAGCGAGCAGATATAGTAGAGGCTTTTGTAAAGGCACATCATTGCAATAGCACTGCTAATCTGGTGGAGCTTGGCCAATCCGTTGACGTTGTCATCACAATGTTGCCGACCAGTGAGGTTGTTCGTTCCGTTATTCTTGGTAGTACTAATGGAAATGGTATTGTAGATGGCATGAGTAAAGGAAAACTTGTCATCGATATGAGTACTTCAAACCCGGCTGATACACTGTCATTAAATGAGGAATTGATCACACGAGGTATTGGTTTGATTGATGCTCCTGTCGCTGGAGGCGTTGTTTTTGCCAATAACGGTTCCTTGCTTATTACTGTAGGTGGATCAGAAAAAAATAAAAGTCGTGCTATGGCGCTTTTCGAAGCGATGGGCTCGGAGATTAGTGATTGTGGAATATTAGGTAGTGCTCATACTATGAAAGCTNTGAATAATTTTGTGAATGCTGCAGCATTAATAACTGGTATCGAGGCTATGTCAGTAGCGCTCAAATTTGGATTAGAGCCAGAGGTTGCAATTGGTGCATTGAAGAGCGCATGTACCGGACGAAACAATCCGATTGAGAAAAAGATTGAAGGCCATATTTTGAGTGGGAAATACGCGACAGGGATGCCTATCGGCCTAATTGCTAAAGATATAAAAATTGCCGTCGAAAGTGCCGAAGCAATTGGTGCTTTTGCGCCAATTGCAAAAGAAACACTTAGGCTTTGGGAGCAGGCAAGAGATCAATTCGGTTTCGATCCTGATCAATCAGAAGTGGGAAGATTATGGGAGTCCAAAACTGGAATTAAATTCTAAAATAGGTGGGCTCAAAAGTGCCCGTATTTTATAAAAAACCAACTAATATATTAGTCACTATCGCGCTAGCCATCGCAGCGTATATCATCTACTGGCCCTACGCCATTAATGATGATCCTTCACGGTACCATGCAGCTGCGCTTCTGGTTGTGGCGGTCACCTTGTGGAGCACACATAAACTACCGGAACATGTGACTGCTCTTATTCTGATGTTAGGTGCGGTACTTATGTCAATTGCACCCCCGTCTATAGCATTCTCTGGATTCGGATCAGGTGGCACTTGGTTGATATTCGGAGGCCTTATCATAGGAGCAGCTATTTCCAGTGCTGGGCTGGACAAGCGTATCGTTGACGCCATTCTTAAGCGTATAAAGCTTAGTTATGGCGGAACAATTGCAGCTCTTATGCTTTTAAGTTTTTTACTTGCAATCATAATACCTTCGACAATTCCACGTATACTTTTGCTGATGCCTATTGCATTGACGATAGCCGAACGCATGGGATTTGAGGTGGGTAGTAGAGGGGCAAATGGTATCGCAATGACAGTGGGAGTAGGTAGTTTTTTCCCAAGTTGGAGTTTGCTGCCCGCCAATCTTCCGGTTGTTGTGCATATTGCCGCTATCGAAACGATATACGGAATAGCACCCAATTATGGTGAGCATTTTANAATCCATTTTCCGGTGATGGGTCTTTTGCGAGGTGCCGTGTGCGGACTTGTCCTGTATTTTCTTTTTCGGTCGGAGGCCGGGGTCGTACAACATCGAGTGCGACTAAAACCACTGAGTGCGCAGGGTCGGCGGCTTTTATGGTTGTTGGCAATTACATTGGGCTTTTGGGTAACTGATTTTTTGCACGGTATTGCGCCAGGTTGGATTGCATTAGCTGCTGCGATCATAATTCTGATGCCGTGTTCAGGTATACTCGCTGAGGATGCATTTCGTAGTAAGATAAATTTTAGTCCTGTATTCTACATCGCCGGTATCTTAAGCATTGGTGCAATATTATCTAATTCTGGCCTTGATGTGTGGCTTGCAAGCTATCTGATTGAGCTGCTTAAGTTTGAAAAAGACCAGAATGCCATTAACTTCGGGCTTATTTTAGGGATTGGACTTTGCTCCTCATTGGCAATGACGGCGCCGGGAGCGCCNGCACTNACAGTCCCTCTGGCCGAAGCTCTCGCAGATGCTACAGGAATGCCTCTCTTAACGGTTCTTATGGCAGAATTAACTGGGCAGTCCCTAGTATTGCTCCCGTATGCTGCCCCCCCTGCAGCAGTTGCCATAATCGTTGGTGGTGTACGAGTAATTGATGCCGTTAAAAGCATGTTTTTTACAACAATGGCCACGACAATTTTCCTCACACCCATTCAATATTTTTATTGGGTAACCATTGGCTTATTTGACCAGGTCAGTTGATATTAATATTTACTTTTCTCTCGTTTTTGAATGCAAGGTGACATTGAAGTTAGGGTCCCTTGAGCCATNCAATATTTTGGCAGCTAGAACGCTGATNGGGGAACATGCAACGNTATTGAACTCGTCAGAGAAGNCAATCAANACCAATTGCTGTGCTTTTNCTAATAGCGTTAACANTNAATTTTAAGCCAATCGAGCTCTTCGCGAAAATTTACGGTTTCACCGACAACAACAAGGGCAGGCGTGAGGATTTCTTTGCTGTCGCGTGCAGCATCTCGTAGGGTTGTTACTACTACTTGTTGGTCTGGAAGGGTGGCCCTGCTGACAAACGCCACTGGCTCTTTTTGAGAGCGGCCAGCATCCATGAGCAGTTTCGAAATCTCGGCTATATTTTTCAATGACATATAAAAGATTAAAACCTGGGATCCTTCTGCGACTGCTTGCCAATCTACAGAGGTTGCGGTGACTGTATTTGCGTTGTGGCCGGTCAAGAATGTAACAACTCTGCTTGTAGCGCGATGAGTGAGCGGTATTCCAGCGTAGGCTAATCCCCCAATACCAGAGCTGATACCAGGGACAATACGAAACGGTATCTTTGCTCTTACTAAAGCTTGCGCTTCCTCTCCACCCCGACCAAATACGAATGGATCCCCCCCTTTCAATCTCAAAACACGTTTACCTTCACCCGCNNATTGTACGAGTCGGTTTGAAATATCTTCTTGGTTGTGAGACGGTTTACCCCCGCGTTTACCTGCGTAAATTAATTCAGCATTATTCGGTGCACCTTTTAGTATAACCTTGCTAACAAGGGCATCGTAAACAATGGTATCTGCATTACAAAGAGCGTGCCATGCTAGAACACTTATAAGCCCGGGATCTCCAGGGCCTGCCCCCGCCAGCCAGACGGTGCCCGGGTCGAATGGTGGAAGTTTGAAAGGAAAGTCGGTCATAGTTCTAAACTAGATTCGTTAGGGGTTCGGTTGTAGGAAAATTATATGGAAGATATTTTGATAAAAAATAAACAAACCTTGAAAAGGGGTTGGACCACNGGAGCATGCGCATTGGCGGCNACACAGGCCGCTTATACAGCACTTTTAACCGGTACTTTTCCAGATCCCGTNAAAATTNTGTTGCCTCAAGGAGAAACTCCATCATTCCCGCTTGCACTCGAAAACCTTGTTGGCGGAGTAGCAAAGGCGGGTATTATAAAGGATGCAGGTGATGATCCGGATGTGACTCATGGTGNTTTGGTGACTGCAGCTGTGCGCATAATTAAAGAAAATGAAGTAAAGTTTGTAGGTGGACAAGGTATTGGTAGAGTAAGTTTGCCGGGATTACCATTACCTGTCGGAGAGCCTGCTATCAACCCAAAACCGCGCGAAATGATTTGCTCTGCAATTCGCAAAATTGCGGATCATTACTCTCATGCCGGCGGAGTAGAGGTTGAAATTGCGATTCCAGGAGGAGAAGTGCTGGCCGAAAAAACATGGAATTCCAGGCTTGGCATTACGGGAGGCTTGTCCATCCTAGGAACGACTGGAGTGGTAAGACCATTTTCTTGTGCAGCTTGGATACACTCTATTCATCGAGGGATTGATGTTGCTCGTGCTAACGGGCTCCATCATATAGCTGGCTCCACTGGTAAGACCTCAGAGACGGCTGTAAAGGAAATATATGACCTTCCAGTGCATGCCCTTGTAGATATGGGTGATTTTGCGGGTGGTATGTTAAAATATCTTCGCCGTTATCCAGTATCTCGAGTAACAATTGCTGGTGGATTTGCTAAAGTAACAAAGCTTGCCCAAGGTTTTTTGGACTTACATTCTGGCCGCAGCCAGGTCGATTTCGAGTGGCTAGCGAATTCGGTTGATGCATTAGGGGCTAATTCAGAACTAATTGATAAAGTCCGTAATGCAAAAAGCGCTGGACGCGTGTTGGATTTATCACAATTTCATGACATTGCAATTGGTAACTGGGTTGCTGGTCGTGCCGCAGAAACTGCACTGCGTGTCTTAGCCGACAGTCCTATTGAATTAGACGTCGGCGTCTTCGATCGGAGGGGAGCCTTAGTCGGGCAGTCTAATGTATAGTGTATAAAGTATTAATTCTAGGTGGCACGTCGGAAGGGGTCGCATTAGCTAACAAACTTAATGCAAACCCAATTTTTATTCCGATTACTTCGCTTGCGGGACGTACTCGTGAGCCAAAGGATGTGCAAGGACTTTTTCGGCAAGGAGGTTTTGGTGGAGTCGAAGGATTGGTTCAGTATCTTAAATCGGAGAAAATTTTCGCGGTTTTTGATGCGACCCATCCGTTTGCCACTCAAATAACCAAAAATGCCTTTTCTGCATGTAGAAGTGCAAAAGTACCCTTAGCGAGGCTTACTCGAGAGCCGTGGGTGGCTGAANCTGGTGATGATTGGGANAACGTTGAAAATATCGCGCAAGCTGCAGAGTCCATTCCGATTGGTGCACGAGCATTCGTTACCACCGGCCGGCAAGAGCTTGAGCCATATTTTAATCGTAACGACATCTGGATATTAGTGAGGGTCATCGATATGCCAACAAAACAACTTGCGTTGGAGAAGGGAAAAATTATAGCAGGGCGAGGGCCATTTTCGATAGAGGATGAAGTTGAATTAATGCGCGGTTATGCGGTCNATCTGTTGGTATCAAAAAATAGCGGTGGGCAATCCAGCTATGGAAAAATCATAGCTGCTCGTCGGCTTGGCTTGCCAGTGGTAATGGTTAGGCCACCAGAATTACNTTTAGAAACCGTTAACTGCTATTCGATAAATGAAGCCGCTGAATGGTTAAAAGGCTGCATCAATTAAACCTTTTTTGGACGCAGTATATGAACATGCTGAGGGTTATAAAGAGCGCTGTCCTTGAAATCCCTAGCACCAAGTACAGGACCAATAAGGATTAAGGCTGTGCGTGTGATTTTCGCGGCTCGTACTTTCTTGGGTAGGGTGGCAAGTGTGCAGCGTAATACCTTTTGGTTTGGCCAACTTGCTTGGTAGACTATTGCAGCCGGGCACTCAGCCCCATAGAACGGTTCGAGTTCAGTTCGAATTTTTTGTATGTTCCTAATTGAAAGGTGTATTGCTAACGTAGCTCTTGTGCGGCCAAAATTTGCTAGGGTTTCATCGGNTGGCATTTCGCTNGACTGCATGGCAGTTCGCGTCAAAATCAGTGTCTGGCTGACCCCAGGAAGGGTGAGCTCTGTTTCCAAAGCAGCGGCTGCAGCTGCATATGCTGGAACTCCNGGCGTTACATCAAACGGGATACCACGTTTTCTTAATTGTCGCATTTGTTCTCCGATCGCACCATACAATGAAGGGTCTCCAGAGTGGACACGCGCAACGCTGAGGTCACGGTCGTAGGCGTCGGCCATAATTTCTATTATTTCATCTAACGTCATTGANGCAGTATCGAAAACTTCAGCATCAGCTGGTGCATCGCTTATCAGACTTTCCGGCACCAAGGACCCCGCATATAAGCATATGGGTGACTGCATNATAAATTTCTTTCCGCGCACCGTTATAAGGTCTGGGTCGCCGGGTCCGGCACCTATAAAATGTACTTTCATGATTTTGATAGATTTTCCCTAAATTTTGTTGCGTAACCACGAGGTGTATAGACCCGTTCGAGGCCGGACCCATCGTTCAGTTTGCGAGTTTGATTAGACCCTACCAGTAGGACCGTAAACATATCTATTTTACTAGGATCAATTTTTTCGAGCGTTGAGATATGGATTGTTTCCTGAGGTCGGCCCAATTGCCGTGCGATAATAAGCGGAGTATCTAAAGTTCGATATTTCGAAAGTATCTTCAGTGCACTCATTAAAAGCGATCTACGTTTATTTGAAGCTGGATTGTAAAGTGCAATGACAAAGTCGGAAGATGCCGCTGCTTTTAAGCGTTTTTTAATTTGGCAACTTGGTGTAAGTAAGTCCGAAAGCGAAATAGCGCAAAAGTCATGCCCAAGCGGTGCTCCAATACGGGCTGCTGCTGCTTGCAGAGCCGAAATGCCTGGAGAAATATTTATATCCACCCATCGCCATTCGGGCTTCGCAATTTTATGCACNGTTTCAAATACTAATGCGCCCATTGCATAAATACCTGGATCTCCGGATGAAACTAGCGAGACAATTCTGCCCTCAGCTGCGAGATCGAGAGCTGCATTGACACGTTCTATCTCTTTACCCAACGGAAAACCATGAAGAGTTTTAGTTTTCAAGGCGGGACCTAATTGATCCAGATAGCCACTGTAACCCACAATGTCAGTTGATTGGGCCAGAAGTGTTTCTGCCTCTAATGTTCGCCAANCTGTGCTGCCAGGTCCCAAACCAACAACCGCAAGTCGACCTCTCGATCTTCCTAAATCCGTGGTATCAATAGGTTCGATTGACCGTGCTATTGCACATGTAGCTCGGTCAGATTTTTGCTTTTCTATTAATAGGTCACTTGTCGAACCAGCAGCGGTTAACGCCGCTGGTTCAGCAACCCCGTGGCAACCTACCGCTTGGAATACTGTATCTGAAGGATTACGGATACGTCCTCTTTCAGATTCAAGTCGCGTGGCGTCAAAGAAACGAACTGGNCGNTTTAAAGTGGTACCAAGCTTTAAAATAGCAGGTTCATTACATTTTAAATCCAAGGATACTATTACAGCAATCGCACTCAAGGAAATATTGCCTTTATTAAATGTCGTTTCTATTAGAGATTGAAGCTCTTCAGGATCGCAATTACGTTCGCAACCAACGCCAAGCGCTAATACTTCCTCCGTGAAAATCAGTTGATTGGGCCCGCCGGACTTTTTCTCGATCCCTGAAACGATTTGCAATGTTCCATATTCCGACACAGGGGGGCTGCCTGTCGTAATCCACCGTGGCAAGTTTGCGGGGCGGATTTGGGATCCAGACAGCAATTGTGCAGTAAAATGCTTTAAATCTTGAGGGTTTTGAAGATGATAGCCGGATGGTGGGTCGTCTAGAGCAATTCCGAATTGGGTTTCACTAGCTGTGGTGATTGCAATCGTCGAATTCAGAATGTTAGATATTTCGGTTGCTATTCGGTTTCCCCCGCGATGAGATCCAAGCAGTGGAACTGCTATACTTCCATCATGTGCTACTGCGATTACCGGCGGTTCCAATGACTTTTGCACTAATAGTGGTGCTAAAGCACGTATGAGTATTCCGCTTCCGCATAAACCAATAATCGGCTGTGCCCTTTGGAATAGTGCTTGTAAATGGGAACTGGTGTTTTCAAAAAGGATATCTGCCTCGTCGACGCGCCCCAATAATCCGTGTACTTCACTCATGGGTAAGGAGCCTGCTAACTTGCGAGCAATCGGTAGGGCTGAGTTACTAATCGCTACGATGGCTGGTATCTTTTCTAGCCGGCACGTCATATTTTTCCGCGCCTTTGAACGAGTATCATTGAAAAGTATGGCACTTCTGCTGGATTAACATTGTTCAAGTTCCGTATTTTCTCATTCGGTAGTGTTGACCGTTCTATATAGTGTGATTTTTGTTCTAGCTTCATAAGCTTTAGTAATTTTCTTATTCGGGAAAAGTGTCGACCTATTTTAATGATGGCGGCAGTATCAGCAACCTGTAGGCATGCTTTTAAGGTTGGGTCCGGCAATGGAGCCGGCAGGATGCTGAGGANGTCATTTCGGGCTGAAAGGGGCTGGCTCAAAGATGCGGAACAGGACATCAATGAAGAAACCCCAGGGACCACTTTGATTGGGCACTGTTCAGCTAAACGAAAAAATAAATATTGAAATGAGCCATAGAAAAATGGGTCCCCTTCACAAAGGACTGCTACATTTTTTCCCTTCCGCAAACGTTCAAGAAGCGTTTTTGCGGCACGGTCATAAGCTTCCTGGGCCGGTTCGGGTTCTTGCCGCATTGGGATAGTTATAGCAATTTCCTCTTGTGATTCCTTGATATAATCAGACACTATACTTCTGGCGAAACTCGGTGTGTCTTCAAGGCATGGGTAAGCAATAACAGAAGAAAGTTCTATGCAGCGAATTGCACTAATGGTCAACAAATCCGGATCGCCTGGGCCGACCCCTACACCATATAAAATACCCGTCATTGGTTAACAGCCATGTAACCTTTGGTCACACGCCATTGCAATGTCGGCATGAAGGTTTTCCAACCAGTGTGTTTGCCCAATGGATGGGTTTTAGAAATCGTAATACGTGTCAGGTCACCACCGAAATTTTGGTTTAGGTTTATTAAGATTGCCTCACTTTCGGTGGTGACAGCGTTAACCACTAATCGGCCTCCAACCCTAAGCGCTTGCCAACAGGCCTCGAATACACCCACGTTGGACAGGCCGCCACCAATAAATATTGCGTCCGGAGTTTCTAGTTTTTTCAAGGCTTGAGGTGCTCGACCATTTACTATTTTCAGATCTGGCGTGCCAAGTGCGACGGCATTTTTAGCTATAAACCGAAGGCGATTTTCTTGGTATTCTATTGCGATGGCGCGTGACCGCTTATCGCGCCGCATCCATTCAATGCCAATAGACCCACAGCCAGCTCCTACATCCCAAAGAATTTGTCCTGGCGTCGGCATTAAAGCAGTAATTGAGATCGACCGAATATCCTCTTTCGTAATTTTACCGTCATGGGAGAAAGCATCGTCAGCAAGGCATGAAAGCCGCGATTGATGGGCGTGCAAAGGTTCCGCAATACACTCGACCGCAATTGTATGCAATGGATCAAATCCATTCTCCACCCAGTCACACGCTTTTCCGTGGACACTGCGTTCCGCAGGGTTTCCCATGCGCTCAAAGACCGTTATGAAGCTCTCTCCGTAGCCCCTTTTTACAAGCGTTTTGGCGACTACGGAGGGCGTTGANCCGTTATGAGCGAGAATCAAAAGTTTGGCCTGTGGCTGTATCACAACTTCAAGCAACGCCTCGTTGCGTCCATGTAGGGTAATAAAGTCAATCTCTTCAAACCCCCAACCAGTGCGTGCGGTCGCTAGGCTAAATGCTGATGGTGCAGGTATTACATTGATTTCTTCAATTGGCACCCGTTTTTTTATTAGGTTGCCTACACCATAACAAAATGGATCTCCGGTTGCTAAAACACACACCTCCCGGCCACGATATTCAACAAGGTCGTCTATTGAGGAATGTATGGGTCTTTTCCACGGTAAGAATGTCTTCTTCCCTTTAGGTACCATTGCGAGGTGTCGGTGACCTCCAACGATTATGTCAGCATTATCTACAATCAAACGTGCAGCAGATGAAAGGGACTGATAACCGTCCTCTCCAATCCCTATGAGGGATAACCATCGATTCATCACTGTGTGTCCAAAATTATTGCATTTACTGCGGCCGCTGCCATGGCACTTCCTCCTCGCCGGCCCTTTAGTGTCATAAATGGAATGCCATGTTTAATAGTAGCAAGTGCCTCTTTTGCCTCAGCGGCCCCCACAAACCCAACTGGAAACCCGAATATAGCAGCTGGCCGCGGTCCTCCTTCTTGTAAAATTTCTAGTAGCCTAAATAAGGCCGTTGGAGCATTCCCAATCGCAATTACCGAACCAAGGAGGTTGGGTTTCCAAGCGTCAACGGCAGCCGCGGATCTAGTCATATTTTTTTTTGGCGATGTGGATGGTAAAGTGCAAATAACTTTGTTTTTATGAGCGAGTCTATCAATCATTATCCCACTCTTAACCATAGTGCAGTCAGCAAATATAGGTCTCCCTGAGGCAAGTGCTAAGCTAGCTGCTTGCGCTATGTTTTCTGTTGCTCTAAGGTCCTCGGTGATTTCGGGCATGCCACAAGCATGAACGAGCCGCTGCGCTATGCAGATTGCCTCCCGGGGAAGACCTGAAAAGTTAGTTTCAGCGGTAAGAATATCAAAAGAGCGGCGATATATCGCTTGAGGGTCACTTAAATAATGCATTCTGTAGTCTAGCTGCCTAAGCAAATGCAATCAATTATCGTCCATAGGTTTTGAGCACAGTTTTTGGGAAAGTGAAAACTTTGNGCTGACCGAGAAGCAAAACCATATAATTATCACTAAACAAAGCCTTGATTGTTGGGTGAGAGATGTCAAGTCCTCCGGTATACGTTCCGAAAGCAGGCAATATCAGCCTATGGGTGCCATCTGAGATGAAACAGCGGGCACTCATTTTTTTCCCTTTTATTTTCAACCTTGCTTTTGGGTGGAAGTGACCAGATATTTCGCCTTTGGTTCCCCCGCCGATCGTAATATGGCGGAATATTAAATTAGCAATACTCATATGAGAGACAATCTTGCCCCCAAGAGTGGGTGTAGGTGTGGGGTCGTGATTGCCAGTAATCCAAATCCAATCATATAACTGGGTGAATTGGCAAATAATATCTTTTTCTTCGGACNNCAGCCGTTTTGTTGCCTCATTATCATGAAAGCTATCGCCCAAGCAAATGACCCGATTGGGGGAGTAATGTGTTAAAACTCTATTCAGTACTGAGAGTGTCTCAATGCTATCGTAAGGAGGTAAGAAAATACCCCTGCTGGCAAATGACGTTCCCTTCGCAAGATGCAAATCAGATACGACAACAGTACGTTTTTTAGGCCATATTAATGCACCGGAAAGATCAGCTANCATTCTTTCTCCATTAAATTGGAACTCAGTACTGTTCATGAAATATTTTCTGTGGCGAATGCCTCTGATAACAAAACAGACTCCGCCTCACCTAAGAGCATATCCGTATGTGAGCCGCCGACTGTTTCCCTCCCAATTTCCAGCAAGATAGGCACTGATAATGGTGATGCACGTGAGAGTTCCTTATGAACAATCTTACCTTTTACCCTCTTAAGCATTTCAGCTAACCGCTTAATATCTGTAAGCCCGCGAGCGGCATCACTTCGTGTGACGCGCAGCATGATATGGTTTGGATCATAGCGGCGAAGTGTGTCGTATATTAAATCTGAGCTCACCGTCATTTGCCTGCCAGTTTTGGATGTTCCTGGATGATTACGTTCTATCAAACCTGAGATTGTTGCTACTTCACGGAAGGTTCGACGCAGAAGTGACGAGTCAGCCAACCATTCTTCTAGATCGTCACCTAGCATATCTTCGTCAAAAAGCTCATTAATATCTGTCACTGGATATATGCTCCATATCGCGATATTGTAATCGGTTCCGACAAAGCCTATCGGTCCAAGTCCGGCACGTTCCATTCTTTTTGTTAAAAGAATACCAAGGGTTTGGTGTGCATTACGGCCTTCAAAACAGTACGCTACTAAAAACGCTTTGCCAGATCGTTCGAAGGTTTCAACAAGTAGACCATCACTTTTTGGCATCACTGACAACTGGGATTGAATGCCAAGCCAATCACGAACCTGATTGGGAAGTTTTGGCCATTTTTGGGGGTTTGCTAAGATGGATCGCACCCGATCGGCAAGATGTGTTGAGAGTGGCAGTCGTCCACCCTGGTACGATGGGATCTTCGGCTCACTTCCAGTGGCAAGGGTTGTAGCTACAGTCATATTGCGGATTCCTTGAAACCTCAATACGTGTCCGCCAAACATAAAAGTATCACCCGGTGACAAACCAAGAACGAAATTTTCCTCAACTTTTCCGAGTATTGTTTGTCTGCCAANTCGAACTTGCAACATTTGTGATTCCACAATTGTTCCAATGTTCATTCGTACTCGTCTTGCTACTTTTTGCGAAGCAATTTTATANGTCTGGTTTTCGATATTTTTCAAGCGACGCCATTGCTGGTATGTACGAAGTGCGTAGCCTCCGTGGTCTATGAAAGCTAATACATCGTTAAAAATAACACGTGGTAAGTTAACGTAAGGTGCGGCAGCAGTGATTTCGCTGTACATGTTGTCAGCTTCGAAGCTTTGGGAGCAAGCCATTGCTAACATATGTTGAGCTAACACATCATAGCTGCCTGGCCGAGGAGCCTCGTCGTCTAACGTCCCCTCAAACGCGGCTTCCAAAGCCGCCTTACATTCAAGAACCTCAAATCGATTTGTTGGTACTAATAGAGCACGGCTCGGGGTATCAAGATTATGACTTGCTCGACCAATACGTTGGATTAAGCGGCTAACACCCTTTGGTGCGCCAATTTGGATCATGAGATCGACAGCTGCCCAATCAATCCCAAGGTCTAATGACGATGTTGCTACTACTGCTTTTAGACTGCCCGCTGCCATTTCCTTTTCTACTCGCAGTCTTAATGTTTTTGCCAAGCTTCCATGATGCAGGGCTATAGGGAGTCCCTTTTTGTTTAACTTCCATAATGCTTGGAATGTAACTTCTGCTTGGGCTCTGGTATTGACGAAAATCAGAGTGGTTTGCGCTTTTTCTACCTCTTGGTATACTTCTTCCATCGTGTGAATTGCAGAATGACTGTACCAAGGTATTTTTTGTTTAGTCTTAAGAAGATTTATTTTAAACTGCTTCCCGGCCGAACCGTCTATGCGGCTAACTAAATTGGCCAGCCCTTTTGGTGCCAACCATGCTGATAATGCAATAGGGTGCGCGATTGTAGCAGAGAGCCCAATTCTTTGGCATCTAGGTGCCAGCTGTTGGATTCTAGAAAGGCCGAGCGCTAATTGGTCACCCCTTTTCGTTCCCGCCAACACATGAATTTCATCAATTACAACTCTTTTTAAGGTTTCGAACAATATTTTAGCGTCATGGTACGAAAGAAGTAATGTAAGGCTTTCCGGAGTGGTAAGGAGTATATTTGGCGGTTTTTTCCGCTGATATTGACGAACACTCTGTTTGGTGTCTCCGGTTCTTATGGATACCGAAATAGGAAGTTCCATTTCCGATATCGGGACATCTAAGTTCCTGTGGATATCGGTTGTTAAAGATTTTAAAGGCGATACATAAAGAGTATGTAAACTATCCTGTGGGTCATTTGCTAACTCTATTAACGTAGGCAAAAACCCCGCAAGTGTTTTGCCACCCCCGGTTGGTGCAGTAATCAATGCATGGGACGATTGCTGAGTAATTTCTAGTATTTTTAGTTGGTGAGGGTGGGGGTGCCAACCATGGGATGCAAACCAATTCCGGAAAATAGCCGGCAATAGAGCAGACTTTTTTTCGCGATGATATTTTGGTTTCTGATGGTTGGAAGAAAGCAGGGCCATTTGANAATGTTGTATATTACAGGCAGNTTTTTCAAGTCGGGAGTAAAATATAGTTGGATACACGTATTACAAAGCTTTTGGATATTGCTGTGCCAATAGTACAAGCGCCAATGGCTGGGACCTCTACTCCAGCCTTAGCAGCAGCAGTTTCCAACTCAGGCGGGTTGGGTTCGTTAGGCTTGGGGGCATGTAGCCCAGATNAAGCGGCAAAAATGATTGCAGAAACGAGGAAGGTCACGAACCAGCCCTTTAATCTAAATTTCTTCGTGCATGAACGTCCGATACGGGATATTGCTAAAGAGGTCGCTTGGCTAGATACCATAAAACCCTTTTTTGATGAATACGAAACTGAACAGCCGAAGGCGCTAAGTGAAATTTTTACGTCGTTTAATGTTGATGACGATATGTTTGAGGTCGTTTTGGACTTGAAGCCGGCTGTAGTTAGCTTCCATTTTGGACTGCCCAGTCCGAGCCGGGTCAGTGCACTAAAAGAATACGGAGCATTCTTGATTTCGACCGTTACCAATAGAGACGAAGCTTTGAAGGCTGTCCAAGCCGGGATGGATGCTGTTGTAGCGCAGGGTTTTGAGGCCGGTGGACATCGAGGTACATTCAACACTCCGTTTGAGGATGGTTATATAACAACGATGGCATTAATACCGCTGATTGTCGAAACAATCGACCTACCCGTGATAGCCGCTGGAGGAATAATGAACGGGAATGGGATTGCTGCTTCGTTGGCATTAGGGGCATCAGCTGTGCAANTGGGTACTGCCTTTGTGTCAACAAATGAAAGTGCTGCTAATCAAGCCTACAGGGACTTGCTTTTGAGTGATCGAGCANTCAAAACAGAAATTACTAACGTAATTTCGGGCCGCCCAGCGCGCGCTTTGATTAATCGCTTTACCGATGAATTGAGGATCCATGATCGTGNTACGCCCGGCTATCCTATGACTTATGAGGCCAGCAAGGCACTCAACGCCGCCGCAAGTGCAAAGGGATCTCAGGAGTTTATGCCCATGTGGGCGGGGCAGGGGGCAGGCCTTTCTAGGCCAATGGCTGCACACGATTTAATGAAAATATTGCTGCATGAAACTAATGAGGTCATTGGGCAGCTGAAAAAAATTCATTGAATATTGGAGAGATGCTATGCGAGTGATGGCACTTTTGCCTCAACATAATCTGAGTGCCGCTAGGGCTTATGCACTCCGTTATGAGAAATTAGGCGTAGACGGACTGAAAACCTCTGAGTTATCACATGATCCTTTTTTACCCCTCGCAGCTGTAGCAAATGCAACCGACCGGGTAGAGTTGGCGACTGGCATAGCCATTGCCTTTGCAAGAAGCCCGATGGTCGTAGCGATGATGGCAAATGATCTTCAATCTAGCTCGAATGGGCGGTTTGTCCTTGGACTCGGCAGCCAAGTTAAAGGACACAATGAACGCCGGTTCAGTGTGCCTTGGAGTGCTCCAGCGCCTCGAATGAGAGAATATGTTGCATCACTGCGGGCCATTTGGCGTTGTTGGGAGACAGGCGAGAAGCTTAATTTTCGCGGGGACCATTACCAATTTGATCTGATGACTCCTGTTTTCTCACCAAACCCATCTGGCAAATCAATGGTTCCTGTTACATTGGCGGCAGTAGGGCCAGCCATGATTCGGCTTGCCGCCCGCATCGCTGATGGTGTGCGTCTGCATTCCTTTTGCACTGGTAAATACATGCGAGACGTTTTGTTGCCAGAGCTTGAGACGGGCTGGAAAGCAAGCGGGATGGCTCGAGAGAACTTTGANGTAGTGGGAGGGGGGTATGTAATTACTGGCCCGGACGAGGAAACGGTTGCGCAGCAGTTTAAATGGGTTCGTGAGCGTTTGGCGTTTTATGGATCGACTAGAACATATCTACCAGTTTGGGCGGCCCATGGTGAACAAGAATTAGGATTGAAACTGCATAGCATGTCAAAGGAAGGAAAGTGGGGGGAAATGGCTCACGAACTTTCTGATGACCATGTAAACCTTTTTGTTGCTGCTGCAACACACAAGGATCTCGTTAGATCTATTAGAGAGCGCTACGATGGCGTTTCGGATACTATATATATAAACCAAATACCTGGTGTAGACCCAGAAATTCCTGCAGACCTAATCGAAGAAATAAAGAATATTCCTGTCGCGTTTAAGGGATTTAAAAACCGGTTCAACGATTAATTAAATGACCTTGTGTGCCTAAAATTTCTCCTCTTTAGACCGCNNCAGAATTACCGAGAATTACAGTGCATTGGCTTGACAAGACACCACCATTGCCATGCGCTAGCGCGACATTGACGTCTTTAACTTGGCGTTCACCGCACTCGCCCCTTACTTGGCGTGTAGCTTCAATAAGCAAAAACAATCCATACATACCTGGATGGCAGTATGANAGGCCACCGCCCGATGTATTAACAGGTAATTCTCCACCCGGAGCGATTCTTCCATTCTCAACGAATGACCCGCCCTCTCCTTTTTTGCAAAAGCCCAGATCCTCTAGAAAAAGAAGGGTCGTGATAGTAAATGCATCGTAAAGTGCTAATACATCTATATCCCCTTTTGAAACACCTGCGGCCTCAAAGGCCTTTTTGCCTGACTCAACCGCAGCAGTAGTTGTCATATCATCCATACTGCTAATGTTCGCATGCCCAATTTGTTCGCCTGTTCCCAAAACAAATACTGGAGGCTTTTTTAAGTCTTTTGCTCGGTCTGCAGACGTTAAAATAATTGCTCCGCCGCCGTCTGTAACGAGGCAGCAATCGCGAATGGTGAATGGATAACTTATCATTGGAGCATTTAAGACATCATCAATCGTAAGTGGATCACGATTGTAGGCAANAGGGTTCATCATAGCCCATTTCCGAGCAGCCACGGCGATTTCGGCTAGTTGCTCGCGAGTAGTGCCAAATTCATGCATGTGACGTGCTGCCGACATAGCATAGGCTGATGGCGGCATCATCGGTTTAAAAGGGTCCTCATACCAAGCTAACTCTCGTTGGCTAGTCGCGGCCCTGCTCATAGAGCGTTGAGTAGAACCATAAACAATAAGAGCTACTTTACATTTTCCGGTTGTGATGGCGGCAACTGCATGGCTCACATGAGACATGAACGATGAACCGCCGATTTGGGTGGAATCAATGAAATTAGGTTTGATGCCGAGGTATTCGCATGTGCCTAACCCAACCATACGTGACTGACTGGTGGCAGCGAAGACTCCATCAACATCTTGCAACGTTAGGCCCGCATCATCAAGGGCACGGATTGCTGCCTGTCCAATCAAGTCCAAGTGACTCGTGTTTGTCGCTACTTTACCTAAGTCGGATTCAGCGGCTCCCACAACACAAACTTTTCCTTTTAAATCCATTTTCAATTACTCCGCAGGCTGGAAAACTGGGTAGGGATCGCTATCATTGTCCTCTTGATGCACTTTGACCTTTACCCGCATGCCAATTTTGACATTCATAGGATCTACNGATTCAATGCGGCTCATCAGTCGGAATCCTTCATCCATGTCTATCAGAGAAACATCGTACGGCTCTTTGCCACGAGGACACACCGTTGTTGTTGAATAGACAGTTCCAAGACCTTTACTCACTTTCCATTCCAGATTCGTATTGCCGCTTACCGGCGCAACAACGCGAGGATAAAAAACCACTTGACCACTTTCACTACAAACCTGATACGCAAGTTCGCCTTTTTTGAGATAGTCTAGGTATTGTTGGCGCGGTGAAATACCAGTTAAATCAACCATTCACAGGCTCCCATTTTTCTATTCGTGGTTACTTTAGCTGCGGGTTTATATTGAAGCAAGGCGATGTCAATGTTTAAAATATCGAAATACNGACAACATCACCAAACTCCCACGTTTTCCATTGAGCTCCATGGTTCTTGTTTCGGTAAACTTTCACCTTTCTGCAATAATTCTATAGAAATACCATCTGGGGATCGGATAAAAGCCATTTTCCCATCTCTTGGTGGACGGTTAATTGTAATGCCATTGTCTATAAGCTTTTGGCAAGTCGAATAAATGTTATCTACTGAATATGCAAGGTGTCCAAAATTTCGACCGCCTTTATATTCTTCAGGGTCCCAATTCCAAGTGAGCTCAAGTATTGGAGAACCATTTATTTGTGCATTTCCAAGATCTTCGGAAGCCGCTAAAAAAACTAGTGTGAACCGACCGGCCTCACTTTCAATACGACGGGTTTCCGTCATACCCAAGTTGGAGGTAAAAAAATTTACGGAATCCTCAAGATTTGTGACNCTTAGCATGGTGTGAAGATATTTCATTTACCATTCACCAGAATTTTCCATTGACGCCCAAGGCTCCTGTTCAGGTAATTTTTTACCCTTTTGCAGCAATTCTATTGATACCCCGTCGGGAGTTCTCACGAAAGCCATATGACCGTCACGAGGTGGACGATTGATAACCACGCCTATTTCTGCGAGTGTTTCACACATGGCATAAATATCTTCAACCTCGAAGGCAAGGTGTCCAAAATTTCGACCACCCTGATATTCCTCGGGNTCCCAATTATACGTTAGTTCCAGAGTTGGAGCTCGAACAGCCTGTGCCGATGCAATGTCATCTTTTGCAGCTAAATGCACGTTTGTGAATTTACCTTTCTCGCTATCCCGGCGCCTTATTTCTCTNAGCCCAAGTGTCTGAAAAAAAACCAGTGACTCCTCCAGGTTTGAAACCCTTATCATTGTGTGCAAATACCGCAATTTTTCCTCACTGTTGTTAAAGATATTAAATTACTCAGGCTGTGAAAGAGTNAATATAATAAGGCGCCAATGCAGCATCACACGGTAAAGGATGAGATAGGCAAAATCTTTTACGTATTAATAATTACAGGCCGACTAATTGTGAATGGTGATTTANAGAACTTTTTTTTAGTGCTTTTTACTCAGTAAATAGAGCTATGAATTTGCCTGAATCAATCAGGCATGACAAGTTGATTGATCCAGAATAATGGAGAAAAAATTATGGACGATTTACAGCTTACCTTAGCTGCTGGAACGCATGATCGCACACAACTATTATGGGACGGCCGTGTGAATCCAAATGGGTGGTCTTCAAACTACCTTGTAATGAAGCCCATGGAACTGTTTTTCTCATGAAAGTTTGCATTTTTGGAGCCGGCGCCATAGGGAGCCACTTNGCGGCACGACTTTCAGCAATTGGTGCCGATGTGTCTTGCGTAGCACGTGGCAAACAACTCGACGCGATACGTGAAAACGGGATCACTTTGCATAGATTTAATCAAGAGACGTTGCGCGCAGAGGTAAATGCAAGCGATGACCCAGCTTCGCTTGGAGTGCAAGATCTTGTTATTGTAACGGTCAAAAGTTATTCGTTAAGTGAAACTGTAGATCAAATGAAGGGACTACTAGGCCCCGAGACACCGATTATTTATGCGCAAAACGGCATTCCGTGGTGGTATTTTTATGGCCTCGATAAACCTTCAAAGGAGCGAAGGATCGAAAGCTTAGATCCAGGGGGCCGCCTATGGGAAGATCTTGGCGTTCATCGTGCAATCGGCGGCGTAGTATATTCCGCCAATACTTTAGAAAGTCCAGGTGTTGTGAGAAATACAAGCCCGGGCCGTAATTGGTTACAAATTGGTGAGCCAACGGGTTTAAAATCATCTCGTATAAAAAAAATTCATGATGTCTTTAAAGAGGCCGATATGGGACCGCTTACTAACGATATTCGTTATACAGTATGGGACAAATTGATGAGCAATATGGCCACCGGTTCCATTAGTTGTTTAACACATAGTACTGTTAATGAATTACAGCAAAACGATGGAACACATGCCCTTGCAATTGGAATAATGAGAGAGGCAATGGCAATCGCAAATAGCCTAGGTACATCGATAGACATAGACCCAGTCGAACGTTTTAAGTTGACCAAGGGTGGGTCGCACAAGGTTTCGATGCTGCAGGATCTTGAACGGGTTCATCGCATGGAAATCGACTCAATGGTTGGTGTCCCTCTCGAATTAGCTCAAAAAGCTGATATTANAGTACCTATTTTGAGCGTGGTTGTGGCTCTTTTAAAGCACAGGGCACACCTTTTAGGGCTCTATAATACCTAATGAAATCNATTAACACTCTCTATTTCCTTGCCTACATGGTGCCCAGTTAGCTGCCCGTGATGAGGCCTCGTCAATCTGTTTTTGTGTCATGTGAGACCGCAACTGAGCATCTGTAGCCTGTGCCTCGATATTACCTCTAAACGCAGATAGTGTATGCCATTTGTAGCTCTCAATTATGTCACGCGTCACACCTCGCCCCTCGAAGTAAAGTTTTGCTAATTTGAGCTGTGCCTCCGCATGGCCAGTTTCTGCCAATGCTTTTACTATCTGAGCAGCCTTTCTATCATCCCCCAATCCCGTCCGGTTATCTGCAACTAGGTCAGCGAGTTTTAAACGAGCCTTCGCAACTTGAGGGGGGGCCATTTGCCACCACACTTTATCACGTTCTACTCCTGCCTTTTCGCGTCCATGCAACACAGCCAAGGATAGCCATAGGTATGCGCGAATTAGGTCTTTATCAACGCCTTTCCCTTTGTGGAAGAGCATTCCAAAAATATGTTGAGCTGGTGCGTAACCGTCGATTGCTGCCATTTTGATATAGCGAGCTCCAGAAATTGGATTAGGCTCAGTCCCTTGTCCCTTAATGTGCATTATTCCTACGTAATATTGTGCTTTTGTCATGCCATGGTTAGCGAGATCGACCCACTCAGTGAAGGCAGTTTCGTAATCACCCCTTTTGTACGCGGCAAGAGCTTCCATGGGGCCTGCCGATGCCGGCCCTAAGATGCCGAGGGTAAGCAACAAGAACAGAAAGTATCGCATTCATTGCTCCTAGATACCGTAATTTAAAAGTTAGCCATTTTTCTGTTGGTCCCAATCCTCTTGCAACTTAATCCAAGTTTTCTCAGCTTTCTCAAGNTCTTTTTCAATTCGTCCAAGTTGTTTTTGTATTACAACTGATCGATCTGAGTCACCGTCATAAAGAGCAGGGTCAGCCATGCTCATCTGAAGTCTCTTTTTTTCACTGTCTAAAGANTCCACCATATCTTCTGCATGGGCCAGCGCTTTTTTAAGCGGTGCTAAATTAGCTCGCATTGAGGCAGCCGTACGGCGTTGTTTTTTGCGATTATGATGGGAACTATCTGACCTTTTATTAAAAATCTTGCCACTTTGACGGCTCAATAACAGTTGTCGGTAATCTTTTACATCGCCATTAAAACTCTTTACGGCACCGTCTTGTACTATCCAGAAGTGGTCTACCGTTAGCTCAATAACATGCGGGTCGTGGCTGACAATAATTACAGCCCCCTCAAAGCGATTAATTGCTTGGATTAAAGCTTGACGGTAATCCACATCAAGATGGTTAGTCGGTTCGTCAAGTAAAAGTATATGGGGATTATTGCAGCTCATGAGAGCGAAAAGAAGGCGCGCTTTTTCTCCACCAGACAGAGCTGTAACTTGTGTTTCCGCGCGGTCTTGATCAAAGCCAAATCTCCCAAGATGGCTTCGTATTTGAGTTTCGGTATCTCGAGGTCTATTACGGGCAATTTCAGAGACAGGTGTTCCCTTCATATTGAGTTCATCAGTTTGATGTTGTGCAAAATATCCAATGCGAAGTTTGCTCGATTTAGTTTTTCTTCCGTTGGTGGGTTTGAGCCGGCCGGCCAGCAATTTGATTAGTGTAGACTTGCCATTTCCATTAGCACCGAGAATTGCGATTCTGTCATCGCTATCTAGTCGAATATTAATGTCACGCAAGACAGGCTCGGTGGTATAGCCAACATCGACTTTTTCCAAAGTCAATAGGGGAGGCGAGAGAGGGGATGGTGTTGGGAATATAAATTTCCGGTTGTGATCAGCTTGAAGATCGGCAATGGGTTGCAATCGCTGTAATTTCTTTAANCGAGATTGTGCCTGTTTCGCCTTGCTTGCCTTGTAACGGAATCGATCGACGAAGTTTTGAATATGGGCACGCTCATTTTCCTGTTTTTTGCGTTGTTGAATATTCTGCTCCAAGCGCATGCGGCGCGCATTTTCAAACTTGTCGTAGCCACCCGAATACAGAGTTAATTTACCCGTTTCGAGGTGGAGAATTTCTTGAACCACCAGATTTAATAAATGACGATCGTGGCTCACAACTATTAATGTTCCGCGGTATTGCTTCAGAAAATCCTCTAACCATAATGTGGCCTCAAGATCTAAGTGGTTAGTGGGTTCGTCCAAGAGCAGCAAGTCAGGTTTAACAAATAGAAGAGAAGCGAGAGCAATGCGCATGCGCCAACCACCAGAAAATTCGTGGCATGGACGATGTTGAGCATCATCATCAAAGCCAAGCCCTGCTAGGATTCTTGCTGCCCTCGCTTCCGCACTGTAAGCCTCGAGATCCCGCAGTCGATCATGGACTTGAGCCAGACGTTCAGGATTACTTGTATCCTCAGCATTTTTTTTTAACTCGGTTAGTTCTTTGTTTGCCGTGAGCACAGTATCTAGNAGCGAGAGGCAGCCTTCAGGTGCATTTTGAGTTGTCATCCCTAATTCCCATTTTTGCGGGAAAACGATGTCACCTCCAGATGGGCTTAATTGACGCATAATTAGCTTTAGCAACGTTGTTTTACCAGTGCCATTTTGTCCAACAAAACCAACCTTATGGCCGGCAGGTATTCTTATATTGACGTTGTCAAGCAGTATTCTGTCACCTACACGATATGTTAGATTTTTTAAATGCAGCATGAAGTGTTATCTATCACGGTGAATAGTGAACAGGAAAGAATGCATCTTTGCTTGTATACTCAAAATCTGTCATCTTTACTAAATGGCTGANAATATGAACGATAATTATTATGAGTTTCGTCTTGCTATTCAAAATGAGCTGACCAATTTTACGTCTCAAAGTAATCAATCCTCAGCAGAATGTAAGCCTGTAAGTTTGGACCAACAAAGTGTAGGCAGGCTTTCGCGTATGGATGCATTCCAAATACAAGAAATGGCCAAAGCTCTCGACACTAGACGCCAACAAAGGTGTCGGGAATTAAATGCGGCGCTTAACCGCATTGAGCGACGAGAGTATGGTATTTGCGAAGGGTGCGGCGATGATATCCCGGAAAAAAGACTCCAGATTAACCCTGCTGCACGGCTATGCATTCAGTGTTTCGTATGAATTTTGTAGAGCACGGGATAGAGCTTTCGAGCGGTCACTTAAGCNCACGTATTATCGCAAGGTACAATTGATGCTTGGATCTACTCAGTGTCCGGGTATAAGGCTTTGATCCAACGATCTTCAGCAATGAATTGAGGAAATTCATCCCAATATCCCTGGAACTGCTCAACCTGTCCCTTCACAAAACGACCATTCTTGATTTGCACTAAAATGTGGCGCAATTGGTATGTTTCATCGTACCGATCACAAATATACCAGACGCCTATCCCTTCAAAATTAAAATTTACATCCACATCAAGTGAAGCATGCTTGTCACTGCATTCATACGTTACAAAATCAATTGGCCCCTCGTTTGGGGTGTGAGCGTCATATAGTGCAAATATACAATTGTCGGCACTTGCGGTTANATGCTTAATTTCGTCCGCAAGCAATNGCTCTAGTGAACACTTCGTTTCCAAACTTTTTATAGCTGGAATTTGTGTAGATATTTGTTTGGGAACTATTTGATGATTTGCAAGCATGTAAAAAACCAACTGAGTAATNACCAAAATATTACATGATTTTTAATCAAATATCAACAGAATTGACAAAAATGTTTTACAGAAAAACAAATAAAAATTAAAAATTACATAAAAATTACTAAATATATTTCAAATACAAATTTTTTTACATACATAGAAAGTTCCATTCCGGGTATTATTTTTCAGTTTTTTTGAGGGATTTAAGGCCACCGATATAGAAAAAGCCATCTATGAAGATGGTGATTTTAGCGCTTCGGTTATTCCTTAATAGCTGACCCAAATTAACTCATTTCCCATAATTATTTTTGTTGTTACTACAGAGTAAATATATCTCTACTTCGGGCATAAAAATGATCTAGGGCACCCTCGCTGTATAGACTGTTTGATTCACAGTAGTGTAGGTTAGTGGGTTTGCAAAAGTGATAGCAGTAGCTTCAGCTTTACCAACTGCTAATGGAAAATGATTGGTAGAGATTGCATCAGGCGCATCATTTGACCAGATTTCAAATACGTTGCTCGGCAGAAGATGTTGGGTGATCGTTAAAAGGCCTTTTTCTGATAGAAGAAGCGTTAATGGGCGCTAACCACTGGTTAGGAGAATGATCAATATACTCTTACATGGCGTGAAAACGCCGGCTTGGATTATCAGGATCAAATCCATTCTTTGATAAAATAAGTTTGAAAAAATCTCCCTCTACAAAAGNGCATCTTTATCCAATTTTAGGTGATTTTTTATCGTGACAATGTCAGCACGGTGCCACTCGATGACTGCGGGTAGTATTTCTATTACTACAAGTTTGTGAATTTTTGAATTTCTTAGCACGGTAGCCGTTTTATAGCCGAGGCCTAACCCTNCAATAACAACGTCGAGTTTGTCTGATTTAAGTTTTTCTAGACCATGATCCGCATGCGCTGCTTATGATTTATGAAAAAGACTAGTCATGAAAAGTCATCACCGAGTTTAATTTCATAAACACTGTATTTAGATGTAATTCATGCCTGCGGTGCAGGCTTAAATCGCCAAGTGGACGAGTGCTGTGAGCTAATTTGCTGAAAAGAATAGTCACCACTCTCTCCGAATTACATTCAAGAGAAGATTTCACATTAAAGAATTTGANTTTCAAGCTTTTTTTAAACGGGGTAGTGGCCTTTCATCTATTGGTAAATGCATAATCGCACTAGCCACAGCCAAAGCAACGGCGGTCCACCATACAATCGTATAGCTACCGGTGTTGTCAAAAATGTAGCCGCCGAGCCATATCCCTACAAAAGCACCTAATTGATGGCTTAGGAAAACAATCCCGTAGAGCATCCCCATGTACCGTAGTCCAAAAATCTGGCTTACCAAGCCAGATGTGGGTGGAACCGTACTTAACCAGAGAAGACCGATCAAACAGGAAAAAATAATTACAGTTGAGGGATTAATTGGAAATAGAAGAAAACCACACATGACCAAAGCCCGGCCACTATAGATAGCAGATAATAAATATTTTTTAGAGAACCGTCCGCCCAGCCAACCCGATGTTGCAGCTCCAATCATATTGCAAAATGCTATCAACATTAATGCCGTAGCACCAAGACCTGGAGCTGAGCAACGGTCATGAACAAAAGCTGGTAAATGAATAGAAACGAAAGCCACATGGAAACCGCACACAAAAAATCCGGAGGTAAGCAAACGATAGCCTCCATGATGGAATGCTTCCAGAAGTGCTTCGCGAATATTTATATTATTGTCTTTTCCAATATCCTTGGTAATAGCGGATGATGTGGCCAATGCTATCGGCACAATCAGCATTGCTATTAAAGACAGCATGAGCAAGGTAGTAGGCCAATTAAATTCACCAATGGCTAATCTACTTGCCGGGACTAACAGGAGTTGTCCTCCAGTGCCACAAGTTGTGATTATACCTATCCAAAAGCTGCGTTTTTGTTCGGGGGCTACTTTGCTTACAGTTGCTAGTACTAAGGGCATCCCACAGGCTCCGAGCCCGATACCCATCATAACGCCGGCGCTCATGAACATAACGAAAGGGGTTGACGCAAGGCTCATGAGTAGTAGCCCTAATGAGAACAAAAACCCGCCAACTGCTAATGTTTTTGGCGGGCCCCAACGGTCTGCTATTGCACCAAAAAATGGGGCGGCAAAACCTATGAGAAGATTTTGTGTTGCGAGAGCTAGAGAGAGAACCTCCCGCCCCCATCCCAGTCCATCAGAGATGGGGCGCATAAAAAGGCCCATGCTTTGGCGAATNCCGAAGGCGGCAAAAATTATGCAAGCAGCTGCAACGAGCACAAAAACAGGTTGACGCATNATTTTTGATATGAACACTTTCGGTTCCTTCTTCTAGAACTCTCTTCGACGAGTACACCNGCTGCCTTTAACTGACAAGTCGTCACTTTCTAATGTTGGAAGGTAAATGTTGTACTAACAAGCGGCTAGCCTGCTAGGATATGCCTATGACAAGAATACTTCACTGGACAGACATGCATATGCGCCGCCAATTGCCTGGCACAGCAAAAGATCCTTTTCGGCTTTCGCGCAATGTTCCGGCCCTTTTAGAGCGTTTGGAGGGCAAGATTTTATTGCATGCGCCCGATGTTTTGGTGCTGTCTGGTGATCTACTCGATGTCCCAGCGTCGGTAATAAATGGTAATTCACCAGATGAGCGGTCTCTTAGTGATTGGCTCTTTGATGTGAGATCAGATCTGAATTTTATAAAAGAATGGTTGTCGGCAGTTGGGACACCATTTGTTGTGGTGCCNGGAAATAATGATGATGAAAAATCTTTTGCNGAGGTTTTTAGCGGTTGTAGGTCTCCCGTTGATATTGCCGGATTACGTTTTTATTGTTTTTGGGACAGGTTATCTGCTGAGCAACAACCAATACGTGATAAAGTCAATGCAGCCCTTTTCCAAGAAGCAATTTCAGGTGACAAGCATGAGTGTGCACAAGTTCATGTGCAGCATTACATGATACATCCGCCGGTTTTTGCAAAGAACAAGCACTATCAGTATACGACTTCTGTTGATTTAAAAAAATCAATAGATCGTTCGGGTAGGGTGCTTGCAGTTTTATCTGGCCACTATCATCCTGGTACATTGGTTGAGGGAAAAATNTTACATTCCGGCGCCCCCGCATTTTGCGAGAAGCCTTTTTCGTATCGTGTGTATGATCTGGATGAACAATCNCCTGCCAGGNTCGAAACCTGCATCTTAGATAACTGAGGTCAATATAATTGAGCTGCTATGTATATGTTATCGGAACCTTAGAGCGCCGGGCTCACAGTTCAAAAAGGGTATGCCGTACTTATGTCGGATGGACAAATAATATTGATGCACGTTTGGCCGCCCACAACGCAGGAGTTGGTGCGCGCGCAACTCGAGGCCGTAAATGGAAATTACTCTACGCTGAGAGCTACCAAAATAGGAGTGAAGCGATGAGCCGAGAATGGCACTTGAAACGCAATCGTAAACTTCGCCGAGACATTGCTAGTGTGATGACACCGTAGGATTAATATATGTGTGAAAACAACATTATATTCCGTCGTGCCGTTGAGGCTGATCTCTGTGCAATTGTTAAAATGCTTGCAGATGATCCCATAGGTTTAGAGCGTGAGGTGCCAGAAGAGCCCCTAATTAACGCTTATTCGAATGCATTCCGAGCCATCTCAGTTGATGAAAACCAGCTATTAGTAGTTGCAGTGAATAGCAAGACTATAGTGGGTACTATGCAGCTGAGCTTTATTCCGGGCATAGCTCGCACTGGAATGTGGCGAGGTCAGATAGAGGCAGTGCGAGTTTTGAAGAAATACAGAAACACAGGGCTTGGCCGCAGAATGCTTTGTTGGGGTGTAGAACGCTGCAAGGAGAGGGGGTGTGGCCTAGTACAGTTAACCACCGACAAAGCGCGCACAGATGCGCAACAATTTTATAACAGTATAGGTTTCGTTGCGAGCCATGAAGGGTACAAACTACTTCTGTGATAGATGGAATAGGTAATGAAGAAACCNCATGCAATCAAATTTTTTTAGCGCTCCCTGTTATGGCCATGGTCGTGGTCAAAATTAGGCTTTTAACAAGTGCAAAGATCGATATTGGGGAGTATCTGCCCAAACGATGTAAGGCTCGTCGCAATGCATTGTGACAACCCCGCCAAAGCAATCATAAGGTTGCCATAAATTTTTCGATTATCGGGTTTACAGTCAATGGAACCTCTGTCGTTGGGAAATGTCCAGCATTTTTCAATTCTATGTATTGGGANCCTGGCACTTGTTCGTGAATTTCGGTTTCGTAGTTTGGAGGATTGCCATGGTCATTAAGACCACGAATAAGTAAAAGCTTTGGCCGTAAGGATGCAATGCGGTCGCGTACGTCAAAACAGTCAATAGCTTTCAGGTCGTGATATTGTGAGACTGGTCCTACCTGCTTATGGCGCTGCAGCAGTTTAGTCCTCAACGCCTTCGGTACTGCATGCATAGCCCTAACTTGAAAATTAATCCATTCTTGATAACTTTTTTTGTTCTCCGCAGCATCAAGGCGCATCTGGTAGGTGTTTTTTTCTCGGACTTTTGGTCTCATCGCAACAGTCATCAATATCAGGCCAGCAACTTCATCTGGATAGTCTANGCCATATTGGAGTGAAATTGATGCGCCAAGTGTATATCCACATAAGACAAGGTCGGACTTTGCCCCGTGGGCCCAAATCCAACCGCGAACCCAATCAGTATAACGTTCTACGCTAAAACATCGGGTTCCTTCTAAATGTCCAGGTAAGTCGGGTGCCAGAGCATCGGGGAAATAATCTAACTGTTTGACGAATGCATCAGAGCAAGCACCCGCACCCGGGCCATGGATAAACACTAGCTTTGGCATCTTATTATCCTTTCAGATGGGGGATATTGTGATTAGCCAATACAATCAATAAGGGAAAAAAGGTCTTAATAACTAGCTTAATATTTATATTCCGAGAATTTGATAAATGGCTATCTAACCGAAAAGTTTACCGAAAAGGCACTTGGTGCTAACGTCATTACATTTTGGAGAATAAAATGGATGCAATTTTTGCCTGTCATAGGATCGATTGTGTGCCAAGACGTTGGAAGGACGCGGCAGGTTCGATTGTCACCGATGGCGTTGAAAGAATACAAGAAGCAGGCGGATCCTTGTACGGCGTATGGCGTAGCCAGATTGGCTTGCCGCGTGATACGGTGATTGGGATTACAATTTGGCCTGATATCGAATCTGCATCTGAACATGGGAGCTTGCTTGATAGAGGATTGGCTACGGTGCGCGCGTCGGGTTATGAAATTTTACGTCCAACCTCTCGTCCAAAAACTGATGAACCGCCAGAACGCCAGGGTAACTATGCATTTCGCTGGTTTGAAACGCCGGCAGAAAAATATGATGAATTTATGGAGCTTTGCATTGCGGCTTGGCCGGATTTCGAAAGTTCCTATGACTCGCAAGTGATTGGTTTGTGGAAGGTTAATGGAGAAGGACCAACGGTGCGTAGCTTACTTTTGACGCGCAGGCCCGATCTGGCGATGTGGGAACGTTCTAAGATACCTGCTAATGAGATTGAATTTGAAATGCGCGAAAAGCTTAATCGCCGTTATGACTTGTGTGACTGGACAGTGGTAAACACAATGACGTTAATCACTGCGACGGATAGTCAGGATAAGGTGCGTTGGGCGTGAACTAAGCATGTCCGAAAAAAAGACAAGACAAAGCAGCTTGGGCTTTCAACTCTAATTAATCAAACAGCTAACCATTTATTTGAGCGACGCTGTTTAGCTAACTTAGCATAGGGCTGAAAAGAATATTGGACAACACTAAGGTTTAAGGTCGTAAGAGTGATGATTGGGCATTGTGTGCATCGGAAAGTTTGCAGAATACAATGATGACGTAGCTTCATCCCACCTCGACAATACCATGATTGGGTACGCAAAATTATAGTAGATGGTTTGAAAAAATTTATTCGGGGTGCTTGATATGGTGATTTCCAAAAATGAAACCTCTTTACACGTTTCTTCAGACGACCTTCGTGCTTTAGCTGAGACAATATTCCGAAAACGCGGCGTGCCAAAGAAAGACGCGGTTTTAGTTGCAGATATATTGATAGAGGCCAACTTACGTGGGCATGACTCCCACGGCGTTATTCGTATACCAAACTGGATCAAAGGATTAGACTGTGGAGCACTTAAATCGGTATGTCAGCCCTCAATTGTTCGAGACAAAGGTGCAACGGCTCTGATACATGGTGATTATGGCCTTGGGCCTGTGGTTGCAAAAAAAGCCACAGATCTTGTGCTTCAAAGGGCGAAGAACTTTGGTGTTGGGGTAGTAAGTGTGCGCAAAGCATCGCATATTGGTATTTTGCAATATTATTCTCAGTGGCTTGCCGAAAAGGGCGTGATAGGAATAGTGGTAACAAATACGGAGCCTGGTGTGGCTCCATTTGGGAGCCGACAACCGATACTCGGCACCAATCCTATCACTATTTCTGTACCCTCGGCGGGTACTCCGTACTTGGTAGATATGTCAACAAGTGTGGCAGCTCGCGGCAAAATTGTTAACGCTCTTGAGCGTGGTGAGAGTATTCCAGAGGGGTGGGCTATTGATAAAGAGGGAAATCCAACCACAAATCCAACAGATGCACTAGAAGGAGCTCTATTACCCGCAGGTGGGCCAAAAGGGTCAGCTTTAGCGATCATGATCGATTTTTTAGCAGGAGGGTTAGCCGGTGGCTCTGTAGGTAAAAAAGTAAGCGGAACTATGAATACTGATCAAGAAATTACAAAAGGAGATATGTTTCTTGCTATAGATCCTGGCTCAATCGGTTCTAAACGACGGTTTGTAGGATGCGTGGAGGAATTAGCATCTGAAATACATCACAGTCAGCCTTTGCCAGGTGCAGAAACGGTTTTAATGCCCGGTGAGTTTGAACGAATACAAAAAAAGAAAAATTTAAAGAACGGGATTGCTATTACAAGAAAATTGCTGGCTGAAATACACAAGCTTGCAGATTAATACCTTTTAAACTCCCANTCCAAGAAGAGCTCGTAGGCTTTACAGTTTGGATATAAACCTTAGGATTCTCNGAACGCTGGCNCTGCAGGTTTTCCGAGTAACATNTCAGCTGCTTTTTCGGCGATCATTATTGTGGGTGCATTCGTATTCCCGCCAATCTGAAGAGGCATAACGGACGCGTCGATTACACGCAGACCTCTTACTCCATTGACGCGAAGCTGCGTATCGACCACCGCCATCGGATCATCATCGGGCCCCATAGCGCAAGTGCGAACAGGATGGTAAACGGTGGCACAGTTATCGCGAACATACTGTTTTATCTCGTCGTTCGTTACAATGTCTTTTCCTGGTCGTAATTCAGGGCCACGCACGGCGTCGAAAGCATGAGATGCAAGTATGCGACGCGTCACTTTTACACCTGCAATCAAAGCATCTAGGTCTCGTTCATCGCTCAGAAAATTTGGATCTATAATCGGTGATGATTTTGGATTGGAGTCGGCTAGAGACACAGACCCTAAGCTTTTCGGATGCATTAACGATACATTGCAGCTGTAACCATGCCCGTAGGTTAGTTTGCGTCCACCACGGGCCCTAACGGCGGGCGCAAAGCCAATTTGTATATTTGGTCGGTCTAAATTGGACTCTGTTTTAATATAGCCTGTTGCTTCATTTATATTACTAGCGACCATCCCAGACCGGTTGAGAAGATAATCAATTCCGTGAAAGACTAGTTTAGGTAAAGCTTTAAAAGAAATACCGTAACCCGTGATGCTCGCTGTTTGTGTAACCACACTTACTGCGATATGGTCTTGCAGGTTCTTACCAACCCCTGGGACCGACGAATTAATTGCTATGCCGTGTTTCTTCAGTTCCCTAGGGTCACCAATTCCAGAACGCATAAGCACTGTGGGTGACACTATTGAGCCGCATGAAATCAGTACCTCACGATTGGCATAAATGATTTGTTGCTCTCCATGCTGCAAAAATTCAACGCCTGTCGCTTTGCCATCTTCAATTAAAACCTTATTCACGTGTGCCTGAGTGAGAATTTTGAGGTTCTGTCTTCTCCGTACGGGGTCCAGGTATGCCTTCGCCGCAGACCATCGTTTGCCATTTTTTATCGTTACTTGCCTTTCACCAAAGCCCTCCTGATCGCCATCGTTAAAGTCAAGACGGCGAGGAAATTGCATAGAATCAGTTGCTTCAAAGAGCAGATTGAGCATCTTGTTCGGCTTTTTAACCCTACTTACATGCAACGGCCCTGAGGTTCCATGTAGTGGATCATTTCGGAAAATTTCATTATTTTCTGAACGGATGAAGTAAGGAAGCACTTCACGATATGACCAACCAACGCAGCCCGCCTTATTAGCCCAATCATCATAATCGCGTTTATTGCCACGGGCATACACCATACCATTGATTGAGCTGGACCCACCGATAACCCGACCTCGTGGGATTGATATTTTTCGGTTCGATGCGTTGGATTGGTCCGCAGTTTTGTAATTCCAATTCCATTTTTTATGATCGATCAGAAACATCACGCCTAAGGGTATATGAATCAGCGGTGAACTATCGCTAGCGCCCGCTTCAATTAAGCAGACGCTAATCTTTGGGTTCTCGGAGAGCCGATTAGCAAGAACGCAGCCGGCAGAGCCACCCCCTACAATGACGAAGTCGAAGTATTCAATAGAATCTGCCATCACGGAGCCCTTTATTCCATTGGTCTATCAATAAAATTGCCAGCGCTGTCGACATACCGACAGTCTGCACTTTGACTAATAACCGGTTGCCCAATCTATTTTATTAAGCATTGGTTCTCCTGCTATAAATGCTTTTAGATTTTTGCAAAAGACTTCAGCATGGCGTTTGTGATTTACATCTGATTTCCCAGAACAATGAGGTGTTATAAGAATCTTTGGGTGATTCCATAGCATAGGCGATGGTGGATTCTCAAATTCACCAACATAACAATCAAGGGCAGCCCCTCGGAGGTGCTCACAGTTAAGTGCTCTAACCATGGCATCCTCATCAATAATTTCCCCACGTGCGATATTGACTATAACCCCCCCAGGTTTGATGGCATTAAATGCATCCTCGTTTAACAGGTGATAGGTTTCTTTTGTCAATTGACAACAAATAGCGACGAAGTGACTTTCAGCGAGTAGTTCTAAAAGACCTGAGGGATTTTTTATTTTAGAGAATCCAGTTGGAAGGGCGCCTGACGTTGATCGTTTTGTGCCAACTACTCTCATTCCAAGTCTGTCAGCGAGTCGACCTAGTTGTGAACCTATACCACCAGCGCCGACAACACATAACGTTTTGCCTTCAATTAACAAGGATTGATATTTCGATTTATTGAAGTTTTGTTGTGCNCAATCCTNTTTCGCGATATGGAAATCTTTTGAAAAGTGAAGTAAGCCAGCCAATGCAAACTCAGCAATGGCAAGGGTGTTTCCGTAACCCCGTGACGTGGTAACGATTACGTCACTTTCCCACAGGTCGCTCTTAAGAAGATTGTTTGCGCCAGCTGGTTGCTGATGGAACCATTTCAGCTTAGGCGACCGGCGACGCATATCCAACGGGTATGGCCATCCGCCGAAAATTACATCAGCATCNGCTANAAGAGCATCCCGTTCTGACCGTGTGCCGCAGCCTGATGCTTGAGGTGCAAGGTAGTTATCACAGCAGAACGCTGGCCAGGTCTCCCGGATTTCTCCATCAAAGTAACCAGGTGCCATAATAAGTTCAACAGCTGGATGAGTAGAGAGGATATCTTGTTGTTCTGCCTTCGACAGCTTCAGTAATGCGAGGATCTTCATATATTTAACAGGGCAAACTGGTTGTGTTTCTAATTGCGTGCCTTGACTTCACTCATAAAACGATCACGAATGGAAACGGGATGAGTTAGGATATTAGGAACGGGAACATTTCCACTCTCACATTTGCAAACAATTATGGTCATTTGGTTTCCTTTAAGAGCCTTGCCAACCTCTTCAGCAGCCTCCTCTCCTTGGCATTCTATAACGTTCGCGCAGCCGCAAGCTTTCGCGACTCTGGATAAAGAGGTTTTCTTTCCTGCATAGGTTGGTTGATCACCCGTCGATCCATAGGAACCATTATCTATGATTAATAGAGTGAAGTTGTCTGCTGGATTATTTGCTATAGTGGCTAGTGTGCCAAAATTTGTGAGTACAGAGCCATCACCATCGATTGCTAGCACAGGTGCATTTTGGTTAAGCGCAAGGCCAAGGCCTATGGATGAACAAAGGCCCATCGTTCCAAGCATATAGAAATTGGACGGCTGATCATCGTGCATAAATAATTCCTGAGAAGGTAAGCCAATGTTGCATATAACAAGTTCGTCGGTAATAACCGGTATTAGGGATTTGGTAACTTCGCTCCGTATCATTATGCTGCACTCCAAAAGCTTGCGTCGGCCAAAATGGCAGTGGGCTTACTAGACATAAATGTGTGATTTAGAATTGCGCTTAGTTCTTCAATGTCACTAGCCTTATGAAAGTGATATGACGGAATATTCATTTGTTGAAGAATTGGTTTAGTGTGCATCGCCATTTCCACTTGACATGCCACCTTTTCACCGACCTCTCCACGGTAGCTAATCAGCATAGGCANAGGCATCTGGTAATATTGTATCAATGCGGCAAGTGAATTAACTGTAACTCCTAGGGCTGTGTTTTGCATAATTATGCATGGCCTGGTGCCCCCTAGAAAAGCTCCTGCACAAAGCCCCATCCCTTCTGCCTCATGATTGCATGGAACGTGATGAATTTGATCATGTTTCTCAACTGCCTCGATCACGCCGGACAGTTGTTTGCATGGCACAGTCGTTACAAAACCAATTTGATTATCAATAAAATCATTAACGATACGTTCGTTTATATCCATTTCTGCCCCAGCCAATTTATCTATTTTTGATAATAAGTTTTCCTCTACAACCTTTTGTATACACGGGCAATAACAAGCTCGCAAATATCGTTTCAACGAACCGTTGGATGCTTAACAATCTTAAATGCCACTAAGGATGCAAAAGTTTAGTTGGGTGGTCGCAGATTTGGTATTTAGGCTTTGNCATGTAGTTGTGCGATATTTTATGAAACAGCCATTGATCTGAATGGTAAAATTGGAATGCCAATTTTTTATAGAAAGCAAAATACTTAATGCTCTAGTCCAAATGAGCGAGAAGCCGATAAGGTAAAAAAACCCGCGAAGTATAAGCTTCGCGGGNTTTCAAGGCTACTTACTGTTTTGTATTGTACAAAAGATTGTCAAACACTGTAGTACATTTCAAATTCGATCGGATGCGGCGCTTGTTCAAACGCCAATGTCTCTTCTTCTCTGAGACTTATGTATGCATCAATTTGGTCGTTGGTCATTACATCACCAGAGGTAAGGAAGTCACGATCGTTGTCCAACGCTGCTAACGCTTCTCTAAGTGAAGCGCACACAGTTGGAACACCCTCCAGTTCTTCGGGAGGCAGATCGTAAAGATCTTTATCCATGGGATCACCTGGGTCGATCTTGTTCTGAATGCCATCAATCCCAGCCATAAGCATTGCGGAGAAGGCTAAATATGGATTAGCAGAAGGGTCGGGAAAGCGCACTTCTATGCGTTTACCCTTTGGACTTTCAACATANGGAATACGGCAAGANGCAGATCTATTTCTTGATGAGTATGCCAGCAGTACNGGCGCCTCGAAACCAGGAATTAATCTTTTGTAACTGTTAGTTGTAGGGTTAGTAAAGGCGTTGATAGCACGGGCATGTTTTATGATACCGCCTATGTAGTGCAGCGCTGTTTCGGATAGGTCTGCATAGCCTGTGCCAGCGAAGGTAGTGTCCCCATCTTTCCAAATCGACTGATGGCAGTGCATGCCAGAACCGTTATCGTTGTATACCGGCTTTGGCATAAAGGTAGCGGTCTTACCGGACTCATGCGCTACCATGTGGACGCACCACTTATATAATTGCATGTTATCTGCAGTCCGTAGAAGTGTACCAAACAACATACCAAGCTCATGCTGTGAGGGTGCGACTTCATGGTGATGTTTCTCCATTGGCACACCCATCTCATGGAGAGTTGAAACCATTCGTGCNCGTAGATCAGTGTTNTTATCGACTGGTGGTACAGGAAAATATCCACCCTTCGCCTTTGGGCGGTGACCGATATTGCCTTCAAACATTTCTGTACCGTTGTTATAGGGTCCTTCATTCTCATCTATCATGTAGAATGAATGGTTTTGATCGGTTTGAAAGCGAACGTCATCGAAGCAAAAGAATTCTGCCTCTGGTCCAAAATAGGTCGTATCGCCTATGCCAGTGGATTTAAGATAAGCTTCCGCTTTCTCGGCAGTGGAGCGAGGGCAACGATCATATGCTTGCCCGGTTGTAGGTTCTTTAACAGAGCAAAAGAGTATCAGCTGTGGTTGTTCTGTAAAAGGATCCATGACTGCAGTCGATAGATCCGGCTTTAAATTCATATCTGATTCATTTATGGCTTTCCAACCAGCAATTGATGACCCATCGAACATAATGCCCTCAGATAAAAGGTCCCCATCAACTGTTGAAACATGCTGTGCGGTATGNTGCCATTTACCACGAGGATCAGTGAATCGAAAATCAACATATTGAACATCATTTTCTTTGATTAACTTAAGTACATTTTCTATTTCGGACATGTTTTTATAAACTCTCTGTTGGGNTTTTGGTTGTTNGAGACAATCATAGAATANAGGTATGGATCGTACTTGAANGCTAAACACACCGGGCGCGNTTTGGCTTGAACAAAAAAGTCAGATCGCATCTGTTCCTATTTCACCTGTTCTTATTCTGATAACTTCGTCTACGGTTGAAATGAAAATTTTTCCGTCACCAATGCGCCCAGTCTCAGCAGCAGTTTTTATTGCTTCAACCGCTCTTTCAACATCATTGTCTTCTAGGACTACTTCTAATTTCACCTTGGGTAGGAAATCAACGACATACTCAGCACCCCTGTACAATTCGGTATGCCCTTTTTGCCGGCCAAAACCTTTTGCTTCTAAGACCGTAATGCCTTGGATGCCGACTTCTTGAAGAGCTTCCTTAACTTCGTCCAACTTAAAAGGCTTTATGATTGCTTCAATCTTTTTCATTCAGACCTTCTATCTCTTACTTCTAATCCACGTGATAAATGATTTTATGTATATTCATTGGACATTATTTTTAAAAGCATCTTGCGTGCCAATTCATAAAGCGTTGTTTCTAAATAAAAAAAATTACCTTGGGCGATTCAGCAAAAAAAAATTGACTAAAAAATAAGCATTTGCCTACAAATTATACAATNGCTGGTCTTTTTGAGACCGTTACGCCAGGTATTGTGCCGACGAATTTTTCTACCTGCACAAGCGTCGAATGAGCCGTTGGCCCTTGAGCGAGTTTCGATGTTCCGCGATCAGGTGTAAGCACATTTGGGTTTCCATGAATCTCAAGAGTGCCGGGCTGGCCCGGTATTAGTGGATCATACCAAGCTCCAGTGGATAGCTCGATAACGCTGGGACGAATGGAAGCGCAAATGCGTGCTCCAGCAAGTATCGCGCCTCGATTGTTGAATACTTTCACCACATCTCCAGTCTNTATAGCTCGAAATGCCGCATCTTCAGGATTGATACGTACAGGCTCGCGGCCCGCAATTTTTGTTCCTTGGCTGATTTTCGAATAATCCAATTGCGCATGTAGCCTATCACGAGGTTGGTTGGAAACCATATGGAGTGGAAATTCTTCAGCCAGTTTACTACCAAGCCACTCCGTTGGCTCTAGCCACGTGGGGTGCCCTGGGCAATCATCATATCCAAAGCTATCTATGGTTTCAGAAAATATTTCAATTTTGCCAGATGGTGTTTTGCGCCTAAATTTNGANGGGTTTGAACGAAAATCCGCCATGGCNACAAATGGCTTATTTGGGGCCGGTATTTCCAAAAACCCTCGAGACCAAAACTCATCGAAGTNAGGAAAAACAATATTTTGTTTAGCTGCCTTCTGGCAGGCAACGTCATACATCTTTTTTATCCATTCTTGCTCGTTTCTCTTCTCAGTAAAGTTGTCCCTAAGCCCCAAGCCATCAGCGATATCAGAAAATATATCAAAATCATTCCGAGCTTGATGCAAAGGTTCAACTAGTTTTTGCATTGCTATCCAAAATCGATCACGGCCGCTAGCGCCGATATCATTTCGCTCCATTGTGGATGTTGCAGGAAGTACAATATCAGCGTGCCGCGCAGTCGAAGTCCACCAGGGTTCGTGAACGATTATCGTCTCAGGCTTGCGCCATGCTTTTAGTAAACGGTTAATGTCTTGATGATGATGGAAGGGATTGCCACCGCACCAATACACTAAACGTATGTGAGGATATTTGCGTTGAGTTCCATTGAAATCATACCGTGTGCCAGGGTTGAGTAACATATCGGCGATCCTCGCGACCGGGATATAGCTTTTGGTGGGATTATCTCCAATACTCATGGTTGGTGCTGGTAAGTTCAAATGGGGGTTGCCATAGCCATTCATACTCCCATACCCGCATCCAAATCCGTTCCCTGGAAGTCCGATGCGGCCCAACATGGCAGCCAAAGTGATTGTCATCCAATAAGTTTGTTCGCCGTGATCTGCCCTTTGTAAAGCATAGGCACATCCGAGAACGGTATTTTTTTTCGCCATCTCAATGGCTAAATCACGAATTTTTCGAGCGGGAATCTCTGAGATTTTGGCTGCCCATTCAGCAGTTTTAGGAACTTTATCTGTATGTCCCATGAGATAGGAACTGAACTTATCAAAGCCGACGCAATATTTGTTAAGGAACGCTTTGTTGTGAAGACGATTTTCAACTAATGTGTGCGCAAGTCCTAACATTATGGCCACGTCCGAGTTTGGGCGTGCCGGCCACCACTCGGCTTTTAGATAATCTGCAGTGTCGTCCCGGCAAGGCGTAACACTTACGAAACGCACTCCATTTTTCCGGAGAATCGGCAGCCATTTATGTGTAGCATGTTCACCTGCGCCTCCGGGCTCAACCTGCGTGTTTTTCAGTCCAACACCCCCAAACGCAACAAAAAGTTCGCAATGCTGAGCGATGCCATCCCAAGAACTAAAAGGTCCATAACCCCCCTGACCAACAACGCGAGGCAGAATTGCATGACCCGCGGCATTCGAGTAGCTGTGCACTTGGTCGGTGAATCCGCCAAAAATATTAAGGAACCGTTTTAGTTGGGTTTTTGCATGATGAAAACGGCCAGCACTCGACCAGCCATATGACCCTCCAAAAATAGCTTCGTTCCCGAAGCATTTCTGCACACGGCTTAATTCTGCTGCCACTAAATTGATTGCTTGGTCCCACCCAATAGCAATAAATGGATCAGCACCACGATTTTCGGCATTAGCGCTATATCCGTTATCAAGCCAACCTTTGCGAACCATAGGCTGGTGTATTCGGCATTTAGAATACAGCGCGTCCTTTATTGATCCGATAATGGGGGATGGGTACTCATCTTTAAAGAACGGTCTGACGTCGACTAGTTTTCCGTCATCGACAATTCCCTGGAAAGCTCCCCAATGAGAAGAATGCATTTTAATGCCATTTTTCAAGACAGTGAATTCCTCAAAGCTAGTTTTAATGTCCCAAGAAAATCAAAAACCGGTTTTACTCTGCCACAATATGGGACTGCCCAGATGATTATAATGAGTTTTCAGTTAACCGTTTGATCAAAAACATTCCTTCTATTTTTATTTTTCCGGTTTCAGTGGGGATATATGTGCAAAACTTTAATATTTTGTGGGGTTGTTACACGCTCCTGAATCTAAACATAAGGCGGCATGGACCAGCCCTTTGGACTTTCAGTAAAAATCTCGAATCCTTTCGACGTTACTGCAACGGTATGCTCAAATTGTGCTGAGAGCTGGCGATCTTTGGTGACCGCAGTCCAGCCATCTTGCAATATTTTCACGTGAAATTTGCCTGCATTTACCATTGGCTCGATCGTGAAAAACATGCCTTCCTTTAGAATAACGCCGGTGCCGGACTCACCGTAGTGTAGAATGCTGGGCGGTGCGTGAAATGTTCTTCCTATACCGTGACCGCAGAAGTCACGGACTAGAGAAAATCGATGGTCTTCCCCATGTTTTTGAATGGCTCGACCAACATCTCCTAACGTGGCCCCTGGTCTTACAACGTGGATACCTTTCATCATTGCTTCATAAGTTACTTGGATTAATTTTTTATCGCGCACACCAACTTTCTCGCCGACGCAGAACATACGGCTGGTATCGCCATGCCATCCATCGAGAATGACCGTTACGTCGATATTAAGGGTATCGCCATCTTTAAGGATTTTCTGAGGGTCCGGAATTCCATGACAGACAACGTGGTTGACGGATGTGCAAATTGATTTTGGAAAACCTTTGTAATTAAGAGGGGCAGGAATAGCGCCGTGATCGACAATGAAATTATGGCATAGGGTGTCAAGTTCTTCAGTGGAAACGCCGGGTGAAACGTGAGGAGTGATGAAGTCGAGAACTTCTGCAGCTAGTTTGCCCGCCTTACGCATTGCCCCATAATCATCTGAATTATGGAATGGCACTCCAATGGATTCTGGTTCTATTTTCTCATCCATCTTGGTCACCTGTTTTTGTGTAACTTCATTCGTAATTCCTACCGGACTTCAATGATGTACTCACAAAAGCTCAACAATCAATGGGTATTTGGCGGATAATTTTAATATTGGTAGGTGAGATATCGCAGGCATAGCATACGGCCTCGACGCCAACGTCTCGTGCTTCAAAAAAGGTCTTTGCGTAGGTGGGATCTATATCAGCAGCAAGCTTGAATGAATTACAATCACTCCGCTGAACCAAGTAAAACATCAATGCTCGACTTCCATCCGCTCTCATACATGCTAATTCACGAAGATGCTTCTCCCCACGTTTTGTAACTGCATCGGGAAATTCTGCGTGATCTTTGCGTTTTAATGTAACATTTTTTACTTCGACGAAGCACGGTTCTTTGTCTGGATGTTCAAGAAGAAGATCTATTCGACTATTGACGCCATACTTGACTTCGCGGCGTATATTTTCATAGCCCTTTAATTCAGCTATCTCGTCATCTTTAATTGCGGCTTCTACTATGCGATTGGGATGAGCAGTGTTAATACCAACAAGATGCCCATTAGTTCGGACAAGTTCCCAACGCCAATCGAGTTTAGCTTTTGGATTGGTGTTAGGCGACAGCCATACTTCACTGCCAGGTTCCGTAAGGCCCAACATAGAACCCGAATTCGCACAATGTGCCACGACTGTTGTACCATTCGGCAACAGCATATCGCTTAAGAAACGTTTGTAACGTCTTAAGAGCGTAGCTTTTTGTAGTGGTTCTTTAAATTCCATAACAACTAAAACTTTTATGCTAATAGGTTACTCTGTTTCGTTGAATTTGAGTCATCAATTGAAAGTAGTATTTCTCAAATTTTTTAAAAAGTTTCTTAACAATTTGAGTAACCACGACCTGCTCGAAAAGTCATAAGATAATTTTCTATTTATCCTCTCTAAGCTAAAAAAGTGCCAGGTAAAAATAGAAAACGGTCTGAGCAATTGTGGTTTTGCTAAATCACCTTTTTTTGCCGGAGTAATTCTAAATCAGCCTGTTTTAAACCTAAAATCTCTTCGTAAACCTCAGCATTATGCTGACCAAGAGCAGGCCCTAGCCATCTTATTGAACCAGGTGTCTCGGACAGTCGGGGCACTATGTTAGGAACAGCCAATCTGTCGGCTCGTTCATCTTTAGGGCGAGCGATATTTTCGCGGGCGGCATAGTGCTCATTTTCAAAAATTTCATCGATTGATGCGACTATACCGCAGGGAACTTCCGCTGCATCGCAAAGCTTGATCAATTCTCTCTGACTGTGTTGCAAAGTCCATTCGGTAACAATTTTATCAACATTTTCACGGTCATTTTCGCGTTGATGTATCGAGCCGTATTTTTCCTGGTTTGCTAGTTCGCTGCAGCCCATTGCCTTTGCAAGGCGGGCAAAAATTTTGTCATTTGTACATGCGATGGCAACCCATCGCCTATCTTTAGTCGGGTAATGACTATGCGGACATACGTTCACGGTGGCTGCTCCCATGCGCTGACGGATATAACCATGTTTGTCATATGCAGGTGCTATTTCATCAAGGATACGAAAAATAGGTTCATAGAGGCCGATATCAATAAATTGTCCGATACCCGTTGCATCGGCGTGCTTTAACGCTGCCATAACTCCGAACCCACCGAATATACCGGCAAGATAATCGGCGAGGGTTGCAGAGCCCGGGGTTGCTGGCGCTCCATTTGGTTCGCCAGCAAGAAAAGAAATTCCTCCGAATGCATTCCCGATTCGACCAAAACCTGGTTTGCCGCTGTAGGGGCCCGTTTGGCCATAACCCGAAACACGCAGCATCACCATTTTAGGATTTATTTTGTGCAAAGTTTTCCAACCAAGGCCCCATTTTTCGAGTGTACCAGGTTGAAAGTTTTCTGTGATAACATCACTTGTTTTGACAAGTCGCTTGAATAAATCCGCACCTTCTTTTTGCTTAAGATCGAGCGTAATCGATTTTTTATTTCTAGCCTCCGATAACCAAACCAAGGTATCCCCACAATCATCGACGGTGCCTAATTTGCGACAGGGGTCCCCCACGTCTGGCAACTCCACCTTTATTACCTCGGCTCCAAATTCAGCCATTAATGTCGCGCAAAAGGGCGAAGCAACGTATGTGGCTATATCCAATACGCGAAGACCTTGCAGAGGCCCATTTAGCGAGTAGGTATTTGTCTTTGGCATGATACCCTCCAGCATTTATATGTAGCGTATAGAATGGATCATGCCGAGGGTTTAAGTTATTTATAAAAAAATTCGAATTCGATAAGAAAAATAAATTTGCTTTATCAAAAATGGGTAGCAAAGGTATTTGTCATTTGGTCACGCAATGAATTTTGCTGTCGATATATTCTGTGAGTGTTTTTGTATTGCAATGAATGGGCAATTTAAGGTTTAGGGGGAAACATGGGTGGTATCGATACCGACATTAACGGCTATTTCGAATATGAGCGCTTGAAGGCGCCCACGCGTCAGGGCAAGCCGAGGAAAACTGGGCTAACAGCAATGATTGATGTTGGGCCTAGTGATTTTGGTTGGACAGGTCCGAGAGGGCTCGAGGACTTACTCGATTATGGAGCTGAGTTTATCGATTACGCAAAAATATTTGCCATAAACGCATTGGATTACCCCCCACCCTTGGTAAAGAAAATTGTGTGCACTTACAAAGATTATGGTGTCATTCCCTTTGCTGGCGGGATTCTATTTGAAACAGCTTATCATCAGAATGCAGTTGATGAATTGATTACTCATCTTCGACGATTGGACATCGATATGCTTGAGTTATCAGAAAATTATATAGAATTGGAGGACGATGTTAGAAAGCAGCAAATTAATTTGTTGCAGGGTGCGGGCCTTACGGTAGTCTACGAGTTTGGAAGGAAAGTACCTACGTCACCCCTCAGCATTGATTTTCTGGGATCAATGGTNGAGAGTATGATGGGGTTGGGTGTAGATCATATCATTATAGAACAAAGCGAGATTGACATGTTGGCATCCGAGAACCTTCAGGCTCTTCAGGCCCTGCCAAAGCAACCTTGGTTTAAACACTGNGTACTTGAGCCTGATCCATATTCTTTTCCGCAGCAACATATACAAATGATCAAAGATTTTGGCCCAGATGTTAGCTTGTGTAATGTCACTCCGGAGCAGGTGTTGAAGTTGGAGGGATTTCGGCGCGGGATCGGACGCCCCGTCCAATATTCATTTCTCTCAGACAACCTAAAGTGNTGATATGGTTGAAATGATTAGAGTGCCGGTTGAGGAATGTCGGACCATCTGCATTGAAGCTTACGAACGTAACGGCGTTGCGCCTGAAATAGCTGCACTAGCAACGGACCAATTTATTTTATGTGATCTNCTTGGCATTCAGACACACGGAATACTTAGGTTGAGCCACTATATCGGACGGCTTCAGGCAGGAGGAGTCGAACCAGCAACGGCTATAACTGTTGATCGAAAAACACCAGCGATGGCTATAGTAGACGGGGGAAATACCCTAGGAACGGCAGTTGCAGGTCGAGCNACTGAAGTTGCGATCGAAATGGCACAAGAGGTCGGCATTGCGTTTATNAGCGTTAAAAATAGTAACCACTTTGGGGCTAACGCCAGCTTTGGTTGGGGCGCTTGTGAAAATGGGGTCATTCTTTTATCTGGCACTAATGGTTCACTCACGATGCCAGCAACTGGGGGGAAGGCACCAGTCGTCGGCAATAATCCGATTGGATATGCTGCGCCCCGAAAGGGTGGCAAACACTTTATTCTCGATTTTGCACTTAGTGTCCAATCACGTGGCAAAATAAGACGTGCTGCAGAATTAGGAGAGCCAATCCCTGAAGGCTGGGGCCTCGACTCAAATGGTATAGATACGACGGATGCGGCAAAGGCGTTGCAAGGGTTTGTCCTGCCGGTTGGTGGACATAAAGGATATGGTCTTGCTTTGGCAGCAGATATGTTAAGTGGTGTTTTGAGCGGAGGGAATTATGCACCATTAATAAAATCCCAGTTTTATGAACCGGAAAAACCCTCGGGCATCTGCCACTATTTTATCTGTATTGATCCGGAAAGACTTATCGGACGCGAAACTTTTCAANCTCGTCTAGAGGACTACTGTTCGTGGATAAAGGAACNGCCCTCGATTAATCCAAAAGTGCCCGTCCGAGTTCCAGGTGAAAGGGCTGCCGAGGCATATGCAGAAAATCTTCGCAAGGGTATATTGGTTGACTCTAATCACCATAAGCGCAATCAAGGCCTTGCCAAAGGCACCGTAAAAGGGGTTATTCCGAAGGGTTAATCGTCACACCGCAACAGTGGCTGAGGTAGGGGTCATGGGGTGTGTGAATCCTGCAAATTCTCCCGATGGCTCAATTAATGCGATGTTAGGGCAGGCATATAAGGTTGGGAAAACTGAATTTTCGCCAACGAAGACAGGCATTCGTTTTTCTATAGCGGCACGTATCTCTAACCCTAATTCTGGATCTACAGTGCATCGCCCCTCTCCACTCACGTCAATGCGCGGTTGGTGGGCAGCAGCATCCAACTCCATTTCTAGTATTCCTAGCATTGATATTAACTGAAATACAGCTGGCATAATTCGCCGTCCACCAGACGCACCTATTGCAAAATAAGGTTTCCCATTCTTTTCTACGATTGCTGGGCACATATTGCAAAGTGCCCCTTTGTTTGGTGCAAGTGAATTTGGTTTGTTGGGGAGTGGGTTGAACCAGTATATGCCGTTGTTCATAAGAATCCCGGTTTCTGGGAGGGTCACACGACTCCCGAAAACAGAGAGCAAAGTTTGCGTTAAACTAACCAAATTCCCGTGTTTGTCCGCTATGCTGATATGGGTAGTGCATCCATTCGAATCAATGGTATCACCCATAGTCGTAAGTCGCTCATTATATGCCTGCTCCAAAGAGCTAGCCCAACATGCATAAGTTGATGCCTCTGGGGTGCCTTTTCTTTGCACTAAATCTGTGGCTAGACTCACCACACGTGCCATTGTAGGCCCTGCAGTCAGGTGGGGCGTTGCATGAATAGTTATGTCGCGGTAGGGAATCGCGAGACTGTCGGTTTCTTGAGCATTATAATCAGATAGATCGGGCGCGGTTATGGCATTACCACCATCCTTAAGATCTGCAATTATTGTTTGAGCTATGTCGCCACGGTAGAAATCATCTGCACCCGCTTCAGCAAGGCGTTCAAGTGTCATCGGCAACTTTCCTAGCGGCGATAGCGGAATGTCTTGACCCTGAATTGGTTGTAATGGAAGGTCGTGAGCATCGAGATAAATTTCTCGTGATGCATTAAACTGCTTTAATTCTTTTGCTGCGCCAAGACATCGAAGAGACATGCTCCAGGTAATTGGTAACCCGCGTTTTGCTAAATCAATTGCTGGTTGTAGAAGCTCTCTCCACGGCATTGTTGCGTAGCGAGCATGCGCTTTGGCAATACCTGCAATTTGTCCCGGTACCGCTATTGAGTGAAAACCAATGATATTTCGGTCTTCCAAAACACTTGGCCATGAAAAGAGGTCACCGCTAGAAAAATTTCCTGCTGCAAGAGGATAATAATCAGTATCAATTTCACTGGGCGTACGCATCCCAAAATGAAAAGTTCTGTAGTTTGTTGCTTCATCGGCGAGGGCTACTTGCATATAGCCACCGCCACCCAGGCCACTCATCCATGGCTCCACAACCGATACCGCAAAAGAGGTTGCGATCGCAGCATCAACAGCGTTGCCGCCAGCGCGAAGAATTTCAGCGCCAACCTCTGAGGCCAGGTAGTGCTGGCTGGATACAACGCCATTAGCCCCCCTAACAGTCTTTTTTTTTAATTCCCATTTTTGGTGATAAAGCAAAGTAAGCATCCTTAAAAAGTTTAAAGTATCTCGATTTTCCAACTTAAAGCCTATACTGTAGTGGCGAAAAGGAGAAGCTCTATGCATACAGCATCCAATGAACAGCCAGTCGCATTGTCGCCTACTTCGGTCTTGGCAAAGTTTGCGAGTGGGCTTAGCTATGAGGACATAGACGATGCAAGCTTAAATACGGCTCGGCGTCATACTCTAGATACGATAGGCGCGATTTTTGCCGGAAGCACCCAACACGCAACTAATGCGGCTGCTGGAGCTTTTGATACTCTTTGTTTATCTGGGTCGGTTCCGGTGCCAGGACTTCAAAAATGCTACGATCCCATGTCAGCTGCTTATATATCCGGCACTGCGGCGCATGGATTGGAACTTGATGATGGTTATCGCGCTGGATCGGTTCATCCGGGCTGTGTTGTAATTCCAGCCCTCATTAGTGCTGCCACAATTGGTAAATATAATGGCAAGCAGTTTATTAAGGCGGTGGTTGTTGGATACGAAATTGTTTGTCGCCTTGCAGCCGCTATGCACCCTCATTCACGGTATCGCGGATTCCACAACACACCGGTTATGGGCGTGATGGGAGCAGCGGCGGCAGTAGGAGCATTGCGCAATTTTAATGAACGTCAAATGGCCGATGCTCTTGGTATTGCTGCCAGCAGTGCTAGCGGAATATTTGCATTTCTTCGTGGGGGAGGGGAGGTAAAGCGAACACACCCAGGGCAAGCAGCGCGCGAAGGTTTGCAGGCCGCACTCAACGCCGAGCAAGGTATGGTTGGTCCGAAAGATGTTCTTGAAATTGAGGAAGGCTATTTTGATACCTTTGCGGGTGATGTGAACTTAAGTACAGTCATAGATGGCCTAGAAAATGGACCGCGATCAGCAAAGCTTGTAATGGCGGGTTGTTACATCAAACCCTACGCCGCTTGTCGACACATACACCCAGGTATTGACGCAGTTATCGATATTCGTACAGCTGAAAACATCGACCCAACAAAAGTGGTCAACGTAGATGTTGGCACCTACGAGATTGCTGTTGGGCATGCCAATGCCACTTACGAAGATATGCTGTCTGCACAAATGAGTTACCAGTTCTGCATTGCGACTGCTTTGGAGCGAGGTGCGGTAGACCTTGAACATTTCGATGAAAACGCAAGGGATGAAAACAATGTTATCCAGCATGTCCCCAAAATACACGTATCTGTCGATAAAGAATGCCATGATGCTTATCCACGGTTAAGAGCAGCTAAAGTTGCAATTGAAATGCAAGACGGGACCCAATTTAATCGGTCCGTCGAGGACCCTTATGGAAGCGCCGGTAATCCGCTTCCAGATGATGCATTACAAATTAAATTTAATGGTCTTGTTCGGCCTTTGACTGATGATATTAAGGCCCAAGAGATTGAAAGATTAATTTGGGGCATCAACGAACTAGAAGATGTAGGTGAGTTGCTGACTAATTTAGGCCCTTAAACAGAGATAGAGATGGGTCGGTTTTTTCAGCCTCAGCAAAGCCTTTTGCGCGTAACTGGCAGCTGTCGCACTCACCACATGGTATTTTGCCGTCGTTATAGCAGCTCCAACTTAGTTCGATGGGAGCATTGTTTCTGAATGCAGTGCGAACAATATCTGCTTTGCTCATAGTAATCAGCGGTGTTTCAATGCGAAAAGGAATGCTGTACTGAGCCCACAGTTTACTACCTTTTTGCAGAGTTTGAGCTGCTAATCTGTAAAAATCAGGCCGGCAATCGGGATACCCGCTGTAATCGATGGCGTTTGCAGCTATAAATATTGTTGCCTGCACCTCTTCAGGTTGTGCGGCGCGTTTTTCGATCGCCGTTAGCGCCATACTCTCAAGGCGGGCTGCAGCAAGTGTTAAGAAAAATGTATTACGTAATGGCACATAGCTGATGGGGATGTCTGTCTCTATTTCCTCCTTGCTGCGTCCTTTTGGTAACTGATGCGCCGTTGAATTGGTCAGTGCAGAATGGGTTGCAAGCTCCTTATAAAAAGAAACATCTACGGTCACCTGAGTGATACCTAATTTAGAAGCTATTGCTTTTGCGGAGTTGATTTCATGCCTATGGTTCTGGCCATAGTCAAAAGTTAACGCTAAAAGTTCAATATCCTCTTTCACCGCCATAGAAGCGAGCGTTGTTGAGTCTAACCCGCCAGACAAGAGTATTATACCGAAATGATGTGTCATTTTCCCTTACTGGCTTTGCCTGCTTGGGCGACAATGTTAGCAAGAGCGGCAGAAGCAACTCGTGCCTCTGGCGGGTCAGCGCGACTTGTCAAAATTATTGGCACCTTGGCTCCTAGAACAATTCCGGCCGCACAGGCGCTCATGAAATAAACCATCATTTTGAAAAGTGCATTTCCAGTTTCGATATTTGGGACTAAAAGAATATCGGCATTTCCAGCGACCGGGTGGTCTATTTTTTTTAGGTTGGCAGCTTTGGTTGAAATTGCATTATCAAAAGCCAATGGCCCGAAAACTTGGCCGCCAGAAATTTCATTTTCGGCTCTCTTAGTAATTTCTACTGCCTCAATACTGCTGGGCATACTTTTGATTGGCGACTCAGTTCCGGAGAGGACCGCGACTTTAGGGTTATCATTCCCCAATATATGGGAAAGGTCGATTGCATGCTGGGCTGCTTGAAGTCGGGTATCAATTGAGGGGGCTACATTAACTGCACCATCTGTGATCATGAGAGAATTATTATGCTCGGGTAGCGTCATGTGAAAGATGTGGGTTAAGCGGCGATCTGTTCGCAAGCCGGCCTCTCTTCTGAGGATGCCATGCATAAATTCGTCAGTGTGTACCTGGCCTTTCATCAGAGCTGCAACCTCTCCATTGCCGGCTAACACAGCGGCAACATCGGCGGTATCTTTATCCGTTTCGGTATGTATGATACGCTCCCCGTTTATATCCCAATCTAAATCTTCAGCTATCTTTAGAATTTCAATTCTATGTCCAACAAATACGGGTAAAATAAGTTTCTGCTCTTGAGCAAGCTTTGCACTTTTCATTGGCAGCACGCTATGAGCCCCAACTATAGCTGTCGGTGTTGGGCTTAGTGAACCCGCTTGTTTCATGAGAGATACGGGACATTGATATGCATCTGTCTTAAGCATGCTTGACTTTAGACGCCGAGATAAATTATTGCACCAAATTTTACCCCGTTATGATAAAAGACACTTTTATTAACCTATCGGTTTTCTATCTTGGTACAAAAGATCACAGCGCCGTAAAACGGAGAAAAAATTAGATGACTAACCTTGCGAATGATTTCCGTAATCATTGGATGCCATATACTGCTAACAGAGATTTTTCTGAAGCACCGCGGTTGGTTTCGGATGGGCAGGGTATACAATTAAAAAAAACTGATGGAGGGATTGTTCTCGATGCTGTTTCGGGTCTTTTTTGTACTCCTGCAGGATTGGGTAGAACTGAAATTGCAAACGCTGTCGCAAAACAACTAGAGACGCTTTCGTATGTAACTAGCTTTCAACATGGGCATGGAAAATCATTCGATTTGGCAAGGCGTATAGCCAGCCTTACTCCCGGCGATTTAGATCATATTTTTTTCAGCAATTCTGGGTCAGAAGCAGTCGAAACAGCTTTAAAAATTGCACTTGCTTATCACGCTGCCAGGGGCGAATCCGGAAGAACACGACTTGTTGGGCGTGAAAGGGCGTACCACGGTGTCAACTTTGGTGGCCTATCTGTGGGCGGTATTGCGCGAAATAAGCATGGTTTCAGTTTGTCTCTGCCGGGGGTGCTTCATTTACGCCACACTTGGCTTGATGAAAACCGGTTTACGCCAGGTCAGCCAAAATCAGGCGTAGAGTTAGCAGATGACTTGCAACGGTTTTGTGATACACACGGTTCAAATTCTATAGCAGCGTGTATTGTTGAGCCAGTGGCGGGGTCGACCGGTTGCTTGCCTCCACCACTCGGATATCTTCAACGGTTACGTGATATCTGTGACACAAATGGTATTCTGCTTATTTTTGACGAAGTTATTTGCGGCTTTGGTCGCATGGGCACAAATTTTGGATCGGATCGTTTCAATGTTTTGCCAGATATGATTACTATGGCGAAGGCACTTACGAACGGAGCGATTCCAATGGGAGCCGTGGCCGTGGCTGGCAAAATTTATGATACGGTAACAGGCAAGGCTCCCGATAAATCAATAGAACTGTTCCATGGATATACCTACACAGCGCACCCTGTTGCGTGCGCGGCTGCGCTGGCGTCTCTTGATATATATGAATGTGAAGGTCTTTTTGAAAGATCCGCCGCCCTCGAAAAGCCCTTCCTGGAGGAGTTATTTGCATTAGCAGATCTGCCCTTAGTTAAAGACATTAGAGGAATAGGTATGCTTGGGGCGGTTGACTTGGATTGTGATGAAACCGTGGGTAAGCGTGGTCATCGCGCTTTGAAGGCGTTTTTTGATGCCGGAGTTTTAGTAAAAATGACCGGTGATACAATAATCCTAGCGCCGCCATTCATTTCTAGTGAAGCCGATCTTGGCGCAATGGTTGGTAGAGTACGCAGCGTTCTTGAGAATCTCTAGAGTTCATTCCGGCAAATTTATTGAAACGAGCTCTCCAGGCTTTACTTGTGCCAAGTCAAAAACGTTGGTCGTTGCTTTCCCCCAAATATTACATGGACTAGCAAGGCGTATTTCATTCCCGACTGAAATTGGTGTGGGTCCGAAGCCTATAGCAATCGCATTTCCGGTGGGCCAATAGGCTATCTCTCCAGGTTCAACTATAGATTTTGCGCTTGGTTCGAGGGCGGTTTCAATTGGCGTTGAAAAATAGACCTCTTCTCCCCACGTCATAGCTGAAGATGTAAATGGGAGATTTGCGAGAATTAATTTTGCAGTTGGGGTATCAAATGTTTCTATCTCAATAAAAATTGTGTCAAACGTTATCCGCAATCTCGTCATTTTGATTTTACGTTTTGAGTTTTAATGGCTACAGCTCTCTCTTTTATGCGCCCTATCAAGCTATTTAGGCCATACTTTTTTACAGTTGCATTATATTCAGATCGTTTTGTTGCCAATTCACTGATGCTGCCTTTTAAAAATATGTCAATAATTTGCCAACCGCGCTCATTTTTNCGCAACAGGTAATTNAATTTTATCACAGATCCGTCTTTTTTAACCAATTCAGTTTTTATAAGTTTTGTGCCACGAGGCCCATCTTGTTGATTTTTGGTTTTGATTTTTTCACCTGAATATCCATTGAAACGATCTGCATAGGTGGCTATCGTAAAATCAGTAAAAGCCTCTATTAATTTTTGTTTCGGTTCAGTTTGTAATGTTTTCCAAGGCTGCCCTACCGCATATTTGATCATGAAGGAGAAATCAAAAGTTTTTATGAGTACGGGTTTGAGCGTTTCATAACGCCCAATATAATCTAAACTCTTTGCATGTTTCATGACGTGTAATAGCATCGAGTTAAAGTCCTTAATGACTTGTATTGCCGAGGTTTTTGTTGTGGTCTCTTCTGAAACGCACACGCTTGGAACGATTAAGAAAAAACTCAAAACCGCTGGTGCCCACAACTTTGTAATTTGTTTCATTAAATATACCCCAATTCCAATCTTGTTATACTCATAATTGTATGCGGCGTAACGGATCAATTAAAAAAATAAGGACTAAGACTTGATTAAGGACATTTTGAGGCAACGTGATGACATTTTAGTGAGTGTTGCAAATTTTTGTGCAAGGCAAGCTCTTTACGTGATCGTCACTTTGGGAATGATATCAGCGGTGGTTTGTAATTATGTAATACAGAATGCTCAAGTGAATTCTGATACGAGCGAGATGTTGTCGTCATCGCTGAAATTTAGGCAGGATTTTAAGGCTTTTAAATCCGCCATGCCGGCTGTCGGACCTTCTTTGGTTGTCGTGATCGAGGCGCCAAATCCTGACCAAGCAGAAGATGCAGCGCGACTTTTATCNCAAAGACTGAGAAATACTGAAGGTATAAAGGGACCGGTCAAATATCTTGCCGCCGACCCTTTTTTTGNAAATAACGGACTTTTATATCTCAAGCGTTCCGAGCTTGATGAGTTAGCGAATCGGTTATCCGAGGCGCAACCCTTATTAGCTAGTCTAAGTGCAGATCCAAGCCTGCGGGGCCTGTTCGAGATATTGAGCTTAGCTCTTCAAGAAGCTTCTAAAGGAGGGAGGCCCCCTGAAGGTCTAAATTTAATTTTAGATAGTATTTCCTCCGTTGCCGAAGCAAGGGCACAGGGGAAAGCAGACGAGCTTTCGTGGCGGCGCCTCATATCGGGCGGACTGCAGGATGTTGGAGTAGCTAGGGAGTTCATTCGAGTTGGTATTGATCTTGANTTCTCGGGTCTTGGACCCGCGAGGAAATCGATGGATTTGGTGCGCAAGGTTGCCGAAGTAGCTGCACTTACTCCCGAACACGGGATTAGAGTGCGGATAACAGGTGGGNATGCCATGTCTACAGAGGAGCTTGCAAGTGTATCTGAAGGAGCTGCAAAAGCGGGCTGGATTTCACTAATTGTCGTCACGCTTTTATTGTTCCTTGCTCTAGGGTCATCGCGCCTTGTAATTGCAACCCTATTAACCTTAGTGACTGGCCTTGTGTTTACCGCTGGTTTTGCTATCGCTTTCGTAGGGTACTTGAACCTCATTTCAGTAGCTTTTGCTGTTCTTTTCATTGGCCTTGGTGTTGATTTTGGAATTCATTTCGCCCTACGATTTCGAGAAGAAATCGTCGCAGGCAAGCCCCAGTACGAGGCATTAGCTACCGCAACGCAAGATTTAGGAGGGGCGCTTACACTCTGTGCCGTTGCGGCAGCAATTGGTTTTTTCTCGTTTCTGCCAACAAACTACAGTGGGCTGTCTGAATTGGGTCTGATCTCGGGCGTTGGTATGTTTATCGCATTGGTTGCCAATTTTACTTTATTGCCAGCATTATTGAGNCTACTGCCATTTAAAACTCCATTGCGTCCATCGATAATACCAATTGTTGTACCCAATTGGATTATTGATCGTTTTGGAGGCAAATTGGCAGCTGTAGCAGTTTTTGCTGGTATTGCCGCCGCAGCGCTTTTGCCGCAGGCACGTTTTGATTTCAATCCACTTCATTTAAAAGANCCAACAACGGAGTCAGTTCGTACTGCGATTGACCTTATGGCCGATCCAACTGTATCGCCTGAAACCATTTCGGTTCTAATTGATCGGGATGAGAATATCTCTCAAATTATAAAAAATTTGACAGATATACCTGAGGTGGACCGGGTTGTTTGGCTCGATAATTTTGTACCGCAGCACCAAGACGAAAAGGTATCAGTTATCCAGAATATAGCTTTTACCATGTTTTCCGTATTTGACCCGGCTAACAGAAAGGATCCCCCTGGTAAAGAGGAACTCAAACGAGCTACAGGGCAGTTTCGTCAGCATTTGTTGGCAACTGCCAGCGATCGGTATGCAGATCCTGTAATGGCAGTCAGTGCCGAACGTTTGGCCAAAGCGCTTATGCCCTACATGAGTTCGTCCCGTGATTTACAACGTTCAGTCAATGATCTTCAAGATGGTTTACTCGCGCGTCTTCAAGGTCGTTTGGAGAGGCTAAAAAAGTCATTCAATGCCGAGCCGTTCTCTGAAGCGGATATTCCAAGCGCTCTTAGAGGCAGATATGTCGCTCGTGATGGTCGTCTGCGACTCGAGATTTATCCGAAAGATAATGTCACTGACAATTCAGCAATGGAGCGTTTCGTAAATGCAGTTAGTACTCAGTTGCCAACAGCTACAGATACGCCAGTTGTTTTGGTCAGATCCGGTAGTGTAGTGATGGGAGCTATAATTCAAGCGACAGTCACAGCAATGTTTCTCATTTGTGCATTATTAGCTTTTGTTCTGCGAAAATTTTGGGATGCGGCGCTGGTGTTGTTGCCGTTAGCGTTGGCTGCCCTCTGGACTGTAGCTGCTTCTGTTATCTTAGATTTGCCTTTTAACTACGCAAATGTCATCGTTGTACCGTTGTTGCTTGGTTTAGGCGTTGCTAGCGGAACTCATTTAGTCATGCGTTCGCGGCTTGGGTTGAACGAGCGCGAGTTGCTTAAAACTAGCACGCCACGTGCCGTTGTATTTAGTGCCTTAACAACTATCGGTTCATTTGGCAGTCTCGCAATTTCAGATCACCGCGGAACCGCAAGCATGGGTGAATTATTGATGGTTGCAATCGGCTTCACTCTAATTTCCACTCTGGTTATTCTGCCATCCATGATGGGATGGTTAAACAGCCGGGGACTTCGGCACACGAGGTAGGTCCAGAAATGACTATATTTTTGACAGGCGCCACCGGATTTGTCGGATCAGCTGTATTACGACAACTACTGAAGAAAAGGCTGGACGTTAGAGTACTGGCAAGGCCAGGAGGAGATAGGCGCAATATTGATGGTTTAGTCTGTGAAGTTGTTGAAGGCGATTTAACGGATACATCAACCTACAAAGACAGCCTTGTGGGTTGTACAGCGGTATTTCATGTTGCTGCTGATTACAGGCTTTGGGCACCAGATAGAGCGGCGATGGATCGTGTTAATATAGATGCAACACGCGATCTTTTCCGACTTGCGACTGATAACGGAGCTGAGCGAATCGTATATACGAGTAGCGTTGCGACTCTTGGTATTAATCGGGATAATACTCCGGCTGATGAAGAGACACCTAGTACCTACGACCAAATGATTGGCACCTACAAAAGGTCAAAATATCTCGCTGAGGAAGAGGTTCGCCGATTAGTATCAGATGAGGGAATACCGGCTGTCATCGTTAATCCGTCGGCACCCATTGGGCCCCGTGACCTAAAGCCTACTCCAACTGGCCGTATTATTGTCGATGCCGCTAATGGCAGAATACCAGCCTACGTAGATACTGGTCTCAATTTTGTGCATGTAGAGGATGTGGCTCAAGGACACCTCGACGCTTTTGAGAAGGGTAAAGTTGGTGAACGCTATATTTTAGGCGGCCAAAATATGACGCTAATTGAGATGCTTACGAGCATCTGTGATCAGGTAGGACGGAAGCCTCCAGTAATTAAGATTCCTCATCAGCTTCTGCTTCCAGTTGCTCATATTGCTGAGACAATCTCTGTATTTACGGGAAAATGGGAACCTTTTGTAACGGTTGACAGCGTGAAAATGGCTACAAAAAAAATGTACTTTTCCTCTCAAAAAGCAGAAACGGTTCTTGGTTACAAAACACGCCCAGCTGAAAATGCGGTAATTGATGCAGTTGAGTGGTATAGGGAAAATGGTTATTTAAAAATTTTTTAATATTTTGTTGGACAGGTATGCTTTTAGTAACATTCAATATTACTGTATTTTAGATTAATTTTAGCATAGGCTTAGCTTGGCCAAATTGTTTACTTGTTGCGGGCTCGCTGGTATGAGTTATGTTGTATATGTAGTTGGGTTTGTAATAAGAAACTTGTAGTGACTTGATCGGGGACTATAATCGATGCGTGTAATTTTATCAAAGCCTCGGGGATTTTGTGCTGGTGTAACTCGAGCCATTGATATTGTTGAATTGGCACTGAAGAAATATGGTCCGCCAGTCTATGTGCGGCACGAAATTGTTCACAACAAACGAGTTGTTGAAGATTTAAAGGCTAAGGGGGCCGTTTTTGTTGAGGAGCTTGACGAGGTGCCCGATGGCGCGCACACGGTGTTTAGCGCCCACGGCGTTTCCAAGAAAGTAGCCGATGTTGCGGGAACCCGTGATCTTCCTGTCATTGATGCTACGTGCCCTCTGGTTGCTAAAGTGCATAAGGAAGGGCAAAGATATTCTGCCAAAGATTATGATATCATTTTAATAGGGCATGAAGGTCATCCGGAAGTTATTGGAACAATGGGCCGCATTCCGGGCAAAGTCTATTTAGTTTCGACGGCCGAAGACGTTGGCAAGTTGGAAGTGCGAGACCCTGATAAATTAGCTTATGTTACTCAGACAACATTGAGTGTAGACGACACCAGAGATGTTATTGAGGCATTAAAGGTCCGGTTTCCGACGGTTGTAGGGCCTGATGTGAAGGATATTTGTTATGCCACACAAAATCGGCAAAGTGCTGTGCGGGAGCTTGCGGGGCAAGTGGACTTATTACTTGTGGTTGGGGCGCAGAATAGTTCAAATTCAAAGAGATTGAGCGAAATAGGCAAAGAATTGAATGTGCCAAGCTACTTGATTGACGACGCTTCTGCTTTAGATGAAGAGTGGTTGTCGGACATAGAAACCGTTGGCATAACCGCGGGGGCATCTGCTCCCGAGAAACTTGTTCAGGATCTAATCAAACGGTTAGGAGAGCTTGTAGATATCGAGGTAGAGGAAGTTGATGGAATCAATGAAAACGTGCAGTTTAAGTTGCCAAAAGAACTTCGCGAAGCTGCAGCTTAGTTGCTGTCAAAAACACATACTTGTGGGTTAAAATACACAAATAAGGCATATAAATTCGATCATGGTTTTAAGAGGGTGGCATGTCCGTTCCATTAATACAGCAATATAGAGTGGCTACTTACCTGATCAAACAGCGCTTGTTTGGCCGGAAAAAATACCCTCTGGTATTAATGCTTGAGCCACTTTTCAGGTGCAATCTCGCTTGCCCAGGCTGCGGTAAGATCGACTACCCAAAACCCATCCTCAATCAAAGACTTTCATACGAAGATTGTATGACAGCGGTAGATGAGTGTGGGGCACCGATGGTGTCGATACCAGGTGGCGAACCACTTCTTCACCGAGAAATAAAGGAAATAGTGGAAGGCATAGTTTCCCGGAAAAAATTTGTGTATTTGTGTACGAATGCCTTGTTACTCGAGAAACGATTGGATAAGTTTACTCCGAGCCAATACTTGACCTTTTCCGTTCATCTTGATGGACTGGAGGAACATCATGACCATGCGGTTAATCAAGATGGTACATTTCAAAGGGCTATAAACGCTATAAAGGAAGCTAAGCGTAGAGGGTTTAGAGTTAACGTGAACTGTACCCTCTTTGATCAAATGACAGCAGACGAAGCAGCAGAATTTTTTGATTTTGCGTCCGATGAATTGGGTGTTGATGCGATTACCGTATCGCCCGGATACGAATATGAACGTGCGCCAGATCAGGAGCATTTTCTTTCTCGAAAGAAAACCAAAAATTTATTCCGAGATATTTTTCGGATCGGCAAAGAAAAAGGCCGGGCGTGGCCATTTAGTGCTTCGCCTTTGTTCCTAAACTTTCTGGCTGGAAATGAAGAGTACCATTGTACGCCGTGGGGCATGGCTACCCGAAATGTTTTTGGATGGCAGCGACCATGTTACCTTCTTGGAGAGGGGTACGCTAATTCCTTCAAAGAGTTGATGGAAGAGACAGAATGGGAAAAATACGGTACTGGAAACTACGAAAAATGTGCTAACTGCATGGTGCACAGCGGTTACGAGGCGACGGCAGTTGATGACACCTTCTCTAATCCATTAAAGGCTTTAATGGTGGCTGTACGCGGTATTAGAACTGAGGGTGAAATGGCGCCTGAAATAGATCTCTCAAGCCAACGGGCGGCTGATTATGTTCATGATGAATTGGTTAGTGATTTTATGACAAGGCTCGAAGAAGAGGATTCAAAGCACGGAGGCGATTTGAAAAAAACACGTCTACGCGCAGCGCTAACACCGAACAATAATCGCGGCGGTGACTCCGGTTCGGAGTCTAACGTTAGAGCTGCTTAACGGCGGCTTAGTAATTTCCTGTCTTACACAGAGCATGTAATGAGCNAGAAGGCATNTTCTTCAGGGCTCGCATCGCAGTGTTGCTTGTATATGCCAGCTTCGCAACCTGTCTTAACGAACTGGGATGTTGGATAATTTTTCTTAAAAGAGAAAGTGGAGTAGCCCTTCCATTTTTGTTCATGCCCGCGAGTGCGATTTCTGGCACGGTATCTTTGGCACTGTCGGCAATTGATCTTAATATAATAAACGGAATGCCGCGTTTTTGAGCATAAGCAGCAATCACATGACTTTCCATGTCCAGTGCGTGAGCTCCGGTTTCTTGAAATAGTTGCGTTTTTTCATTTGTACTTGTGATAATTTTATTAACCCCAAGCTGTAGCGATTGGTCTGTAACGATGGGCCAGTTGTTTGCAACCGACCGACGCCAAGTATCATCCGTTTGAAAANAAGCACCATCAGGGGTAACAACAGCTTTAGGCAATAGCACNGAACCGGATCTGAGTTTTGGGTCCATTCCGCCTGCTATACCAAAACTTACAATACCCATAATTTTGCCGTTATTAAGATCATTGCACGCAACAGAAACACGATCCGGGCCGGGGCCACTACATTTTATCAAGGGCCGAGAATCCATNCCAATGATGCTACTCATAGAAGCAATACACCTTGCCTCCAACTGCATACCAGTGATGATTGCGATCTGGCTCAAATGCCGTAAGAGGGGANTTTAGTGTTTGAGTTACTAAGATTACGAAAGCGACTTAGAGCCCATAGAGGAAAAAAAACNCTATAACCGTGATAACGAAGATAAAATACTCTAGGAAAACCTACAGCATTATAATATTCNTCTTCCCATTTGGCACCATCTCGTGGAGCCTGGAGCAGATAATCAACTCCGCTCCTAACAGTTTTGCTGTCGACTTCTCCAGCCGCCATTAAACCAAGAAGGGCCCAAGATGTTTGGGATGGGGTACTTGCTTTACATGTATCTTTGTGATCATGCCAATANCTCGCACCGTCTTCACCCCAGCCACCATCGGGGCGCTGTCTAGATGTTAACCATTCAACTGCCTTCTTTATGTACGGAGCATTCATATCTTCGCCAGCCGCCTGAAGAGCACATAGGGCAGACCATGTTCCGTATACGTAGTTGGTACCCCAACGACCAAACCACGATCCATCATCTTCCTGCTCTTGTCGAAGATACTCAACCCCACGCCTTATTGGGTCACTTTTGGGAGTATAGCCAAGCTGGATAAGCATGCCGATGCAACGTGCAGAGACATCAACAGTTGGTGGGTCAAGAAGTGCGCCGTGATCTGCAAATGGTATATGATTAAGCCAATAATGGGTATTATCTGCATCAAATGACCCCCAGCCACCATTTTTGCTTTGCATCCCAATAATCCACTCGGCTGCTCGCTCTAGGCATTCTCGATACTTCGGGTCTTTTGCTCGTTCTATGCTCATTGCTGCGACAGAAGTGTCATCAACATCCGGGTAGTGACTATTCCAATATTGGAATGCCCACCCTCCCGGCCTCAAATTAGGGCGGGTGTCCCCCCAGTCACCAATAACCTCAAGTTCCTGTCGCTCCTGGAGCCATGATAGTGACCTGTGAGCGGCTTTTATATTAATGTCNTCTCCGGTTTCTAGTAAGGCTTGTGCAGATAATGCTGTATCCCAGATCGGCGATAAACACGGTTGGCAGTAGGCTATTTCATCCTTGATCACCAGTAATTTATCAATCGCTTTTTTAGCAACCAAATACTGTTCACTATTTTTATCTATGCCTAAAGTGTGAAAAACCATGACAGTATTAGCCATGGCGGGAAAGATACCCCCTAAACCGTCCTCTCCATTGAGTCGTTCATTTATAAAATTGAGGGCNTTTTCTATTCCTTTNGCTCGAATTTTCCGAGGCATCAAGGGATCAATCAAACGCAGTATTTTATCAACCCAAAGAAATAAGCTGCCGGCCATAGTTCCAGTCGAATTCGAAAGATAATTTTTTTCTTGTTCAGGCGGAATTAGAAAAAGCTCCCGAATGTCAACACCAAGTGGGTTTTCTGCTTGGTGTCTGTTAGTCATTAAAATGAGGAGCGGAACTATGACAGTACGGGACCAATACGAAATCTTTGAGAAGTGGAAGAAGAACCACTTTGGAAGATGCATGATCTCCACCGGCATGACTGGAACTGCTCGCCACGGCACCTGACCAAATAGTGCNAGCGTAATTCTTGTAAATACGTTACATTTCGCCGCTCCGCCCGCGTTACGAATTGCTGCACGCGCCCGAACCATATGCGGAGCATTTACGTCATCTCCTGCTAGCTTCAATGCGAAATATGCTTTCACACTAGCGCTNATATCAAAGTTACCATCATGNTAAAGGGGCCANCCACCATGATCAGCCTGACGCTCTCGCAGGTATACCGCGATCTTTTTTTCAAGNTCTCGGTCAATTTCATTAACGAAATGATTTAGCAGAATATATTCCGCAGGAATTGTTGCGTCTGCCTCAAGTTGGAAAACCCAATGGCCATCATCGGCTTGCATGTGCCGGAGGCCCGTAGAGGCCTGTTCTATAATTGTGCTTAACCGATTTTCAAAGTCTTTAGGAAAAGGTTTAGATTTATTTTCTAACGAATTTTTTTCCGACTCCGACGTATGGGAACTTACGGACAAATTGTCTGTAAAAGTATTCATGGGATCTATCGACAGACTTGTTACACGTACTAATTAAATATTNCATCTCTGGATTTTGATGGAGAGTTAATAAACATCTATAAACCCAATATAACTTCTATATATTCTTTTTCTTTCTAACATCGAGCGCATGTTCTATGCAATTCTATAAAATATTAAAAAATCAATTATTTAATATTGAATCTGCAGCCGAATAACCGGACCTTATCGCCCCCTCTATTGTTGCGGGAATGCCTGTGTCAGTCCAATCGCCNGCCAATTTAAGGTTAAAGGTGTTGGTGTTAGTTTTGGCACGTAACGCCAATGATTCTGGTGTCTGTGCAAATGTAGCCCTTTTTTCTTTTACAACACGAGCTTGCTTTGGTGTNTTGACATCTAAACCTAACGCACTCACAACGTCACTCCATGTTAAGTCAATAATTTCTTCAGCCGACTTGCTGACGTGTTTATCTGCGGCACTAATTGTTATTGACACAATATCTCCTCGTAGGAATAGCCATTCAGCGGTGCCTCCTATGATTCCAATAAAATTTATAGGTAAATCGANAGGTTGACGCGAATTTAATTTGAAATGCACGTTAACGATGGGATTATGCACAGCGGGAAACTTTACCTCCGTTAGAAGGGAGCCTGTTATGGATGCGGGTAGGGCTAAAATGACTGCTTCATNTTCGGGTATTTCAACATTTTGGTCAGCAAACACTAAATTTTTAATGTGCTTCATATCCGCACTTCTTTCAATTCTCTTTAGACGAGACCCAAATTTAATTTTTGCCTTANGCTTGGTGAGTAATGTGACCGCAGGGTCAACAAAGCTGTCTGATAGGCCTTTTCTGGCNATCATTGGCCTAGATGCATATCCGCCTCGTCCAAATGTTTCAGCAAAAACAGGCCATAAAAGAGATGCNGCTGCTTGATTAACCGGAGTATTCAAGACTGATACTGCGAGAGGTTCCCAATATCTCTCAAAGAGTCGACCACTTGGGGATAATATTTCCGTGAGTGTTTTATTTGGCGAAGCAAAAAATAATTTTAGTGCTGAGAAGTAATCAACCCATGAGCTGCGGGGGACCCTTCGGTCTGCGCAAAATATCCACCAAGGTATGCGGCCCATATTCGGGCGCACGCTCCACCGCTTGCCGTCGCGGACATCGATGAACTTAAAAATAGGCTCTTTTGGTCCGATCAATGTATGTTCAGCTCCAATTGTTTTAAGGAACTTAAATACCGCTGTGTTTCCGCTCAATAGCAGGTGATTTCCGTTATCGATAACACAGTCCAGAGCAGCATCGTGGAATGAACGGCAACGCCCCCCTGCATGACTGGCGGCCTCGTAAAGCGTCACTAAGTGTCCAGCTTCACAGAGCTTTACAGCTGCGGCTAGGCCTGCCATTCCTGCCCCTACTATGTGCGTTTTAGGCATAGTGGTTAAAATACCCCATATCTTAATGCGATCCAAAGCTTGTGAAGNTTGGATAATACAACTGGTTCGGTGGTTTTACTCCATCCGCGTGCCCGAAGTTTCTTTAAAATTGCTGAATAGCCATGCATCATTACTACTGCGGGTCGCATGGTTTTTCTTGAACAGTGCGCCATGGCTAATATTGCATCGGTGAAACTATTTTCTGCGATATCGGCTAAATCATTACATATAAGGTCTATAGCAGGGTGCGACAGCACCGATTTGGGATTTTCAATGTGTACACCATGCTTTTTGAGCAGCTCAAGTGGCAAGTAAAGCCGACCTCGGCATGCATCTTCATGGACATCTCGAAGAATATTCGTAAGTTGTAGCGCTAGACCAAGAGATCTTGCGACATCATCGCGCGCAGGGTTTTTTTCGCCAAATACTCTTACCGATAACAGCCCAACGGCGCCTGCCACTCTTGCACAATAGAGTTTTAAGTTTTCCATTGTTGGCGCTCGAAAGTCATCCCGTGCATCCATATCCATACCATCAATGAGGGCAACAAAATCATCTTTTCGTAACTGGTATTTTTTGATCGGAATTAGTAAAGCCTTCGCAGTCGGTTTAGTGGGCTTGCCCTGATACAGAAATTCTATCTCTTCTCTCCAGGCAATAAGCTGGTTTTTCTTTTCTAGATATGGCAGCGGGTCATCTGCTATGTCATCGATTTCACGACAAAATGAGTAGATTGCAAACATGGCATCGCGTCTGTCCTTTGGCAGAACCTTCATTCCNCTGATAAANGACGAGCCTGAGGCCTCTACCACCTCGTAGACGTGGGCCCAAGCTTCGCTTAGNTCGTCAAACTGTTTACAATTTTCCACTGCGTGCTCTATCACCCGTCAGTAAAAGCAGAACTATGCGCGCTTGGATTNTTCTGTCATAACCTCTTCGCCTAATGCAGCTAGAGCTGTCGCCTCGATATGTTCTGCATTAAGTTGAGCTTCGTCGTACATATCATAAGGACTGGCCTGATCCTGGAATTTATCCGGCAATGTCATCGGACGGACTTTAAGGGTCGGACGGATAAGATCGTTACGAATAAGATGATCCAAAACCCGAGACGCAAAACCGCCNATTGAACCCTCNTCTATAGTAATTAACACCTCATGTTCCTTTGCCAACTTCTCTACAAGTTTGGTGTCCAAAGGCTTCGCGAACCTCGCNTCCGCAATGGTTGTGGATAATCCTTTAGCCTCTAGATTGTCTGCCGCCTTCTGAACTTCGACCATGCGGCCACCATAAGAGAGAATCGCTAATTTAGAGCCTTCACGCAGTATGCGTCCCCTCCCAATTTCGAGAATTTCACCGATCTCTGGCATTTCCACACCAACAGACTCTCCGCGTGGAAAACGGAATGCGCAGGGACCCTCATCATATGCAACTGCTGTCGCAATCATATGGCAAAGCTCAGCTTCGTCAGAACATGCCATCAGAACAAAGTTAGGTAAACAGCCTAAATACGCAATATCGAACGATCCTGCATGGGTTTGCCCATCGGAACCAACTAGTCCCGCACGGTCTATTGCAAACCGAACTGGTAATTTTTGTATTGCAACATCGTGTACGACTTGATCAAAAGCACGCTGCAGGAATGTTGAATAGATCGCGGCAAATGGCTTATAACCTTCAGCTGCCAGTCCTGCGGCAAAAGTAACCGCATGTTGCTCAGCAATGCCTACGTCGAACATACGTTCTGGATGCACTTTCTCAAATAGATCCATGCCGGTACCATCTGGCATGGCTCCAGTAAGCCCGACAATCTTATCATCGACATTGGCATGTTTTATTAGGTTTTCAGCAAAAACCTTGGTGTAAGCTGGTGCATTTGATGTTCCTTTATTTTGTTCACCACTCGACACATCAAAGCTTGCAACCCCATGATAGCGATGAGTGCTTTTTTCGGCGGGTTCGTAACCTTTGCCTTTTACAGTAACGGCGTGAAGTAACACTGGCCCTGGTAATTCGGATTCCTTTAAATTTTTTAGAACTGGTATTAGATGGGACAAGTTATGACCATCTATGGGGCCAACATAATAAAAGCCTAATTCCTCAAACAGTGTGCCCCCTGTAAACATTCCACGGGCGTATTCCTCAGCACGTTTAGCAGCCATTTCTATTGGATGAGGTAATTTTTCTGCAATTTCATGCCCCAGTTCACGTAACCTTCTATACTGTTTTGATGATAGAAGTCGTGTAAGATAACTGTTGAGAGCACCCACCGGTGGCGCTATGGACATTTCATTATCATTTAGAACTACGATCATTCGATTACCATTTGCGCCAGCATTATTCATCGCTTCGTATGCCATGCCGGCAGTCATGGAGCCGTCTCCAATCACCGCAACAACGTCGTTATCTTTCCCGGAAAAATCACGTCCTTGAGCAAAACCCAAACCGGCAGAGATGGATGTTGAGGAGTGCGCCGCTCCAAATGGATCATATTCGCTTTCTGATCGTTTAGTAAAACCGGAAAGCCCGCCTTTTTGACGGATCGTGCGGATGCGATCGCGGCGGCCAGTCAGTATCTTATGTGGGTAGCATTGATGTCCAACATCCCAAATTAGAATATCGTCCGGGGTATTGAAGACATAGTGTATTGCTGTGGTGAGCTCCACAACACCTAGACTGGCTCCAAGGTGACCTCCGGTTTGTGATACTGCATCGACAAGTTCAGCACGAAGCTCATCCGCAATTTGACGCAAATCTTCTTCTTTAAATTTACGTAAATCGGCAGGAAATGTTATTTGATCGAGTAATGGAGTTTCAATACCCACGGCTAATGCTCCCGCTTTTAGCATTTTTGTCAGCCAGGCTGACGTTTAATTATTGGTTTATTTTGGTATATCGATAACCAAAACAGTTACATTGCGATCATTCGAAAGTCATCTTATTTTTTAGATCCTAGCAGATATTTACCGAAAATTACCAGTAGAGATCATCGCTTGCATCGGCCTAAAAATACAGAGCCTAATTTTTGATGCTATCGGATACTGTTTGTCAGGGAGACAATGCATTCTCACTGAAAGCCCGTTTTCCAAAATTATAATCAACGATTTTTCAGCCCGGCAAAAAAACCTGAAAGGCAGCAGCTAAAAAATTGTAATTTATTTAACTCAACCCGTTGTGCTATCGGATCATTGGTCCGCAATTTTTCAGTTAACTTGACTGCAATTTGTATAATGGTCGCCGTTTCCATGGCTAATCGTTTACTTTTCAACTTATTCGGTAAAGTTTTAGCTTTTATGAGAAGATCGTCGGTGGCATCTAGGCATTTATCCAATACGACCCGCAAGTTCGCGGTAGTGTATTTATAATTGAGCGCCTCTGGCGTCACTTTTTCTTGTGTTAGCCAATCTGTGGGAAGGTAAACACGATCCATATTTTTGTAATCATCTGAACAATCTTGAAGATGGTTGATAACCTGTAGAGCATTACAAAGAGCGTCGCTGGCTGGATATCCGGATGGTTCTTCACCGTGGATGTCGAGCAGATACCGCCCAACGGGTGCTGCCGATTTATTGCAATAATTGATCAACTCTTTCCAATTTTTGTAGCGATGCTTTGTTGCGTCTTGCTTGAAGGCAATAATTAGATCGCAACAATGTTGCACAGTAACCCCACATTCGATAAGGCTTTTGCGAATTGCATGCCCTTTTTGAAAAGCTGGATCATCATTTTTCCCACGGACTGCATCCTCAAAACCCTCTAATCTTTGTACTTTTTCGATTGGTGTCAGTAGTGGGTTATCTGCAACATCATCAATGGCGCGAGCATATGCGTAGAATATTGCAACGTGTGGACGCAGTGAGGCCGGAAGGAATATAGAGCCGACTGGAAAGTTTTCGTCATCCGGTCCTTTACCTGAGGGTGTTTCTGCTGTTGTCAAAGATGTATCTGTCATGGCACTTTTACTTAACATAAATTTTAATATGAGTATGATATCAACATAATCGAAGCAAGACGTCAGTTTTAAAAATGGATAGGCCAGACACGATGTCCCTAAATACAGGATTAGCGCCCCGACGCACTAGCGCAGGAGTGAAGGTAGGCAATGTGATGGTTGGCGGTGATGCGCCTGTCGTGGTGCAATCGATGACCAATACGGACACTGCGGATGCAGATGGCACGGCTCAGCAGGTAGCCGATTTGCACCGGGCCGGATCTGAGGTGGTAAGAATAACCGTAGATCGTGAGGATGCCGCAAAAGCGGTTCCTTACATTCGGGAAAAGCTAGATAATTGGGGTTTTGATGTCCCACTTGTAGGAGATTTTCACTACATTGGGCATCAATTACTGACTAAATATCCGGATTGTGCGGAAGCCTTGGCAAAGTATCGTATTAACCCGGGCAATGTTGGACGTCGTGCAAAAAAGGAAAGTCAGTTTTCGACCATGATCGACGTGGCTTTGAAGTATGACCGTCCGGTTAGAATTGGAGTAAACCTGGGTAGCTTGGATGAAGAACTTCTTGTCAAGTTAATGGATGAGAACTCCAAGGCAGAACAGCCGAAAGATGCCGCAGTTGTTACGCATGAGGCATTAGTCGAGTCCGCGCTCTCAAATGCGAAGCGTGCAGAAGAATTAGGTATGTCAAAGAACAAAATCATCCTGTCATGCAAAGTTAGTGAAGTTCAGGGAATGGTGGCTGCATATCAGAGCTTGGCGGCTCAATCCGACTACGCGCTTCATTTAGGGCTTACAGAGGCCGGTATGGGTTCGAAGGGGATTGTAGGCTCAACCGCAGCCTTAGCGGTACTTCTCCAGCAAGGGATTGGTGATACAATTCGTGTTTCTCTTACACCCGAGCCGGGTGGCGATAGAACTGAAGAGGTAATAGTAGCACAGGAAGTGCTGCAAACGATGGGTTTAAGGTCTTTCATGCCATTGGTCACTGCATGCCCGGGTTGTGGTCGTACTACGAGTACGGTGTTTCAGACTTTAGCCGGTAAAATTCAGACCTATATCAGAGAAAGAATGCCCGATTGGCGGACCGCATATCCGGGGGTTGAGGAGTTGAACCTAGCCGTAATGGGCTGTATCGTAAATGGTCCCGGTGAAAGCAAAATGGCCGATATCGGTATCAGCTTGCCTGGTACTGGCGAGCAACCGGCAGCGCCCGTTTTTATTGATGGCAAAAAGGCAATGACTTTACGTGGCCCTAACATCGCTGAAGAATTTCAAGATTTGGTAGAAAATTATATTAAAGACCGTTTCGGCAATAAAACTCATGACGATGCTGAGATAGAAAGTCGTCCAGCAGCCGAATAGGTGCGCTATTCTACCAAGCTGATATCATTCTCTACCATTATTTTGCCATCATTTAGTACTTCACACCTAACACCGCCTTTGTCCCACAGTGCGTCCTTTAACCCTGGTTTCTTCAGTTTGCCCTCGAGGTAGCCGCACGGTTGGCAGAGTCTGTGCACTCTGAGTTGTACAGTGCCAATTGAGATGATTTTTCCAATTAGATCATTTAGGCGTATTCCTTCCGAAATAACATTTCTTCGACATTGTTCCGGTAGGCAGCTGATATTTGTGTGATCTTTGAGCGCTTCTAATTCCTCAATTTCAATAATAGTTAACTGTCGTCCCGGCTCGGGCTTTTTTGAATACGTGCCCGTTCCCAATGCATACCGGTCACCTTCTATTCCTTTACCGGCGACGCAGGATAAATGATTTGCTGAGATCATTTTGTTAGCTCCGTTAGGAGTGGTGAAGAGAGAGACAACTCTGCCTTTAATCATTTTAAAAGATATCCTTTCTAATCTTTTCTAGGATTTAGCGCGTTTAAGTAAATCGCGAAGCGAAATATCATCATTTTCTAGGTCAGGCTCTGAAAACGGTAGTTGTGCACTAATCATTCTACGTGCTACTCGCATATCCCGTTGACGATTGATTGACAATGCCGATTTAATTAAGCCACCTTCAACTTGGAATGCGGTGCAATCTCGTCCTGTGATGTCCCCTCGTATTACGAGATTATCCCATTTTTCCGTAAAACCAGCAATCTGCAGGTTTACATCAAACTGATCTGTCCACATCCATGGAACTTTATTGTAAGCCTTGAGCTCATTGCACATAGTGCGAGCTGCTGCTAATGCTTGCTCCTGGGCGTTGAGCCATGCTTCAAGTCGAATGTGACGCCCAAGCATTGTATTAAAATGGTTTGTATTGTCCCCAGCTGCAAAGATATAGGGGTTTGAAGTACGCGCGTACTCGTCGACCACGATGCCGTTATCTATCTTTAATTTGGCGCTTTCTGCTAGTTTAGTTTCCGGTAAAATACCAATGCCAACTATTACAGCGTCAGCATTAATTTTTTCTCCGGAATTTGTGATAACTTCATTTACTTCATTTTTCCCAAGGAACTCTTTAACGCTTTGGTTTAATCTCACTGAGACATTATTGTCCGCATGAAGTTTTAAAAAAACATCTGATACCTCGGCTGGGAGGGACCGCCCCATTAATCTTGAGTTGGCTTCAAATACAATAACTTCTGCTCCTCTCATGCGGGCACTGGCGGCAACCTCAAGTCCAATAAATCCTCCACCTACGACCAATATCCGTGCGCCTTTGTTGAGATTGCCCTCCACGGCGCGGCTATCTTCAATAGTCCTTAACGTAAGTATATTGTCCAATTCTAAGCCGGGGATATCAAGCGTTTGTGGACGACCACCAGTGGTGAGTAACAGTTTGTCATAATGGATTGATTCACCATTATTTAACAGGACAAGTTTTGTCACAGCATCAATGGACACAGCAGTCCTTTCAAGCAAAATATCAATATTTAGGTCATTGTAATAATCGGCATCACGGATCAATTGAAAATTACTATCGTTCGGTGAATGCAACAAATCTTTTGAAAGGGGGGGGCGTTCGTAAGGTAATGTTGCCTCTTCTCCGATTAATGTTACACGTCCTTCATGACCAAAGTTTCGGAATGATTGCACTGCCACGCCCCCAGCATGACCAGCTCCTATGACTACAAAATGCTCCTCTTTTGACATATTAAATTAATCCTCTAGACGCCGAGATTGTGTCTGTTGAATGAATAAATGGAAGGTGTAACGTCTTCCCACAGGCAAACATAACCAAAAAAAAACATTAATGACCACTTAAATGCTAAAACACTACTCTGAATACCTTTTATCAGTTTAACGCTGTACGAATATCAACCAAAACTACGCTACCATCAATAACTTCGAGCACTGCTTTTTTGAGTGTAGGCGCTATTTCTGTTGGTTTTTTAATCGGGCCGTGCGCTTTAGCTCCGTAGGCGCGTGCTACCATGGCGAAGTCAACATCTGGGTCGATCATTTTTTGACCTATCCACGCATTCTCTTCCGGGCGTTTTCGTTCGTGCGCAAGTTTACGTTGATGCTCCTCGTCATTTCCAAAGGAAGTATTGTTATGAAGTATTATTAAGGCTGGAATGTTGTAGTGGGCAGCTGTCCACAGTGCTGCGGGATTCATGGTAAAATCACCATCCCCCATGATAGCCACGGTAAATTTCCCCATCTCACGAGCGGCTAGAGCTGAACCTATAACTCCACCGGGACCATAACCAACCCCCCCCCCGGCATTATTGCCGAGGTAACGAGCGCAACCATCGAACTGCCAAATTCCTTCATACCAACTGCGATAGTTACGGTTTGCAAGAATGTAATCTTGATCTTGCACAGCGTTATACACTTCATAAATTAACCGTGGCACTGAAATAGGGTCGTTATCGAAGTTATCTTCTAAAATCTTCCTTTGTCGCGAACGGAGCGCCTTATGGCGTTCTGTTAGAGATTTGGCACGCATTCTGGCTGTATCGATCCAACGCGCATTTTGAAATGCTCTGGTTTTAAGCTCGTCAAGTAATTGCTTCAAACCGTAGATAGGGTCGGCGCATAAGTGCACGTCAACTGGGGGTAAGGCACCTCCAATTGCAGCCCACTTGTCTATCGAAAAATCATTTAGTGATAGGTCTATAATCTTTTTATTTTGTCCGTCAGCTTCAGAAAGTATTACTCCGTACCCACCCCCGCGAGCAGCGCCGTAATTCCCAAGCATGTCGGCGATATCTTGGTTGTCTACGACTAGTATTAAATCAGCTTCACTTCGAACTTTAGTCTCCTTACTGGCACCAAACCCGCCAGTCATATTTTGTGGGTGATTTGTGGCTAAATTGACTACGTCTTTGCCTTCTTGAAAAGCGGATCCTGTGATTTCTATGAATTCTTTCAAAATATCGGTGGTGCCTGGTAAACGTCCACAACGGCCGCCCAATACCAAAGGCTTGCTTGCTTGAATAAATAGGTCGGCTGCTGCTTGTATGCTTCTTTCTGGCGCTGCAATAGGAGGAATATCAGAGTAGCGCGGCAATGCCATATTTGGCATCTCAAGATCTTCATCGATCGTCGCCTCTTGCAATCCAGTATCTAGTGATAAATAACTTAGTCCCATTGGGGCTGTGCAAGCTAATCGATAGGCTTTCGCAAGTGAATTGAGGACTGCTTGTTGGGTGGGAGGCTCGTCGGTCCATTTGGTATATGGTTGCATAATTTGTGATTGATTGTTCGCACTATGAAGCCAGTCAATAAAGCGTCTTTCAGCCGGATCCATTGGCCCAGAGCCGCCAATGACGATCATCGGAATTCGATCGGCAAAGGCATTCCAAAATGACATAATGGCATGTTGAAGCCCCACTAAGTTGTGAAGTATTACGCAAGCAGGCCTGTTAGTAACCTTTGCGTAGCCATGTGCCATAGAAACAGCAATTTCTTCATGCGGGCAAAGAATCATCTCTGGCTTTTTATTGCCGCCGTAGTTTACCAACGAATCATGGAGGCCACGAAAGGTTGAGCCAGGGGTTAACGTAACGTAATCAAAACCCATCTCTCCAAGCATATCTGCCATAATGTCAGAACCGTATTGGGGGGCTATTTTTTTGTCTGGCAAATTGGCTGGAATTTCTGAGGGGCGTTTCTTCATGTAAACGATCTTTCTTTCATTTTTAGTATTTTAATCAAATTCGTCAGAGCGTATGGGTGTTTCTGGCAGAGAATTCGTTGTTATTCTCTGTTTGGTTATTTCACCATTTTTGAGATAATGACCATCTGCTGCTCGCTTAGCTGCTTGGTCCCAATTATCGCTCCAATCACCTAGAGTGTATCCGTGCCAGGGACTCTCCGGTTTTAGTGAAGGCAAGCCTAGCCTTTCCCATAAACCTAGGGCATTTTCCATATACTCTTTCTTTGGTAGGGCTAAAGGCGGTAACGGCCCCTTCATGGTAGCATCTATTAATAAAGCAGAGTCTTCTGATACCGATCGTGGCACGCGCGGCCCCTGCCCGTGGCTCCGATTATCCAAAACATGGCAATCAATAGCAGGATTGCAGCGGTAGCCCATTGCCCAAAAAACCGCGTCACCGTTGTCAGGATCAATATCATCATTTATAGCTATTATGAATTTTCCGACACCACTCTGAAGCGCAGCACAGCCATAAAGAGCTCGCCAAATCTCAGTTGATGGAGCTTCGCGCTCCATTTGTATAAACACTATTTTCCGGAGATTGGTTAATGGCTCGTGAAGTGAAACCCTAATAACTCCATTTATTCCTAGATTATTTTTTAAATGATTAAGAAATAATGGCTCATAGGCAAGACGCTTTATCACAGAGCTTTCACTAGGTGTGACCTGACTAATAATTGATGGAATAACAGCGTTACGGCGCCGAGTAATCGCCGTCACTTGCATCGTCATATTGTAGGATTCAAGCGCGACATAGCCCGCGCTTTCGCCGAAAGGTGCTTCTGGTTCGACGTACTCGGTGGATATGAGACCTTCAACCACCAATTTTGACTCCGCAGGAACGTTTAAGTCGATTGTCTTACATTTTGTAATGTTAATAGGTCCTCCAACAAGACCTCCAGCAATATCTATCTCATCAATGCCCATTTGCAGTTTTTGTGGTGACATAAAATTCACAGCGGGTGGGCAACCCACCACGATAGCGCACGGCATCGCTTTTTTTTGTTCTTTCCATTTTTTCCAATGGACATACCCTTCTGCCCCGCCTGGCCTCACGACCATCCGTACTGCCAGTCGGTCAGAAGCTTTCAGCCCTGCGCGATAGGTGCCCATATTCTGTATGCCAGTTATAGGATCTTTTGTAATGCAGTTGGTTGCAGTCAGGTAGGGAGCGCAGTCAAATCCAGGCGTGGAAATGGGTATGGGCAGTGCGTCTAGGCCGCAACCAACGCCAACTAGATCGTTGCCGGTCGACACAAACTCATGGCAAGGCGCATTTTCTATTAAACGGGGTTTCACCGGATTGGAAATTGCTCGTCCCCATGTTTTGCCCACTTCATCAAGTTTACAACCCAATCCAATCCTATATATCTCTGGATTTGTGGCCAGGGCTCCAACAATCACTGGGAGATCATAATTCCTTCCTAAGCTATCGATGATGTTAGTAAAAAGAAATGCCTTGCGATCCGCTTCAGCAATACCACCCCTAAATTGCCAACGTACCAGCGGATGCATCTCTGTGTCTTTATTGATAGGATCGTTAATTTCGATAAGTAAGTTCGATGCCCGAAGCTCTTTGATATGGTCGTGCAAGTCTGGGTAATTGCGTTGGCTCATCCTATCCCCCTGCAAGAATGTGACGCTTCTATATCCAGTATGATATACCTCTATTACTTGCAGTTCCTAAAAAAATTCAGCCGATCTCAAAGGTCTAGGCTAATCAATTTCAGGACGAAGCTGACGAAGCGGTGTTCCGGGTGTTAGACCTCTCTCAATTTGTTGTGCAGTAAGCCTACCATTCTCCGCATAATTACCTTCAGCAGCACGCTTAGCCATTTTTTCCCATCGGTCATTCCAGTCACCGAGATTGGGTCCATACCATGGCATTTCAGGGCTGAGGGTAGGCAATTCTAGTTCCTTCCAAATCTCTGCCGCTTTCTCCATAAATGGGCGCGTTGGGAGCGCTAAAGGTGGCATAACTTCTCCCTCCATGGTTGCGTCAATAAGTAGGCTTGAGCCTGAAGAAAATTCGAAAATTTCAGCACCTGAGGCCTGTGTCGCGTCTCCATATGTTATGATAGTGGAATCTAGCGTTGGATTACACCGGTAAGCAAGGGCCCAAAAGATTGAGTCAGAGTTGCAGGATTCGATATCATCGTCGACTGCCACAACAAGCTTGATGTTCGTATTTCGGAAATTAGCCGTGCCATTGAGAGCTCGCCATATTTCGGAGCGTAATGACCCACGTTCCATGGTTAAGATTATAAAATGTGGTGTTGAAGGTTCTGAACCTTCTACAGCAATTTTCTTTATACCTTGAATTCCTAAATTATCTTTCAAGTGCGAAAGAATAACTGTTTCCTCTGCTTTTGTAATATCCAGGGATTGTCGACATGGAATTGTGCGATTGGCCAATGTTGATTTAAAGGTAGCATCAATTAGCATCGTAGAATCTGTACTACGACCACTCTTTGGTCCATGGCCCCCAGCTCGATGCTTTAACACGTGAATATCCTGTATTGGATTTGCACGTTGAGTGATTGACCACAAAATTTCATTGCTGTTGATTGGATCTATATCTTCGCTAACCGCTATCACATACTTTCCACAATCGGCACGGAAATTAGATATTCCATAGAGAGCTCGCCAAATCTCTGTAGTTTTTGCTTCGCTCGTCATTCGGATGAAAATAACTTTGCGTAAATTTGTCAAGGGTTCGTGCAGTGTAATATTTTCGATTCCTTGTATGCCAAGATTATCTCTAAGGTGAGCTAGAAACATTGGTTCATAGGCAACCCTCTTTATTACTGAACTTTCACTGGGAGTTACTTGGCTAATTATCGAGGCTAAAACCGGTTTTGTCTTGGAAGTGATTGCTGTCACGTGCATCTGCATATTGAATTCTTCAAGCGCGATATGGCCATGGCTCTCACCAAATGGTGCCTCTGGCTCTAAGTAGTCGGTCTCTACAAATCCTTCTATAACTAATTCGGCGTCGGCGGGGACGGTAAGATCGACGGTTTTGCATCTTACAATATGGATAGGTTCTCCCGCCAAACCTCCGGCGACCTCCATTTCATCCAAATTTTTGGGTAATTTTTGTGGCCCAGTGAAAGCCACGTGTGGTGGTGCACCTATAACAAAAGCACAGGGCATTTTTTTGCCGAGTTCTCTGTATTTGCACCAGTGTTCGTAACCACCAGCTCCACCCGTCCGACTGGCCATACGAACACAAAGTCGATTGGATGATTTTAATCCAGCTCGATAGGTGCCCATATTCTGCACCCCCGTTTCTGGGTCCTTAGTTGTACAATTAGTTGCGGTGAAATAGGGTGCGCAATCATAACCTGGCGTCGAAATAGGTATCGGAAGTGCGTCGAGCCCTTTTTGTTCCCCAACTAGTTCATCTTCTTTCCAAATAGTTTCTTGACATGGAGCAACGCTAACTTCTATTGGGGATATTGGATTTGCAATGGCTTGTTCCCAATGTTTCCCTATCGCATCCAATTCGATATTCATACCAATTCGGTACACTTCCGGCGTAGTCGCTAAAGCACCCACCACAACCGGCATGTCGTATCTTCTACCTTTACTGTCGACAACATTTTCGAAAAACCAGGCTTTGCGCTCGCATTCGGGCACGCCTCCTCTAAATTGCCAACGAACTAACGGGTGCAGCTCCGTGTCTTTGTTTATTGGGCGGCTAATTTTGCGCAGTAAGCCAGCACTCTCAAGTCTTAATAAATGGTCCTGAAAATCGCTGTACGTGCGCTTTATCATAAAATCGTCCTATTTGTTGGACTCTGGAATTCCGTCCCATTTAATTTCTTCATTAGGTTCCTCATCTCCGACACCGGGATTGCCAATGTCGAGCGTGCGCACTTCTGTATTCATCTCGACATCATTGCGCCGATATTTTGCAATAATTTCGCCTGTTTTCCAATAATCACTCCGTACGGCCCGNCGNGCCATGATATCCAGTTCCGCATTCCATTCTCCGAGGTCATAGCCATACCACGGGCGCTCTGGTTTTATCTCGGGTAAACCTAATTCATTCCAAATCTCTGCCGCTTTTTCCATGTATTGACGTTTCGGCAGGGCAACCGGTGGCAAGTCTTCTTTCAAAGTGGCNTCAATCAGTACAGCTGAGTCCTCAGAGTCGATCATACTTCGAGGGCCATGGCCCTCGTGTTTATGGGGCAACATATGAGTGTCTCGATGGGGTTTGCAGCGATATGACATTGCCCAAAAAATTGCATTTGCATCATCAGGGTCGATGTCCTCGTCTATGGCGACAACCCATTTTCCTTCTGCCATTCGGTGTGCGGCAGTGGCATAAAGTGCTCGCCAAACTTCCGTTCGAGCTGCTCCCTTTTTCATTATTATCAAAATCAGCTTGTGAAGAGACGTCAATGGCTCGTGCGTCGAGACTCTTACGAGACCTTGTATGCCAACGGCGTCTCGTAGGTGTCCTAATAGCTTTGCCTCGTACGCTGGCCGTTTAATAGTAGCTGATTCGCTNGGTGTTACTTGGCTGACCCAAGAAGTAATCACTGCATTTTTCTTACGCGTAATTGCTGTAACATCCATAAAGCCATTGTATTCCTGCAAATTGACATGTCCGTGGCTCTCACCAAAAGGAGCCTCCGGCTCAAGCCATTCGGTACTAATGAAGCCCTCTACAACTACTTCAGCGTCGGCTGGCACAAGAAGGTCTATCGTCTTTGCTTTCACCATATGTAACGGTGCATTTACTAGCCCACCCGAGACATGATGCTCATCAAGTCCATGAGGCAGCTTTTGTACTGAGGTAAAAGANACGATTGGCGGACAGCCGAGAACGACGGCACANGGCATAGGCTCACCGCGCTCTTTCCATTCGAGCCAATGTANATACCCGCCTGTATGATGCTCAATTGAGGGGTTAAAACCTAATCGGTCTGGTGCTTTAAGTTGCGCGCGATAATTACCATTATTGTATGACCCATCAACGGGGCTTTTTGTAATGAAGTGTGATGAAGACATATATGGAGCATTGTCCCAACCGGGGGTTGATATTGGGACCGGTATGGAATCTAATCCATGGCCGTCCAAAAGTTGTTCACCNACATATATTTGTTCGTGGCAAGGCGCATCANTTGATTCTAGAGTGATTGGCGGAACTGGATTANTCATTGCATTAATCCACGTGGGCCCTATCTCATCGATCTCACAACCCATGCCAGTTTTATAAATTTGTCTGCTCCCCGCTAGGCCGCACACAAGAACTGGAATATCAAATTTACGGCCTTTACTGTCCACAACATTGGTAAACAGCCACGCTTTTCGCTCCTTATCGCTGATGCCTCCCCTAAACTGCCAGCGCACCAAGGGATGCATTTCGGTATCTTTATTAATTTCTCTATCAACTTCAATGAGCAGGTCAGCCAAACGNAACGCCTCTATGTGATCGTGCAGGTCGGGATACTTACGTTTTGCACTCATTGTAATTGCCCCCATATTCGCCAAANTTATCTCAANCCTCTAAATGAAAACTCGTACAATATTGGCCAAACTGGTTCAATCTCAAATTGTATAAGTTGTGAAAATGTTTGCATTGACGCAGGGCAGTCAAAACGTCAATGTCTTGTTCCGATTGACAAGGGTTGANCAAATGAAAGCTGCAGCGTTTGATTACATNAGGCCAGATACACTTGAAGCAGTGTTGGAGGCGTTGGNCCGTGTAGGTGATGAAGGTCGCATTATAGCTGGTGGGCAAACTTTGGTTCCAATGATGGCAATGCGTTTGGTCAAGGCAGAATTATTAATTGATATTAATCATATTCAAACTTTAGCAGGTATACATTCATCTAATGAAAGCCTCTCAATCAGGGCATGCACCCGGCAAGCCGAGGCTGCGGCATCTGAAAAAATTATCAAAAAATTGCCTCTCCTCGCAAANGCGTTGGNGCATGTTGGTCATACCCAAACCCGAAATCGTGGAACGGTCGGTGGGAGTATAGCCAATGCAGACCCTTCAGCAGAAATACCTATTGTGGCTCGTTGTTTGGATGCAAAGATTGTAGCACTCAAAAAAGACGGTGAAAGACAAATTTGTGCTGGTAATTTTTTCTATTCTGCCATGGATACAGCACTAGAAGATACCGAGTGTCTCACTGAAGTANGCTTTCCGATTTGGAGTGAGGAAGTCGTTGGGAGTGGGTTCCATGAGGTGAGTATTCGTAATAGTGATTATGCACTNGTTGCAGTAGCGGCTCAGCTAGCAACGGATTTTGGGGGCAAATGCACTCGTGCAGCCGTTGCTGTAGGCGGCTGTGCCCCTGCTGCAGTAAAGATCGATGCGGTAGAAAAAGCACTTGTGGGCAAACCTCTTTCTGATGCTGCCTTTAATGAGGCATGCGGTTTGGTGGTAGAAGCACTTGATCCTGATACGGATGTTCACGCTACTGCCGAATATCGAAAACGTGTTGCGGGAAGGATTGTTCGCAGGGTATTGGAGGAGGCTAGGGCCGAGGTTTATGAGGCAAGGAATGAGTGAACAGTATTTAAAAAAGATAAACGTAAAGGTAAATGGAATATCTCAAGTCGCTCAAATTCCACCTCGTATGACACTTCTTGACTTTCTTCGTGATGAGCTCGATCTGACTGGTAGCCATGCGGGGTGCGAACACGGAGTCTGTGGTGCNTGTTCGGTCATTCACNATGGTGNTCCNGTGCGCTCATGTTTGATGTATGCAGTTCAAGCAGATGGTTGCGAAGTAACCACTGTCGAGGGGCTTTCGGAAGCGGATGGCACATTAANCATACTGCAAGATTGTTTTTGTGAAACGCACGCCATGCAATGTGGATATTGTACTCCTGGTATGCTTATAGCAGGTCATTCCCTGCTCCAAGAGAACTCTAACCCCAGCGAGGTGCAAATAGTTGAGGCTATAGGAGGTAACATCTGCAGGTGTACAGGTTACAAACAGATTATCGAAGCAATAGCACTTGCTGCGAGCCGTCTTAAGGAGGCATCGTGAAAGAATATCGTTATGTAAGTAAACCGCGGNGAACAAAAGAAGACCGTCGTTTTGTTACGGGACAAGGAAGTTTTGTAGGCGACATAAAATGCCNTGGCATGAAACATGTCGCTTTGGTAATGAGCCCGTTTCCTTCAGCCGAGATCAAGTCTATTGATTCGTCGGAGGCGTTAGCTCTTGATGGAGTGCATTATGTATTGACAGGAACAGAATTGGAGAATGCAACCAATTCACTGATGTCAGGGCTAGATTTACCGAACTATCACCGTTACCCACTTGCCTCAAAGGTAACACGCTATGCTGGGGAGTGGGTAGCCGCTGTTGTTGCTGATAGCCGCTATATTGCTGAGGATGCTGCAGAATTGGTTTATGTGGATTATGAGGCTTTGGATTTCGTTGTAGACCCAGAAGAAGCCATCAAGCCAGGAGCGCCAATAGTTCATCCTGAGATTGGTGGGAATGTCTTTTTTCAACGGAAGTTTGAATGGGGCCCTGTTGACGATGATTTTTCAACAGCTGATCACGCTATAAGTTACAGAGCCCGTTGGAGCCGAAATTCAACNGTGCCAATTGAGACATTTGGTGTAGTAGCTCAATGGAGTTCTTCAGAAGAGTTACTTGATGTCTGGGCTTCGATCCAAATGCCGAAGTATCAGGAACAAATTAGTAATGCCTTAAAACTTTCATCGAATAATGTTCGCGTTCATTATGATGTTGACGTAGGAGGAAGCTACGGGGTCAAACGCGGTATAAAGCATTCAGTTTTAGTGGGGTATCTCTCTATGAAACTGGGTTATCCTGTGCGGTTGGTAGAGGATAGGCTTGAAAATATGATTGGCGGAGACGCTCACGGGCCAGATCGCATTTTTGATGTTGACATGGCTTTCGACGGCGATGGTATTGTCAAGTCCATGCGGATGCGTGCATTGGATGATGCTGGCGCGTCTCCTGGACGTGCNCCTCTTCAANTAGGAAAACCGGTAACTGCCATAGTTGGNCCTTACCGGATTGGCAGTGTCGAATATGAAGCCATCTCTGTAAGTACACATAAGACAACACAAGAGGCTGTGCGAGGATTTGGCCAGTCGCCGACAAATTTTGCAATCGAAGTTGGAATTGACAAGATAGCGCGCTTCCTAAACATAGATCGATTTGAAGTCCGGCGCAGAAATTTTATTCAAAAAGATGAATTTCCTTATGAAATACCCAGCGGTACCTCGTACGACAGCGGCGACTATCATGCTGTTCTGAACAAGACCGAGAAGCTAGCAAATATAAGCTCGTTAATATCAAAACGCGATCAAATACGGGCAGAGGGAAAGTTTGCAGGAATTGGAATTGCTACTTGTCTTGAGCCATCTGGAGGAAATGCAGGATTTGAGCCGCTTTTTAATGAAAAAAACCCCACAACGACTTGGATGGAAAGCTGTCAAGTTAAGATTGACCTCAATGGTTCTATCACAGGTATTATTGCGACCACATCGGCAGGCCAGGGACATGAATCTCTAGTTTCTACGGTTATTGGCGAGATACTACAACGCAATCCAGATTCTATTAGGATCACGCGTACGGATTCGCTGGCAAGTTTGCCAAGCAATAGTCCGGTTGGAAGTAGGATGGCAATAATGTTAGGTGGTGCAGCACAAGGTGCTTCGGAGAAAATTAGGAAGCAGCTTATTAGTATAGCGGCTCACAATCTTCAGTTGCCTGTTGACCAATTGGAGTATCGAAATGGTGATGTTGTNACACTAAAAGAACCACACAATAAAATTGAGTGGTGCGAACTTATTGAAATAGCGCATCGCAGATATCACGACTTGCCCGATGATATGGAGCCAGGTTTGCAAGCGCGCCATGTCTGGGAAGTGCCGACTGGTGGTTCAATGCCTACGCCAGACGGAAAAGTGCAAATGTACCCATGTTACTCCTTCGAGGCACACATTCCGCTTGTCTCCATCGATCCGCTTACTGGTCAAGTAACAATTCACGACTACTACATTGGGCATGATTGTGGCACTCAAATAAATCCGCACATTGTCCATGGTATGACTTATGGAGGTATCGCGCACGGGATAGGTGCAGCACTTTACGAAAAGTTTGAATATAACGAGGACGGCCAATTATTAGCCGGTACGTTTATGGATTACTTGTTGCCTTCTGCTCACGAGATTCCAAAAGTCGATATGGTCGACCATTGTACGCCGTCGCCTCTAACTCCCATGGGTCAAAAGGGCAGTGGGGAAGGTGGTTACTTAGGTGCTCCAGCGGCTATAGCGAGCGCGGTCAATGATGCTCTAGAACCGATAGGTAGTGAAATTTTGACACTACCAATGCGAGTCCAGGACATTGAAGAGGTTTTAAGTGACGCTATCTAACCTGGAAAAAGTTGATAATTTTCAAATGACGAATCCCTTTTGGAATTTTTCTCTCGAGGTGTATTCCAAGAAAGGAGTTTCAGATGCTTGTATTGCACTTCAAGAAAAATGCGGAGTAGATGTTAATATTCTTTTATTTTGCTGCTGGACAGCATCGGTAGGGCACCCTGTATTATCTAAGCATGAGGTAACATTATTGTGTAGAAGTGCCGCAGACTGGAATNATGATATAGTTCAAAAGCTACGAAGTGNTCGCAAGAGTTTTAAAATCAAAAATTACGAATGCGATGAAGAGGAGGTGCGGCAGCTACAAAATCAAATTCTGGAAGTCGAAATCAAGGCAGAACAGATTGAACAGTTTAAATTGATGCGTACGATTACAGTGCTTGAANATGACAGCGTAACTGAGATACAGCGGATCAATAATGCANTAGAAAATATAAGCCTATATTTTTCTATGCCTGAATTATCTTCAACTTGTCACACTTCAGAGTTGTTGAATCTTTTAGATGGCGTATTTTCAAAAGTCCATAAAACGGATATCAAGTTGGTTTTAGAACAAACCTAAATATTTATTTTGTATTTGTATCCTTCCATCTATGAACAATATCTGTTTCAATTCCNAATTGATCGAGTGCCCGTCCCACTGTTTGATTTATAATGTCATTTATATTAGCAGGACGATGATAAAAAGCAGGGACCGGTGGCATTATGAGGCATCCAAATTGCGCTGCCTTTGCCATCAGCTCCAAATGCCCTTGGTGAAGCGGTGTTTCCCGAACCATAAGCCCTACTTTGCGGCCCTCTTTTAGGCAAACATCTGCAGCGCGTGATATTAGATTATCGCTAAAACAGTTTGCTACACCTGCTANCGTTTTNATAGAGCATGGAGCAATAATCATACCTTCAGTTCTGTAAGAACCCGATGAAATAGAGGCTCCTATATCCTTAAAACTATGCACCACATCAGCTAAATTTCGCNCGTCATCTAAAGCGTAATCTGTCTCTGCTGCTATCGTCTGTGCTGCNGAAGGTGATAAAATAAGATGAGTTTCGATATTTGTGTTTGCTCTNAGACATTCTAATATTCGNATACCGTAGATTGGCCCCGAGGCTCCGGAAATTCCGACGATTAAACGTTTAGCGTCGACCATAACTTACCTTAATTAATTTGCAGACAAGGTATTGGGATAGCCTACATCNACAGTACTAAAATTCCGAGAAGATTCTTATCATCAATCGGTAATCTTAGATATCGTTCCCGNTGCCCTTCTTTTTCTTATGTGTACTCTCGTGAGGGTACTTCCGCTTAATTACAATATCGCCATTTTTATTTAGAACTGGTAGTTCGTATTGAGGGATATGTTCTATCATTAGACGCAGGGCCTGCATTAAATTTTTAATTCCCTCATGCGCTAGTTCCTGTGCTTTGTCTTTNGGTGTTTGAGCGTCGACGCCTATTGGATGTGTTGTTAAAGATAAGACTACGAGACATAAAATTATGAATTTCATCGCAAATCACTTAATGCTGTTCAAAAGTTAAAGTATATTTCAGTCGTATATATTATTTAAACAAGCTCTTTTCTTGAATCNACGATTATAATTCGTGTAAGAGGAAATTCAGTTTGNGTAAAAACAAAAAAACAGTTGCCGTTGCTGGTTTAGGCGCAATCGGCATGAGAGTAGCTAGAGCATTAGATGCTGGCATTGATGGCCTCTCCTTATCAGCGGTTTCAACGCGTGATATACAAAGCGGCAAGGATCGGGTCAGTCAGTTTTATAAGCCCCCTAAGGTCATACCGCTTGATTCACTNGCAAAATGTGCTGATATAATTGTTGAGTGCACACCAGCGGCAGTTTTTGATGATATTGCAGGGCCCGCAGTGGATGCCGGCCGTATTTTTATACCCTGTTCTTGCGGCCAACTTATCGAACGGCAAGGGCTCATTGATCATGCAAAGTTGACTGGTGCACGTATTATAGTCCCAACCGGAGCGCTTGTTGGATTTGATGCTGTTCGAGCGGCAGCAGAAGGAAGAATAAGTGACATCCGCATCATCACTCGCAAGCCNCCAAAGGGGATTATGGGTGCACCATATATCGCACAAAATAAAATTGATTTAACAAACGTAAAAAAACCNCTTCGAGTATTTGAAGGTAGTGTTCGCGAAGCCGCTGCTGGATTTCCGGCCAACCTGAATGTTGCAGCCGCACTCAGCATGGCAGGTTCCGGACCTGATAAAACTCGAGTAGAGCTATGGGCCGACCCAACAAAAAAAAGGAACGAGCATTTAATTGTCGTGGACTCAGATGCCACTCGGTTCGAAATAAAAATCCAGGGCGTTCCGTCCCCTGAAAATCCGGCGACAGGCCTTCTAACACCATTGAGTGTTATCGCCACTCTTAAAGGACTTGTCTCAAGTTTCCATGTCGGCAGCTAATATTTTATGCTCAGAAAACGAATGCCTGCTGCAAGACCTGCAATTCCAACTATAAAAAACCCCGTGGCATAACTATTAGTGTATTCGATGAATAGGGTAAATATTGGAGGAATTAAAACGAATGATCCAAATGCNTAGATTTGACTGCCTGCGGTGACCTGTGCAGCCTTTCCATCCGGTGCAAGTTTTGAAATTTCTCCGAAGTACAAACCGACCCAGCCAAGATTAGCATTTCCCAAGATTATTCCAAGAAAACAGAGGAGCCAGAAAGGTCCTTCGGCTGGAAAAGCTGNCAGGAGAAAAAAACAGATACCTGTAATGACTCCACTAAATCCTAATATGGTCTTTGTCTTGACCACTCGGTCTGCAAGTATACCAAGGTAAATTCTTGCTATGATACTTGTTCCGTGCGCTAGGCCAAAAATAAATCCGGCCCACTGCAATTCAAGTTTTATTTCTTTGACAAGATAAATAACTAAAAACGAAACCACACACGCCTGGCACCCTATTAATATAAATGCTGCTAACGAGAGCGCCCTTATCGGGCCTCTTTGAAAAACAAGCTGGATAGACGCCCAAATATTTTCTTTTTGTCCGGCGCTATTGTTATTATGGCGTGGTGTTGTTTGGTCGCGAAAGGGCCGTGCAATAAACGCCGCTATCGTCATTACAACGGCTATTATCAACATTGTTTTTTGCCAACTAGTAAAAATTAATAATGTCGGGACTAAAAAACCGGCTAGGGTTCCACCTATTGGTATACTTGTTTGTTTTAGTGAAAAGAGGAGGGGGCGCCACCTAGGTATGGCCTGACGCATTATTAAAAAGGATCCTGCTGGATTCATTGGACCATGGGCAAATCCAACCATCATTGCACTGATAACAAAGCTCCAGGGCGTTGCGAGAGTGAAAATAGTCATACCGAGCGCGCCGACTAAAAGTGTTACNTGACAACAGCGCACCGCACCAAACCGGTCCAATGGGGCACTTGCAAAAAGTCCGAAGGTGAGAGCCGATAAGTAGCAGATAGCAGTGAATATACCNGTAAAACTCTGCGGTATCCCATAGCTACTGCTGACTTCGTCGGGGGCATTTGCAAAAGCATTCATTGCCATAGTGGTAAGGCTTTGAAAGAAAATGAGGGATATTACCGGAGCGGNAACATCTCGGTTTAAAAGTTCTCGCATAATTCTAGGAGGGTGCCTTAACTACTTTCCTTTAAAAACGGGCATACGTTTTTCGTTGAAGGCCTTAATTCCTTCCTGCCGATCTTCTGTTGGAACCATACGATTATATGCCTCAATTTCAAAAGCATAGCCATTCTTAAGGTCAAGTTGGGTTGCCACATTTATTGCTTTTTTCGCCTGTCGTATTGAAATTGGAGCATTAGAAGCTATTCGTTCTGCAGTTTTTAAAGCTAAATTTATAAGATCATTGGGGGCACAGATTTTATTGAAAATACCCCATTCATATGCTTCTTTCGCTGTGCATGGAGAACCTGTCAAAAGGAATTCTTTGGCACGTCGTACGCCAACAGCTCTCGGTAAAAATTGTGTGCCGCCAGCCCCTGGCATTATCCCGAGCGTAACCTCTGTCAAGGCTAACTTAGCGTTAGTCGAGCCATAGGCAAAATCGGAGCCNAGGATAAACTCACAGCCACCTCCATATGCTGCTCCATTACAAGCGGCGATGACAGGTGATGGTACATCAAGCATTGTGAGCACAGCTTGTTCGAATATAGCATGCTGATGCTGCCACTGTGCATCGGTCATGTTATTTCGTTCCTTAAGGTCACCGCCGGCGCAGAACGCTTTATCACCTGCTCCAGTCAAAATGATACAACGTACATCTTCTTGATCGACATATAAATCNCGCCACAGGTCGCGTAGATCTAATCCCATTTGCGTATTTAACGCATTCGCAAAAGAAGGACGGTTCAATTTGACAATTAAAACATGTTGTTTATGCCGTTGTATCTCTAGGGTTTCATAGTCTGTTCGCATTTATTCGTAGTCTCCAAATATTTCATTATTGTGTTCGCCTATTTTCGGTGCCGTAGAACGAAATGGAGGCCGTTTTCCATCAAAGGATAATGGCATTCCCGTAAGCTTTATTGACTGATCTGGCGCCTCTTGAATCATTCCAAGGGCTTGCGTTTGTAAATGTTGGTCCATTTCTCTAGTATTCTGGATCGGTGCATTGGGCACACCTTTATCATCGAGTATNGATTGCCAATGTTTTCGCGGTTTTTCAATTAATATATCCGTAATTAAGGTATTGAGGGCATCACGATTTTTTACTCGGTCAGGGTTTGTTTCGAAGCGAGCATCTTTTGCCCAGCCAGGGCATCCCAGCGCACAACTAATTTTTTCGAACAAACTATTATTAGCGCCCGCAATAACTAAGAANCCATCTCTACATTCATAAGCTTCGTAAGGAGCAATTGTTCGCATTCCAGAGCCATACCTGCTCGGCATATCACCGCCTGAGTGATAAGCAGCGGTATGCGCAGTCATCCAAGCAATAGAGGTTTCGTAAAGTGATAAATCCACAACGCCTCCTTCTCCTGTTACATCACGCTCACGAAGCGCTGATATAATCCCNATNACAGACCACATACCAGTGCCCATATCTATTATNGATGTACCAACCCTGACGGGGGGCCTGCCTTCTTCTCCAGTAACACTCATTAATCCACCAAAAGCCTGCATTAAAGGGTCATATCCAGGCCGATCCTTGTAGGGGCCGGTGTGGCCAAAAGCACCAAAATTTGCATATATTAAACTTGGTTTTTTGAGGAGAAGGTCTCTCGGGCCCAAGCCTAACTCGATAGCTTTTCCCGGGCGCATGTTTTGAATGACTATATCCCCAGTCTGAACAATAGTATCCAGTAACCGCCCACATTCGCTTTCATCACGTAAATTTACAGTAACTGATTTTTTGTCACGATTAAGCGCATGAAACATTGTCCCAGTGCCACGCCAGAACGGTGGTCCCCAATGGCGTGCATCGTCTCCATCNATTGGTTTTTCTACCTTGATTACTTCGGCTCCGAGCTGGGCCAAAACCCAAGCACCGTATGGTGCAGCAACGCTTGCACCTAATTCAAAAACGCGAATGCCGGAAAGCGGCGAACATGATGTCACGCTATATCCTCCATTATGGAAATCATTAATCAAGTCTGTGGGGTAGGATTAGCGACAAGGAGATCAGTCCGTCAACAGGGCAAGTTTGATTTGTTATGTGAATGGCATGTCAAGTAATATGGGTTGCGTGATTTCAATTATTTTTTCTCTGCAACCTTGGGGAATGTAATTATGGCAAAAAACCCTGTGTCCTTGGATGCAGTGATCAAAGAATTCCATGCTGGGAATTTCGATGAGGCCAAACGTCTTACGCAAAAACTACTACAATTTGANGCAAATAATGCTGAAGCAAACCATTTAATGGGGGTGATTGCTCATCGCTCTGGTGATCTTTTGGATAGTCTTAAGTTCATACAGCGGTCATCTGCCATCGAACCTGACAACGCTATTTATCTCAATACACAAGGGCTTATTCTGCGGTTACTTGGACGNCATGGAGAGGCTATTCAACAACTTAAATTAGCAATTCGATTGAAGCCCGATTATTCAGATGCTTATAACAATTTGGGAATCGCATTTGCCGATACTAACAACATGGNNGACGCGGAAAAATTTTATAGAAAAGCATTGGAGTGTCGTCCTAATTTCCCCGAGGCAATGAATAATCTCGGAAATATTCTATTCCGAGCTGGNAATCGTGCGGAGGCCCTTANTGCTTACAGTAACGCCGTTAAAGCTAAGCCCGACTANGCAGAAGCCTATTCAAATCTAGGCGATGCTTTAGCAAACCAAAACGACCTTAAAGAAGCTTCCAAGAATTATCAAAAGGCAGTTGAAATAGCGCCAACGTGGGCAAACGCTTTTTACAAACTAGGAAATTGTTGGTTTCGCCTCGAAGATCCAAAACGGGCAATTTATTTTTATCGATACTGTCTGAATATTGATCCTCGCCACACACGTTGCTTGTCTAACATAGGCGCAGCGTACGAAAAAATAGGCCAATATGAAAAAGCGGCAATGATGATACGCCAAGCTCTGATCAATTCTCCTGAGAACTTAACTGCACTTAAAAATCTCGGGCACGTTCTTTTGAAGCTAGGACAGCCGGCAGAAGCGATGCTACTTATCAAGAAAGCTTTGCAGGCTGTACCGACAGACCCTGACGCGCAGTATACGCTTGGAAATGCGCTGCTCCGAATGGGGAAAATTCAGGACGCAATGGCATGTTACAGGCGCGTTCGCCAGTTGCAGCCCTCAGCTGCACGGGGTGTTTTCGCTCCGGCTAGCATTCTGCTGTTAAACGGGCAATATGATGAGGGATGGGCAGCCTATGAATCGCGGTTTGAAATGCCTGCATTTAAGCCAAATATACCAGATATCCACTCACGTTTGTGGGACGGTAGTCCCCTTAATGGCAGAGATTTACTTGTGCATGTCGAACAAGGTTTCGGAGACACACTCCAATTTATTCGTTACGTGCCAAAAATAGCGGCAGAGAGACGTGGCACGGGTGGCAAGGTAAAAATACTATGCGAACCAGAGCTTTATCCGGTGATAAAGTCCATTGAGGGATATGACCAAATCTATACGCTGAATAGTGGTGATGAAATTGCTTTTGATGTGCAAATACCACTTCTCAGTCTTCCTAACCGTTTCCGTACCAGATTGGATACAATTCCATGCAAAGTGCCCTATCTGAAGGCACCAGAGTCTAAGCATTGCTCTCTCATTCCAAGTCAGGAAAGTAAGCTCAATATAGGAATTGCTTGGGCAGGGCGACCTACTCATAGCGACGATAGGTATCGTTCTATCCCATTCGCACATTTTATGACCCTCTTCAGCCTTTCAGAGATGGTTTTTTATTCAATCCAATCTAGTTCTGCCTCTCTGGAGGCGAAACCTTGTTTCGAGAATGGCACAATCATCGATCTTAAAGAGAAGATAAAGGACTTTGGTGATACAGCGGAAATTATCGACCAACTCGATCTGGTCATTGCTTGTGACACTGCGGTTGCGCACCTTGCCGGTGCGCTAGGGAAACCAGTTTGGTTAATCCTCCCCTATGGCAATGAATGGCGTTGGCTAATGAAACGTGCCGACACACCGTGGTATCCCACAATGCGATTATTCCGGCAGCGTATTTGTGGTGACTGGGAAGATGTTTTTGCAAGAGTCAAGACCGCACTGAGCCAATTGAAACTGTAAACTAAAACTTTTTTGCAAGCAGCAAGTAAGCAAGGGATCCATCAAAGGCTAGGTTTACGTGACGGTCATTAAGTTACGCAGTAAAATAAAGGTCAAGGGGTGTATATCACGCTGGCGAACTAGTTGTTGATGCTATTTGGTCATTGCCACATAAACTCCACTCCAATCTTCTTCCGGTGGGTTATTTCGATAATTTTCAATTCTGTTAAGGTACATTTTATAAAGGCCTACTGGTGCTTCCGGCATGGTGCTGGCTTCTTTTGCGGCTTTTTCCGCTGTATCCCAGTCTCGGGCCAGATATGCTCTACGCATTTCATCAGTCTTTCTTCTATATTTATTAAAAGTCGGAGCATTCATGTAATCGTGATCGCCCATAAGACCGAAAATGGTTACGGCTTCTGACTTGCCCTTTACGGCGATCTTATCTAACTCTAGTAGGGCGTATTGGTCAGCAACCTCACTTGCGGTATCTTGACCAATAACAATATCGCATCCGTACTCTTTCGATTGACCTTCAAGTCGCGCGGCAGTGTTCACTGCATCTCCGAGCACGGAATAGTCAAACCGCTGGGAGGAACCCATGTTACCAACAACCACATCACCTGTGTTAATGCCTATACCGATATTTAAAGGCAAGAAACCGATTCCCTGTTCCCTTGCTTCGTTCTCGCGTTCTTCATTAAGTATTTTAAGGTCTTCAAACATCTGCAATGCCGAAGCACAAGCATCCCCTTCTTGATCCTTATCGTCCAGAGGTGCATTCCAAAATGCCATGATGCAATCGCCCATATACTTATCGATAGTGCCATTTCGATCCAAAATTGTGTTTGTCAGTGGGGTAAGTAGCCTATTTATAAGTGTAGTAAGACCCTGAGGATCTGACTTGTACAATTCTGAGATGGATGTGAAACCTCGCACGTCGCAAAATAATAGTGTCATCCTTTTGGTTTCACCGCCGAGTTTTAGTCGACTTGGATCCTCGGCTAATTGTTCAATTAGCTCTGGTGACAGATATTGCGCAAAAGCGCCACGAACTTGCTTCTTTTCTGCTGCTTCACGAGTGTAATTTGAAAATGCTAAAACCGAATATACTGCAATGGTTACTGCACCCGGGTAAGTTACATCAAGTAACAGATTTTCTGTTGTGTATAAATACCAAGAAAGTAATCCAAGTGCACAGCTGGCAACTGCCACACAGACCAAAGTTAATATAGGTCCTAAACGAGGTATCAGCAAAATCAAAAGAATCCCAGAGAGAATTATTAGTAGTATTTCAGCACTATTAGCCCAAGCAGGATACCGAAGGAAAAAGTCCCGTTTGTCTAAAGCCCGGACCTTAAGGGCTGCCTCGTTTTGAGTTACGCCATCGCCAATAAGTTTTTCATATTCTGTTCTGACAGCCTTTTGATAATTTGCTTCAGCTGCAAATACAGACTCTAAAATATTTGCATGCACCTCTACCCCCGGCATACGGCCTGCAACAGGAGTATTTCGAAGGTCTTGAAGGCCGGCTGCGGATGTTCCAACGAGTACAAGCTTTCCTTTCAGGAAGTTTGGCGGAACTCTGTTGGCTAGGACGTCAGCGGCTGACACATAAAGCCTACTTTGTCCCGGCATGACATTTTGTTTAGCGGGCTTGCTAAAATGAACCCAGATGCGTCCATTTCCGTCCAAGGGAATATCAAAGAACTGACCGCGTGCGCCCTTGACCTGCATCGCGATGGATTCAATTCCCGCAGCATTTGCTTTGGTCAGAAGTGTATTCGTTCCGTAGGCAGCGCGAAGCATTTCGATAGTTAGCGCTGGCCGAATTTGCTTTGCGCCTATCCGGGCAATTAATGGGACGCGACGAATAACTCCATCAGCTTCTTCCCATACGGAGAAGAAACCGTGGCCGGCCGCATTCATTTCAACCTGTTCTACATTAGCCATGAGGCTTGTATATTGGAAAAGAAAGGGTTTGGGGTCGGCCCCCTTAAAAGCTTTAAAGGGAGAAGGAAATTTTGGAGGTTTTTTACCTTTTGGTAGTTGTGAATACAAGCCGACTTGGCCCACGACCACTGGTACTTTTTTCATCGCTAAAGCCATCAATGATTCGTTGCTGGGCAATGCTTTTAAGCTATTTTTTGCGTCCTCAGTTAACTGGGTTAAAGTTTCCGCTATTCTGTCAGGTGAGGTTCGGTCTGGTTCGGCAAAAATTATATCTAGCCCGACTGCGGCTACATTTAGATTACCAAGATTCTCAATCATTTTAGCGACGATACTTCGGGGCCACGGCCACTGTCCAATTTCTGAGAGTGACTTCTCATCAAGGTCGATTATGGCAACAGGATAATTTCCGGCCGATCTAGGTGAATAAAGTTGGTATTGATCGAAAGCCTTGTTGCGAAGAGTTTCAATTTGAACTGGATCAAGCCAACGAATTACTACTGCTGCAACTAAAAGGGCGAGCGCAATTAATGTTCCGAGCTGAATTTTACCAATCCAACTCGATTTGCTTTCATCGGGTTTTGGGCGTTCAAGTTCGATTTTTCCAGCTTGATCCAGCGGCACATCATCGCCAGGTTGCCACTCAGGGCTCTTAAACGGCGTTTTACTTGTATCCCGTGTCTCAACCATATCAAATTTCGTCCTTGATTGAATCTGAGCATGAAAACGATCGGCGATCAATTTACAAACCTAAATGTATATAGAATTTATCACAGACCGTCATTAGAAAGGCTTTCGAAGATCTCATTTTGGCATTACCGATAGGAGCAGATTTGTTGTCAAATTAGGGTCAAACCATGCGAAAAATGATACACTAAATTTTTTACATAGACGGGCTTGCTTATGTTTTTACCCTCTCTGCTTGAAGAGATTTCTAAAAACAAGGTTGATATGGTATTGCCACAACTATGCGGTGCTAATCGAAAACAACAAAAAATTGAAAAGGCTCCATATGGCCGGTGATATTCAGCGTAAACCTGTAGCAAGAAAATTTAATTGGTTGCGGGTTATCATTTTAAGCTCAAAAGCCCAATTGCGCGGAGTTTTTCTAGTATCATTATTTGTGAATTTGTTAGCGCTATCCGTACCTGTTTTCGTCATGCAGGTATATGATCGGGTTATTTTTCATGGTGGGCTGACTACCTTATATGGTCTGATCGCTGGCATTATTATCGTACTGATATTTGAATATATAATGAGACAGGGCAGGAGCAGGATATTTCAAGCCTTCGCCGTCAGATTAGACGTTGTTATCGGGCGCAAGCTGTATGACAAAGTACTGAACCTCCCACTTCTAACATTGGAAAGCAGGCCAACTGCTTATTGGCATCTGTTATTTAGAGATTTAGAAATCGTTCGTAACGGGCTCTCCGGACCCTCTGCAGCTTTGGCAATAGATTTGCCTTTTGCTTTAATTTTCTTTTTCATTGTATGCATAATCGCATCCCCAATTGCATGGGTGTTAGTAGCTGTCATGCCTTTATTCATGCTGTTGGCATGGCGATCTGGAATATCAATGGACTCTGTTGCAATGCGTGAACACGACGGCATTATTTCACGCGATGACTTCATGGGGGAATTATTAAGCGCTCGCGAAACGGTAAAATCATCTGCATTGCAAAAATCTTTGAAGCCTACTTGGGAGGCCCGCCACAGCGATTTAATATATCGCTCCCGGGAGCGAGGGCAGGTTGCGGACACTCACCAAACGCTTGCGCACGTAATGATGCTGTCTTCCACTATTGCTGTAACGACAATTGGGGCACTGGCAATACTCGACCAAAAAATGACTATTGGGGCGCTAATTGCGGCAAACATGCTTGGTGCTCGCATGATAATGCCCATGACACAGTTAGTGTCGCATTGGCGAATTATTTCGCAGTTACGACATTCCGTAACTCGCTTAGACACGGTGTTTAACCTCGATGGCGAACGTTCTAAAACGGGTGTGAAATTGGCGCAGCCGGAGGGTGAGTTAAAATTTGAGAAAGTGAATTTTGCTTATCGAAATAATGCAGCTGATGCGATTTCTGGTATTGAGGGAGTTATTGGCCCAAGAGGAATGCATGCTTTGTTGGGTTGCAATGGAAGTGGTAAAAGTACATTCTTGAAAGTCATTCGAGGTCTTTACCCGCCGGATCAGGGTCGTGTTTTGATAGACGGCGCTGATATAAGCCAATTTTCTCAGGATGTGTTGGCCTATTGGGTTGGCTATTTGCCACAAGAAATCAACCTGTTTTCGGGTTCTATTCGGGATAACATAGCGATTACACAGCCCGATGTTGCTGATCCTGCAGTTATAGAGGCAGCTAAAATGGCAGAAGCTCATGATTTCATTTTGGATATGCCGGATGGTTATGCCACAATACTAACCGAAAGCGGTGGAAATTTGTCAAAAGGTCAAAGACAACGTCTAGCGCTAGCTAGGGCCTTTTTGAATGATCCACCAATAATGCTTTTGGATGAACCTACTAGTAATCTTGATGAAAATGCGGAAAAGAAGCTTGCTTCAAATCTCAAGATTGCATCCAGACAGTCTACCGTATTAGCCGTAACCCATAGCTCAGAGGTATTGTCAGTTTGTGATAGTATACTCTTAATGGAAAAAGGCCGTATTGTAATGGCTGGTCCCGCCAAAAAAGTGTTAGGTCGATTAAAATCTTAGGACCAACCATTTGATGCAGAGAGGTACAGCACATTCTAACCGTGTTTAAATATCTCAGCATCTTTGGTAAATATCTGACGAGAAGCGATAACATGCCAGAAATCCGAGCAGTCAAGCGTCTTGATGAAAGCTTTGAAAACTCTAAGCGACCAGAATCATCCGCCAATATTTTATTCGTCGATGATAAAAGAAATCCTCTTGATGATTTACTTAATGAAAGCGCCCGTCCAAATTATGTGAGTGTTTCTTATTTGGCGGCTGTTTTTATAACCTGTTTGATTATCTGGTCTTTCTTCATTGATCTAGATGAGGTTGCGGTCGCGCACGGTGAGGTTATTCCGAGTGCTAAAGTAAAACTAATTCAGCATCTTGAGGGCGGTATTTTACGGCGGCTTGCCGTGCGAGAAGGTGATAAAGTTAACGCGGGTGATACGCTTCTCCAATTGAGTCTTGGGACTGTTGGGGCAAGCAGCGAAGATATCCAAATACGCATTGATGCCATGCAGATGTCAAAATTACGGTTAAAAGCAGAAATAGAAGGCCAAGAGCCTAGATTTCCTGCTGATCTCGAATTGAAGCGTTCGAACATGGTTATGTCCGAGAGGGCAACATATAATGCTAGGCGGGCAGAACTGCAAAGTAAGCTAGCAGTAATTTTGAATCAAATACAGCAACGTGATCTCGAGATAAATGAATTAAGGGCTCGTAAGGCTGCTATCGAAGCAAATTTAAAATTATCACTGGAGCGAGTAGCAATTTCCACTAGATTGTTGCGGCGAGGTCTCACGCCGCGCATGGAGCATTTAGAGTTAATACGGGAGCGCGAGAGCCTCGACGGGGAAAATAAAGTTTTGGCCCAGGCCGTACCTCGAGCTGAGTCAGCTCTGGAGGAGGCTAAGTCGCGTTTGGCTGAGGAAAATGAGAAGTTCAGAACACGAGCGGTTGAAGAATCAAATCGTGTGGAGGTAGAGATTGCTCGTCTGCAGAAAACGATTAGTGAGGCGGCAGACCGAGACCGGCGTACCACTATAACAAGCCCGATTGCGGGTATTGTAAAGAATTTGAAATTTAATACTATCGGTGGTGTTGTGAAGCCGGGAGAATCGATTCTTCAAATTGTGCCAATTGAGGACGAATTGGTGATACAGGCTCGATTGAGGCCACAGGATCGTGGGTATGTAAGAGAAGGGCAACGGACAGTGGTAAAAATCACTACCTATGACTTCATTCGTTATGGTGGTTTGACTGGAGCTGTCACGCGTATTGCTGCTGATACAAATGCTGAACCCGGCACCCGCGAGCCCTATTACGAAGTTATTGTAAAGACTAATAAAAATTACCTTGGCTCTGAGCAGGGAAAACTCCAAATCACGCCAGGAATGGTGGCAACTGTTGACATCCATACGGGAACAAGGAAGGTCGCAGATTTCATAATAAATCCTGTCTTAAAGCTTAAACACGAGGCGTTTAGAGAGCGATGATTTAGCACTACATTTTTGGCAAAATTTAGATGTTTGACCCAGTTATTCGGTGCCACTATGTATATGGCATTGGTGGGACCATCTAGATATAGTAGGAATCTCTTGTTGGGCCGGAAGTTGTTGTGTTTTTGGTTTGCACTGCTGGGCATAGCCGAGCCAGGGTCCGTGTGCGCAGATAACTTCAAAACAGAATTAAAAAGAATTCTTGCCACACACCCGCTTATAAAATCAGCTCAAGCTACTAAAGATGCAAATATTGGGTTAGTCGAGGACGCGGAGGGCCGTTATTGGCCTCAACTTCGGGTCGAAGGGACAAGTGGTCCTCAACTGCGTTCAAATCCTGAGCGAAGGGCTTTGGAGCGTCCTGAAGATTTCGAACGGCGGCTTGATCGTACAAGTCTTGTTATTACTCAGAATCTTTTTAGTGGTTTTGAAAATCAGAGCCGGCTTGAGGCCAGCAAAAAGCAAGTGCAGTCCAGTTCAGCCGCTATAGAACGCATTAAACAACAAGTATTGTTAGAGGGGATAAATATTTATTTGGAGGTTTTACTAAATCAGAAATTGATCGCTGTTTCGCAGCAAAACGAAAGAAATATTCTTGAACAGGCCGAGTTGGAAGATGAGCGTGTCAAACGCGGCACGGGTATAACTCTTGATGTGCTTCAAGCAAAGTCGAGGTTGGCGTTAGGAAAGCAAGCTAGGCTGAATTTTGAAGGAGAGTTTCGTAAAGCGCGCGCGAGATATCTACAGGTGTTTGGAGTTGAGCCGAGTTTAGAGGCTATGAAGATTCCGGAACCGCCGCGAGACATGGTGCCATATTCGTTGGATGACGCATTAGCATTGTCGCAAGCAAACAATCCTTCGATTATAGAATTTGAATTTATTGCAAAAGGCCTCGCTGATTTACGTGATGCCGAACGCAGTAATTACTGGCCAAAAGTCGATTTGGTCAGCACATTAGCATACAAGGCAAATGAGGGTACCACCGTTGGGCATGAACGTTCTGCAGATCTTCTCTTGAGAGGTACTTGGGATCTTTTTAGTGGTTTTAGTACGCGTGGTCGTGTGCGATCGGCAGTGAAAAGTTATCAAAGCGTTCAGCAGCAAACGGCAAATCAGCGGCGCAAAATCGACGAACAAGTAAGAGTTACGTGGGAAGAGCTTTCCAAACAAAAAGAGCGCCTCGTCGTTCTAAAGAATGCCGTAGATATTCAGGCTGAGGTCTTTGAGCAACGTAAAATTCTTCGGGAGGAGGGTAACGAAACTAACTTAGCTGTACTCGATGCAAAAACAGAACTTTTTGAAGCGCAGTTGGAACTTATTCAGGCCGAGTTTTCCCATAGAATCGCGGCCTTCGCATTGGGTAGTGCAGTAGGTCTTTTAACGGGCGATGTTCTAGGCCTTTAACCGCAGCGACAACATTCAGAATATTAAAAGTATGCATCTAAAATTGAGAACAATCTAAAGAAAACATACTTGGACTGAACACACGTTTTGATGATGGATCAATATGGATCGACTTTATAAATTTTTGGTTTACCCACTTGCTTTATTTTCATGCAGGAGAGATGAGCGATCTGTGGGCATCGAGCAAAGCTGGAAACAATTACCACTTTTCCTCATCGCTGGATTAGCCATAAGCAGCTGCATGTTAGCCTCTATCAGTGATGAAAAAACTGACATTGATAGACAACCTATGAAATTAAATTTTTCTGTCGGTGACGAATTCGTATTCAACAACCCTGACGTCCGTTGGAACGTTTTTGCGGTCAGGGGGGGCAGGGTTCATTGGATGAATAATCATGGGGATTTTCAGATTACAGATGGCAATCCATTGCTATCTGCAATTTATTGGAGCAATGCTGGGAGCAATGGACGTCGAATAATAACGAACAAAAGCGGGCATCTGTTTCCCATTCGTGTTGGCAGCAAATTTCGGTTTCGTGAGAGTTTTAGCATCGACAAGCCTCCTTATGGCTGGGATTACGATTGGAACTGCGAGGTAATAGAGCGTTCGACCAAAGCTGCCCGTTCCAAAAAGATTTATGTCACCTTTAAAGTGGTGTGTTCACGGCAAAGTGGAGACACTGTAATATTTCTTTATGCCCCGAAAGTTGGTCATTATGTTTCAGTTACACGAATTAGACCGGGCGAAACACCTCAGGTTCGTGAGTTGGTTTCGTATAAACATGCAACTGGGAACGAAGTTAGCGAACCATCCATCTCATCAGTTCGAGATAGTATGAGGTCATTATTGGAGTGGAAAATAGCCACATCGGCACCGCCCATATTACCGAAGGATTTAGTCAAAAAAGCAACACAGATTGAACCATCGCAGCCCCGTATTATGGCTGCGAAAAGACCACCTCCTCCTAGATTGAAGCCGAAAATGAAACGCACTTTTGTAATAACTAAAAAAACAACTGGTCGACCTGACTATAAAGAATTTAGAAAGAGCCAAAAAAATATTGTCTTGGGTCCACAAAGTGACGGTACCCCCCAAACGCATTTTTTTGGGCATCCCAAACTGAATATTTCGGTGCACTTGGCAACATACAAAAATTTAGAAAATGCTGAGGCAGGATGGCGCCAGCTTATTATCAGACACCGTGAAAATTTGGGCACTTTGAAACCACGTTTCGTAAAGATTGTTTTGGAAAGTCGTGGTACACTCTACAAACTGCATGCATTTCCGTTTGAAACGCGTAATGCGGCTTCAAGGTTATGTGGTTCACTTCGTGAGCGTGGGACTTATTGCAAAATTAATGACTCTTAGAATTAAGCTTGAATTGTAGCAGCAATGTTGCTTGGAATATTGAAAAGTTATCGTCAGCCATGACGTATACGTAGGTATCTCCATCCCGACCCCGATGAGCAGCTACAGCTTCAAAATTTTCAGAAATGGTAGGATGAACAAAAAAATAAGAGGTACTATCTTCGAGAATTTTGCTCGAGTTGATTTTTGAGGGATTCAATAATGCGAAACCCCATGAAAATGACGTAAAATTAAAGCGCCTTATCGTCAGCAAAATCCTGCAATCGGGAAGTGTAGTTGCCCCGGTAGGATTATAGCCCTTGCGAGGTCTATATTTGAACGTCTGCCATTTTTTTTTGTCGCCAACCCAGCCCGCATGGTTCGTTTGCTTAAAGGCAGTTTTTTCGTTTAGTACGAAAATTCTCCCATCACACAATCGTGTCATTGCCTCGGGTCCACCAGTGCGAGGTGCTAGGGCAAGTTCTTTTGGGTGTGTATAGAGGCGAGGAGATCCCTCTATGCCTTTTTCTGTAAAATTGTACGCAAGTAACCTGTTGACGCGCTCAAATGCAATTAAAAGCGTGCGTTGATCAATGTAGGCAGACGCTTCTGCATCGAGGTTACGTTTATGCCACTTCTCGTTGTCTGGCATTTGAAGTGCCTCGATATTGTCTAAACGAACTGCAGTTAATTTGCCAGCGCGGTGAGACAATGAAAACTTCATCCAATCACCCCGGTCACTTATGGCCCACAATAATTTACCATCTTCTTGTATTTGGATGGATGATATTCCACCAAACCTTGGATCGGAGCTGGCGAGAGAAAATCCCGTTAATAATGTGAATTTATTAGTGCTCTTATTCGTGGTCGAAATCTGTGTTTCTTTAATGCCTTTAACTTCAAGCGGCAAGCCATTGCCCCCCTCAGTTGCGTAGTTTGTGAGACAAATAATTAAGGATATTAATAGTATCTTCTTGCTTATCCTCAAAGTCTCTCAACCATTGTTTAGAGTGATCACTATTAGTATCCAATTCTCTCAGCAACGTTGAACTCTTTCAAGGGATTGTGGCGTATCTATGTCAACTAGCACTGAATTTGAAGAAACTTTTACCTCGAAGACAAACTCAGGGTATTGAGCAAGAAGTTCGCGAGCACCTACGTCTCCATCTATTTTGTTCACCTCCGCAAAGAACCGAGAACTCAATAAAACAGGATTTCCGCGCTTTCCCTTCCAAGTTGGAACACAAATTTCTCTGCTTTCCTCAGGATTGAAAGCCTCAATTAATTGATTAATGATAGTTGTGCTTATTTGGGGCATGTCACCAAGACAGATAAGTGTTCCATCAATATCAGGAGGAAGGGCCGTAAGCCCCTTACGCAGAGACGTTGAAAGCCCATTACGATACGCCGGGTTATAGACAGTATCTACCGAAAGGTCGTTAATTTTAGCTAATACTTTTTCAGATTGGTGTCCGGTGATGGCAATTACTGGAGTTGCCAATGAAGATACCAAACTTGTTACAGTTCGACGTATCATTGACTCTCCGCTAATTTCAGCCAGGAGCTTATTAATTGAACCCATCCTACGTGATTGTCCCGCAGCAAGCACAAGTCCGGCTATCTTTGGCTCATGCCTATATTTTCGGGCATTATTGCTGCGTGGCATGGGCCTGCCAGCATAATCATTCAGGAGCCCACCTACGCCGAGTAACATTATATCACGAGCACCAACCGAAATGTCTGCTGCTAATCTATTTAATATCAGGTCAATTCCATTAAATTTCGGTGAACGAGCACATCCCGGCAAGCCTATTGTTACCATTTTTCCAACTGATCCTAGTAAAAGGAGATTCCCTGGGTCGACAGGCATTCCAAGGTGAATAATCTTACCGCCCGCCTCAGAAATGCCTGCGGGCACAATATCTCGCCTGTCAGTGATTGCCGACGCACCAGCGACCAAACAGATATCAATTTTTTTATTAAGGGAGGCGGATAATGCAGATGCAACCTCGGTGACGTTGTGAGGTATGCGTAAGTCATCCACCAACTCAAAACCAAGCGTTTCAACCCTAGACCGCATCACATTGGTTGTTTTAACGAGGATACTTTCTTTCATTTCTCCGAGGGTAGTCTGAATTAGTGCCACCCTTTTGGTTTTAAAAGGTATAACGTCTACTGCAGACTTTGTTTTCGATAACACGGCTTTGCACTTACGCATGATATTTTCATGAACGGCAAAAGGAATTATTTTGATAGTCGCGACAATTTGATTTTTTGTAACTCGTTCATAATTTGAGGTGGTTGCGACCGTTATACTCTCATCAACAAGGTTTAAGGTTTCAATTATTTTTCTGTCAAATTCAATAAGGCCGTCAAAGCGAGCGATTAAATTGACGCGGCCGGTATAAGCTTCACTCGCAAACACGCCGACACCTTCTAGCAGCTTGGCAATTTTAGTAGCGGCGGCGTCCTCGCTAATATCACCGTGCTCTAGCTGAGCAACAATTACACTATCAATTTCAATACTAGCCAGAGAGCTTATATCAGACGTTGTAAGTACCCGACCTTTTTTCCACCTTATGCCATTTTCGTTAATACTGTGGGCGAGTATCGAACCGACAGCATCTTTTACCGTAACTCTACCAAACCTCATGCGTCTTTTCCCTGTTTGGCGAGTGCGAAAACTCAATAATTTGTGCCAGAATCGAGACCGCAATCTCCGCGGGTAAAATGGCTTTAATATTAAGTCCCGCCGGTCCATTGATTCGAGCAATTTGGTTTCGATCGAGTCCGGCTGCTTGGAGACGCTCAACCCTAGAAGCATGAGTATTCCGGCTCCCAAGTGACCCAATATAAAAGGCATCCGAATGGAGAGCACAAGTTAATGCAGGATCATCTATTTTGGGGTCATGAGTAAGTGTGACGATGGCCGTCCTTCCATCGATGCCCAGTTTTGGAATGACCTCGTCTGGCCATTTGCAAAATACTCTGACGTTGGGAAAGCGCTCGGCAGTAGCGAATGGGCTGCGTGGATCAATAATCGAAACGTCGTAGCCAGCAGTGACTGCCATAGGAGCCAAATTTTGCGCAATGTGCACAGCGCCAACTATAATCAAGCGTTTTGGAGGATTGAAAACATGTATAAATATACGATTTTCNTCGTCTCCTATTATCCGACTTTTGTCAGAAAGGAGTGCATCCTTTAATTCTAGCTCCACGTAGTTTTCTAATTGAGGGCCAGTAGATACACGGTTTTCAACAAAAAGGGTCTGGCTGCCATCGAGAATGCGGGTAATAAGAGCGGCAGGCTTCCTCTCCATTCGTGCTTTATTGAGAGATTTTAGCAAAGAACCTTTCATTCTATTCGTTCCACATAAACTTCAATAGTGCCACCACATGCAAGACCAACCTCCCAAGCCAATTCATTAGAAACGCTGAATTCCAGAATGCTCGGTTTGCCGCTTTGCATTACCGCCATCGCTGTTTCTATAACTGATCCTTCAATGCATCCGCCTGACACCGAACCGACGAAAGATTTATCGTTATTGACGGCAAGCTGACTGCCGACTGGTCGCGGAGATGACCCCCAGGTGCTTACTACAGTTGCGAGTGCGACAGAGTAACCACTGGTCAGCCAGGACTGTGCTTGGTCAAGAATATCATCTTGCATATTCAACTGCGAGGTAGTCATGCTGCCCGCTCTCGCCAATTTTTCATCGAAATTTCCTCGTGAGGTCTGTTGCTGTTGAGTGTATCTGCCAGCTGGCTTAAACTATTTAAATTATGCACTGATCTAAAATCGTCGACAAAAGGCAAGATCGCCCGAACTCCTAATGGCTTGGGTTCGAAGGCGTCATACCTTAAAAGCGGATTAAGCCAAATCAGTCTATTACATGATTTATGAAGTCGTTCCATAGCGGTCCTAAGCCCTGTGCCTGCATCTCGATCGAGCCCATCAGAAATCAAAAGAACAACAGAATTTTGTGCCAATGTTCTGCGCGACCACTTTTTATTAAACTCCTCAAGGCAGAGGCCTATCCTGGTTCCCCCCGACCAATCTTCTATCGCAGCGGAAACAGTTTTTAGCGCNGCATCGACATCTTCTTGATGCAACAATCTTGTTATATTTGTAAGGCGTGTACCAAAAAGAAAACTTTGAACGCGGTCACGATCATTTGTCAGAGCATGAATAAAATGCAAAAGCATGCGAGAATAACGTTCCATAGAACCCGATATGTCGCAGAGTACAGTGAGTGGTGGCGGGCGATAGTGTCGAGACTTTTTTTTCAACGGAATGTAATCACCCCCATACCGTAACGAGTGTCTAAGCATCGCTCGAATATCAGTACGCGTGCCCCGGAAATGAGANTGAAAGCGCCTNGTTGGCATTTCCTTGAGAGGAAGGGTCAATTTTTTCATTATTTTCTTTGCTTCTTCCATTTCTGCTTGTGTCATTTTTTCAAAATCCAGTTCGCGTAGCATCTCATTCTGACTCCAAGTCATAACTGCATCGAATTTTGTTTCTAATTCAGGTGCGTCACGTTGTTCATTCACGGGATTATCATCTGGTAATGCGTCAGCTAACCTAGGCAAAATCAGTTCTGCTTCGTCTGAAGCAGCGTCTGCTGAGGAGGGAAGAGCTAGGGACATCATCCGCTCGAGGAATTTTGGATTACGCCAAAAAATGTGGAACGCCTGATTGAACACATCTATTTGATCATGTCGATTGACAAACACGGCGTTCAGACACCAGTAAAAATCCGAACGTTTTGAAAGCTCTATTTTATTTACCGCTGTGATTGCATCAATAACAATACCGGGTCCAATAGGTAATCCCGCCGAGCGGAGGAGCCGGGCAAAATGTAATATATTTTCGGCTAACTTACCTTGTTCCACGTTTTGATGGGGGCAGCATTCAGTATCTGTCATTCATTTTCTCCAGGCGTTGACAGCTCTGCCTTCACTTCTTCAAGTAATTTTCCGGCTTCTGAGCCACGTATTTTCTGAATATCATCCTGGTATTTTAGTAATGCTCCCACCGTATCGTCGATAATATTTGAGTTTAAGGCCACACAATCTAACTGTGTTAATGCATGAGCCCAGTCTATAGTTTCTGCTACCCCCGGAGCTTTAAATAAATTTCCAGATCTAAGTTTCTGAACGAATGCAACAATTTGCCCTGACAGTTCCGATGATGCCTTTGAGGCTTTGACTGAGATGATGTCGAGTTCACGTGATGCGTCAGGGTAATCAACCCAGTGATAGAAACAACGTCTTTTCAAAGCATCATGAACCTCGCGGGTGCGATTGGATGTAATGATAACAATAGGGGGATGTGAGCTTTTAATTGTTCCTAATTCTGGAATTGTAACTTGAAAATCACTCAGGATTTCCAGCAAGTATGCCTCAAAAGGTTCATCTGCACGATCTAGTTCGTCAATAAGTAATATGGGTGGCGCGCAATCTTCGGTTCCGCGCATCGCCTGTAGCAACGGTCGTTCGATTAAAAAATCTTCTCTAAAGATGGTACGCGTTAGCTCGGTTGTGTCGCGTGACTCAGAGGAGGCTTCCTGCAAGCGAATTTCGAGCATTTGGCGGGCGTAATTCCACTCATAAACCGCGGAGGCAACGTCCAAACCCTCGTAACATTGCAATCGAATCAACTCACGATTAAGGGTCTTCGACAAAACTTTAGCAATTTCTGTTTTACCTACACCGGCCTCACCCTCAAGGAAAAGTGGTTTATTGAGCGAGAGCGACAAATAAAGCGCCGTAGCAAGGCTCCTGTCGGCAATGTAATTACCTGTTTTTAGCAAATCTAGAGTTGCGTCAACACAAGTCGGAAGCTTTGCCATATTAAATCCACTTCATTTCGGCATTATGTTTGGAAAGTCGGGAAAAATTTACATACTCCTTCCTAATAAAACCAGGAAAGCCCTGAGCCAGGCTATTCAGAGAAGTACTAAGTAGCTTTTTCTACCGCACGCTGGGCCATTACGTTGACCAAATGCGCACGATATTCTGAGCTTGCGTGAATGTCTGACAAAAGGGCTTCATCGCTAATTCTAATATCCGCAATTGCATCAGACGTGAAGTTGTTTGACAGAGCAGTCTCCATTTTTTCTTCTCTGAAGACCCCATCGTCTCCCGCTCCGGTCACTGCAACACGAACTTCATCGTTCATCTCGGCAACCATAACTCCAACAATAGCATAACGTGAAGCGGGATTAGGAAATTTTGTGTATGCCGCACGTTTCGGTTTTGGAAACCTAACTGCCGTGATTATTTCATTATCTTCCAGCGCCGTTTCAAATAAGCCCACAAAGAAGTCGTCAGCGAGGATTTCCCGTTTATCAGTAATTATTGTTGCGCCAAGTCCCAGTGCACCGGCCGGATAATCGGCAGCTGGATCATTGTTAGCCAACGAACCGCCTATTGTGCCTCGGTGTCGTACCTGCGAGTCCCCTATATGGCTTGCCAGGCTGGAAAGTGCGGGTATAATTTCACTAACAATTTCAGATTTTGCAACATCGCAGTGTCTTGTCATTGAGCCTATTTCTAATGATTGTTCTTGGAGACTTATACCCACCAAATTGTTTATATCTGCGAGATCAATTAAATCAGACGGTTGGGCTAACCTCTGTTTGAGAGTTGGTATAATTGTCATTCCACCAGCAACCAATTTTGGGTCGTCTCCCACATTTAATGTTTGAGAAGCTTCTTCAAGATTCTTTGGGCGATGGTATTGAAAATTATACATAATAGACCTTCCCGTTAGGCACCCGTTGGCCGTTAATCCAAACTACTCGATATTTTTTATTTCACTCTGATAAACGAAATGTTTTCCCATATCTTGCTAAAAACAATAATATCGGGTCGACTTTCGTAAAAGGTACACTTTATATCCTAATTTAAAACCCATTCATCGTTTATTAACCCTGCATATTCTTCGTGCCAGCTGCAATTGCTTTTACAATGTTATGATAGCCGGTACAGCGGCAGATGTTTCCTTCAAGCCATTCTCTAATCTCTGTTTCCGAGGGGTCCGGGTTTTCTTTTGCAAGATCCACTGCACTCATAACCATGCCCGGCGTACAAAAACCACACTGTAGGCCATGGTGTTCACGAAACGCAGCCTGCATAGGATGCAAAATCTCTCCATCAGCAAGGCCTTCAATTGTAACAACATCTGCACCCTCAGCCTGCACTGCGAGCATCGTGCAACTCTTCACCGAAGACCCATTCACATGCACAACGCAACAGCCACATTGACTTGTATCACAGCCAACGTGGGTACCTGTCATGTTGAGATAGTCTCGCAAATATTGCACAAGCAAAGTACGGTTCTCGACCTCTGCACTGACATCTTTTCCGTTAACCTTCATGGCTACGCTTGGCATTTTTTGTTCTTCCCCCTTAATATCTCGAAATTTAGAGTTCTAATGTATCAATAATGTTAGGTACATATTCAACGAGATAACACGAAGAAGAGCGGCATCAATAGGGCTACACATATAAGTATTGGAATCCACGCTGCAGGTCTTAGACCCTCAGCAATATCATTTACATGATGACCATTCCGAGACGCCATATTCAATCCTCGTCTTCTTCTTCATCGGCACCTAGCGCTTTTGCAAAATTACTGAAAAACTGATTGGCAAGTTTTTTAGACGTCGAGTCAATTAAACGACTGCCGATCTGTGCTAGTTTTCCCCCTACTGCAGCTTTTGCTTCATATGACAGAATAGTTTCCGATCCTTCCGCCTTTAGGATTACTGAAGCACCGCCCTTTGCAAAACCTGCTGCTCCCCCTGTGCCCTCACCAGCGATTGTATAGCCATTTGGCGCGTCTATGTCAGATAATGTTACTTTTCCATTAAATTTAGCTTTTACCGGTCCCACTTTAGCCGTTACCTTGGCACTTAACTCAGTTTCGGAGTGTTTTTCAATTTCCTCGCATCCGGGAATACATTGCTTTAAAATTTCTACGTCGTTCAATGCTTTCCATACCTCTTCACGGCTGGCTGGAATGCGGTATTCTCCGGTCATATCCATAAGTTGTCTTTCATGTAATGAACAAGGATTTTGAAAGTAAATTTGAATGCAGGAAAATTAGTTCTTTTGAGTAAATGTCGCAAGCCTGCCATGAGGTCTTAGTTTTCGTTTATGAATCACGCGTTATATAATGAATGTCATTTAGTGGTGTAGAATCCGGTATAGAGATAGTTTTGAGGTTTATCGATCGAGCGGCGTCCGATGGAAAACTGCGCATGGTCAAATGCTACAACGTTTTTTGTGTATAATATATGTTATCTATAGTGATCGGAATAAAAGGCGAAAATTAAGGCTGCTCACGTCTGTTGCGCATGATTTTGGGATTAATTTAGCATCCATACGACTGTTCATTTAAGCTAGATTGCGCTTTAACAGCCCCAAGCAAAGTTTATGCAAGAAGGGAAACCAAGAAGAATTTCATGGATGTTAAATAAAAGTATCTTTTCCTGAGAGTAGGGAGCCGAAAAAAGTACGCGCTAATGATGGGTATTTAGTGCAGAAATGGAGACCCCATAATATTTTCTGTTGGCAGTGCCCCTAGATAGGTCATTTCTTGTACTATTTTTGCATAAATTCGAAATTAAATTTGGAAATTTGCTTACAGGTTAAGCGGATGTATAATAATCGGGTATTAATTTTTCAGGAGAGATATTTTGCCTCATAATATCGGTTCTGGTATCACGCTTGCGGTTTTATGGCTTTTGCTTTCGGGCATATACGATAACACGTTGATTTTGTTGTTAGGTGTATTATCCATTGGGGTAGTGCTATATGTTGCGCATAGAATGGATGTAATCGATCACGAGGGGCACCCAAGCCATCTTGGGTTTGGAATGATTATTTATTTTCCTTGGTTGCTTTGGGAAATTGTGAAGGCAAATTTAGAAGTTGCTAAGATTATAATTTCACCGCGCATGGAAATTCAGCCGCATATATTTACGATTGAGGCCTCACAACAAAGTGAGGTGGGGAATGTTGTTTATTCGCATTCAATAACGCTGACCCCCGGAACAGTAACAGTTGATGTCGAGGACGGAGAAATGAGTGTTCACGCATTAACAAATGCGGCTGCAGCGGGCGTTAAGACTGGAGAAATGGACAGCAAGGTCACAAAACTTGAAACTAGCGGCAAAGGAGCAGGGAATGTTTGAATTTGCTGCTGCGCTGACCATAGCATCGATGGCATTGGTACTTTTTAGAGCGGTGCAAGGTCCAACAGTTTATGACCGAATTCTTGCAGTCAACACATTCGGGACATTCAGTGTGATTTTGATTGCATTGTATGGTTTTCTAGATGGCAGGCCGGAATTCTTAGATATTGCTATGGTTTATGCACTTATCAATTTTGTAGCGACCATTGCGGTAACAAAATTTATAAAGTTTTCCCGCTTAGGAAGGACCTCAAATGTTGAAGAGGTTGATGATATATGAGTGAGTCAGCACTAGATATAGCTAGCTGGGCACTGATTGGTTCAGGCGCAATATTCTGTTTAATAGGTGCTGTTGGACTTGTTCGGCTGCCAGATTTATTCAGCCGGATGCATGCAGGAAGCATTATTGAAACCCTCGGGATATTATTGTTATTCTCAGGACTGGCAATTCAGGCGTTCGAAATTTTGCCGTCGACAAAAGCAGCTCTTCTAGTTTGTGGTAAGTTGGTGTTGATCGCCTTATTTCTGTTTATTACAAACCCGACAACGACCCATGCATTGGCACAAGCGGCACTTTGGGGTGGAATAAACCCGAAAACTGGTCGACGGAAAAAAAGGGGAGGATCGTCATAGAAAATTTGATCTTCTACGCACTCCTTACTTTTATGGTAGTGAGCGCTTTGGCACTGCTTTGGCTGCGTAATCTCTTCGCGGTAGTCATGCTTTCAGGTAGCTTTAGCCTCAATGCCGCGGTGTTGTATGTCGTCATGGATGCGGTTGACGTTGCATTTACTGAGGCGGCAGTTGGCGCCGGCATCGCGACAGTTTTAATGTTAGGTACTTTAGCTCTCACGACCTCGCATGAGAAAGCAGACCCAGGAGTGTCTTGGCCCCATTTGGCTGTGGTTGTAGTGGTGGGCTCAGCGCTCATTTATGGTACTTTAGATATGCCGCGTTATGGGGACCCTATGGCCCCTATCCACCAGCATGTCGCCCCAGAGTATATCGAACGCGGTCCAAAACAGACCGGAATGCCAAACGTGGTAACTTCGGTTCTAGCGAGCTATCGAGGCTACGATACGTTAGGAGAGGTGACGGTTGTTTTCACGGCCGCCGCGGGAGTTCTGGCGTTAATTGGGCGTCGCCGTAAAAAGAAAAATAAAATGAAGAAGCGAACACGTTCTGGAGAACTCCCATGAAAAATTTACGAGCTATGAGTAAGCGCAGGCGTCGTGAAATGCAACACAAAGAGGTTCTACGCGTTTGCTCAAAACTTTTAATTCCGTTGATTATGCTATTTGCCTTATACGTTCAGTTCCATGGAGATTTTGGTCCCGGGGGCGGGTTCCAGGCTGGTGTTATATTTGCCAGTGCTTTTATACTTTATGCTTTAATTTTTGGCGTTGATGTTGGAATGAAAGTATTGTCACCCGGGGCAAGGAGATTTTTTCTAGCAGCCGGACTTCTACTTTATGCAGGAGTAGGTATAGCAGGTATGTTTCAAGGCGGGAGATACCTTAATTATTCAGTCTTATTGCAAGACCCTGTTGCTGGCCAGCATCTGGGTATTTTATTGATTGAGTTAGGTGTCGGAGTGACTGTAGCTGCTGCTATGATTACTATTTTTTACGTTTTTGCTAACCAGGATGAGTCTGAATGATGGACCAATTTACTGGTTTATATAACTACTGGATTTTTATCGTGTTGATGATGATAGGGTTTTATATCGTTATGGCACAACACAACCTGATTAAGAAGGTTGTTGGGCTCAATATTTTTCAGGTATCGGTCTTTGTCTTCTATATATCCATGAGCAAAGTCCAGGATGGTAGTGCACCGATCATCGCCGAAGGTATTACCGTTTACTCAAACCCGCTACCACATGTTTTAATTTTAACAGCAATCGTGGTTGGTGTGGCAACAACTGCTCTTGCGCTTGCACTGGTTGTGCGTATTCGAGACTCGTATGGCTCGATTGAAGAGGACGAAATTGAAGCTGAGGAACGGCGACGGGAGAAACATTTCTGATGTTGTTGGCAAATCTCCCTGCTCTGCAAGTCGTACTTCCCCTTATTGCCGCTCCCATTTGTTTGCTTATAAGACGTTCCGATCGGGCTTGGTTTTGGGCGACCATAGTGACATGGTTTTGCCTTGGTATTTCTATCTGTTTGTTGATGGAAGTGCTCTCTGGCGGGGCAATTTCTTATCCTATTGGTGATTGGGCAGCGCCAATTGGTATTGAATATAAAATTGATCTCTTGAGCGCATTTTTATTGGTTATCGTTTCTTCGATAGGCGCCGTGGTCCTTCCCTATGCGCATGCTAGTGTATCTTCTGAAATTCCCGAAGCACGAATATATTTGTTTTATACAATGTATCTGCTTTGCCTCTGCGGTTTATTGGGGATTGCTGTTACTGGCGATGCTTTCAATTTATTTGTGTTTCTAGAGGTATCATCTCTTTCCTCGTATGTTTTAATCAGCATGGGCAGATATCGCCGATCACTGACGGCTGCTTATCGTTATCTTATTATGGGAACAGTGGGAGCGACATTCTACATCATAGGCGTTGGTATGATGTATATGATGACTGGTACACTTAACATGGCGGACCTGGCGAATCGTATACCAGCAGTTGCAGAAACGCGTACTATCCAGGTTGCCATCGCTTTCATTGTTGTGGGGCTCAGCTTAAAGCTTGCAATTTTCCCACTACACATGTGGCTGCCAAATGCATACACTTTTGCCCCTTCAGTCGTTACGATCTTCTTAGCCGCTACGGCCACAAAAGTAGCAGTGTATGCTCTTCTACGCATGATATTTACGGTTTTCGGCGGTGACCCATTATTTGTCATTGGTGAAGTTCTCATGATTTTGTCGGTGGCAGCAATGTTTGTTGGTTCTTTAGTCGCTATATACCAAACCAACATAAAACGAATGCTGGCATACTCCAGCATAGCCCAAATTGGATATATGGTCCTCGGAATTAGTTTTATTACTACCACTGGGTTAGCTGGAGGAATAATTCATCTTTTTAATCATGCCTTGGTAAAAGGGGCACTTTTCATGGCTGTAGGGGGCATGTTTTTTCGGATTGCATCTGTGCGTCTGGATGATATGGCTGGTATTGGTAAACGCATGCCTATCACTACTGGTTGTTTTGTTATTGCAGGGCTCGGACTTATTGGAGTTCCCTTGACAGCCGGATTCATCAGTAAGTGGTACCTTGTGTTGGCAGCGCTTGAAAAAGAAATGTGGCTTATAGCTGTTCTTATTTTGATAAGTTCTCTGCTAGCAGTGATTTACATTTGGCGGGTAGTTGAAGTTGCGTATTTCCGTGCGCCGCCGAAGCGTGCGTCAGTAATTTCTGAGCCCCCATTAAGTATGTTGATCCCGTTATTTATTTTAACAGGGGCGAGTATATACTTTGGTATTGATGCCGGCCGGACTGTAGATATTGCAATGGCTGCCGCTAAGTTCTTGATGATAGGAGTTGCGCAATGAGTGCCGAGGCTCTGATCTACGCCTGCTTCGCTGTACCTTTGATTGGGGCTGTCTTTATCATGCTCGCGGGGTCCTACCCCAATTTACGTGAGGCCGTAACTTTATTTACTGCGGGTTTTTTGTTTCTTTGTGTGGCGCATTTAGTGCCAACAGTCGCATCTGGCGTTCGTCCGGGTATTACGCTGTTAGAGATGCTGCCGGGATTATCTATTGCTTTCACAATTGAACCCTTGGGTATGATTTTTGCCTGCGTCGCGAGCTTTCTCTGGATAGTTACATCGATATATGCAATCGGATATATGCGCGGCCACCATGAAGTTAATCAGACAAAGTTTTATTTCTTTTTTGCAATCTCTATTACTGCGGCTATAGGTGTTGCATTTGCTGGAAATATGTTGACGCTTTTTATTTTTTACGAAGTTCTCACACTGTGTACTTTCCCGCTCGTTACCCATCATGGAACTGAAGAAACAAAAAAAGCGGGTCGTATTTACCTTGGAATTTTGATCGGTACATCAATCGGTTTTCAACTGTTTGCCATTGTTTGGACATATGCCTTGACTGGCACTCTCGATTTCACCGAGGGAGGTATCCTAGCCGAAAAAGCTGACGGGCCAATAATTACGGTCTTGCTTTTACTTTTTATGTTTGGTGTAGGCAAAGCAGCTTTGATGCCATTCCATCGTTGGTTACCAGCTGCGATGGTAGCGCCAACACCCGTAAGCGCACTTCTACATGCTGTCGCAGTTGTTAAAGCGGGCGTATTCACAGTCATAAAAGTAATCGTCTATTTGTTTGGACTAGAGACCTTGAATGGATCTGACGGCTCTCTATTATTGGCAATTATTGCGGGTGCAACTCTCCTAATATCGGCTGTAATCGCATTTCGTAAAGATAACCTTAAAGCGAGACTAGCTTATTCGACTATAAGCCAGCTTTCATACATAATACTCGGGGCGGCGATGGCAACTGGTGCTGGTATTGTTGGAGCTAGTATGCACATCGTGATGCATGCTACCGCTAAGATAACGCTTTTTTTCTGTGCTGGTGCAATTTTGGTAGCTTCGCACAAGACTGAAATAAGTCAGCTTGATGGAATCGGACGACGAATGCCGATAACAATGGGTTGTTTCTTGGTAGGGTGCTTTGGAATTATTGGTATCCCCCCTGCGGGTGGGGCCTTGTCAAAATGGTATCTCATGATGGGTACAGCCGAGTCGGATTATATAATTTTTATGTTTGTCTGGATGGGTAGTTCTCTTCTTTCGGCGGCGTATCTTCTGCCGATAGTACTTCGGGCTTTTTTTAGAGAACCTGCAGCAAAAGCGTCGGGTAAAAGGAAAGATCGGGGCACGGTTATGCAAGAAGCGCCAGTGTTGTGTTTAATAGGTATTTGTACGGCAAGCGTTCTGACGATCGGAGCTTTCTTCATAGCTGATGATCTCGCGGGGTTTCTTTCCCCGATTGCCGGCATATGATTTAGGGACGGTAGGGGTCGACCATGGCAAAAAAGCCGATCACAAAAGTAAACAGAAAAAATACTGTTTCAAATAAATCAATAGCATCTAAGAAGAAAAAATCTCCTCCCAAAAAGCTATCTAAGAGTGGCTTAAGAAAGGGCTTAAAAAAAACACCAGCATCTTCTGCTAAACTCGCCCGGAATGCGAGAGTGAAAAAAAAGATCTCTAATGAAAAGCGATTTTGGTTAGATGATGCGAGAAACGTAAAGAAAGTTTTTTATGCGCTTGTATTTATCTGTATTGCGCTTGTTATTAGTGACGCATTCTATCACAAGCATACCCATTATGCTTTCGAGGGGATATTTGGCTTCTTTGGTATATTTGGGTTTGGTCTTTCTTTTTTACTGGTTCTCGCTTCGAGGGAACTGAGGAAAATTTTAATGCGAGATGAAGATTATTATGATCGTTGATATTCCTCCTGGGTTAATATTGATATTAGGGGCTTTCATTGTTCCGCTAATCCCGGAAGGTTGGCTAAGGAAAGTATACCTACTCCTTTTGCCTATTGCAGGATTCTTGAGCCTTCTCTCACTTGAACACGGAAGTTTTGGGGAGGTATCATTATTTGGTTACGAACTCATTCATGTGCGCGTTGATGCCCTCTCTTTCGTTTTTGGTATTATTTTTTACATCGCGGCGTTTGTTGCTATTCTTTTTTCGTTACACTCCAAAGATGTTATGGAGCAAACAGCAGCGTTGGCTTATGCGGGCGCCGCTATCGGAGCGGCCTTCGCTGGCGACCTCATAACACTCTTTGTTTACTGGGAGCTTACTGCACTCACCTCCGTGTTCATTATATGGGCTGGAGGTAATAATCGAGCATATGACGCGGGCATGCGTTACCTCATTATACAAATTTTCTCAGGAGTGCTGCTAGCTGCCGGAGCTGTAATGCAGGCCAAAACAACGGGCTCGTTGGCTTTTAAATTCATTGGTTTGGATGGGCCAGGGGGTGTCCTTATTTTCTTGGCGTTTGGTATTAAATGTGCGTTTCCTCTGATGCACAATTGGCTTCAGGACGCCTATCCAGAGGCGTCTCCAACAGGTACTGTTTTTCTTTCGGCATTCACAACCAAGTTGGCTATTTATGCGCTCGCGCGCGGCTATCCCGGGACGGAGTTGCTTGTTTGGATTGGGGCAGCGATGACAGCATTTCCAATATTTTTTGCAGTTATTGAAAATGATCTGCGGCGTGTTCTTGCCTACTCACTAAATAACCAGTTGGGTTTCATGGTTGCCGGTGTTGGTATTGGCACCCAACTAGCTATCAACGGTGCTGTCAGTCATGCATTCGCGCATATTTTATACAAAGCTCTTTTGTTTATGGCTATGGGTGCTGTGCTATATCGCGCTGGAACGGCAAAGGGTTCTGAATTGGGCGGTCTTTATAAATCCATGCCCTGGACTACCGGCTTTTGTGTTGTTGGCTCGGCAGCTATTTCTGGATTCCCATTGTTTTCTGGTTTCGTTACTAAATCAATGATTTTGACTGCAGCCGCTGATCAAGATTACCTGGTTCCATTTCTCTTACTGCTTTTTGCCTCAGCGGGCGTCTTCCATCATTCTGGAATAAAGATTCCTTTTTTCGCATTTTTCGCCCATGATTCCGGATTACGACCCAAGGAAGCGCCCAAAAATATGTTATTAGCTATGGGTATTGCTGCTATTTTATGTTTTGGAATAGGAGTTTATCCGCAACCGCTTTATGACATTTTGCCTTACCCGGTAGATTACGTTCCCTATACCACGACCCATGTCGTGACTATGCTCCAGCTTCTTATGTTTTCGGCTCTTGCTTTTGCTGTTCTTCAAAAAACTGGGCTCTATCCACCAGAATTAAGATCGACTGTTCTTGACTCTGATTGGTTATATCGGCGCGCCGGCAGTACAATTGTAAGGAATGTTTTGTATAGTATCAGTCTGGCAGCAGGTGCAATTCGTGGAATGATGATGGAGTGTTTAAACTACGTTATTAAACAAGTTAGATACCACAGTGGCCCTGAGAGTATTGCTGCCCGGGCAACAAGTGCTGGCACTATGGTTGTATGGGTCATACTCGTATTAAAGCTGTTATTGATTATTCAATTCACATAGGTCTTCCATTCTGTTTGATGATGCCGTTACCATATGCCTTGCGTCGTGACTTTTAATAACAGTTCATGTGCTTACGAGCGCATAAATGTCCGTGAGCATTTTTTGAGCCGTTTTTCAGTACCTTTGATATACGTAGTATTTATATGGACTTTGTTGTTGGCTGTTAGTCAGTGTCATGCACAGTCAACCTCTGCTACTTCTAGATTGGTAATAGAAGGTAGTAGCACCTCGCAAAATTTCTTTGTTGAGCTTGCAGTTACTAGGAGCCAGAAATCGATGGGTTTGATGTACCGGCGCTCTTTACCTCAAAAGAATGGCATGCTGTTTGTTTATAAGCCGAATTCAAAAATTTCCATGTGGATGAAAAACACCTATTTGGCATTAGACATGTTATTCATAAATTCCAGAGGGCGTATAAACTATATTCATGAGGCGGCTGACCCGCTTAGCGAGAAACTAATTACTGGTAAATTCCCAGCACGTGCGGTTTTAGAGCTTAATGCGGGAGCCGTATCGAGGTTTGGCATCACGGTCGGTGATTTGGTTCGCCACCAAATATTTTTCAACGAGTAATTCGATAATAGGTGTTAGTCGACATTGGACATCATTTAAATCGATCAAAGGGGTGATCTCGGGTATAAAATGATAATCTATGTCACCTGTCGTGGTAGCAAATAAATTTCAGTGCGATATGATATTGAATGGAACTTTGCCATCGATAATTCTCTGAATATTTTTGTAAACTTCGCGCGTTCCTCCGGAAATTGCTTCATATGACTTGCCGCCTGAATGGGGCGTAGCGAAAACACGTTCATCCTGAATCAAGGGATCATCAGGGTCGTTTGGCTCCTGCCAAAAAACATCTGTCCCAAATCCTGCAATACTCCTATCTGCTAGTGCCTTTTCCAAAGCGCTTCGGGAAATGTGGTCACCTCGTGACATGTTAATTAAAAAGGCATCTGATTTCATTGAAGATAGAGCCTTCTCATCAATTATGTGAAAGGTTTCTTCATTAAGTGGCAAGACGAGAATGATGTAGTCTGCTTGCCTTAGAGCTACAAAAAGATCTTTTGTTGGATAAATCTTTTCAATGCCATCAATTTCGCCATCTTTAGAAATATCCCTGCGAACAGCTATGACATTCATTCCAAGACCGCGAGCCATGGGCACCAACATTTTGCCAATTGTACCAAGCCCGATGAGGCATAACATTTTGCCACCAAGTTCATTACATTGAAATTCAGCCATTGATCCTTCAACCACCAGGCGTTGTGCAGTTCTGCCTCGTTTCGCACAACCAAGCATTATATACATCGCAGTCTCGGCTACTGAACGGCAATTCTGTGCAGGGACAGTCGCAACGGGAATACCATATTTTGCAGCTGCCTTGACATCAGTGATGTCTGCAGCCACACCAATATGCTGAACGAGGCGGAGTTTTCTTGCACACCTCAGGATACTTGAGTCTATGGTAAAGCGAGAAAAGCCCTGGTTTTGTGCAATGAGGATATCGAGCTCGTGAGCTGCTTCTCTTAATGACGCGCGGCTATTGAAAATACTTATTTTTTTCGGATAAAAAATTTTCGCCATTTCCGCGATGTCCACACCAGCTTTGGACAAAAAACCAATTTTCATAAAATACTCACAGCTTTTAAAGTTATTTTTGTTGGAACAAACACGAGTTTACTCTAGAACCGCATAAGTTTAAGAATATTTATCTTACGTCGGGGCGTAGCGCAGCCTGGTAGCGCATCTGCTTTGGGAGCAGAGGGTCGTATGTTCGAATCATACCGCCCCGACCATCTAATCACATCAGAGATATATACCATGCGAAATATTGATAAATATTTTTTGAGTGCGCCGTTTTCATCGTCATATTCTTTGGTCATAATACTATGCTGCAGATATGCTTCGTAGTGGTGCCGTGCAGAGTAACCAAATAAATTTTATTAAATCTGATCACTGAAAACACCTTACAAAATACACGAAAATGGATTTGTTGATGTATGGGATCGAACTAACGGTGCTTTTTTTTTAAAATTTCTTTTAAAAATGCACACATGGAGAAGATGTAGGCAATCCAAGGTTTATCAAAAACAACGGAGAATAAAATGGTTTATTTAGATAAGAATGAGCAATTCAAAAAAGGGTTGGCAGTTCGCACCGCTGTCCTTGACTCAGATCGAGTTAATAAAGGAATTGCTGATGCTGATAATGACCCATTTATGGCTGCTTTCCAACAAGCTGCGACGGAATGGGGCTGGGGAATGGTTTGGGCGCGGCCTGGACTCGATAGAAAAATCAAGAGTATGCTGAGTGTCTGTTTGCTTGCTGCCCTCGATAAGCCGATCGAGCTAGAGCATCACATCGATGGCGCGCTGAGGAACGGTTGCACCCCGGAAGAAATTCGCGAGGTTTTGCTTCACGTTAGTGTTTATGCGGGAATGCCTGCAGGCCTTAGTGCAGCGCGGGTGGCAAAAAAATATTTTGATGAAAATAAAAATCACATGGTCGCCACGCCGAAAGAAAGATGAAAAAATTACGTGGAGTGTCCTATTAAAATAAATGCCTACTTTTACGTGGTTCAGCTTTTTGTTTATTCTGATTATCCTTGAGTAAAGGTTGTGTGATAGAATATGAAAATAATAGCAGTCAGTTGCTATGGGGGTTTCTAATACTATTCTCCAAACATAAGTATAGATATCGCAACTACCATTTTATATTAATTTTGAGAGGATACATAATGCACGTTCGCATATTTAAACCTGCAAAAACTGCGATGCAGTCAGGGCGTGCCAAAACCAAAGATTGGTGCCTAGTTTTTGAACCTCAGGATCCAGTTTCTCCAGACCCGATTATGGGGTGGAACGGGTCGAGCGACACAAGTCGTCAGGTTAAACTTGAATTTGAAACTAAAGAAGACGCGGTAGAGTATGCAAAGAATAAGGGATACACTTATACCGTTATGCCTGCAAATGAACGCCGAATTAAACCCAAGGCTTATTCGGATAACTTTGCCCATGATCGACGTCGGCCGTGGACACATTAAATGTTCCGTTCCGCGGCTGACGATAAAAAATTTGAGAGACTCCGTAGCTCAACCGGATAGAGCACCGGCCTTCTAAGCCGGGGGTTGTAGGTTCGAGTCCTACCGGGGTCGCCATTCTTCTCCAAAACGAGTCCACGTTCAATGCACTGGTATTGTTAAAATTTTGGGCACTATTGGCACCTAATTTGCCAACACTGGTTCAGCGCCAAACATTTTTGGATCATCTACCGCAGAAGCTATAAAGTCAGCTACCGCTGATCGCGATATGATACCATTGCGCCATTCTGATGGGTGAAGGCGAATGTTATATGGCTTTCTTAATTTTTGATTGGTAAGAACGCCGGGGCGAACAATCGTCCAATCTAGGCTAGAATTTTTAATGAGGGCCTCTTGAATAGACTTATCCCTATAAGCCACTCCAAAACATATTTGGAACGGAATTTTCTGAAAACAATTTATGCTTTGGAAACTACTTCCTGCACCAAAGCCGGTAACTGAAATTAGTCGGCGTACGTTTGCATGCTCCATCGCATCTATCAGTATTCTGGTCGATTTAGAAAAAAGATCAATTGGACCTGTTATAAGTCTAAGATTCAAGGGTACTCCGAGTGTTTGTACAACTACTTCATTAGGCTCAATAACCGCACAGACATCAGTTTGGTTGCACGCGTCGCCAGCTACATGCCTAAAATTCGGATTTCCATCGCCAAAATCACGGGCGCTTCTTGAAAACGCAGTCACCTGATGTCCTTGTTCAAGCAGCACCTTTACTGTTTCGAGCCCTATACCCCTCGACCCACCCATCACCACTATTTTGCTCATCTAATTTTTACCTCGCATAAAAATACTAAGATTAACTGTTGCATTTTTTCTCATTGATTCTCAATACTTATAATTTGATGGCGTTCCGTTGTTGTTTCCAGGGCAGTTATGATGATTAAGCAATTTTGTTCATTATTGAAAACGAATACCTTTGCTCTACAGTTTACTATTAGTAAACATGGTTTTAAGTGGGTGCTCTAATAAAATGCCTGAGGGACACACAATCCATCGCGCAGCTCGCGACCATAGAAAAGCTCTTATTGGTCATAGAATCATCGTGTCATCGCCACAAGGGCGCTTTTCCGACGGTGCGAACATACTCGACATGCAGGTATGCTCCTCTATCGAGGCATTTGGCAAGCATCTCTTTTATAAATTTACGGATGATATGTACCTTCATATACACCTTGGCCTATTTGGTCGTATACGAAAGACAAAAGCCCCAGCGATGGCGCCCCGTGGTCAAGTTCGGGTTCGTTTAGTAGGTGGTGATTGTTGCGTAGACATAAGTGGGCCAACTATTTGTGCGGTACGTAATCATGATGAGTTTAATAGATTAATTCTGCGCATAGGTCCTGATCTGCTTCGTGATGACGCTGACCCGTATTATTTTTTCAAGAGGGTAAAACGCAGTAGGGCCAGGATAGGAACACTATTGATGGATCAATCCGTTGTGGCCGGTATTGGAAATATCTATCGAACAGAAATTCTTTGGCGTCAAAATATACATCCCTGCACTTTAGGAAAGGATTTAAGCGAGGCCCAGTTGAAGAAATTATGGGATGACGCCAAGGTTCTTTTGCACATGGGAATGCAAAAAAACAGAATAGTTACCACCACAATGGATGTTAAAGGCAGGACCGCAGAAAGATTAAATATTTATAATAAAACTCATTGCCCACATTGTTGTGAGAACATTGAAATAATTGAAATTAATGGCCGGTCGGCATTCTTCTGCCCTAACTGTCAACCCATCGGATAACATTACTTTTTTAAAGCTACACGTTATGTGATCAAAAATTTTGTCATGGTCGTTTATCATCCGTAAGCCATGTAGATGCCCACGTTGTTTATTTTATGGATTGAATAACAAGTTCAGGTGCTTTCGCTTTTTGTATTTGGCGTTCTTTCTCTAACTCCTCTCTTAACCCAATCGCACGCTTATAAAAACCGACTGCCTCTTTATAGTCACCTAAATCAGTTAAAATCTTTGCTGCCTTTTCGCAGATTTCCGGCGAGTGCTGTCCTATTTCTACTGCCTTTCCCATAGCGCCTTTAGCCTGACCTTCTTCACCTTTAAGTAACAAAAGTTCCGCTATCTGAGCATGGGCGTCTGCATCGTTATCATCGATTAATATTACTTTAGTGAACGCTTGCAACGCTTCCTCATGACGACTTGTCCGCCGATATAAGGTGCCCAGGTTAGCAAAAAAGCTTGCTTTAGTCCCATCGAGATTTATTGCGCGTTGCATCATCTTTTCTGCAACATCAAATTGTTCAGCCTTGAAAGCTATGAGACCAATTAACTGCCACGCGTCAGGATTTTCGGGGTATGATTCGAGATATTTCTTTACGATTGAAGTGGCTTCTTCAAAGCGCCCTGTGAGGAAAAATTGTTGTGCTAATGTAAGTGAGGAATCTACTGTAAGTGGTTGTGATTCCCTAATATCTTCATCATTTATCGCGTTTGTAAGTTTCTGAAATTCTCGTACTATAGTCTCTGATGTATCTGTCTCCCAAACAAGTCGCTGTTTTGGGCTCGCAATGGCTAAATTTGAATTGGGGGTGAGTCCCATAGATGCCAACATTGCAAGGTTACTATTTTCTACATTAGAAGTGATCATCCGAAACATAATGTAGGAAGCTTTTTTGCTGAGCCAGCACAGAACGCCGGGCCCGTTTAGTACCATCAAATTGGTTTGGCATAGTTCATATAGAGCGAGGCGTAGGTCGAGGTTTACGGCAGCTTGGGGGCAATGGTTGAAGTTTTTAAAAAGTGGATCAGGTGTGTTAAACGAATTCTCGGTATCGCTTACAATAATTGGATGAAACCCGAGGCTTGATATTTCTTTGGCTGCTTTGGCCCATTCAACGATATTACTATTCCGTTCGGGCTTATGACTGCTTTCTCGGAGTGTAATCGTTACTGGCTTTATTTCTTTGCCGAGGCTAGATAGCCATTGGGCCATGTAGGCTTTGCCCTGGGCAGTTGCGCGAAGACGAGGAATGTCTTCGCCTATTGCTGCAGCGGCGGCTATCCCAGACCAGAGGAAATCGCCACGTGGTGTCTCCGGATGATAATCCAAAGGGAAAATATTTTTTGATAATTCATTAAATTGCTGACTTAGGTCAGAGCGTTTTCTGCATATTGTTAGGCGCACTGGTTCTGGCATCAACCAACATGCAGGAATAGCAACTTGTTCGAGGCGCCAAATTTTATTGGGGGTGTTAAAGGCTGAATCATCATCACGGAAACCCTCATTTGAACCTGGCACAATAGTTACATGTAAATTTTTAAGTTTACGTCGGCGCTTCTCTAATTCAGCAAGAATTAGAAAATTAACGAAGTCAAAGGTTATCGGACAGACCTCAAGGTCGTAGAACGCATTGAGTGTTTGGCCCATGGTTTGCATCGTATCCTTAATAGTTATGTATTAATATGCCTACAAAAATAGTCCATCAGAACCTAGAGTTTGCCATGACTGATCCCAAAGCCCAATGGGAAAAAGTAACTGCACTGAATATTGATCAGAATCTTAAGCTTGGTCCGATCTATAGCTATTTTCTGCTTAAAGATCCAAAATGCTTCACCTTTGTGCTTTCGCGCTACAAATTTGCGTCAAAAATGCTCAAGAATAAAAAACGCATAATTGAGGTTGGCTGCGGCGAGGGTATAGGTGCCTTAATGCTGGCGGGGGAAACTGAAGCTCAAGTTGTAGGTTACGATTTTGATGAATCCCAGATAACATACGCACGTAACAACTTATTAAAACCATTTGAGGAGCAGAATCCTGACGATCGAGGACGCCTCTCCTACGAAGCGCGTGACTTTTCTAAAGACGGTGAGGCAAAGAGTGCCTTCGATGGTTTGGTCTGTTTAGATGTAATCGAGCATCTCCCGAGGGGCGAGGAGGAGTTGGCATTTCTAAAAAATTGCAGAGGGTGTTTGAAAGAAGGGGGAGTCGCAATTATTGGCACTCCCAGTTTGCATGCAAGTGACTATGCGTCGGAACGTAGCCAGATTGGGCACATCAATCTTTTCTCTCCTGATCGGCTCGTTCCAACTTTAGAGAATCATTTTAGCAATGTTTTTATGTTTTCAATGAACGACGAGGTTGTTCATACCGGTTTTGACAAAATGGCTCATTATTTGATTACATTATGTGTAGCATAGATCGTTTGTATAAAATAAGCGACATAGAAGTCGCAACATAAACAGATTGATTCTCGGAAAATATTTTGTTTTCGAATTTTATGTACCGGTGGAGTAATAGGCTATATTAAGTTCAAAAGGCGCTGAGTATGAAATCTCTAAAGTTTTAGGGGTTTTAGTTTTTTTAGATATCTGACGAGGGTTTGGCTGCTTGTTGATGGAGAGGCTTTATGCAGGAACGCGATAGTTATAATATGGATGGTCACAAGTTGATGTGGCACCTTGATCGTGTCTCTCAGTGGCAGGCTGGAGAGAGAGTTGCGCCCCTCCACGTTGATATGGGTATAAGTGCCGGCTGTAATATGGCTTGCACCTATTGTTATGGTGTCATCCAAGGGCGGACAGGTTTCGGAACTGATATAAAGGGACGGTTCAACATGCCTGAAGAGGCAATCTTGCGTTTCTTCAAAGACGCTAAAGATGTTGGAATTCGTTCAATTGCTTTAATAGGCGAGGGTGAAAATACCCTGAATCCAGCACTCTGCAAGTCGGTTGATTATGCAAAAGGGATCGGGCTCGATTTGGGGCTCGCGACTAATGGAATTCGAATACCGAGGGATCCAGTTGAGCTCGAAAGCCTTTTGACTGGTTTGACGTGGTTGAGGATAAATATCAGTGCGGGCACTAAAGAAGCCTTTGAAAAGATACACCAAGTTCCACAATATGACCGGGTTTTGGATAATATTGATCGTATGGTTAAAGCGAAGAAAAAATATGGTTATCCGTGCACGATTGGTTTGCAGATGGTGATGACCAAAGAAAACTTCGATCAAGTAGTTCCTCTGGCTGAGCTGGGCAATCAGCTTGATGCTGATTATTTTGTTATTAAGCCATGTTCTGATACATCGGACTATAAACTCGATTCCCCAAAGGAAGAGTACATAGATAATTGGGACGTTTTCATGGAGGCAAAGAAATTTTCTAAGCCGGGCTACGAGGTCATTCCAAAAATCGTGAAGTTAGGGAATTTGGGTCACAAAGATTATAATGTCTGTTTCGGCACTCAATTCTTAATTGCTGTTAGTGGTACGGGCAACGTTTTTCCTTGCGGTCATTGGTTTGATGTGCGCCAAGAGGAATTTCTGATGGGCAATATTATTGAACAATCTTTTAAAGAAATTTTTGAGTCGGAACGGTATTGGGAAGTACAACAGCGCGTGCAAGCAGTAAACGTCAACAAAGATTGTGAGAGTAATTGCCGACAACATTATTTGAATAGATTTCTCTCAGACATTAGTGGCCAGCCGAGAAATCTCAAAGAGCCGGACTTTACCCCGCAGCATGTAAATTTTATTTAGCCATTCTTAAACCTAATAAAATTGAACAGGAGTTGTAATGTATGCGGGGCCAAAATCCCGCAGGCGTTTAATGATGGGTCGAACTGCATCCAATGCTGTTATTATCACTGTCGCATCACGAATATCGTCAGCTTCCTCTGGCCGACTTATGCGCACTGGGATATGGGGGTAGGTAAGGCCAGGTCGGAATTTACAGTCATCAAGTATACCACTCAAAAATGCGAGATTGCTCTCCATATGATATGCAAGTGTCGGAAGCATTTGGGCTGCCCCATACGCGTACACAGGTCCCTCAAGGGCCACAACGGTCTGCGTAAAGTCCAACATCTTTCGCTTGAACAGGTTGAATTGCTTCTTAACTTGCTTTGCGGTGACAGCCTTAGTCTGCGGCACTTTTACGCCAGTAGGTTTTTTTGTAAATGCCACAGCGATTGTGCCGCCCCAGTTTCCTGGATGGACTCGGTGGCTAAAATAATAACCACCTGCCTCTTCCAACATTTTGAGGAAGGTCGAAATATTAAAATAATGAATGTGCTGGTGAAAAACTTGATCAAATCGAAGATTGCGAACCATAACTTCGCTGTCAGGCACTTCAATCAGAAATATTGCATCATCGTCTGCAGTGTCCAAAAGGCGGCGAATTTGCAACATCGGTTCCTCTATATGTTCAAGATTATGGGTTGAGATTACGATGTCTGGAGAGATAGTGAGTTCCTTCGATAGCTGGACTTTTTCTAAATAATTTCCAATCACTCTCATATTTTCAGCTTTTTCAGCATCATCTTCTTTCCCGATCCAGATAGGGTCTATGCCGACAACCTGGTCTGCCAATTTTGACAATTGTGTAAGGAGCATTAAATCGTTGCATCCAATTTCTAAAATTGATCTAAATTGTTGACCTGGTCTCAGTTCATTCAAATATTCAAGAATATCGGAAAATGCAGTAGGAGTGATATGGCTCGCGCTTGAGCGATGCGTGTAATCATCACCATACAGTTGTGCCGGCGGAATAATATGAGACAATTGCATGTGCAAGCAATCGCAACACATCATTAGGGTCTGGTCAAAACCTTGTATAGGCCCTGGGACACTTTCACTTACAAAAACCCCGGTAATTGGAAAATTTGGCAGCCTTATGACTGCTTCAAGGCTCTTACTTTCGCATATCCCACAGTGATAATTTTCTCGGATTTTAGCGTTGGACATTCAATTTACCTGTAGACTTCTGAATATTCTTGCAAAGCTTCGTGCCACGATCGGAGTGCTGGCCGTTTGTCGGAAGAAATAGCAAGGCGTAGTGGTTTTGGTGGTCTTGCTATAAACTCTTTATCCTTTGCAGCTTCTATGCCGCTTTGGCTATTCAAGAATTTTGCCAATGTAGCAATGAAATCGAAATAACTCACAGCACCGTGATTAGCGACATGGTAAAGTCCGAAGGTAGCGCGACTAACAACTATTTCGGCTACTTCGCGTGCGGCGTCTTCTGACCAGGTTGGGCAATCCATCCGGTCATCAGCGATCCTAAGAGGATCTCCAGCTATTAATTTTGTGATCATTTTCTCAACGAAACCTGATTTTTCATTACGTCGATGGCCAAAAAGAGTTGGAAAACGCACCACATAACTTTTAGAATTTCGAGTTATTGCGTAATGCTCGCTTATAAGTTTGGTTGCTGCATATACAGTGTTTGGCGACGGAAGGTCATACTCGGTGTAGGGTTGGTGGCTTTTACCGTCAAAAACCAGATGTGTGCTGGTCTGAACTAGTGTGATTTTTTTTTCTGCTGTCGCTTCAGCGAGGTATAACGCAGCTTGCGCATTCACTTTGTAGGCATCTAATGGACATGATTCGCATTCGCCTATGTCTATGATTCCAGTGGAATTAACGACGGCATCTGGTGCTTCTTTTGAAAGCGCATGGGATATCTTCTGAGGTTGCGTTACATCTAATTCAGAGTGGCTAGGAGCAATACATTCGATCCCCCGCATTCTACATATCTTTTCGAATGCAGTACCAAACTGACCGCGGTTTCCGAGTAATAAGATTTTCATGGAACTTTCCTCAACCAAATAACCTTCTGTAGTGCGTATACAAATTTATACAGATCCTCCTACTTGGTGTGAAATTTGCAAGCTTTTAATGTAGTTTCGTCCGGACATCAAAAGGGCAACCTATTCGGGTTGATCTTCTCCCCGTTGCGGAGCTGGTGACTATCGGCTGCCAAGGTGGCTATGTATTGATCAATAAGCCGGAGACAACTGCATATGTCATATCAAAATGTTGCAGAAATAATCACTGAAACGGATAGCAATAGGACGGGCGACCTCTGCGGTTCGACCGAAGAAAAATCTGAAAGTGGGACGGTTTCTGAGAAAACATCAAGCTCCAGTGACATTGACCGAATAGCCATGGCGCGGGAGTACCTAAAAAAGGGTATTTTAGACAAAGCACATCATTTGATTGCTGAGATTATTAAAGCGTCATTGGAGCCTGATACGTTAATAAAAGCAGCAATCATTTCTCTTGAGTTAGGGCAGATCAAGCTTTCTCTCAAAGCACTCGATAAAGCCCGTGAACAAGGGCGCGGTATTTCGACTGAATACGAAGAAATCGCACGGCCTCTTTACCAATGGTTTGGCAGCGAAAAAAAATGCGCGGACTCCGGCGTTAATCAACACAACATACTTTTGAAAAAGCTTCCAAGTCTTGCCGAAACCTATTGTGTGATTGGTATTTTCGCGGCTGAGTGTGATTACGTGCGCTTAGCCCTTAAGAATCTTGAAACTGCACAATTCATAGACTCAGATGTCTTTAATAATTTTGACCTGCCTAAGGATACCATTACGGCCCATTTGATTGACTGTATCTTAAGTATCCGCAAAAACCCCTATTTGACGGATTTAGCAAGGGAAACGCCAGCTTTTCAGCAGCCACAGCTACCTATCTTTGAGGTGATTAACCCTCCTGAGTTAAGTTATCGAGATCAGGATGCACATTTGGCAATCGCACATTTATATGGTCAGGCTTCTGATGATATTGTTCAATGGGCAATGACTGCTCAAAGTCTTTATGCATCAGCAGCCATAAGGGAGGCCATCACGGCGTTTGAGCGAGTAGTCGAATTACAACCTAATAATGATTTGGCGACCCGTGCTCTATGGCACTTGCCAAAGTTAGATAATTCGGAACTCGACCGATTACTGTCGGTTCGGTTCGACGCTAATAAAATGGAGCAGTTACGGGAAAAGTACTATGCTGCGCGACAAGCAGACTATTACTACAACATTGATATTGTTGGTACTTGTAACCTGAGGTGCCCCTCATGCCCTGTTGGAAATTTTGATGATAGTGGGATTCCAAAGGGATTTATGGACTTGAATAAATATGAAAGGATCTTGTCGAAAATAAAAAAATCTCATGATCCAAGTGTTAGTATAGCGATAGATATACATAATTGGGGGGAGTCACTGCTCCATCCAAAGTTGCCCGAATTCATAAAAAAAACGCGCGAATATGGATTCCTTGTCGGCTTATCTAGCAATTTGAATCATAATTTAAGCCGAAAAAAGCTGGAGGAAATAATCCGAGCGGAGCCAGATGCGTTGAGAATATCGCTGTCGGGATTTAGTAATGAAATTCATATGCAAACTCATACCCGTGGCGACATCAATATTGTAAAATCGAATATGCATCTGTTGCGTCATGTCTTAGACCGCACCAAATCGGAAACGGCGATTGAAATTGGTTATATGGTGTACAAGCACAATTTTTCAGACGATTTTGTGCGAATGCGCTTGCTGGCAGAAGAACTTGATTTTCATTTTGATTGGATTTTTGCTGTTTACATGCCAGTCGAAAAAACCATCACAGCCATTCGCGGAGAATATGACCAGGCTGACAAAGAAATTTTCGAAAATTTACCGGTAGATCCGCGTGAATGGACAGAGTTGGTTGATGGGTCTGGTGCCTTCCGGAAGAATACTCCTGGTGATTGCCACCTGAAAAAACATCGAATGGCGATTAACTTTGATGGCACAGTTCCTATTTGCTGCGCTTCCTATTCTTACGACAATATTGCAGTAAAGGATTTTCTTGCTGTATCACACGAAGAAATACAGAAGTGCCGTTCCGATCACAGTCTTTGTGGCGACTGTATGGATTCTAACGCATATTTCTTTTATTCCGGTGTTCACCCGGAAATGGGCGAAAGAAAAGCTTATAAGACACTATCTGAAATAGGTGCGTTTGTTGGAAAAGATGGCCGTTGATTCTATAGGACAGTTCTCGTCCTGCCGCGTTAGCAATTGATATGAATGATGTGCTATCAAATATAGAGTCGGCTATAAAGTATCAAAAGGCTGGCGACTTGGATATGGCAGAGGCGTTGTTACTTGACGTTTTATCAACTGAACCAAGTCAGGCCCACGCGCTATTGTTGATTGGATTAATTTATCTGCAAAAGCAGCAGCCAACAAAAGCAGAAGGTTATTTCGAAAAGATCTGTACTCAAAACCCTCAGAACAAAGAATCGCCTGCATTAAGATTTTGGTTTGACTCCCTCTTAATGCAAAGAAAGTTTTCAACCGCTTGCTTTCTACTAAAAAAGCATAAGGTTCAGTTTAATGATCTATCATATTTTCATGATGAGTTGATTGGTGTCCTCGCTACGCTATTGCATCAGGGGAATATTGAAGTAGCCCTTGATGGAGCAAAACATTTTCTTGCGATGCAGGATTTAGAATTGGATGCACTTCGATTCCGAATAGCATATGTCTTTCTCACTCGGGGTTTCCATAGTGAGGGCATGGAAATGCTCAAGCCTCTTATTATGGCATCTGGGGCTCCTTCCGAGGCATTATACTTTCATTTTGCCGAGACTTCATTGAGGTCTCCAGACCAATCAAATCATTTTTCTAGATTAGAAAATCTCCAAAAGTACAATTACGGCGTTATGCCTGACTTTGATTATGAAGCAGTGAAAAAAGTAAAGAACAAGCGCCTTCGCATTGGGTTTTTGCCGCTCGAATTAGTCGACGCAAACACATTGCTCTACATCTGGGGAGGCTGGTTGGGCGGCTACGAAAAAAAAGATTTTGAATTATTTGGGTATATTGATGGAGATGTGTGCTTTGGCACCGTTCCCGATTTTACGCATATTTTTGATCGCCAATGTCAAATTTCTAACCTTACTGATGAGGAAGTCCTATTTAAAGTGAGAGAAGATAAAATTGACATTCTTATACATTTGGGTGCCATCGGTGATCGTCCACGTGCACGGGTGTATGCAGGCCGAGCTGCTCCAATTCAGGTTGAGACCGCCTGCGTGCCCTTGGGGTCCAGTGAATTTGATTATTTCTGGTTTGATCGCAGCGTTGTTCCAAAGGAAACCTACCATGCGTACGATGGCGCTATGGTGTTGGCTGATGGGCCATATTTTTGTTGGACTGCCCCAAAGAGGACTAAGACTGAGACGGAATTACCATTCGATAGACATGGCTTCATTACCTTCGGTAGTCTCAATAGATTTGTAAAAATTACCCCACTTTGTTTAGAGGTGTGGTCTGATGTGCTGGCATCCGTGCCCAATTCTCGATTGATTTTAAAAGGAGGTCAATTTGATGAAACCCTCATTCAAGAAAGGGTTTTAGCTTTTTTTTCTAAAAAGAATGTTAGATCAGACCGGCTATCCTTCTTAGGTCCAACTGATCAAACTTCACATCTAGCTATTTATCATAATATTGATATAGCCCTCGACACTGTACCAGAGCAGGGAGGCTGCACTACGCTCGAAGCTCTTTTGCATGGAGTGCCAGTTATAAATTGGGTTTACGACGATAGAATTATATGTCGAACAGGCAGAACGATTTACGAAACATTGAAGCTTGAAGAGTTTGCAACAAATTCAGCGAAGGAATATGTAAATTTGGCGAAGAAGCTTTCTATGCATCCTGATACTCTTCGTCAGTTGAGGAAAAAATTACCTTCAAAATTAGAAAGTTCTCCCCTTTGTGATGTGGAACGATTTTCGCGCACAGTGCAGATAGGACTAAAAAAAATGTGGGAATTATATTGTGATGGCTCTCGTGTGCCAATTATTGATCTGGCAGATAAGCGCGTTTGAGGTCTATCATAAAAATTGATGTCTGTTTGTGGTACGCAGGTGGAAAAAGCTTTTTTACTTTTTGTGGGCACTCTTAAATGACAGTAAATAAAGGAAAGTCATCCCTTGTGCTTTATGCGTTTTACGATCTGCAAATATGCACGGTGACCTTTGACTTTCTAAGCTTTCTTCTTCGCGCAGAAATGCGACGAATTCAGGTTGGTTGCAAGTCATTACATATAGTTTTTGTCCCGGGGGCCGATGACGGTTTCCGTATGATGCATTTGTCAGGTGATATTAGTCGTTGGCGATTACAAAATATGCATATTGCTGCTTGCTCTTTCCTTTCTTCGATTAAAGGAATCACAGTTTGCTCCAAACGGGCACAGGCAACTTCTATAGAGGATAATTTAGCATCGAATATCTTTCCGGTTGATTACACCACCCATATTTTTGACTCGCAAAAGGCTATTCAGTCATCGATTGATGCATTTATGTTTGCTGGGGTTGTTATCAGGCACTTAAAAGGCGATGAAGTCCCAGTTTTAACTCCGACGCTCCGAGCACAACAATATGTTAGGGAGTGGTATGAGAAGCATGCTAAGGGACGCAAGGTAATTGCTATAACTTTGCGCGAGTCTCCTAATGATCCGGCTCGCAATAGTAACCTTGATGCTTGGGCACGCTTTGCAGCGACCATTGATGAAAATGAATTTCTTCCCGTTATAATTCGTGACACAGATGCAGTATTTTCGACTGTTCCCGACAAAATAAAAGGTTTGTGCCATTTCAATGAGGCAGCGATAGATCTCGACCTGCGCCTAGCATTTTACGAGTTCGCATTTCTTAATATGTTGGTAAACAATGGTCCATTACAGGTCTGCTACCTAAATCCAAAAATTCGATATCTGGCCTACAAGATGTTTAATGCAACAAATGAAGCAGATGAGAGAGCAACATGTGGCGTTTACGGGATCCCCATTGGTGGCCAATTACCAATGGCAACACCCTTTCAGCGGGTAATTTGGGATGATGACAATTACGAGGTTTTAATAGAATCTTTTCTGGAAACTTCTCACGCTATTAATGATGCTTCGGGACGTAATGAGCTAGAAAAAATGGAAATTCGGCCAAGTCCAGGACGTGACGGAAGCTTTCGCTTTGCAGTGACCTTACATGAGGTGAGTTGGTTCGAGCATGCTTTGGATATTTACGATCACCTCTTAACACTTTACCCTGATGATATTGAAGTCTCTGTAATGCGAGGTCTAACGCTTCTTCATCTCGGCCAGTTAGAGAAATCCAAAGTAGTTCTGAAGAGTTGTCTAGAGCGCCAACCATATTTCAAACAGTGCTCATTTAATTTGGCTCTTGCAGAATTTCTTCTGGGAAATACTTCAGCTTCGATCAAAATATTGGAAAGCTTAAAAGTTAATAGTGTTAAAATGCATGGTATTCTTGGCTGCCTTGGTGAATTCTACTCATCTGAGAAGAGCTTTGAAAAAGCTGCCGATGCATTTTCTGCAGACCTGGAATCAAATCCGTTCAAGTGGAAGACTTGGTTTGATTTAGCTGCCTGTCAGACGAAACTGGGTAAAAGCAAAGAAGCGCTGAATAGTTACCTTAATGGTATAAATTGCCACAAAAAGTTAGAGCGGGATTTAAAACAGGCAGAATTAGTGCTGTTCCCATGGAAAAAAACATTGTTAGAGGGCCGGCATACGCACCAAATTTTGCCAGGCATTGGCTCGACTTTGATGATGGATGAGCAGCAAAAATTTGACACTAAAAATTTTTCTCAAGCAGAAGGTGAGTTGCTCATTATCTATGACCTGGGCTCCATATCTAATGGAGATGATTTTGATGCGGTGTATGAAGGCTTTAAACAGACTGTTGGTTCAGCCTCGGGATCCGCAAACCATATATGTGTAGTGCCGCAAGAAAATGAACAATCCGGTGCCGAAAAAAAACTAGCGATGATGCACTTAATCGCAAGGTGGATACCAACGATATGCAATAATAAAGGTATGTCACTCTTCGCCGACCGTAACGAAGCACTTCAATTTCTTGCAGTACAAAAAACTATGTACAATCGGTCAAACAAAGACGATTCAAAAACTAACGATGTGATAAACACATCAGTCTTAGATAAAAAATTGTCTTCATTGAGTTCAACCTCACAAGCTAAGGCATATATTATAAATTGGAAGTCAGCGCACTGCGAAGGATCCAAGTTATTTGTTGTTGTATTGAGCCGGCGAAACTTTGAAACGTTGAATGGAGAGCAGAGCCACTCAAATAAACTTAAGACTATAATTAAAGAAAATAGAAATGCTGGTGTCGAAACTTTATTAGTTGTGCCATCTGAATCCAAGGTGTTATTTTCTGTTAAAGAAGCTGAAAAATATGGCGTGTATTTCCCTGCATGCGTGCATTATGACCTGCGTTACGCATTGTTTGAGGCAGCTGATAAAGTCTGCACTCTGGGCGTTGAGGTTTCGTTACCTCAGGATACTGTTCGCGAGATGGGGGGCTTTGACGAGCTTTTTCGGGAATTAGTAAATAGCGATAATAAAGCGGAAATTCTTTCATTGAATGCCAACGACTCAGAAATAAAAATAGACGACGCGTTCAAAATGGGAGTTCAATTATATTGTGGCGGCGCGGCAACCTTCAACAAAGGAGTCCATATTTTCCAACGTATTCTTCAGGTCTCACCGCGTCATGCAAACTCGATAGGAATGTTAGGTATTGCTGCCAATATGTTTCGAAAGCATCAAGATGCAATTGAGTTGCTTCAAAAAGCAATTGCTCTTAACGATTGTGAACCTGCCTTTCATTTCAATCTAGGCAACGCTTTTTTCGAAGAGGGACATTATCAGGAAGCTATGTATGCTTACAGAGATGCTGCGAAAAATTGCCAAACGCTATACGAACCGTGGGATTGCTTAGGTGACACATACACCAAACTTGGCGAGTCAGAGGCTGCAATATCCGCGTATGAGCAAGCGATATCCTTGGGTGCGCAACACCCCGATACCTTTGCCCAGTTAGCAAAATGTTATGAGGAAATAGGTAACATTGGTATGGCACTGAAATTTTTTCAAGCGGCCGGCGATATATTAAGGAAGAAGGATGATAAAGAGCAAGCCTGTATAACAATGATTTGGCCATGGAGGCCCAAGCTTATTAGGCCTGAGAATGGTGCACTCATAGATTTCTGTTCTGATTAAGAAGTATTTTTTCCGGAATCTAATTTGACTGAGGCTCAAATATGTAAACCGGTTTCGCATTTTTTTTGTTAAAGAATACATTGAAGGTTGATCTGTTATGATAAATGGGTGAGTTAGTGACCTCCGATATAATGAATAATGCTGTTAAGTTACATCAATCGGGTGACTTACATGCTGCACGGGAACATTATGAAATCATCCTTGGCCGAGAGGTGCACAACACCGATGCACTCAATCTACTGGGGCTTGTTAATCATCAACTCAGAGATAACGAGCAGGCCTTAGTTTACATTGAGAAAGCGCTGATTTTAAATCCAGATATACCAGAATACTCAAATAACTTAGGTCTAGTGCTAAGTGCTCTTGGGCGGCTGGATGAAGCAGAGGCTGCTTATTTATCAGCATTGAGTCGCAGTCCTGAATATGCTGATGCCCATTATAATATCGGTCTTCTCGAGAATAAGCGTGGTCTTTACGATGCGGCTCTTGCGCACTTCCGGAGATGTAAATCGTATGCACCGTGGCATGCAAAAGTTCGCAATGGTCTCGCACTCGCTTTGATGCGTTTGGACCGTATTCCGGAAGCTCTGAAAGAAATCGAAGATCAGATAGAAAAACATTCTGAGGATGTTGACGCGTTTAATAACTTATGTGTGGTAAGAGGATTGAGAGGTGAATATGCTTTGGCACGTGAGGCCACGGAAAGGGCTCTTAAATTGAATTCTGAGCATGTTTTCGCGCGCCTTAATCGCGCACAACTTTTGCTTTTACATGGTGATTTTATAAACGGCTTCGCAGAACACGAATGGCGCCTGCAGAGAAGAGATTATCGGCAAAAATTTAGTGTGCCATTTTGGGAGGGTGAGTGTCTGCCTAATAAGACAATCATTCTGTGGGCTGAACAAGGTCATGGTGACGCAATTCAATTCATCCGATATGCCAAGTTGGTGAAGACCCGAGTGGGTAGGGTGGTAATAAGCTGTCGTCAGTCGCTTCAACGACTTTTTACATACGTTGAGGGCGTGGATGAAGTTACGGTAGGCGATAAGCCCGTGCATGCGGATTGCCATGCGCCGCTGATGAGCTTACCCTATATTTTTAAAACGCAGCTGCATACGATTCCGTCCCAAGTCCCATATATTTCAATGAAAAAAAAATGCTGTGTTACCGTACACACCCAGCAATTGAAGGTTGGTCTCGTTTGGGCAGGAAACCCTGATCATGCTCGCGATCATAGGCGAAGCCTACCACTTCAGGCATTTGGGCCAATTTTCTCTATCCCAGGTGTTAAATTCTTTAGTTTTCAAATGGGGACTGCTGCCGAGCAAATTTCAGATATTAAAACACCGTTACAAAATGTAAGCGATGGATTCGATGATTTTTATGATACCGCATGTGCACTCTCTGACGTGGATCTATTGATCACCGTAGATACATCGGTTGCTCATTTGGCAGGGGCTTTGGGTGTGCCGACTTGGGTGATACTTGATTGTGTACCTGACTGGCGGTGGCAATTAGAACGTGAGGATACACCATGGTATCCAAGTCTGCGTTTATTTCGTTCTAAAGGTGAATCTAGTGAACTCATAGGCCGAATAGCAAAAGCCTTAGGTGATTTGGCGTGCTAATTGCAATATTATTGGATAAAACTTAAAAAACCTTTCCTTTTTGAACGAGTTTTTAACAGAATGCATAAAGTCCATCGCGTTATGTTGATACAGCCACCAGGCCGTTGCCTTATTGGTAAAGATGGCACAATTACAGAGCGCAAGCATTGTCACCCTCCACTCGGGTTAGCCTATTTAGCCGCTGCGGCTCGAGAAGCTGGTTATCTGGTCGACGTGCTGGATATGCTGGCTGAAGGCTATAATAAGGAGCGTTATACCGAACAATTTGTTTACTATGGATTAGATGTCGAGGAGGCCCTATCTCGCATAAAAAGTGCTGATCCCGACCTGATTGGGATCAGTATCCTTTTTTCTAATTTAGCAGCGGAAAGTTTTCGGTTAGTAGAAGCTATTAAGAAGCGGTTTCCAAAGAAAATTATTGTGCTAGGGGGCCACCATCCTTCAGCAATGCCCACTAAGGTTATGAAACGACCAGAAGTTGATTTCGTTCTGACGGGAGAAGCGGATGAAACATTTGTTGAGTTGTGTAACGCACTAAATGGCACGCGAGACTTATTTAATATACGGGGTCTATTTCATCGTGATGGAAATGAAATCATAGATAATCAGGCAAATGTAAAGCCGGCCGTAGAGGGCGAGGATTTCAAGTACTACTTCCGTAAGGATGGTCCTAATCCAGGAAGCCTTGCAAAACTTCCGCTGCCCGCTTGGGATATGTTTCCAATGGAAGCATATTGGACTTCCGAAGTTCGGGCAGGGGGAGGTGATGTTCAAGCAGCACGACATGCCGTAATGGTGTCAACTCGGGGCTGCCCTCATGTTTGCTTTTATTGCACTTCTCCTTTGATGGGTGGTTTTAAGGGGTACCGCAAGCGTACAAATGATGATGTGGTAAAGGAAATTCGATGGCTGCGTGATGAATTCGGAGTCGAAGAAATTCAGTTTTTAGACGACAATTTTTTTGTCTCCGGTCCGAGAGTTAAAGACCTTTGTCGCGAGCTCGCTGCAAATTTTCCTGACATGGTGTTTAGTGTTCCGGCGGGCACTGAGATAAATGCTTTAGATAAAGAGATGATTGATCTTCTTGCTGAAGCTAATTTCTATCGTCTTACGCTTGCAATTGAGTCTGCAAACCAGGATATCCAAGATGAACGAATTGACAAGCGAGTTGATTTGGAACGCGTTCCTGAGATTATAGAGTATGCGAAATCGAAAAATATCGAGGTCAGAGGCTTTTTAATGATTGGTTTTCCGGACGAAACGAAACAATCAATTCTTCATACAGCCGATTATGCAATGTCTTTAGAATTGGATGACTTTGCCTTATCCGTTGTAACTCCTCTTCCGGGCACTCCAGTTTATGACGAGGCTATTGATAGAGGTTTGTTGTCTGAATCTTTTGATCCTGATGACATTAGGTATTCTGTGTCTTCTATTCGTATAGAAGGTATGACGCAGGAGGAAATCGAAAATGTTCGAAGAACTACCTGGAGGAAACACCAAGAATTAAAGAAAAAACGACAAACCAAATCTGAAAGAGCACACAAAACCTTTATGAGCGCTGCGGAATACGCGACCGCAGGTTTTTCGAAAAAAGAACAGATCGGGTTTAGCGGATTTTCAAGCGATGAAAAGCCGTAACGCCCTCAGACCGCTTTCTTTCCTAGTATTAAATCAAGCAATGCATGGCATAAGGTAAGATGCGTAATTTCCACGGCACCATAACGGGTTGATGGGACATGAAAATTTATATTTCCTTCCTTTATGAGTAAGTTAGCCTCATCAAAACCGCTAAGTGTTATCACGTTCATATGAATAGAATGCGCTGCTTTCACAGCGTTTATTATATTGCGTGATTGTCCCGAACTGCTGATTGCTACAAGTACATCATTAGATTTTGCAAGCATTCTAATCGGTTGAGAAAACACCTCTTCATACCCCAGATCGTTAGTGAGACAGGTTATTGCCACGGCGTCGTTAAAACAAACCGCTGGCATCCCCCCGTTTTTTGAAAAATCAACTGCCATGTGGCTTGCAATCGCCGCACTGCCGCCGTTGCCTATAAATATTATTTTTCCTCCGTCCTGTGATGCACGCTTAATTAACTCTATAGATAGTTTTGTGGCATCGGGGAGTGAAAGTTTTTCCCCTGCACTATTCCTCGCTGTGATCTTGTGCCTGAGGGCTGAAATATTCTCGAGATATTGGTCAATTGTTGCAGGGGTTTCCGTCATTTAAGTAGGCCTGTAATAGATTTCATCAACTTGGCGGCATCAATTGAACTGCGATGGCCCACAATACCTACTTTGATGGCGCCGGCTATATTACCCATGAAACCAACATCCCGCATTGAGGCACCTACCGCAACAAAAGGGGCTGCTACAGCAAGAAAGGCATCGCCGGCGCCAACAAGGTCTACGACAGAGGTTGCGAAAGCTGGAACAGTTTGAACGCTTTTACCTTTCTCCCATGTTGTACAGCCACCTGCGCCGAGAGTTAACACAAATCTGTCGCACTCCATTCTTGTCGGTAGTACTTTCGACACTACGGTTGCGGGATCAGTAGTTTTATTGCCGACCGCAAGCTGGGCCTCTGGCGTATCAATGAAGACAACGTCAGCCCGTGGATAGCGCGTTATTAGATTAAATCCAAAATTGGCGCTGTTTGACTGGGCGTTTACGGCTAAGAATTTCGAATTCTTTGTTAAGATCGATATTGTCTCTGTCGCAATAAGTCCATGGCCAAAGTCATTTACAAGGACGATATCATAATCTTCTATTTTCTCCTCAATCATCTGATCAAATTGTGTTTGTAACGGCTGAGGAAGAGCCGTGTCATCGAAATCATAAACTTCAAACAGTTTGCGGAAATAATATCGATCAATGAACCGTGTCTTACGTGTAGTCGGAGCGCCGCGACGTCGGATGGGCAAAAGTTGGACATTTTGAGCGAGGCCCGACATAATAAGTTCTTCGTCTTCGTGCCCGCTATCTCCGCCCTTATCACCTAGGCAAGTCATAATATCGACTTGGGCGCACAAACCCGCAATATGGTTTGCGGTTGCAATAGCGCCGCCTGCAAAGACCTCGTTTTCTTCGAACTTAGTTGCAATCATATTTTCTTTTGGTGATTTTCCAAGTGGCGCTACATATCGGTATTCGTCAATGATTGCATCCCCCACCACTAAAACTCTCATTTGAGAAAGCTGTTCTAAATGTTTGTTTAAGCGTTCAAGTGCCCCATTTAGACGCATATGTGATAAGAAATCACGCACAGGTTGGTCGAACACATCAAAATGGCGATTTAATAGTTTAGAGGAACTAAATGTGATATCGTCTGTTATAGCCAGCTTCCCGCCATAAGATTCCGCTTTTTTTTGCTCCACGTTAATTTTGCCAGTGATATCATTTTTAGCGTCTGAGTAATCTGAACCCTTTGCATAAAAGTCTGGCTTGATAGCGTCAATAATTGGTAAAGCATCAGGGGCATCGTTGACCGTTACCCAGTCAATACATGAGAGAGACGCAAGCATTTCGGCGCGCAGGCCCTGAGAAAAAACGGGCTTACCTGGTCCTTTATTGACAAAAGCATCCGCGGTAATCGATACAACAAGGAGATCTCCCATTGCTCGTGCTTCTTGGAAGTGCCGAACGTGGCCCATGTGTAATAAATCAAAAACTCCGTGACATAGAACAATCTTGGGGCCAGCGACTCCCCGTGTGCCGAATAATTTGTTTAGCTCAGAAATTGTTACAATTTTTGAAAGCATATCGCTTTGAATATTAGCAGGTGGTAAGACCCGGTCGTCCATAGCTGTCTCTACTTGCTTAAAGGTGAATGACTCGATAGATAACGAGTTAAAGCCATGTGACATAAAAATGCAAATTACTAGTCCAGTGTTACCAAGGATCCTGGCGCAAAATGCATAACGGCAAAAATTGCCGGGCAGAATATTCTTCTGGGTAATTTTTTCATAGGAGGGTTTGTCATGTAGCCAATCGTCGAAGCCCATTTTCAAGGTCATTTATCAAATCATCCGGGTCTTCAAGTCCGATATGAATACGCATCGTTTGTCCACCTGGCTCCCATTTGGTCACTGACCTGTTTTCGTTCGGAAATGTTGGGATTAATAAACTTTCGTATCCCCCCCAGCTTGACCCCATGCCAAATAACTTCATCCCATCTAAGAAAGCAGCGACTTTAGTTTGGTCAGTTTCATTAATGACAAAACCAAAGAGGCTAGCCGCGCCGGTGAAATCGCGTTTCCAAATCTCATGCCCGGGGTCACTCTCTAGTGCTGGATGCATAACCTTCGTAACTAGCGGATGCGCCTCTAACCACTTCGCTACTTTAATGCCATTCGTATGCTGGCGGCTCATTCGCACCCCGATAGTTCGTAAACCTCTGAGTGTAAGATATACATCGTCCGGTGCGGCGAAGTTCCCAAATAGGTCTGTAGTTTCTTTAACTTTTTCATAAGTGGCTTCATTACAAATTATTGCCCCCATCATTACGTCCGAGTGACCGCTGATATATTTTGTAGAAGCGTGAATAGATACATCTATGCCATTTTCGATTGCTTTGAAAAAATAACCGGATGACCAAGTATTATCTATTATGGAAACAACGCCAGCTTGGCGAGCAATATCTGCGATGACTGAGATATCCTGAATCTCAAATGTTTGCGAACCAGGTGACTCAGTCCAAATTAACTTTGTATCTTGACGTAAAAGGTCTTTAACTCCTGCACCAATGAGCGGATCGTAGTATTCAGTAGTCACTCCAAAACGGGAAAGGAAATTATCGCAGAAAGAACGGCATGGTGCATATGTATTATCAGTTACAAGAACGTGATCTCCGGGCTCAACAAACGCCATGAAAGCCATTGTAATTGCCTGTAATCCGGATGGATTTAAAATTGTTCCGGCGCCAGACTCGAGTTCTGTAAGCGCATCTTCTAGTGCAAACGAGGTCGGCGTGCCTCGTAATCCGTAACGTACCTTCACATTGGGATCAGTCCCCCGAGCGAGGTACTGCGCCATAGTTGGAAATAAAATCGTCGAGGCATGGTAAACGGGTGTGTTTACGGCGCCATAATGATCAAAAGGGGCTCGGCCAGCGTGAATTATTTTAGTATCGTCCTTCATATCATCTCCGAATTCGGTTATATGCTCATTCCAAAGGGGTGTTGACACAAATAGGAACAGAATTTCTTACTCTAACAGATTTTACGCAATTGGTGCATAAGGAAACTATAGATATGGCTGATCGGATTGAATATGCAGTGATAGGTGCCGGGGTGGTGGGATTAGCCGTAGCCCGTTCTCTTTCTCTCCGTGGCTGTGAGGTGATCGTTTTAGAAAGCGAAAATGCGATAGGCACTGGAACCAGTTCGCGTAATTCGGAGGTCATACACGCTGGTATTTATTATGAGCCTGGCTCACTAAAGGCCAGCGTCTGCGTCGAAGGCAAAATAATGCTCTACCAGTACTGTGAAGAAAGAGGTATTCCTCATCGTAACTGTGGGAAGTTGATTGTTGCTACTGATGAAACTCAGCTCGAATTATTGCAAGGTATTCAAGAGAAAGCCTCAATGAATGGTGTACCACTCGATCTTATTCGCGCCAATGAGGCCATAGCAATGGAACCCGAATTGTGTTGCGTTGGGGCACTTCATTCTCCGACCACCGGTATAATTGATAGCCATTCTTTAATGCTTTCGTTACAGGGCGATGCCGAGCAGAAGGGTGCTGTTATAGCATTCCTTAGCCCGGTTTTGTCGGGGACTATCAAATCCGATTATATCGAGCTCTCTGTTGGTGGTGAAATGCCAATGGATCTGCATTGCAACGGTGTAATAAATTGCGCTGGTTTAAAAGCACCGGCTCTGGCAAGAAAAATTAACGGATTAGAGCCAGCGAGCGTTCCAAAGGAATATTTTGCTAAAGGAAACTATTACGGCTTATCGTGTAAAGCTCCTTTTTCGAAACTTGTGTACCCCATTCCCCGTGATGGTGGGCTTGGTGTTCATATTACTGTTGACATGGGTGGAAGAGCTCGTTTTGGGCCGGATGTTGAGTGGCTTGAGGGTGGCTCTGATTTTAATTATGAGGTTGACCCATCTCGGTGTCAGGGGTTTTACGATGCAATACGTACCTATTGGCCAGGGTTGCCAGATAACTCTCTCAGTCCAGACTATGCCGGCATCAGGCCAAAAATTCATGGTCCAGGAACTGCGCTTCCCGACTTTATGGTTTCTGGACCAAAAGATCATGGCATTGACGGATTAGTAAATATGTTCGGAATTGAGTCACCTGGCATCACCAGCTCCATGGCGCTTGGTGAATATGTTTCTGACCTATTAGGTGTTTAATTTTTTTTCATCGTTTGCACCTTTGGTATGATATTCCGCGTGCGCGGATCTTCAATCACACAGGTTTCACGACCGTATATTACAAATCCTGCTTTTAGATAAGTTGGTAGCGCAGCAGGATGGTCTAAAGAGCAAGTCCTCAGCCAAATTCGGCGTATATCGTTAGCCCAGGCTATATCAACAATTGAGTCTATAAAGAAAGTGCCAAGGCCACGTCCTATATATCTGCTGGCTAAGCCGAAGTACGCTAGGTGTATGTCTCGCGAATCGTTATTTGGTGGTTGTCTGGAATCGAGTTCTGCGAATCCAGCGGCTTCTCCGTTAACGTAAAGAACATATATTTTAACTCGATTATCAGATATAATCTTAATAAGTTCTGCATCTGGCATCTCAGTACGTTCGTACCAGAGCCATGGAAGCCCCACTTCCGCGTAAATATGACGATAGAAGTTAATGGAAGGGCTCTCAACCCTACTAAGCTGAATTTCAGAGTTTAATTCAGGTGCTGGTTGAAGAATACCAATGGGGCGCGAAGTCATTTTTAAGTATGTTACTCTGACGGTAAGACTACTTGTTGCACCATCGATCATTTTTAAAAATCGAATTAAGATTGACTAGTGGCTACTGGGGCGCCTTCTGTGCTTCCCCACTCGGTCCACGACCCATCATAAACGGGTGCTATCTTTCCGGTTACTAGAAATCTTACGAAAGAAAGAGTGGCAGCTGCAACTCCGGATCCACATGTCATAGCCATGGGGCCTTCTGGATCAATACCTGCGCTAACAAACACATTATGTAATTCAGGTTTTGAAAGTAATGCTCCGGTTTTAGGATTCATAAAAAGTGTAGGCATTAGATTAACTGAGCCTGGGATATGACCACAAGCAAGCCCCGGCCGTGGCTCCTCTACCTCACCAGAAAATCGGCCAGCAGGCCTTCCGTCAATTATTAATTCCTCATTGGTGTCTAAATTTGCTTTAATTTGGTCAAATGTCCGTAAAAATTTCGTATTCAAATGGGCGGTAAAATGGCCATCTTTTGGTGAATATTTTTGATCAGTGACCGGTAATTTTTCCCTAAGCCATTTTGGAAGTCCGCCGTCGAGGATAGCTATATTTTCATGGCCGAAGAGCCGAAAGGTCCACCATATTCTTGGCGACGAAAAAACACCCAGCCTGTCATAGACGACGACATAGTCACTATCGCTGATGCCCATCTTCCTGACCCTTGAAGAAAAAATTTCGGCCGGTGGTATCATGTGAGGTAAATTGTTTTGCGGATCTTTTATGTCATCAATATCAAAAAAACAGGCTCCGGGTATATGTTCGGCTTCATATTCAATAGCTGCATTACGCTGAATATTTGGAAGGAAATATGTGCCATCAATGATGCGCACATTATCTGTTTCAAGATGAGCACTTAGCCAGGCTGTGGAAACAAGCGGGGCTGAGAAATCAATCCTGGCCTTATTCATAACAAAATCGATTCATTAGCAAACTCCAATATTTGTGACAGGTGCTGATATGTATCAAATAGAGACTAACAAGCAGGGTCAAGTAGCTTGGGGTTTTTACGTTCTCGGACGATTTCAAGGCGTTACGGACGAAACATATGGGATTTAATTGAACTTAGCTGGGGTCACTTTAACTCGAAGCATCCTTAATAATTCAATTAAAAGCATATGGGGTACCGTTATTGCCGCCAAGCCAATAAATAGTATTTTGAAGTGCAAATCGGTCAAATCTTCATTTGAGGAAAACCAGCCGTAAGCTATAACCGCAAATAATATTGTTAGCACCGAATAAGTAACCATGTTTTTGACGGCGACGCCCTGTCTTCCGCTATCCAGCAGGGTAAATTCGTGCCTGATGTGTCGCACGCTGTGAATAAAAACAAAATAAAGGGAAAAATAAATTAGAGGAGGGAAAAAAACCGCCAAACACATTAACATAAGTAGATCAAATAATATTTGTGAATTCCAGTTTTTGATCTCAAGAAGTAAGGACAAAACAGCGAAATAGCCAGCAAAATGGATTACTGTAATAATATATTTAGGGTCTTCTCCAAAAATTAAACCTCTAAAAATTTGTTCTACCTCGGCAGGCCAAAACCAGACCGTCAATGCCAGTATGAGCGTGGCATATGGAATACCCTGCATTAGAGAAATTTGGTCTCTGCTAAAATGATATACCGATATAAGGATGAATAAACAGAGTCCTGTAAAAGGTAATTTTATCCAAAAAAGTGCTGTCAATATACCTATGAATGAATAAGCACAGATAAAGACTATGAAACCATAATTAGTAGAGTAAATGCGGGCGTTTTTCGCCAGAACAGGGTCTAGCGCGCCATGCGGTAGTCCGCCAAGGACAATTAGTGCTATTGCTGTATATTCCCAATACATCATTTCTCTTGAATCATTTGAATGATTGATTTTAAGAATGGCTTTGCTGGCGCGCTAGTAATTACCTGCAGCGCATTGAGAGGTCGCGCTTTGGTCAAGAATGAAGCAAAGTCATCGCCCTTTGTTTTTTGTGCCATATCTAAAAAAATTTTCGGCAGATGTTGGGGCTTCTTTTGTATGATTTTTATAAGTTGTAGGTCCATCCAAGTTTCAAGCAAAGGCGGCCGATATCTGGTTATTGGTTGTCCAGACGTAAGTTTTTTGGCTGTTATTTTTGCCCAGGAACGCATATTCATAAAACCATAGCCACTAGAGGCACGGGTCATTCCTCCACGAGCCCCGATTGGAATACCCCAATCATCATTGGTGCTAGGGCGAAGTCCCATTGGGATATGCGCCTGCTCTTTTCGAATAACTTGTCCGGTAAGATTATTATTTTTAATCCATTCTAGCGAATTTTTTTCGAGATTTTTCATATCTCCTGGCATTGCACCAAAATAGGTACTTTCAATAAGCAAACTTGTGTCGGTTATTGGCAACATGTACTCAAAATATAATCCGGAGTCCTCTGTTCTCATATTCGTCATCAGTAGTGCGATATCCATGGCAAAATTGTGCTCACATTTAAACTCTATTCCCACGAAACTTTGATAGGCGCGAAAACGATCTGGGGCGGGGGGCCGGCTATCGAATACATACTTCGCTGAAGGTTTTGAAACTACAGCCTCATTATTTAGAAAACATTGGGGATGGCGCTCAATAACCTTCTTGCATTTTTCGAAAAAGGCGCGACCCGAAATTCTATAATAGTGCCAATTTGTGCCAGTCTGCGTTACACTTCTATTCTTTGCAGAGACCACCCATTTTGAATACTGGCTTGTCCCGGGCAAGAAATTTGAGCAGTCACGGTCGGACCAAAAGCTGTAGGTACGATCATCTCGGGCATTAATATTGGGATCACTAACTACAACTGTGCCAGGTAAAATCGGATGCTTCGAAAGCTCGCTTGCTAACGATAGCCCTGCAACACCGCCACCTACGATATGTATCCAGACCATCAAATAAATCTATCCCTCAGTATTGGCTCCCGGATATCCTCTCAGAGCCTCATGTAAAGTACTGTTGTGGCCTGTTGTATAACACCGTATTGATGGAGCAGCAGAGCATACAAAGCTAGACACTATGAGCTCGTATAGTTTCTCCATTTTAGTCGTATAAATACGCCCGCCCCAAACATTGAACTTAGACTTCCGAACCTTGGTTCCTATCCTCCGATAAACTCGGCCGGCTACCAACACTACGAATCGCACTCGGAAGTTCAAAAATGGAAGGCCAATAAAGCCCGAAGCATAATATTTTTCTGCCAAAACAAGCAATCGTTCCACAGCATTTTGTATAAGAATTACCTGTTCTTCTGAGGGGGATAAGATTTCAGCGGGCTTACAATTTTTCACCCATTTTGCTGGAAGGTAGCGGCGTCCAATTTTTGCATCATCGCTGACATCACGAGCAATATTGGTTAATTGCATTGCAATACCCAGGTCGATTGCATGTGCTAGTGCCCGCGGATCTTCTACTTTGAGAACATTGCACATCATCAAACCCACAGTGCCTGCTACTCGGTAACAATATTGTAAAAGTTCTTTTTCGTCTGATATAGCCACTGGTTGGGTATCGCTTCTTACACCTAATAACAAATGAGTAAATATTTCAGCATCGACTGGTGGGCTAATAGACGTTAGATGTTCAACGTATTCATCGGATAAGTCATTCGCCTGGATGCTTTCGATAACATGAGTGAGTTGCTTGAATGATTTGCTGCTTGAAGCACTTTCGTCAGCTATATCGTCTACCTTCCTGCACAATGCGTAGAGTGCTGATACTGCCTGAAAATCCTTGGCGCCTAGCCAGAAGCTGGCAAAATAAAATGAACT
>PARQ01000017.1 GCA_002711555.1 Rhodospirillaceae bacterium | reverse complement strand
GCTATTGCAAATGCCCCACGTAGGTGCCCCGGGAGCACTAGAAAGCATTCGATTAAGCTTGCGATAATCATCGCAACCACAACCAATGGGATGCCTCTGATAATATCACCTATCACATCAGATATTATGAAAAGTGGCATAAAGGCAGCGATGGTAGTTAGCGACGAGGAAAATACCGGAGCTATCATATTGGTTGCTCCAAGCTCGGCAGCCTCTATTGGGCCGAGGCCAGAGCGCAACTGTTTATCAGCATGTTCTCCAACAACGATCGCATCATCGACGACAATACCCAGCCCCATTATCATGCCGAAAAGACTAACCATATTTATCGATTGACCAGACGCAAGCATAACCGCAATCGTAGCTAAGATTTCCACCGGAATGCCAATAGAGATCCAGAAAGCCACTGAGACACTGAGAAACAAAAACAATATTAACACTCCCAAAATTAGGCCGGTAAACCCATTTTCGAGTAAAAGTGCAATGCGACTCCGTATCAATTCTGACTGAACATCAAAGGTTTCGACCAGAAGGTTCGGTGGTAATGTAGGACGCAAATCCTTCAGGTAATTCTCTACTCGATCAGCCACTTCAAGAGCATCAGCGGCTACTGCCCTTTGAACGTGAAGTTCTATGGCACGAACACCCTTCCGCTCCAGCGTTGGCTGAGTTTCCGAGAAACGTTCGCGCACAACCGCAATATCTTTTAGGAATACTTTTTCACCATTTTTTAGGGACCGCACTTCTATACGCCCGATTCCAGCCGCACTCTTTTCTAGACCGATTGAACGTATTGTTTTTTTTAGGGCACCTGAGATATTTCCTGATGGAAGGTCCTGCGAAGCCCCACGTATGCGCTCAGAAATATCGGACAGCGTTAGATTTAATTCCAGAAGCCGCTCAGGCGCTACTTCCACCCATATTTCCTCGTCACGTGCGCCAGTAATATCCACCTTATCTACGCCACGATCGAGCAAATCATCGCGTATACCCTTAGCGATAGCCTTCAGGGATGATTCTGGATAAGGGCCAGAAATAACAATGCGATTTATCGTGTCATAACGTACTATGCGCTTGATCTCGGGTTTTTCACTATCTTTCGGAAGTGTAGAAACTTGACCAACTGCCGTTTCTACATCTGCAAGAGCAGCCTGCATATCCGTCCCTGGCAAAAATTCCACTGATATCTTTGCAACTCCCTCAACTGAGGTTGAACGAACCCGTTTTACTCCATCAAGAAAACGCACCTCAGGCTCTATTGCTTGCACAATATTATCGTCAATATCCTCGGCGCTTGCTCCCGGCCAATCCACCGAAACGGAAATCCAATCTATTCCGAAATCAGGAAAAAATTGGGTGTTAGTCTGACGAAGGGCAAACAAGCCAGCCACAATCATCACAACCATTAATAAATTGGCTGCGGTGGGGTGACGCACAAATATACCTATTGGCCCTGCACCTGATTGCATTAGGGCACCGTAACTCGCAAACCGGGTCCGATTTCATTGAAACTAGTGGTTACAATAAGGTCACCCCGCTCAATTTTTCCGGAAACTAAAACTTCGTCGCCAAGACGGCTTGCAAGTTTAACTTTACGAGCCTGTAATCGATTATTTTTGATAACGTATATTGTATCATCGTGCAGCGCAGTCTCTGGTAACTGCACTACGTTCAGATATGGACGATCTTCCAAAGAAACCTCAACGAATATTCCGGGCCGGAGTTTCGTGCGCCGGTCGAGTCCATTCAATCGCGCAAAAAGATTCACGCCACCTGTCGCTGCATCCACCACACTCTCGACACGAGCTACTGTTGCATCAAAGGTTTCAGATGCTCCCCCGCGCCAGAAAACCCTCACTGACTTTCCAACAATATCACTGGACTTCGAGAGTCTGCCAAACTGCCTGTTACCGACCTGGAACTTGACTTCTAACCTGCCTGCTTCAATCAGTCTTGCAACTCTATCCCCAATAGATACATATCGGCCAACAGCCGTACCCACTCCAGTGAGAAAACCATCGAAGGGTGAAAAAAGTTTTGTATTTGCAAAATCTCGTCGCGCGCGTTGTAAAGCAACATCACGCCTCTTGATTGTTGCCTCTTGGCTTTCAATATTCGCCTTAAGCTTGGCTATTGTTTTGGTGCGCTCCGTAACTCGCTGCCGTGCTTCACTAAGGGCTAATTTAGAATCATCGAAATTTTTCTCGGACACGTTTTTCCTTTTCATTAGTTTCGCACGACGCGCAACGTCGCGAGCCCTCAAGCGTGACTGCTCTTCATCACGCTTCAGCAAAACTACCGCGCCTTCAAAATCTGCCTTGAGTTCGGATAAACGTGCTTTAGCTTCAACCCACTCCGCCTCACGCTCACTTACTTCCGCTGCATAGTCGAAAGGATCGAAAGAAACTAGCAAGTCACCCTTTAATACTACTCCCCCATCGATAAATTTTTCATTAACCGCGATCACACGTCCACGTACCTCTGCTCGGAGTTCCGCTTCACGACCTGCGGTAATCTCCCCATAAAAACGTCGTCGTGGTCTAATATCAGCCGGTTGTGCCTCTATAACTGAAACAGACCATTGCTTTTCTACGACGGGCCTAGCCTTGACCTCAGGCTTGGTTGCTTTCAGGAGGGCAACAACACCAAATGCTGCGAACAGTATAAATAAAGGCAAACCAATCTTAACAAAACGTAATCTCGGCAAACGTGCCGATATCAGTCTGGTGAAAAAGGAGATTGGATTTAACATTTGGCAGTTCCGCGGGTAGTAGGCAGGTTAAGTGTACGCAATATGCCGGATGATACGATCTCGATTACTTGCTGACGATTATGTTCGTCGTAGTCTTGCCAGCCGGTCCGCGCGAAAATAACCGCTCTCGCAAAGCCAAATGCCATGCACTGTCCAATTATGGTGGCGGTAACTATTTTAGTTTCAATCTCTTTTGGGTTTATTTGGAGCGCAGCACTAACTAGTTTTGCTATAACATTATGCATTGGCTCAATACGTTTAGTATAAAGAAATTGGAATCCTGACGAAGGTTGTTGAAATTCACGCATGACTAATGGCATCTGCCAACGGATTCTCGGATCCGTCAAAATGCCCGACAACAATGCGCCAACAAACCATACTGCCGTTTCCGCTAACGCTTCCCGTCGGGCACCAGCATCGGCAACATCGTGTTCCAACTTTGATATCATTGGATCGAAGAGAGGTGCCGTATCGTCAACTAATTGTTCGAGCACAGATTGGTAAAGACCATTCTTACCCTGAAAATAATATGTAATGGCAGAAATATTTACTCTGGCGGCGGCAGCAAGTTCCCGAGTTGACACACCGTCAAAACCACGTGCAGCAAAAAGTTGGCCAGCTGCCTTTAGTATTCTTGCGCGGCTTTTCTCGCCGCTTGACCGACCATGCAGCCCATTTGATGCCTCCCCACCCTTTAGGTAATTTTGCATNTTTTGCTACCNTTGCATNTNATTAGTTCAATCGATTGATTAATATTAGTTGTGATTCATTGCAAGNAAGTTTTTCTAACCTTTTTAACCTTTTGTTTTCAGCACCATACGGCTAGTTTATGCTTGCAATTAGAAAACTACCAACCAGGAANTATAATATGTTTTACGATCCGGACGTTAAAGGAGATCACGGCCTGCCTCATGACCCTTTTAAAGCACTCGTGTCTCCACGACCTATTGGATGGATCAGCACTCTAGGTGCAGATGGCGTCGTCAACCTCGCGCCCTACAGCTTCTTTAACGCAGTCTCGTATTTCCCCTGTTATGTGATGTTTTCATCAAGTGGCTTAAAAGACGATCCTATGAAGCATAGCTGGCGCAACGCACAAGAAACTGGCGAATTNGTTTGCAATATCGTCTCGACGGAGTTGGCCGATGCTATGAATTTGACAGCCAAACATGTACCAAAAGATGTAAACGAACTCGAAATGGCCGGACTNACGNCGGAGCCCTCAGAAAAAGTNAAACCACCTCGAGTAAANGAAGCCCCGGCTCATTTNGAATGTGAGTATTGGAAAACANTCGATTTACCAACCAANAANCCTAAGTTTAAGCATGGTGTTGTNTTTGGTCANGTCGTAGGTATTCATATNAACGANNACATTATCGTAGATGGTCAAGTTGACGTTACGCGCTATAACCCGCTGGCTCGTTTGGGTTACATGGATTATACATCTGTCGAAAAGACCTTTTCAATGAAACGACCTGATGATCTTGCGTTGGGACGGAAAGTCNTGGGTGACAAACCTTACAAGANCAAAANNTCCACATGAATAAACCTAGAGCCCCAGTAGCAAGTCTGGAGCCTTTATTAAATCCCCGCACAGTCGCAATTATAGGGGCCTCTCAAGATGAGAGCAGNATAGGCGGCATGCCAATTAGGTATATGCAGCATTACGCTTACTCCGGCGAGATTTTCCCTATCAATCCGAAACATAGAAAAATACAAGGCCTTAATGCATATGCTAGGATTGGTGATATTGGAAAACAAATAGACGTCGCAATTATGGCTGTACCCGCCAAAATTGCGATCGAAATAGCGGAAGAATGTGCTGCTGCAGGTGTCAAATCAATATGCGCATTCACATCTGGATTTGCCGAAATGGGCGAACACGGAAAAGACAAACAAAACCGCCTAAGAGCAATTTCTGAAAATTATGGGATGCGAATTTTAGGGCCCAATTGCTTGGGGTATTTCAATACAAAATCTCGCTATTATGCGACCTTCTCAACATCCATTCTCCATGGCGAACCACAGATTGGAAATATTGGCTTGGTGAGCCAGTCTGGCGCATTTGGAAGCCATTGTTTTGTTCTGGGTCGCGAACGCGGGTTAGGCTTTACCTACATGATAACTACAGGCAATGAGGTCGATGTCGACGTAGCCGATTGCATTGCTTACCTNGCCCAGCACCATGAGACTAAAGTTATTGCCGTTTATATGGAGGGCTGTCAGGATGGCGAGAGACTAAAGGCAGCTTTGGGTATGGCATTTGAAGCATCTAAGCCAGTAGTTATTCAAAAAGTAGGCAGAACCGATTTGGGTGCTAAAGCCGCCCTTTCTCACACCGCCTCGCTAGCTGGCGTTGATGAAGTTTATGATGCTGTCTTCGCAGAATTCAATGTTCATCGCGTTAACACGGCGGCGGAATTGATTGATGTTGCCTATCTGCTGAGCTTTGGCACATGGCCGGCGGGAAATAAACTTGCGGTTGCAACAATCTCGGGAGGAGCAGGCGTTTTAATGGCGGATGCTGCCGCAGATGCAGGTCTTAACATGCCGAAAATGCCGAAGGTCACGCAAGAAAGACTTAAAAAAATTATTCCTTTTGCCGGCCCCCAGAACCCTGTCGATTTTACAGCTCAGGTGTACAATGAATTTCCAACAATAACAGAATATGTCCGGGCGATTTTTGAAGAGGGTGGATACGACAGCGTGATAGCATTCTTCTCCTCCTTACTTTATTCCGACTTATTAACTGCTAANATTATCGAAGCACTTCTGCCTGTCAGGAGAGAATTTCCTGATCGTCTTTTTATCTTGTGTGCTATGGGCCCAGCAAAGAACCGAAGAAAAATTGAAGAATGTAACATCCCGGTACTTGAAGACCCNACAAGCGCTGTAAATGCTATTGCTGCCGTAAGCGCTATCGGAAAAGGTTTTGTCAGCAAAAAAACAAAATCTGCAATTAAGGTAATCGCGCCTGCGCTGCCCAAGGGCAGAATCAACGAGGTTGCAGCAAAATTAATTTTTGCGCAACTGGGAATTGGATCACCAAAAGAGGTCTTGGTAAATACGAAGGCTGAAGCAATTTCCGCTGCTAGAAACATCGACAAACCTGTCGCACTTAAAATTGTATCAACCGATATTTTGCACAAATCAGATATTGGTGGTGTAGAGCTTGGTGTTTCTGGCGCTGAAATGGTTGGTGATGCATTTGAAAAAATAATGGATAATTCCAAAGCTGCAGTGCCTAAAGCAACAATTGACGGAGTTTTAATAAGTGANATGGTCGATGACGGTGTTGAAACAATTTTGGGTATTCAGAATGACCCTCTTTTTGGTCCAGTGGTTATGTTTGGACTGGGTGGTTTGTTCGCAGAAGCCATTGGAGATATAGCATTCAAATTGGCACCTCTCGACGAAGCAACAGCAATGGAGATGGTTAAGAAAATAAGGGGTTTTCAAGTTTTATCGGGAGCGCGCGGGACAACGCCAGTAGACCTGCAAGCACTTGCTAAAGCAATTGCAAAGCTTTCCAACTATGCATACGCCCATAAGGATGTCTTACAAACAATAGAAATAAATCCACTTCGGGTTTTGAAAAAGGGCTTATTGGCATTGGACGCTGTAATAATATCTCGACATGCAAATAAAGCCTCATCTTCACAGCAATAAGTTTAAATCTTTAGTTGATGTAGGTGAGTTCACAAATCATCTCATTTTTATGTGATTAACTACAGAAACCCAATGAAACGATATCAAAATATTTTTGCCATAATCGCTTTTATAGTGACGATAACCCACAGCACAGCGGACGCGGGAAATCGATGGAAGGGTAAATGGTATTTTAGTAAAAAGTGCTCTTTTTGTCATTCCGTGAGCCTAAGACAGGAGTCTGAAGAAACCGGCCCACATATTCGCCACGTCATAGGTCGCGAGGTTGCGGCTCGCACTGATACACAATATTCGTCTCATTTATTGCTCCTGAAGAAGCATGGNGTACGATGGACGCCAGATTTATTGAGACAATTTATAAGTAAACGCGACGGCTCATGGTTTGATTACTATCGGAAAAAGTTGTTAAAAAATGAATGTTTTTCTTATCAGACAAGCATGCGATACCCAGCATGTGCCCCCTACACAACACATNGTAAGGGCAGACGCGTAAGCACAAGGGACCTGGAGGATATAATTTCTTACCTAAAGGCATTCAAATGATATTTTTTTGACAACAATAGAAGNGCATATTTTCATANTATAAAATGTCCAATCGCTCTAATATGTGGCAATCCCAATTATATGGCAGCTGAAAAATGAACGTTTCCGAAGATAATAACATCTATAAACTCGACACCGCAGAAAAGTTACGCGAGATTTATAAAAGCCCGAAAGATACCGCCATCCGCAAGCAAACCGACCACATAACAGAACCAGGACGAGCCATGATAGAGGCTTCACCAATGATTATGATGGCAACAGCTAATTCTAATGGCGTTGATGTTTCGCCAAAAGGTGACCAACCAGGATTTGTTCATATCTTAGATGAAAAGACCTTATTAATACCCGATAGGCCTGGCAATAATCGCATTGATGGGATTACCAATCTTATTGAAAATCCANAGATCGGTATCATCTTTTTAGTCCCAGGCAACAATTCAACTTACCGGGTTAACGGCACGGCTCATGTTAGTAATGCACCTGATTTGCTTCAACGTTTTCTGGTCAATGATAGGCCGCCAAAGACTGTCCTTGTCGTAAAAGTGGAGGAAGCGTTTAGCCATTGCCCTAAAGCTTTTATACGCGCCGACCTCTGGTCCGAAGCTGGCCAAGGCCACCCAGAGAATGTCCCAAACCACGGTACTTTCGCCGCTTTCCGCGATGGAGGGGATGAAGCTTACGCTAAACAATACGTTGAAGATTACAAGGAGCGTCTTCCGAAAGAACTCTACTGATTTTTGCCACCAATTAGTCAGCAATCAGATTTTGTGCCGTTTTTGAGAAAACCCACGCGGATTATTTTTAACGGGCACCTATTTTACTACACGTGTCTCAATTGAGGATGCCTCTATTGCATCCCAGTCGTACTCTACACCCATTCCAGGAAGGCTCGGCACACCCACTGTTCCATCTGGCTCTATACAGTCTAATTGGTCGTGATAACCGTTTTCATAGTATGGCAAAGACCATGCATTGGACATTTGTGGATGAACCAAGTTTACTTCGTAGAAATTTGAATTGCGGCAGGCGGCCATCAGTTGTCTCATAGCGGGTCCACAGCTATGCACTTCAGTGTCTATGCCCAGCCCCTCTGCCGCATTCGCGAGCTTATAACAAGCGGTTATGCCNCCGTCATAATCTGGGTCTGCCCTCGCGAAATCTGTGGCTCCAGCAACAAGCATGTCAACAGTCGTTTCCAGGTTTCGAATGTGCTCCGTAATTAAGACCGGAGTTTTTACGAAACTTTTTAAAGATTGATGGCCTCGAATTGAAATTCCACCATCACCGTAGGGGTCCTCATACCAATACAAACCGCATGCATCACACACCCGGCCAATTTCGATAGCATCCGCCAATGTTGCCAGATGATTAGAAGCATCATACATAATTTTCATCTTGTCGCCGACGCGTTTCGCCACTGTTTCTAGTAACGCAGTTTCCCGAGCGACGTTACCCTCATGCCAACCATGCATTTTGTAAGCTCGATAACCCATTTCATAACATTGTTCGGCAAAGTCCGCGTAAGCCTCCGGACTAGAAAGTCCATTCGCCTCTTCATCACCGCCTAATGTGCTAGCATACGCGGGCAGTCGTTTCCGATAACCACCTAAAATCTGGCTGACGGATGCACCGTATTGCTTTCCTGCAAGATCCCAAAGCGCAATATCGATAGCACCGATACCCACTTCGCCTATATGTTTTGTAAGTCGCCGCATGGTGTTGTAATGCTGGGTGCGGGCTAGGGCTGGCTTCCCCACTAGGCGCGAAGCGAGAGCCTCCGCGGCAGCCATTATGGGCCTGACACGGCTTCGGCCTGGAACATATTCCCCCATTACACCTGTATCAGTATAAATACGAACCCCAAACCGAAGGTGCGTGCCGGTTTTCCCAGGCGTGTATGACACCCCAAACCCAGCTGGATCAGAAGACATATTCTCGATATTTATTTCGAAGGCAATAAATTCAATTCGTTCAATGATAGGGCCATCAGTCATATTATTTTCCTATACAGGTCATTTTGAGACGGTGCCTCTTAAAACACACTACCATCCCAACCAAAGACGCACAATTTGCTCAGTGTTTCTGAAAACGTTGGAGACTGTAACCCACAGACAATGATACCAAAAACCCCTGTGCGCACTATCTACGTATGATGTCATAGCGTTGATCGTCTTCTGTTCTCATTTGTTCTGCCAAATCAATTTCCCAATTCAAATATGCCTTCATGGCCTCTTCTTTATTCACCTCCTCCTCCCGGGCTTTCAAACGAATATCAAGGGCTTCACTCAACATTCTTTCAGGCCCAGCCTCCACTTTAAAGCCAGCAGATACCCATGCATTGGTTCCACCCGCAAGCGCCTTCGCAGGTGGGGTAAGTTGCGCGGCGGCTAACCGCGCTAGCTTCCCGTCAGGAGAAGTGAGAACCAGGGTGCCAGAATTACTCAAGTCGCCTATGACACGTGGAAACTGACTCCTTAGGGCAAACGCGGCGCCCGGAATATGCCCGTTGAGATACTCTTTGCTCATAGCAAGGTCCACTACTTGAACAGCCTCTGCATCCATTGAGCTCCTCAGTTCAGCTGCTGAAATCATATTAACTCCAGCATCTTCTAACCCAAGTATATTTGGAGACCATATGCCTGTCTCTATTTCGATGTCTTTTCCATCTGTTGAAAACGTTGCCACATCCCAGCCCATTTGTTTCATCCAATAAGCCGTAAACGTAGCTCGCACAGATGTATCATCAATGAGCACTACTCTTGCGCCCCAAGTTGCACAATGTCGGTCTGTTTCCTGAACAAGCTGCCCGCCCGCTATATGCTTAGCCCCTTTCAGATGCCCTGCTTCAAATTCTTTCGCGGTCCTTACATCAAATAAGTAGAGTGTTCTTATTTCATTTTCTTTCCGCCAATTCGAAAGAGTTGCCAGATCTATTTCCCTTATACCTGCTTGTTTTGCNACCCGTTTAGCTGCATCTTTCGCACCTGCCAGACCGTTAGCCGATACTTCCGGAGCAGCTCTAGTCGCACCATCGATTATGTCATAGCCAGCGAGGTGCCACCCCTGCGTTCCGTTAGCAAGTGAGACGACATCATTCGGGTAACCTGCGACACGCAAAGCTTCGGCACCGATAATACTTCTCGTACGCCCGCCGCAGTTGATGACAACCTTGGTTTCTGATGAAGGAACCATGTCCTTAAACCGGTAAACAAGCTCGGCACCGGGAGCACTTATTGCATTTGGGATGCTATTTCCGTGATACTCTTCAAAGGTACGTGTATCAAGAAGAACCACATCTGACTTATTGTCGAGCATCGCCTTCAACTCATCAGCCGAGATATGCGGTGTCCCAACATCGCATTCTATTAGTTCTGCAAACGCTTTGCTGGGAACATGCATCCCACTGTAAATTCTATGGCCTGCTTTTTCCCATCCCGATAATCCTTCGTTCAGAACTTGAATATCTGACCAACCGAGAGATGACATTCGTTCAGCGGCTAATTGTGCGTACCCCTCTCCATCATCACACCAAACCACGCGCACACTTCGTCGTGGCACCAAAGTATCCACTAAACACTCAAGTCTGCCAATTGGAACACAGGAGGCCATGAATATATGGCGGCTATCAAACGGTACTTCCTCACGTGCATCTAACAATGCGACTTCGCCGCCATCATGAAAATATGACTTTAGAGTTTGAGCATCGATCTGTTCAATTTGTTTTCCCATGATATTCATCTACTTCCGAGTGTTAAGGCAAAAGTATGCCTCGTCTGAGGGTTATTGTAGATGGGGCTCTACAACAGCTTGTGGAGTAATGATGATCGAGTAATAATACAAGAGCCTTGATAACTTGATGGATTTGCTATGCCTGACAGTGATGCTTTTCTCCACCCTTATAAATTAGGTGACCTTGAGGTTGTGCCATGCTCAACTGTGATCGGTGCTGAAATACGAAATATTGATATTTCCAAAGAACTCTCAGCTGAGATAATCGTAAGCCTCATTCAAGCTTGGCANACCCATCTCGTTCTACTATTCCGGCAACAAGACCTGGCGCCAGAACAGCATATCACCTTCACCTCATATTTTGGCACACCACAAAGCCCTAATCGGACATCGTTTACCCCCCTTACCGAGAAACATCCTGAGATTATAGAGGTGATGAATGTCGATATGGATGACAAACGGCTTGATCACAGTCTCGGAAACTCAGAAGCCATGTGGCACACTGACATGTCCTATAAGCCGATTCCACCATTAGGAAGCGCACTTTATTCTCGAGAAATACCACCTAATGGCGGCGATACATGCGTCAGCAACATGTATCTGGCCTATGAGGATCTTTCTGAGGAGATGTTAAGGGAAATCGATGATAAGTGCGCTGTGCATGATGAAAGCCGCAACAGCGCTGGCATTTTACGTCCAGGCTTTCCGGATCAAAAAGATCCTACAAAGACGCCTGGGCCACATCACCCGATAATTCGGACCCACCCTGAGACCAAGCGCAAAACTCTATTCCTAGGTCGCCGACCCTACAGTTACGTACCAGGCCTATCTTACGAAAAGAGTGAGTATCTTCTCGACCGTCTGTGGGCACATGCCTCACAAAAGAAATATTCCTGGTGTCATCAATGGGCTGTAGGCGATCTTCTGCTATGGGATAACAGATGCGTAATGCATCGCCGTGATCCATTTGATAAAAACCAAAGACGTGTCATGCACCGGACACAAATTGCTGGCAGCCGCCCCTTTTAGCCAACTTTCGACTAGATATTCACTTTCAATCAGTCCGGATATAACGACAAATTGCCCGGAGATTGTCGATTTTTAAGCACCAAAGTTTTTGTAACACGAGCAACAAACCTCGATGAAAGTTATTTGGACGTTACGCTTTGTCATGGACAAAACTTAGATTTTCCATTTTTCCCGACTAGCTCTTTTTAGGCATACCCAATCAGAAACTCGCACCAGCTACACCAATAGTCGACTGGCCAGTATCAAATAATTCAGTAAATGTGCGCCTACCGTTAGCCACTGAAATCAATTCATTAAAGATTTTCTCTCCGCCTTCCTCAATTGACATCTGCCCGCGCATTATATCGCTAACATCCACATCAAGATCATCAAATCCACGTTCCGCAGTCAGAGGGTTACCGCTAACTTTTATCGTCGGGGTGAAGGGATGTGATGATGGCTGGCCAAGCCCAGTGTTGAAACCTATGATTTGGCAACCTCCTGCAGCGAAGCCGGTCATTGACTCACAGGCAGGAGCTGGCGTGCTCATGAAGTAGAAGCCTGGGGGGGTTGGGACTATCGGCTCACAGTAGTCTACAACGCCTTGTAGAGTTTTTGTGCCCGCCTTCTTAACTGCACCTAGGGCTTTTTCAGCAAGAGTAGTCAGTCCCCCATTGATGTTATCAGCCGAGGGATTAGTCTTGCGTATATCCTCAACACCCCCCATTCTTGACATCTCTTCCATATCAGCAATTGACTGGACGATTGCAGCCGCAACGCTTTGGTTCACCGAGCGTTCAGCAAGCAGATGCTCAGCACCCATGATTTCTGCTGTTTCGGAAAGTACCACTGTACCGCCAGCATCCATCAACATATCCGCAGCATGGCCAAGCGCCGGATTACCGGAAAGTCCGCTTGAAAAATCTGACCCGCCACATTCCGAACCAAAAATTAGCTTAGAAAGAGGTAATTCAACCCGATGCTGTGTTGAATGTTTTCGAACAAGCTTTGCCGCCGCTACGGTCCCCGCTTCAATTGTGCGAAATGTGCTCCCATATTCCTGAAAAGCGATGCATTCCACATCCTTACCCGCAGCGGCAATTGGGCCGGCAAATGCGTCGGTGGAAGGCTTGTGTAGACTTACTAGTACCACAGCACAAATATTAGGATTCATTGCCATACCATGAATGGCTTTCATGCGCATTTCATGATTTCTTCCTATCATTTTTCTTCCGAAAAGATCTGTAACCAGATCGGTTTCACGAACATTGTTATGGATTTTTAATGCCAGTCCATTGGAATTATCCATCAATGAAATTATGCCAACACGATTGCGCACGCCTGCGCTGCCATCATCCCGCTCAAAACCAAAAAAAAACTCTTTTTTACCCATCTATATTCTCCCTTACCGTCTATTCAGTCGGTGACGTTGTGAACGTGGACATGTTGACCTTTTGAAATATCTAACGTTGCTTGCCCAATGACTTCGCCGTATTTAATTATTTTTTCGCCTTTTGTAATATCCTTCATAGCGATCTTATGGCCTCTCGGGATATCTCCTTTAGAAGTAATGATTATATTGTCTGTGCCAAGTCNAANCGCGGCCTGCGTGCCGTCTCCCACATCCTGCAAACAAACTGCTACGTTATCTTTTTTATCGACCATCAACGCGTCAAGGTCACCACCGAAATCTTTTTCTGCCATTTGATCTGCCACAAGAACCCCCTTTACCTTTATAGGCAAGAAACATTGCCCGTTCTAATCAATATGTCCATATCCCGAAGACAAGTGCAAATAGTCAAAAGCCCAAAAGATCGAACACTTGGCCGAGGAAAACTTCATTTTCTAAAAATTGGGCGGACCAAGCCATTAACATTTCAATTTGTATTCTTATGCAGGATCCCAGCTGAATACCTCGGCAGAAACTGAAAGGTCGTAAAAGTGTGCGCTAAAAGTAGGAATAGCATGTTGGGAAATAAGCTCAGGGGTCCACCCCTCACTACGCTGAACGGAGCGAAGTGGTCTATTTTGGCTAAACAAGAATATTTCATTGTTGCGGACGCCAAAAATTTGACCGGTCACCTTGGCCTCATCAGCTTTTTTACTGCATAAATAAACCGCCATTGGTGCAATTTTTTCTGGCGTCATTTGCTTTAGCTTTTCGACCCTTTCCGATTGCTCTGGGGTATTAGTCGGGATTGAACCAATCATCCGGCTCCATGCAAACGGGGAGATACAATTTGACCGCACTTGATATCTGGCCATATCCAGAGCTATGGACTTCGAAAGCCCTAATATACCCATTTTGGCTGCAGAATAATTCGCCTGCCCAACATTGCCTATGAGACCGGAAGTAGAGGTCATATGAACAAAACAGCCGGAACTTTGCTTTCTGAAGTGTGGGGCAGCAGCGCGGCTCACAAAAAAGGTGCCATTTAAGTGAACGCCGATAACCGAGGACCATTCTTCTTCTGTCATCTTGTGAAAAATAGTATCGCGTAATATACCCGCGTTATTTACGACCGCATCTATTTGACCAAAATTATCCAGTGCTGCCTCAATAATACGTTCACCTCCCTTGGCGCTGTCTACGCTATCGCGACAAACAACTGCCTCGCCTCCCTTTTCCATAATTAGATTTGCCACTTCATCTGCAGGACTACCGTCAACACCTTCACCATCAACTCCTGCTCCAATATCATTCACCACAACCCGCGCGCCTTCCGCCGCCATCATCAACGCAAAGCCGCGACCTATTCCCCGCCCCGCTCCTGTTACGACGACAACCTTGTCTTGAACCATACCAGTCATTAAAATCGTTTCCTTTTTAAAGTTTCCGTTTGAGTTCCACCCTTGTTAAGCAGACGATACAATGCAATCTCAACCATGAGCCATTGCAATACAAGCCCTTCCCGCTTACCGTAGGTTCAAACCGGGGAGAAAAATAATGGCAAAAAAACGAATAACGCCCGAACAGTTGCGTTCACAACGGTGGTACAAAGGGATAAGCTTGAGTTCATTTACTCACCGTTCGCGTTCCAAACAGATGGGTTACAGCGCAGACGAATTTCATGATAAGCCAGCGATTGCGATAATAAACACTTGGTCTGATATAAACCAATGCCACCAACACTTTAAGTACCGTATTGACGATGTTAAACGCGGTGTATGGCAAGCAGGAGGCTTCCCGGTTGAGCTGCCAGCGATGAGCTTATCTGAACCATTTGTTAAACCATCAACCATGCTATATCGAAATATGTTGGCGATGGAAGCAGAAGAACTTCTGCGCTCACACCCAATTGATGGNGCTGTTCTTATGGGCGGATGTGATAAAACCACACCGGCTCTTCTCATGGCAGCAGCAAGTATGAATATCCCAGCTATTTATTTACCAGCAGGGCCAATGCTAAGAGGAAATTATCGAAGTCAATTCCTAGGCAGTGGAACCGACAGTTGGCGGTTTTGGGATGAACTTAGAGCTGGAACCATTACAGAAGAGGAGTGGTATGAAGCTGAAGACGGAATAGCTCGATCGCCGGGCCATTGTATGACAATGGGAACCGCTTCAACCATGACCTCAGCTGCAGAAGCTCTTGGCATGACGCTACCTGGCGCGGCCTCAATACCAGCAGCAGACTCGAATCACGCCAGAATGTCGGCTTCTTGCGGCAAACGTATTGTTGACATGGTGTGGGAAGATATGTGTCCAAAAAATTTAATTACTGTAAAAAGCTTGGAAAATGCCATAACAACGGTTATGGCGCTCGGCGGGTCAACCAATGCCGCAATACATTTACTTGCGATCGGGCACAGATTGGGGCTCGGTATAGGTCTCGAAAAATTTGATGAACTTTCTCGAATAACACCTGTACTCGCTGATATTCAGCCTTCAGGTAAATTCTTAATGGAGGATTTTTATTATTCTGGAGGTCTTCGCGGTTTGCTAAATCGGATCAAAGAACTCTTGCACACTGATGCCTTAACGGTAAATGGCAAAACTTTGGGAGAGAATATAGAAGGAGCCAAAGTTTATAATGATGAAGTTATACGTTGCCGTGAAAACCCTATGTCCAAAGAGGGAGGATTAGTCGTGCTTAAAGGCAACTTATGCCCGGACGGAGCTGTAATCAAACATACCGCTGCCGACCCCAAATTTCATCAGCATACGGGGCCCGCTGTAGTCTTTGAAAGCCATCCTGACCTGTTAAAACGAATTGATGACCCAGACCTCAAGGTAACTCCTGAAAGCGTTATAGTTATGAAGAATGCAGGACCAGTCGGTGGTCCAGGCATGCCTGAATGGGGCATGCTGCCAATTCCAAAAAAATTATTGCAAGCTGGTGTACGTGACATAGTCCGCATATCTGACGCACGCATGAGTGGCACTTCATACGGCACTTGTGTTTTACATGTAGCGCCAGAATCTTTCATTGGAGGAAATCTCGCATTAGTGGAAAATGGAGACTTGATCACATTGGATATTTTTGGTCGGTCTCTAAACATGGAGGTGAGCGAAAAAGAATTAGCGGACCGCCGCGCTGAGTGGAAGCCGCCAAAGCCTCATTATCTCCGTGGTTATGGTTGGATGTATTCACAACACATCCAACAAGCAGATAAAGGGTGTGACTTCGACTTTTTGCAATCTACCGATCCAATACCCGAACCCGAATTACATCACTAAGAACAAGGAAGGAAAACAAATGAAGCTTCGGAAAAATAAATTTAAGGCTGCCATCCGCCGCGGTGATTTTCAAATCGGGCTATGGTCGGGTCTGCGTTCCACACTGGTAGCTGAGATGCTCACACAGGTTGCGGCATTTGACTGGACCGTGATTGATATGGAACATTCTCCTAACGAACTTGGAGATGTTCTTACACAGCTGCAAGTTGCCCAGCAGGGGCACGCTGAGCCAATGGTGCGCGTACCGTGGAATGAACCGGTTATAGTTAAACGTGTACTCGACATAGGCGCACAGACTATTCTTTTTCCAATGATCCAGAATGCGGATGAGGCAGCGCAAGCGGTTGCAGCGACAAGGTATCCACAAAACGATGGCATTCGAGGTGTCATGAGTCTAGCGCGAATGAATAATTATGGTGCAACGCCTGATTATTATCTAAAGGCGCATCAAGAAATTTGCGTGGTAGTTCAATGCGAGACGGTTGAAGCGGTACAAAACATACCAGAAATTTGTAAAGTGAAGGGCGTGGATGGAATTTTCGTGGGCCCATCAGACCTCTCTGCCTCAATGGGCCATATTGGTAACCCATACCAAAAAGATGTGCAAAAGATGATAAAAAAGGCTGTCAATGCCTGTAAAAAAGCAGGCAAACCAGCCGGGTATCTTACTGGGGATGAAACCCAAGCGAAGCAAATGATCGATTGGGGTTTTAGTTTTGTTGCAGTCGGTTCCGATATGGCTGTGTTAACTAATGCTTCGCGTGCATTAGCCGACCGTTTCCAAGAATATTGTGCTCGCAAGGCAAAGCGTAAAAAGAAAAAATAGCGGGTGCAAAGTCGTCACAGACGCAAACATTCAGTCCATTATTTAACTAATGGATCCCATGTTGTGTCTTCGTCAATGGGATAACACGGCCGAGGCAACGCTTTCCAATCGAAGCGTGTAAGCACAGGTGTCGTGAGCCCAGGGGCATCGACCTCAAGAATCTCGTCATCGTCAAAAAAAATATCAAATCCTGCGCGAAAATGCCCCCGTGATTTAAGTGCGACTGTTGAAAATGAGGCAATATCAAGGGCAAACTCTTCGATCAAAGCGGGATCGTACATCTGCATCCGCCTGCTTATCACAAGCAAGGTAATTCCTCCCATCTTCAGGGCTGCACTCAAACCCAATTTCATGGTACGTCCAGCTCGACAGCCTCGACGACCTGCAACAAAACCATTCGATAAATGCAAAACCTCGACCTCGCGGGCGAAAGTTTGTGTGAATTCGTAGGCTGGCTTACGGTTGAAAACCGCTTCGAATACAGCGCCCACCCCCCTCTCATGCGCTTCTGCAGCAACATCCGGATCTGAAAACAAACCAAAACACACGTTTTCAGCGCCTGACTCAATCAGGGGTAATAGTATTCCGGTCGTATTACCACAGCCTCCGCCACCAGGATTATCAGCAACATCAGCCAAACAAATCTTTTTTGCCCCCCCTGAACGACCGGCGGCTACAGCTTTTTCAATAGCCTCATCGATAGATGTAAGTTCAACTCGAAAGTCATCCCGCTTTTCCCAAATGTCTCTGGCGAGCTTCTTTGTAATATCATTCGCCGCTTCTTCTTGACCATAAGCGATTATGGTCATCCCACACTTTGATAAATCTGCGAATGAGAATGAACCCACAACTGATACGCTCACCAGTCCGTCATTTTCCTGCTCTGCTTTGCGGGCTTCCCTAATAGCATCAGCATAAGTACCCTGAGATCCCGTCAAGAGCCTCACTGAAGGTGGCGTGATTGGCAAACGCAGCAGACTTTTCGAGAACTGCTCACCAGCCAACATTCGACGTAAAATATGCGCTGCTTCGACTGCTCTTTCTGGCTGATCGATGTGCGGATTAGTCTTATAGGAGATAATAATGTCAGCATTATCCATCATGCGTTCGGAAATATTTGCATGAAGATCCACAGTAACTACTATGGGGATGTCCGGACCGACCACTTGGCGCACCATTTCATATAATTCACCATCCGGGTCCTCGTCATGGGTAGCAGCCATGGCACCATGATTACAAATATAAATACCGTCCAATGGTCCTTCATTTTCCAGCATTGATCGTACCTCCGCAAGATACCGCTTGAAGAATCCCTCTTCAATCGGCCCCCATGGTTCGTAGTAAGTGCAAACAGTCGGTACGGGGGTCCAAGCACCACTTTCATTCATCGCCTGAATGAAGGGCTTAATTTCCCGGGCTAGAATTGGTGCAGCTTTTGCAGCTTCCTCAAGTATTTCATCGCCAACCAAATAACAGGAATTTCGAAAGTCCTCCTCTTTCGTAACCGGCGAAAAAGAGTTTACCTCCAACATTATTGAAATTATTGCAATCCTCGGCATATAAATCCCCCCCCCTTTATTATGTATTTTTTTCAAGCTCGAGTTCTTTCAGAACAGTTTACCATCTCAGGAAACTCGAAAGCCTCATTTTTTTAAAGTTTCTTGAAAACGATGGATATGGATCAAGATAAAAACCACACATTTGTATTAGCAATTTTCGGATTTTAAGCGTGTCTCCCTTGATAGAAAATACAATGATAGGGAATAAGAAGAGCCAATAACGATTTCAATTGATTTTTACACAACGGATGCCCGTATTCATTACAATACATAGAAATCCATTCTTCATGCGCAGGGCATACCAAAAATACTTTCTAGTAGCTTATTACTATCACTTTTCAATCTTGGATTTTTGCGCCTATTTTGAAATGAAAAGTCGGATAAATCACAGCTGATGAATTTTATTGGATCTTTGACAGACCCAGATGTATTAAACACGAACTCTGCTGAACAAAGTGAGTACTAACACAAGTGATATCTATCGATATGAATAATGAACTTATCACAGCGGCTCTTGCCGAGTACATCATCGAAGCACGTCTTGAAGATATACCCGATGATGTTATCAATGAAGCGCACCGCACACTTTTAAATTGGGTGGCCGTGGCTGTCGGTGGGTGCAAACACCAATCAGTAGAGATAATACTTCAGACTATGCCGGCGGCAAATAGAAATGCATCTATTTTCGGCCGAGCTGAGAAAACGGATGCACTGAATGCTGCATTAGCAAATGGTGTATCTAGTCATGTTTTTGATTTTGATGATACACACTTGGCGACTGCCATTCACCCTGCCGGCCCTGTCCTCTCGGCAATAATGCCACTTGTTGAAAATGGAAATATAGACGGGGGGGAATTGATACACTCCCTAATTCTAGGGGTTGATATTACATGCCGGCTCGGATTAGCGGTTTCGCCAGATCATTACGATGTTGGTTGGCATATTTCTGGTACGGCCGGTATTTTTGGCGCAGCGGCAGCAGCCAGTCGCTTACTTCAAAATTCTGAAAAGCAGACACGTTGGGCGTTCGGACTAGCAGCGACACAAAGCTCTGGAATGCGAGAAATGTTTGGCTCAATGTGCAAGAGCTTTCATATCGGCAATGCGGCAAAAAATGGATTAATGTCGGCAATGCTTGCTAAGAACGGTTTTACGAGCTCGGAACAGGGGATAGAAGCAAAACGAGGTTGGGCAAATGTNACTTCGAGCAACCACGACCTTAGCCTTGCAACCAACGGCCTTGGAAAAAAATTCTTGATTATGGATAACAGCTACAAGCCCTATGCGTGCGGTGTTGTTGTGCATCCGGGGATAGACGGTTGTGTACAATTAAAAAATGAACACCACCTCTCACCAAATGAGATCGAACGGGTNGATTTAAGAGTAAATCCATTAGTGCTTGAACTTACTGGGAAGAAGAGGCCAATGACAGGCTTAGAGGGTAAATTTAGCATTTATCACGCTTGTGCAGTTGCTCTTCAGCACGGCAAAGGTGGAGAGAAAGAATTTTCCGATACCGCCGTTAACGATCCATTGACGCGAACACTAAGAGACAAAGTGCATGCTGAGGTTGATGCGTCCATTGCTACAAGCGCAATGGCCATTCACATTACNACCAAAGATGGGCGCTCATTATCCAAAGAGATTAAACAAGTAGTAGGCAGCCTGGAAAACCCGCTTGGAGATAGTGCACTAGATAACAAAACTAGGGATCTCTGTCAGCCGATATTGGGTAAAGAAAAAACAGAAANCTTAATAGAAACCTGTCGAAATATGGCATTTTTGCGAGATTCCTCAAAAGTGGTGAGAACAGCAACGCTATAAAACTCAAATCCTGGGTTTATCGCCAACCTCGCCATTGCCCAAGCCGCTTACCATTACAAGTCATGAAAGTCCCCTGAAATCTAGTGTTACTACTATTTACTGCTCCGGATATTAACCCCCAACAGTTCGTCATTTTTCCATAGGCATTTTTCCGCCGCTCACGGCAGCTGCCTTCAGCTGAAAATAACGGCGCGGGAATCTGATAACGTTTTTTGCTGGTACAAGCTCTTGCCCAATATCCAGAGTAGTTTCCACTACCCCTATGTTGCATAACTACGATACCTCCCATAGGCTTGTTGTACCTACCCACGAAGGTCGCACCGTCAGCTTTGACAGTAACAGGTCCCCAATCGCTTCTCCAAACCTCAGCGGCCACGGAGGAAGGCAAAAGCATAAGAGTTAAAGCCAAAAATAAACGCACAACTGAGTCACTAGCCATAGGGTGAATCTAACCTCCTCATATTCTTATAGACATTTTGCTTAGTAGCATCCATGAAGAATGGATTGAATTTCCGTTTGATAATATCCACTATTTAATCTTCGTAGNAACAAACTTCAAAGATTTTTGCGGACAGTAACTGTCGATTTCTCATGCCTGTTACTATAGTGTCTGTATTCTAATTCGAAAACTAGTTTCATACCAGAATCACACATTTTGTTGTCTATATTCATCAAGTAATTTTGCTTATTTACATCAGATTTTCCANATAAAGAGGCCTAGCGAAAAAAGTTCAAAAAAATTTTAGGGGACGACCCGTGAGCATTGTTTTGGGATGCATTGCCGATGATTTTACAGGTGCAACGGACCTAGCAAATATGCTGGTGCAGCAAGGCATGCCCACAATCCAATTGATTGGCACTCCAGAAAACNAGATGGATATCGGCAGAGCGAAGGCTGTAGTGATTGCGCTGAAATCCAGGACTATGAAAGCAGAAAAGGCAGTTTCCTTATCGATCGATGCATTAAAATGGCTCCGGGCCGCAGGCGCCAAGCAATTTCTGTTTAAATATTGCTCTACTTTTGACTCCACTGACCAGGGAAATATAGGACCAGTCGCGGATGCACTGAAAGCAGAGCTTGGCCTAAAGTTTACAATAGTCTGCCCTGCATTTCCAGAAAATGGGCGAACGGTATATAACGGCAATCTATTTGTATTCAATGATCTTTTGTCGGAATCTAACATGCGTGATCACCCGTTAACTCCAATGACTGACAGTAATCTCTTACGTNTTCTTGGCCGCCAAACAACTCAAAAAATTGGCCTAATAGAGCATCAGACTGTTGCTAAAGGACCCGATGCAATAAACAAAGCGTACGATAAACTACAAAAAAATGGTGTTAGATATGCAATTGTAGATGCAATTTATAATGAAGACTTGTTGGCAATTGGGACTGCGTCGAAAGAGCTAGTATTCATCACTGGTGGTTCTGGCATAGCGCTTGGACTGCCCAGTATTTTTAGGGAAGCCAAATTAATAGAAGAAGCAGTTCCGCCTACGTTTCCGATGAAGAATGGAGCTAGAGTTGTACTTGCGGGAAGCTGCTCCGTCCGAACGATAGAACAAATAGCGAAATGGAAAGAAAAATTCCCCGCACTTCGCATCGCGCCAGAAGCTGTTATGCAAGGCAAACCAGTTGTGCGTGAAGCTGTTAAATGGGCTTTAAGAAAAATGCCTGACACTCCTATCTTAATATACACATCCGACAGCCCAAATGCCGTGACCAAAATTCAAAAACATTATAACAAGTCTGAAGTTGGTAGATCTTTAGAAAAAATATTTGGAGCAATCGCCCAACAGCTGGTCAAAAAAGGCGCCGACCGTGTCATAGTGGCNGGCGGCGAGACTTCAGGTGCGGTAGTTAAAGCTCTCGATGTAAGTGCCTTAAAAATAGGGCCCGAGATAACTTATGGAGTACCTTGGACTGAAACTATCGGCAAAACACAAATCTCTTTAGCGCTCAAGTCAGGGAACTTTGGTGACATAGATTTTTTCAACAAAGCTTTTAAGGTTCTAGGATGAGTTCAGAGACTAAGTTACGAGATGCGATAGCACGCCTTGCAAAATCTATGTATGATCGTGGTCTGACTGTTGGATCATCAGGAAATATAAGCGTACGCGTTGATAATGGGTGGTTGATGACACCCACAGGCTCTACTNTGGGATGTTTAGACCCGAGCAGGATTTCAAAACTTGACGATGATGGTGTCTTAATAAACGGTGACCCACCTACAAAAGAAACTTTTCTCCATCGTGCCATGTATGAGATGAGACCAGGAACTGGAGCCGTTGTTCACCTTCACTCAACACATTCTGTTGCAGTTAGCTGTCTTCAAGATATAAATCCAAAAAATGTATTGCCGCCAATTACCGCCTATTATGTAATGAGAATCGGCACCCTTCCACTAATACCCTATTTTCCGCCGGGTGACATTAAACTTGCAAATGCCGTGCGCGAGATGGCATCGAAGCACCACGCAGTTTTACTTGCTAATCATGGCCCGGTAGTCGCTGGTGCGTCACTAGAGGACGCCGTATACGCTACTGAAGAATTAGAAGAGACGGCGAAATTATTTTTAATGCTNAAGAATCTTAACACAAGCTTCTTAACCGACGAACAAGTAGAAACACTAAAGAATAAATTCCCTTCATGACTGACTCAATCCGCAGATGGCTGACGATGGGCTGCCTGATGCTTGCAGGTGAGTCTATATTCTTATTGCCCTATATGCGAAAAACATTTCAAACTTCAATTGAAGAAGTTTTCACAATATCGAGTACTGAGCTTGGATTTCTCAGCTCTATGTTCGGCATACTGGCGCTAGCCTGCTATTTCCCAGGCGGCTGGCTCGCTGACCGTTTTTCAATTCGAACTCTATTAAGCACATCTCTTATCGCTACTGGGATTGGTGGTTTTTATATCCTTACCATTCCTAGTTTCACACAATTGCTCATTTTACATGCCTTTTGGGGTATAACTTCGATCCTCACATTTTGGGCCGCTTTACTGAAGGCAACACGCTTATGGGGAACACCGGAGACACAAGGCGCAAGTTTTGGACTGCTTGAAGGTGGTCGTGGAGTTGTCGCCGCCTTGATTGTAACAATAGCGACTGCGGCGTTCGCATTTTCAAATGGCAATGCGGATCCACATGCTGGATTAACCTCCGTCGCAATAGTTTATTCGATCACACCAATCTTAGCAGGGCTTGCAGTCTGGCTTATACTCGCCAGAGATGAAACAAATACAACACGACCTAAGGGCAGAACAAGAGATACAGCAAATTTAATTAAAAAAACTGCTAAAATTCCAGAAGTGTGGTTGCTATCCGTTATTATTTTTTTTGCATACTTTATTTATACGGGCTCATATTATTTTCCGGCATACGTCGAAAGAGGCTTAGGAGAAACAAAACTGTTTGGGGCTCAACTGGGAGTATTTCGCGACTGGTTACGCCCGGCGGCGGCAATAGCAGCTGGAATAGTAGCCGATCGGATCGGAATAAGTCGTGGAATAGCAATCGGGTTTCTTGTGTTAATTGTTCTTTACGGCACGTTGTTGTTCGCACCTTCAAACGCTAACACATATCAATTTCTTTTTTCACAAGTAGCAGTCATCTCAATAATGGTTTTTGCTCTCAGAGCGATCTATTTCGCATTAATGGAAGAATGTAAAATACCGATAATTCTTACCGGTATTACTGTAGGCATTGTGTCGACACTAGCCTACACCCCCGACATTTTTTCCCATATTATAGCCGGCCTTTTTCTAGATCATTTCAAAGGAATTGATGGTTTTCGTTATTTCTTTGGCTTACTTTCTGTCATGGCGGCCGCAGGACTGGCGAGTACTCTCGCTTTACGCCTCAAGCTCGGCATTTTGGAAACAAAAAAGGCGCCCTCCATATGAAAAAGGAACTACCTAAAACCGTACTCTTGCATAAAAGTCCTGAACCACTTGCTCAAAATATCAAAAAACACTTCCCAAATTTACCTCTCATATTAATCGATAATTATTCCGAGGTTCCCCAATTACTTAAAAAGGAAAAACCAGAAGTTTTTTTTGCTTTTAAAACAGGTGAGGAAGATCAATTTCCCCGTTCAGCAGTTCTCAATTGTGAGAGCATAAAATGGATACAGGCATCTGGAGCAGGGGTAGACCATTGGACACCATGGGATCCAACTATCGTAACAGTCACCAATGCATCCGGCATCCATGCCGAGATAATGGCCCAGTATACAATCTGGGCAATTTTAAATCAGAAACTAGGTTTTCCCAGAATGGCAGAGCGTCAGTCGCAAAAAAAATGGGATAAAAAATTACTTGAGTCGGCCGTCGGACAAACTCTTGTAATTGTAGGATATGGACGAATTGGAAAAGAGGTAGNCCGTTTAGCAAAAGCTATTGGACTGAAGGTTATTGGGGTACGCAAACGGCCGTCCCCGTGTCGTTATGCAGACGAGGTAGTNAGCAACTGCGATCTGCGAAACGCTTTGGGGAAAGCAGATTTTATTTTGAACGTATTGCCACTGACCAGAGAAACACGCGGATTTTTTGACACAGATATTTTCAATTCCATAAAAAANGGTGCCTATCTGATTAACACGGGTCGAGGTCATGTTATTGACGAATGCTCACTATTAGAAGCGCTCAGAAGCGGGCATCTGTCTGGGGCAACTCTTGATGTCTTCGCTGATGAACCGTTGCCTTCCAACAATCCTCTTTGGACTACTAAGAATGTAATTATTACTCCTCACACAGCTGGTGACGCCGTAAATTGGGAAGATGCGATAACCGAATTATTTTGTGATAATCTAAGGCGGTGGAGGAAAAATGAGAAGCTGAGAAACATTGTTGATCCATCGCGTGGTTACTGAAATATCACGACCTGCCACCAATCACCCAGAGGCTATAATACTACGGTCTAATGGAACGATCGTTAAATAATTAGTGTCACCTTGCCGCATGGCTCGTTAATTTCACGGATATACCCAATGTGGAGGATCCCAAAATATTTGAGGACCAATATCTGATATGCTGTTCAATCCTAGTTGGGCCATTGTGCGATCCATTTCCTCATAAAAAATTTCTAGCGCTCGATACGCGCCATCCTCACCTGCCACTGCGCAACCATAGAGCGTTGGACGTCCAGACATCACTAAATCTGCTCCACAAGCAATAGCTTTTATTATGTCAGAACCGCGCCTCGGCCCTGAATCAATAGCAATCATGAAATTCTTGCCGACAGCTGCCCGAGTTTCAGCTGTGATCTGCAGCGGAGATGGCGCATTATCTACGTACCGGCCACCATGATTTGAGAGGATAACGCCATGGAGCCCGTGCTTAGCTGCAAGCACCGCATCCTCTGCACTATAGAGACCCTTAATCAGCAAGTTTCCCGGCCATATATCTTGAATGCGTTTTATGTCGTCCCAGCACTGACTATCAGGCTTGGTATGACTTTGACCCTGCTTAACACTCATATCAGATAGTTTTTTTCCCAGTTCAGCTGGATAATTCTCTTTTTTGAATGCCCCCCTCCGTAAATACTGCTTCAACAACACTCTGAAAATCCATCCAGGCCTAGCCAAAATATCACCTGCCATACGAGGACTGTATCGGAGTGGCATCGAATAACCATTGCGATTATTATGTTCGCGATTAGCACCAACCGGCCCGTCTACAGTAACTACCAAAGTTTTATAGCCAACGTCTCTTATACGCTCAACAAACCTCGATCGAAGTTCTTTGTCATTCCACATGTAGAGTTGAAACCAAAGGTGCTCGCCCCCGGCAGCCTCGTAAATCTCATCGAGCGGTGTCACAGCACTGGTAGCCGCAGTACATACAACGCCCATTCGTTGTGCTGCTTTTGCAAGTAAAATCTCGCCACCGAACCATGTAATCCCAGCTGAAGCGGTCGGTGAAATACCAAAAGGCATTTTTAGGTCGGTACCAAAAATTTTAGTGCTACAAGAACGTTCTGAAACATCAATCAAAACGCGGTTTTTAAGTTTAAGATTCTTATAGACCTCACGATTATTCATCAATGCAATATAGTCTTCCGCTCCAAGATCAATGTACTCGAACAAACCTCGAGGAAGTTTCCGTTTCGCTATCTGACGTAAATCTTCAATATTATAGGCAACGAAATTGGTCATTAATCTTTGCGCTCGTATTTAAAAAGAAAGACGTATAATGGCCAAGATAAAACTGAAATGGATGCCAGCTAATGGTTTACGTAAACCAATCAGATCGTTGATATTTAACAGCAACGCTATTCTGCTGCTGCCCGAATTATCTTCTGCCGCTGCGGCACCCAATCTGGCGGATTCCAAAAAATTTCCGGGCCAATCTCGGCTACGGAATTAAGTCCTAACTGCGCCATAACACGGTCCATTTCTTCGTAAAATATTTCGAGTGCTCGAAAAGAGCCATCCGCTCCGGCAACTGCAGCGCCCCAAAGCGTTGGTCGGCCAGACATTACAAGATCGGCTCCCAAAGCCATCGCCTTAACAAGATCTGAGCCACGGCGAGCACCACTGTCTATAATCACAGTAAAGTCATTTCCCACTGCAGTCCGTGTCTCCGGTAAAAGTTGAAGAGGTGCCGGCGCACAGTCCACATAACGACCACCATGATTAGAAAGAATTACACCGTCGAGCCCCTTTTCCTTCGCTATTAATGAATCTTCAGCACTGTGAAGCCCCTTGACTAAAAGATTGCCGGGCCAATTGTCGCGAATTCTCATCACATGATCCCAAGTGAGATTATCAGTCTTTGTGTGCATATGCTTAAGCATCGGATCAGTGATACGACTAATAAGTTCTTCAGGGTAATTAACCATAGTTGGGGCACCCCGTTTGAGATAATGCTGTCCGAGTACACGGATAAGCCAACCAGGTCGGGCGAGAAGTTGGGCAAATAAAGTTGGGGAATATTTTAGTGGCATTGAGAAACCATTCTTTTTGTTGTATTCACGATTAGAACCCACTGGCCCATCAACGGTGATTATTAAAGTCTCAAAGCCTACGGACTTGATGCGATTAATTTGCTTCATGCTGAGATCGTTATCTGGCCACATATAAACCTGAAACCAGAGATTCCCATCACCAGCCACATCCCATATTTCCTCCATTGCCGTCTGAGCATTTAGTGCAACCGTGCATGGAACCCCCATCTTCGTAGCTGCAATGGCAACACCCGCTTCCCCACCAAAAGACATAAGACCAGCAGTGCCAGTAGGAGAAATACCGTAAGGCATGGCGGCCTTTTTCCCGAAAATTGTTGTTTCGATAGAGCGTTTTGAAACATCAACTAAAACACGATTCTTTATCTTAAGCTGTTTGTATGCATCACGATTATTTTTCAGAGCTATGCCATCTTCAGCTCCACCATCGACATAATCAAAGACACCTTTCGGAACTCGTGTTTTGGCTTTCTGCCGCAAGTCTTCAATATTATACGCACCAAAATTAGCGTCGGTCATAAAAGCAACCCCTCACAATCAGTACAATTTAATAACAGCACCGTTTCATTAATGACATATCAATCATGGCATTTAATAATGCCAATAGCTCAGTCAGCCAGTCGCTAAACTTAAACCCAGCGCATTCTAGGTGGGATACAAAATAACCGCTATACATCTATTCCGCAGCAGCTCTTAAGCCAAGCTGGGGTCTAGGCACCCATTCGGGCGGGTTCCAGAAAATCTGTGGACCAATCTCCTCAATAGTGTTGAGACCCAATTGGGCCATTACCCGATCCATTTCATCATAAAAAATTTCGAGAGCACGGTAAGCACCCGCCTCATTAGCTGCAGCCGCTCCAAATAACGTAGGTCGACCGGACATCACCATATCAGCCCCAAGTGCTATAGCCTTTACGAGGTCTGAGCCACGGCGAGCTCCAGAATCAATGATTATTTTTATTCGATCACCAACTGCCGCTTTTGTCTCTGGAAGGACCTGTAATGGTGCCGCCGCACAATCCACATAACGTCCACCATGATTGGATAATATTACACCCTCGAGCCCTTCGTCTGCCGCCAGGACAGCATCTTCGGCACTCTGCAGCCCCTTGATTAAAAGATTGCCCTTCCACATATCTCGTATTTTTCTAATATCTTCCCAGGACTGACGGTCGGTTTTTACTACACTCATCTCCTCGGATGCTACAGTCACTCTTCGCTCAATTTCTTCCGGATAGTTTTCTTTTCTAAAAGCACCGCGATTAAGATACTGTTTCAAAAGAACTCTATAACACCATCCAGGCCTTGCAAGAATCTGGGAAATTAGCTTTGGAGTATATTTCAGCGGTGTGTGAAAACCATTCTTCTTGTTATACTCACGGTTGGGACCAACTGGCCCATCAACCGTGACTATGAGCGTTTCGAAACCCGTCGCTTTTACGCGCTCGAGAAATTTCATACTCATCTCTTTATCCGCCCACATGTAGAGCTGGAACCATAGGTTTCCACCTGCCCCCTCCGCGATTTCTTCCATGGGCAGTAATGCATTCGTTGCAACTGTACAGGGCACACCCATTCTAGCAGCGGCCTTAGCAAGCCCTATCTCGCCGCCATAATACACAAGCCCCCCAGCTCCAGTAGGTGAAATGCCGTACGGCATTTTGATTTTTTTACCAAAAATTTCAGTTTCAACAGATCGTTGTGAAACGTCAATCAATACCCGGTTTTTAACCTTAAGGGACGTATAAGCATCACGGTTGTTTTGCACGCCGATGCCATCTTCCGCACCACCATCTATGAATTCAAATATACCGTGTGGAAGACGCCGTTTTGCACCCTGGCGCAAATCTTCAATATTATAAAAACCCATGTGATTAGCAGACATCCTATATTCCTTTAATATATTAAATCATTTTGGTGTATTAAAATAAATATCTGGAGCAACGAGTTAGACACCAATCAATTCTCCCCTAACATCTTGAACTACTTTTACCCTGTCCCGATTATTCCATGGTTTACGTTGACCAATCGGAGTATTTTCGATTGTTGGCGCTACCTTGAGATGAACAAATATGGGTCCCTCTTCCGCGAGGATTTCTGGCATTCCAACCTCTAAGTCCGAAAGCTCAGAATAAGAATGGGCTTTTGGGTAGCCACACGCTGTCGCTATTCCAGAATAATCGACTACTTTAGCATTAGGCACAGGCTGGCCACCCGTAGTGGCATAAATCTCATTATCGAGCATGAAATGGTAAAAATTTGTAGGGGCTTGTTCCGCGATTGTAGCAAGCATGCCCATTGACATATGAATGTCTCCATCTGAGTCAAATAAGACAACTTTTTTCTTCGGCTGTGCGAGAGCAATACCTAAAGCAAAGCTAGCGTGCCCGCCCATGGCGGGATCTCCCATAGTCGCGTCGAGTTTCTCGTTGTCCGTTATCGGAACCCAATGACGACCACCACGACCCGATAATACTACTGCATCATCTCTGTATTTGAGGAAAAGTTTCATAACATCAGCTGTTTCCATCATGGTCAAAGACCCCTTTTATCTATTAAAACCGTGAAATTCATCGGCAACCAGCACAGCAACTGGACCATTAACTTTCTCGCATTCATCAAAGGCCACACTGATGCGATCTGCATCACTATCGCTCTCAACGAGATAATATTTTATTTGAAACGCATTTAGAAATGGCTCTGTAAAATCTGCTGCCGTATCGGTGGTAACTCCATGTCGAGTGTAACCACGATAGCCCACCATCATTACGCATGGGATTTTTAGGCTCTTCAACCATCCGCGTATCGAGTCACCAGACTCCATAAGGCCAGTATTTTGTATAAGTACTACCGGTTTGGCACCACCGGTGTAGAGCCCCGCAGCTACTGCAGCTGCATTTCCCTCACGTCCGACACCAACCATGTGCAGATCCGGGTCAGCATTAAGTAATGTAAAAAGAAAATTAGTTTCGCTGTCTGGCAACCAAATTACATGCGTTACGCCATGTTCCTTAAATTTCTGGTGCACAGTTTCCGGGCTGAGCACATCCGCAGTTTCGGCCATGGGTCTCCCCTTTATAATTCTCAGTTCAAACTCAAATGTCTCCCTGGAGAATGTATATCACTGTGGGTGCATTCTTTCATTTTTTTTTATAAACTCCTTCTATTTTCTCTAACAGCTGATTGAATATATAAATCTATGAATTGCCCCAGCACGCCTGCCGGAGAACGAAATAAAAAACCTATTACAGAGGCTCTGCACCCAGTCTTTTCGAGCTCCACTGGCGATGTTTTGGAAATTGGTGCAGGTTTGGGCCAGCATGCGGCAGCTTTTGCGATAGCCTTTCCCGAGTTAAATTTTTGGCCAACAGATCCCAGTTCATACCATCGTGCAAGTATTGATAGTTGGCAACAGACACTTGCCCTCCCGAACTTACAACCTGCCCAATCACTTGATCTCCGATCCGCTAATTGGCACANAAAAATCGCTAAAGCCGTCCATGGCAAAAAATTTTCGGCTATAATTTGTATAAATGTATTACACATTTCCCCATTTGCGGCCACGGAAGGGCTTTTATTTCATGCCGGCGCACTACTGAAGCCAGGAGGCCTCCTTTACGTGTATGGCCCATTTAAAATGAATGGCACGCATACAGCACCGAGTAATAACGATTTTGATATTTACCTACGAAAACGAAATCCTGAATGGGGTTTGAGAGATATTTCCTCACTAAAGAAATTAGCTGGTTCCGGTGGCTTTTGTCTTACTCAGGTTAAGCATATGCCTGCGAACAATCTGTCTCTTTTTTTTAACGTAATTAAGATCAAAAAATGAACGAATTTTTTCATCCCATTTTCAAAATAGGTCAATTGAACAGTCAAGCAGAGCATGTGTCCTCCTCCGATTCACAACAGCCGCAACTTCGCGTGGGCGAATTTAGCTTATCACCTAACCCCGTATCGTAATTCAGACCTGTTGCTGTGACTACAATTCTCAGAGATGAGTCGAATCGAATGATACCCTTACGTTCAAGTGCTTTCCAGACTGCAGGGTTGCTGAGGCCGCTAGCATCCCGGGCAGAAAAAGCAATGCTACCAATCTGAACCGTGCCACCTGCCGGACTGGGCACCGTCGATACAGTCACTTCATCATCACCAGGATTAGTTTCTGACAATTCTTTATCCTTGGCCATTAATTGTGTAAGCGCGAGAGTACGCAATTGTAATTTGTTCAGGCGTAATGGATTTTTTCTCATTGGCATATCAATTTCCAGAAAGTTTATTTGTTAGTAGGCCGTTCCATGGACAGTGATTTTTAAAAAAGGTACACAGATACTTCACGTATCTTATCCTAGATAGCGCATGTTCTTATGACGGTGAGAGTGGTGCACATTTCTGTTGGCAAAGCATACAAAAAATTAAATCTCCATAGACACTCGCACTTCTCTTTTTGACAACGTAAAACTGTTTAGGTCAATACGTTGGCACAGACGAACTCCATTGCTATTCTAATTATATATAGATTCTAAAATATAAACCACTCTCAAGGGATATTAGTTCTGTGGGGCTGTCACCGATAAGAATTGCGTCAGGCTAATACAAATCCTGAAAGGAAATAATTTTCCGATGCCTTATGACCAGAAAGACACGAGCAAGCCCGGTCCACTTGATGGTGTACGTGTAGTGGACATAACCACGTTCCTTTTAGGTCCATTTACAGGTCAATTTTTAGGTGATATGGGCGCGGATGTTATTAAAATCGAGACTGAAAACGGCGACGCTAGCCGAAACGCAGGTATTCAAAATCATATCAACATGGCTGCCTATTTCATGGTTTTTAACCGAAATAAGCGGAGTGTTTCACTTAATCTTAAAAGGCCGCAAGCCTTTGATGCGCTGATGAAACTTTTGGAGACAGCAGATGTCTTGCTTCACAACATGCGTCCAGCAGCCGCAAAGAGGCTTGGTATTGATTATGTTTCCCTCAAAGGCCGCTTCCCACGGTTAATTCACGCTTCATCTTGCGGTTATCACAAAGATGGTCCTAACGGACATCTAGCCGCCTTCGATGATACCGCACAAGCAGGAAGCGGGGTGGCTTATTTGCTGGAACAGTACAATGGCAAGCCTGGTTACTTGCCGTCAGCTATTGGCGATAAAACTGCCGGTCTAACTTTAGCCGCGGCAATAGGAATGGCTTTGTACCAGCGTGAGAAATTCGGCAAGGGTCAAGAGGTTCATGTTCCTATGCTGGAGACTATGGTATGGTACGGAATTCCAGAACATCTTTGTCACGGCGTTTTTGATCAACCTGAAAAGGGCATGAACGGACATGAACAGATACTCACGCCATTCCGCCGCCCCTACGCCTGTAAGACTGGCTATATTACCATTCATGCTGCAACTGACAGCCAGTGGCACCGTTTATTCAGTCTCATTGGGAGGGATGATTTAATAGGTAATCAAAAATTTAATTCTCGACAATCTCGATCGACAAATATAAGTGAACTTTATTCAATAGTAGAGGGAAGCTTAGACGGAAGAACTGCCGACGAATGGCTTGAGCTACTTGAAGAAAATGACGTGCCTGCTGGCCCCTACAGAACTTTAGAGGATGTTTTCTGGGATCCCTATTTCAATGAAAGTGGTTTTTTCGAATCATTCGACCATCCGACGGAGGGAAAAATTAAGATGATGGCAAATCCCGCAACATTTTCGAATGCCTCAACCGCAGTTCGCTTCTTGCCGCCAAACTTGGGTGAGCACACTCATGAGATTTTGAAGGAACTTGGCTACCACGACGATCAGATTGAAGACATAATGAAATTTAACGATTGATACGGACAATTCTCGCGCTCTAGTAAGCATATTGATCTTCTCATGTTCCATTTTTAAGAAGCTTTGTGCATACTGTTTCTAAATTTTTACGCGCAACATGCGCGAGTAAGGGGAAAAAATGGTTTCTTTCCAACCTACGCAACTCGGCAATCGGCACATGTGTTCGGCCGGTCATTATTTAGCTGCAAGATCAGGATATGAAATACTGGAGGCTGGTGGTAACGCGATCGATGCCGGCGTGGCGGCTGGTATGGCACTGGCTGTTTTGCAAAGCGATATAGTGAATGTCGGTGGGGTAGCCCCCATGATTTTTTATCTTGCTGATACGGATGAAGTGAAATCAATCAGTGGACTAGGTTGGTGGCCAAAAGCTACGGATATAAACATGTTTATCTCTGATAATGGCGGCGCAATACCTCATGGAGTACTGCGGAGCGTAATACCTGCGGCCCCAGCTGCTTGGATTGCAGCACTCAGAGAATATGGCACGATGAGCTTCGCCGAGGTTGCAGAATCGCCAATCAAGTACGCTCGCGACGGCTTCGCTATGCATCCCACGATGCATAGCACTTTAGTCAATACTCAAGATAATCTCCGTCGTTGGCCGCAAAGCGCCGCTATATATTTGCCAAATGACAAAGTCCCCGAGATTGGAGATAACTTCGTACAGGCAGACCTTGCGAGAACTCTCCAGTATCTGGCTGATGAGGAAAGTGTAGCACAAGGCAGCCGAGAGGAACGCCTTCTAGCTGCTCACAAAGCTTTCTATGAGGGAGACCCAGCACAAGCGATTGTTAAGTACCATAAAGAAAATGATGGCTTAATGACTGCGGAGGATTTGAAAGAATTCTACGTTGAGATTGAGGATCCTATTTCGCGTAACTACTTTGATTTTGAGATTTACACATGTCAGCCGTGGTGTCAGGGACCTGTGCTACTGCAGATCATGTCCTTGCTGGATGGCTTCGATTTGAAAGGGATGGGTCACAACACGGCAGACTACATTCACACAATAGCAGAATGCATAAAACTCTCATTCGCTGATCGAGAACGTTACTATGGAGACCCTCGATTTGTTGATGTGCCCATAGAATACCTGCTCTCTGAAGAGTATGTCTCCGCAAGGCGCAAATTAATTGATATGGCAAATGCTTTTCCCGGTCTGCCGCCTTTCGGTAATGTTCCTGGTTATGAAGGACAAGGAAGTGGCCCAACACCAGCAACAGTGCACGGTCCTGTGGAACATTCATACGATACGTCCTATGCCTGCGCCATCGACAAGAAGGGAAATGCGTTTTCAATAACACCTAGTGACAATTCTAGTCAGACGCCCATAATCCCTGGTATTGGTTGCGTGGCCTCTGGTCGTGGCTCACAAAACTGGGCCGTGCCAGAACATGCTTCATGTATTGCCCCAGGAAAACGGCCTCGACTGACACCCAATCCGGCGTTAGCAATTAAGAAAGGGTCAGCTACTATGCCGTTTGGCACCCCAGGTGGCGATGTGCAATGTCAAGCCATGACCCAGGCCTTCCTTAACATCAATCTGTTTCGCATGGACATGCAGGAAGCAATTGAGGCACCTCGCTTTGCTACCTACAGCCACCCCAATTCATTTGAGCCACATGAGTCAGACCCTGGGAAAATAAAGATTGAAAGTCGAGTGCCTCTGACAGTTCGCAGCGAACTTGCAAATCGCGGACATATCGTGGAGGACTTTCCAGCACTTACGCGTGCGGCAGGAGCAGTCTGCGCTATATACAGGGACGAAAAATCTAGGCTATTTGGCGCCGCGGATCCTCGTCGTCAATCAGGTATGTTAGGTTGGTAACACTATTCTTGATTGCAAAAACCTAACAGTCAGAACTACAACAGACATATGCATAGCCGTAATAGTGGGGGGCGCCTGTCATTCCACTTCATGCTTAATAAATTTTTAACTAAACCCGTAGGTTTTTTGCATTCAAACACCAATTTCTATCAATGATTTTCCAAGCATTTTTAATTTTTTTTACAGTATCCGTAGACTGCCTGGAAAGCAGCCACAGCCCTTTCCAAACGATACTCAGCAATAATCCGCTCTCGTCCTAAATGGCCCATACTCCGTGCCAATTTCTCATCGTGCTGTAGGCGTGCAATTGCTCTTGCAAGCAAGAAAGGTGAAGACGGAGGCACGATGATGCCTGCGCTGCCTACAAGGCTATTAGCATCACCAACATTGGTTGCAATCACAGCACGCTGACAGGCCATGGCCTCTCCAATGACATTTGAAAATCCTTCGCCGAAAGCTGAAGCAGACACGAGGACATCAATCGCTGACAATAAGTCCGGGATGTCATCGCGTTCCCCTAGAACTATCAACCCTTGCGTAACTGGAAGTGTCTCTGTTCCTTTGCCAATCGCAAGTGCAGTAACCCCATCAATTTCCTCCAGTGCTGATAAGAAATTCGGATAATCCTTCATAGCGTCAACTCGAGCAACCGCAGCTATAACAAAGTCATTCTCATCNAGCCCTAATTCTCTGCGAATACGACTACGTGCGGATTCTCTGAAGCAATAACGCTCGGTGTCGAAGAAATTAGGAATAACAGCTGTACGCTTCGGCCTATAACCAAGCACTTCAGTGTGAAATTTGAGCCCTGAATATGAATTTGCAATTATCCCATCGGGATATTTGGATAGCCAAGAACAAACGCCTCTTAAGTAACGATACCGGCTACCATCCATATCTGAGCATCGTATACCCCAAAAAAGTTTTGTACACGAACGCCGTCCAGACAAGTACACCGCAAGCAACGCCGCTATATCAGCATGATACATCCAGCTTTGTATTACCGGGGGTTTTTCACATTTTATTATACGTACCAAACGCATTAACGCTTTAAAACTGGGCCGACCTCGCCGCATGCCCAAACCAATCACGCGGCAACCAGCAGTCCGAAGTTTATCAAATTGCGATCCACCATCGACCAAGCTCACTACCAAAGGGTGCTCGCCAACGCGCATTTTTTCGAGAGCTAAAGATGCAAGCACATGCTCCGCACCACCTGTATCTAACCCTGTTATAACATGAACGATTGAGGTTTTTTGGTTCACCGGTCAGCCTTAAAAAGTTCCTATTAAAACTAAATAACTTTTAAATGAAACACCTTTTTATTAAATGAACGCNTNCGATTCTTTTGGTCAAAATAAGGTTTACNNATTTATCCTCTTCGGTCACACCTAGGTTTTAGTTTTTTGACTCAAAAAAATTATACCACAGCATATCTCTTGAAAAATTCAACAAGATTGTACAATTGATTAAAGGGCGTGCTTCTGTGGTGCGGCATATTTGCATAGTATCTTTTAGAAGCACGTGAAATAGTGTATTCGCTAAAAGATATTAAGGCCCACCACAAAGTGCTTTGTGTTTGTTGTGATCCCAAACGGGCCAAATTTTGGAGGAAGTATGACTGATAAAGAATATGATGTAGTTATTATCGGTGCAGGAAACGCTGCCATGTGTGCGGCCTTCTCCGCTCACGAACATGGCGCTAGCGTTATTATGCTGGAGAGTGCGACCGAAGACGAAGCTGGTGGAAATAGTCGCTATACAGCTGGGGCGGTCCGTTTCGCACACAACGGGTTGCAGGACGTAGCCGCGCTGGTGGATCTTACTGACGAAGAAAAAGAAAAAAATGACTTTGGCACCTACACTACAGATCAGTATTTCGATGATATGTTCCGCGTTACGCAGTATCGTACAGACCCAGAGCTTTGTGAAACGCTTGTAACAAGGTCAAATGAGACCATGCATTGGCTTCGTGATAATGGAATGAGATTTATGCCCATGTATAAGCGTCAAGCATTCGAGGTTGATGGCAAAATGAAATTCTGGGGAGGGCTAGTCCTTGAATTCTGGGGTGGAGGCCATGGTATTTGGGAGATGCAATATAAAGAGTCTCAGAAGAAGGGTATTCCCGTCTTGTTTGAGCACAGAGCGATAGAGCTTTTATACGATAATGAAAAAGTTTTCGGCGTTAAAGTAAAGCACGACGGAAAAGTCGCTGAAATCAGAGCAAAGTCGGTTGTGCTGGCGTGCGGTGGATTTGAAGCTAATTCGGACTGGCGCACTCGTTACATGGGGCCAGGTTGGGATCTCGTTAAAGTTCGTGGCACTCGTCATAATATGGGAGCCGGGATTAAGATGGCGTTGGATATAGGCGCAATGCCCTATGGTAACTGGTCTGGCGGTCATGCCGTCGGGTGGGATCTTAACGCCCCCGAATTCGGTGACCTGGCAGTTGGAGATAATTTTCAAAAGCATTCCTACCCTCTTGGGATAATGGTGAATGCGACTGGAAAACGTTTCGTAGATGAGGGGGCGGACTTCCGCAATTATACCTACGCGAAATACGGGAAAGAAATACTCAATCAACCAGCCCAATTTGCTTGGCAAATATTTGATCAAAAGGTAACTGAGCTTTTGAGAGATGAATACCGAATTCGGCAAATGACCAAGGTTCAATCCGACACTCTTGAAGGTCTGGTCGAGCAACTAGAAGGCGTGGATGCCACACAATGCCTTAAGACAATAAATGAATTTAATGAATCGGTGATGGAGGACGTTCGTTTTAACCCCGCAGTACTTGATGGACGCGGGACAAAGGGACTTGATGTTCCAAAAACTAATTGGGCTAACAAACTCGATAAGCCTCCCTACGAAGCTTACGCCATTACATGTGGTATTACATTTACCTTCGGCGGGCTTCGCATTAATAGTCAGGGGCAAGTTCTTGATAGTGACCTACGGCCAATCGATGGTCTACATGCTGCTGGAGAACTCGTAGGCGGTTTGTTTTATTTCAATTATGCGGGCGGCACTGGTCTTATGAATGGGTCTGTCTTCGGCCGCATAGCAGGTGCAAAAGCTGCAGGCGTAGACATATAAAATTGTCACGATCGTAATAAACCGGCGCAGCCTTTGAGCCTGCGCCGGTTTGTTACTAACCCTAAAAAGATTTTTATAGTTTTTTGTCCCGCGCTTCGGCTATCAGGTCCAAAACCTCTGTGTATCCGGAAGCGAGACGGTGCTTGCACTTCTCACGCAGCCCAAGTGATGCACACCAACGAAGAGTATCCGCAGTTGCTTTAGCCATACGAGGCGTATGCCCTATTTCATTGAGTGTCTCTGCGACATTTTCCATTTCATCCGAACGTCGCTGAGCATGAACTATGGTGCGTGGCATGTTAAAATTACATTTCTCGCGCCAATTCATACCTTTCATCGATTCTATAATTGAGTCGAGAACCTCATCCTCGATATTGAAGTGTCGAGCAGCCTGCATACACTCAAGATAAATCGCCTCTATACCTTTCATGGTAATGGAGCGTACCATTTTACAAGCAGATGCCTGCCCTACTTCTTCCTGAATAAATTTTACATCCATACCATAAGGCTGAACCATTTTAACAAAAGCCTCGCCACCATCTCCACCGATAAACATAGGTACCGTATGTCGCTTTCCCGGGACGTTTGACATAACTGATCCCTCGACGAAGCGCGCCCCGCTGGTTTTAATTAGATCTCGAACCTTCCGCTTTTTCCCNGGAGAAATCGAATTGAAATCAAGATAGTATTGCTGAGGATGGAGATGTTTGGCTGCCTCCTCCGCTACATCCAGACATGCAGAGCAAGTTACTGTAGAGAATACAATATCGACATCAGAGACAGCTTCAGCGATTGAGTGGCAAGGCTCAACACCAATCTTAATCGCTAATTCGTGCAAACGAACCCTCTCTATTTCCTCATCGAATAAGATGTCGTACGTCTTTATCCGCTCTACTCCAGCCTCTAAAAGCCCCTCTGAAACACTGGAGCCAGCCTCACCAAAACCGATGAACGCGAAACTTATAGTCATTTTAAATTCCCCTTGAATTTTATTTGATTTCGAACCGAGGTTTGAAAGTTTAAACTCCACGCATGATCCCCAAAAGATCTCAAAAATCGCGGCGTGTAGAGGTTAAGGTCAAACAAATATTTAATTCCAACGGCTTTGATGCACACAGGTTCGGGCCACCTTTACTCAACCGACCCACCGATTCCCTTTCGGGTCTTGGTAACAAACAAAAAGATGCTGATGCGATACTATTTTCCGAAGTTTAAAAAGCTATATGTTAATAGGGGAAGCATCTTACCACGTTTAAAAAATACTCGAGTTNNTGCGCTCTGTCACTATCACGCTTTATTTCGCTTAGGTCATCGTGGATGGTGGTATACATACCTGCGGTGAATAATGTAACAAGGTTTATGTATGACGAATGAAAATGAAAAATACGGCCGCTCTGAAGCACCCGGGAGGAGTGAAGACGCACGGCTACTGACAGGCAAAGGTCAATTCACCGCCGATCTTACTTTTCCTAATATGGCCCATGCGGTCTTTGTTCGCTCACCTCATGGGCATGCAGAAATCTCGAGTATCGATAGCTCTCTAGCGTTAGCCAAGCCGGGAGTAATTGCTATTTATACGGCTGATGACCTCCAAAATATCCACCCTATTCCATGCACCCGTATAGCCCAAGGGCGCAACGGGGAGAGACCTGTGTGCCCTGATCGCTGGCCTCTGGCGAAAGAACGAGTCAGGCATGTGGGAGAAGCTGTAGCTGTCGTCATCGCAGAGACAAAGACGCAGGCGGAGGATGCTGCCGAGCTTGTAAACGTGGATTATTTGCCGCTTGATACTATAGTCCGCCCCGAAAAAGCTATTTTAGACGGAGCTCCACAAATCTGGCCAAATATTGCAAATAATTTGATATTAGACTGGGACGACGGAGACAAACCAGCAACCGATAGGGCATTTAGAACGGCTACCCATACAGTAAAGCTGGTGACACGTAATAACCGTCTTGTTGTTTCTGCAATGGAGCCCAGAGCAGCTATCGGTCGCGTGGAAGACGGAAGGCTTACGCTTTATGCATGCAGCCAAGGAGTTAAGACACTGCACTCACAGCTTTCTTCGCTGGCACTAAAACTCAACAACCCGGATGATCTTCGCATTGTAACAGGGGATGTTGGTGGTGGGTTTGGTATGAAAACACAATGCTATCCCGAGTACCCTGTCATCCTTCGTGCAGCTGAACGCCTAGGCCGGGCTGTTAAATGGGTCGCTAGCCGGGCAGAAAGCTTTGCAAGCGATAACTCTGCACGCGATAGTCAACTTACTGCTGAAATTGCATTGGATAGTGATGGGGTTATACAAGCACTGCGGTATCACTCAATACAAGGAATGGGGGCATATCTGTCTGCCAGTGGTCCCAGCAGCCCCACACGCAATACTGCAATGTGCCTCTCCGGGTGTTACCGCATACCATCAATTTATATTCAAGTGGAATGTGTATTTACAAATACTGCTCCAATCGGCCCTTATCGAGGGGCAGGAAGACCAGAAGCCGCTTATGTTATCGAACGCCTCATGGATATGGCNTCTGAAACGACGGGAATCGGACGTACGGAAATCCGGAGACGCAATTTTATTCCTTCAGAGGATATGCCCTACTCCACGCCTCTCAAAGTTACCTATGATACCGGCGAATTTAATGAAATATTAGACAAAGCCCTGCCGCTTGCTGATTGGGATGGTTTTGAGATGCGGCGTTCAATTTCAGAAAATATGGGGTTGCTGCGAGGTTTAGGTATTGCTTGTTTTCTAGAACATGCGGGAGCAAACACTTCAGAGTCTGCACGAATCGGTTTCGATGAGGATAATCGTCTTGTGTTATTCAGCGGAGCCCAATCCCAGGGTCAAGGACACATTGATGCATTTCGGCAACTGATATCTGAGACGCTTGGAATAAGCCCAGAACGCGTCACGATGGTTCAAGGGGATAGTGATATTTCCCCTTCGGCGGGATCAACGACGGGATCGCGAACAATGGCAGTTGGCGGCGGTGCATTTCACAAGGCCGGGCTCGCAGTAATAGAAAAAGCCCGTCTGCTGGCCGCCAATCAATTCGAATGCGCACCCGCCGATGTGGAATTCAAAAAGGGTTTTTTCGTGGTTGCCGGCACAGATCGAACCCTGACACTTGAAAAAATTATTGATACCGCACCCCTTGGTGCTCTTGATACAGAGGTAGATTATGAAGCAAATGCCCCTACCTATCCAAATGGATGTCACATTGCTGAGGTAGAGATAGATCCAAAAACAGGTGCACTCACCCTAGACCGATANACTGGGGTTGATGACTCTGGCCGGGTAATAAACCATATGATAGTCGACGGGCAACTCCATGGGGGCATCGCACAAGGCGCAGGGCAAGTGCTTATGGAGGACTCAATCTATGATAATGATGGCCAACTCATCAGTGGATCTTACATGGATTATGCTATTCCACGCGCTGATAATATGCCTTATTTTAAATTGGGTTTTCATCCTGTTCCATGTCGCACCAATGCAATCGGGGTTAAAGGAGCCGGAGAGTCTGGCACAATTGCCGCGCTACCTACTATTATGAATGCGATTGTTAACGCGCTTAAGTCTGCTGGTGTCTCTAATGCCAATATGATAGATATGCCAGCTACACCCGAAAAAATTTGGCGGGCATTGAACGGATAGTCCTCCTTACCTCTACCAGCAAAATATTTAATCAACATGATGATTTGAGCCTCGTTTCGAGCTTTATCAATCATTGAATTAAGGCATTTAGTGTCTCAGTTCCGCCATAGAAACCTGATANTGCGTATTAGGTCATGATAAGTAGATCTCGTGCTTCTTAAGTACTTAATGCTAATCAATAATCGAGATATTGTGTGAAATTATATTCGGCCTACGAAATATCGTATCCATCTGAAAAAAAACAGTTTATTTAATTTAAAAATATTTTATTTAATAAATATTTACTTGATTTAAAATATTTATTGTAATCTTACTTTAATTATAATAAATAAAGGTGTAATGAAACAAAAATTACGTACTTGTTAATTAAGTATTGATTAAGTGCCTTTATATAATCTTTGGTGGGATTCATGAAAAAATTAGCGTTTTTGTTCGTTTTACCGAGCATGGTAGCGAGTATGGCAAGCGCTGCAGANTTTGTTGCAGGACGCAACGCGTACATACGTGGTGATTTTCAGGTCGCCTACAGAGAGTTTTTGCCATTAGCCCACGAGGGAGATGCCAAATCACGTGTTGGCGTTGGATTACTCTATGCAAAGGGGCAAGGTGTCGAGCAAAATGACGTTGAAGCACATCGTTGGTTTACATTGGCAGCTCAGCAGAAACCGAAACCGGATGTTTTTGTTAGAACCGTCGCAGTTGAAAACCGGAAGGTATTAGCAAGGCGCATGAATGAAGAACAGCTAGCTGAGGCAAAGCGTCTAGTTGAAGCCAATGAAGAAAATAAGCAAACAGCATATGCGNAGAATTTTGTAACCAGAGCAAAAGAACGTGAATTAAGCCTCGATCCTGACACTCCAGAGATTCTGTCTACTGATAAAAAATCATCGCATGCGAGGGGNGCGCCACAANATAATTTGAAATCTTCAGAGAGTTCAGTAAATCAATATCNAATGAATTTAAGTCTAATTGAAAAAAGACCTGCTCAAAAAACACCGGAGAGCGCTCCAAATAATATAGAACCTCAAGAGCTCGCTGGTATTGACCAACAGCCGTTTGTTGCGCGGAGGATACTACCTGGTAGCCGAAACGGCCAACCAACAACTATCGCTGTTATACCTCCTAAATTTCGAAAAACTAAAAATAAAGCTGTTATTCTTTCCAATGAAGGTGCATCCGCTGAAGCAATGCGGGGCCGAGTTTTGAAAACAGCGGCATTGAACGAAAAACCGAAAAAAAATGAAGGCCCGGCAATATTNATACAATTAGGCGCTTTTAAAGATTCTCCCCGCAAAATAGCGTCGCNGGCCTGGGATTCTATTTTTCAACTGCATGGCGATATTATCGGTCAAAAACAGGCAATAATTGTAAAGGCAAACTTAGGTACAAAGGGCGTTTTCCAAAGGTTACGCACCGGCCCTTACTCAACGTTTTCTCAAGCAATAGAGATTTGCAAACAACTTCGAACTCGAAACCAAAGCTGCTTTGTCATTAAAAGTCGTTTGTAATTTTGCTAGCAACCTGTTCCTATAATTTAGTTTAACAGATGGGTGAGCTGTGATGTTCGGCTTACTGACGATTAGCCTTTACGGGTCCATCCGTATTGCCCTCAATTCATACCCAAATTTGTTAAACAGTTTTTTTACCTTAGAGGAATGTCANNTTGCTGGTAGCGGGGTGAATTGACCGATGCAGTTCCTTCTGCGACTATAGGAAGATGGCTGATTCCCTAAACATAATACCTATTTCAGGAGCGCTAGGAGCACGAGTCAATGGTCTGAACCTGGCAAATAGGCTGGACCTGCGGATAACGAATTTTTTGAAAGAAGCGCTACTTAAGTATNTAGTATTAGTTTTCCCAAACCAGAAGCTTACGCCAGAAGATCAACTTAAAATTGCACGCAAGTTTGGTAGGCCAGATATCTACCCGTTCCTAGATGGACTAGATGGGTACCCTGAGATCATCGAAATATTAAAAACAGAAAAAGATAAAATTAATTTTGGTGTTCATTGGCACTCGGACACTACTTATATGGCAAGACCAAACATGGGCACGCTTCTTTACGCCATCGAAGTCCCGAGATACGGCGGTGATACCCTGTTCGCTAATATGTACAAAGCTTACGATGCGCTCTCACCGGGGCTAAAGTCCATGCTTCACAATGTCAAGGCACACTACAGTTCTGCTCAGAAAAACATTGGTGGTCGTGATGCCAAAATGAAAAACTTAACCGGTATGAAGAAGGCATATACCGAATCTCAGGCTATAGAGGCAATTCATCCCATTATACGCACACATCCGGAAACTGGGCGAAAAGCCCTATATGTGAATTTCTCTCATACAACTAATTTTGAGGGCATGACACCAGAAGAAACACTTCCAATATTACGTTATCTTACAAATCACGCCGTGCGCCCGGAATTTACTTGCAGGCTCCGATGGAAACGAGGTGATTTAGTAATATGGGACAATAGATGCACCCAACATAAAGCGATTAATGATTACCAGGGTCAACGTCGTCAAATGCATAGAATAACTCTAAAAGGTGGGCGGCCTAAATAAAACGTTTTGGGTGCCACAATTTGAAAATAACGATTTTTAAAAGAGCACTCACCTGCTCTGCCAAGGGGCAAATTTCCAACCCTACGTTGGGCAATACCGCAACATAATACCGATTGGGGAATATATTATGACAGAACGCATAAATGTAGCTGGATTGAAAGTCGCAGCCGAACTTTATTCTTTCGTGGATCAGGAAGTAGTTCCAGGAACAAGCTTAGAAACCGAGTACTTCTGGGAGCAACTTTCAAGCATTCTTAGAGACATGACACCGCGGAATCGCGAGCTACTAGAAAAACGCGACTTTTTGCAAGCACAAATTAGCGATTGGCATAGGAAACATGGGCATGAAGACCTTAATCATAAAGATTACACTGCATTCCTGACAAGCATCGGATATCTGGTGAAGGATGGTGGGGAATTACGCGTTAATACAAAAAATGTAGATTCTGAAATCGCTAGTATTGCTGGGCCGCAGTTGGTAGTGCCAGTCAATAATGCACGCTACGCAATCAATGCAGCAAATGCACGCTGGGGTTCACTTTACGATGCACTATATGGTACTGACGCGATCGCTGAAAATAATGATGATGTCACAGATGGTTATGACCCGACGCGCGGCCAAAAAGTTATACAATATGTCCGTAAATTCTTAGATCAAACTGCACCTCTTGCTAAAGGAAGTCATTCGGATGTTTCATCATATGTAGTAGCTAATGGCGCGCTTATCGCCATAGTTGATAATTTNGAANTTGGACTGCTTACACCTCCTCAATTCGCTGGTTATAAGGGAGAACCAGAAAATCCCAGGTCAATATTGCTACAAAATCATGGTCTTCATATTGAAATAAAGATAGACAGTAATCACCCAATTGGTTGTAGCGATAAAGCAAACATATCCGACGTAATTCTCGAAGCTGCCATAACAACAATTCAGGACTTCGAGGACTCCGTAGCAGCCGTTGATGCGGAAGACAAAGTCATTGCTTACCGCAATTGGCTTGGGCTTATGACAGGTAATTTATCCGCATCCTTCCAAAAAAATGGCCAAGAAATCACCCGTACACTTAATAGTGATCGTACCTATACTACACCGAACGGAGAAGCACTCACCCTTCATGGGCGCAGTGTAATGCTAAATCGTAATGTTGGAATTCACATGTGGTCGGATGCTGTACTCGATNCAGATGGTGAAGAAGTGCCAGAGGGTATACTGGATGCAATGATTACATCCGCTATCGCCATACATGATTTAAATAATTCAGGACCAACAAAAAATAGTCGCGAGGGCTCTATCTACATAGTTAAACCGAAACAACATGGACCAGAAGAAGTGGCTTTTACTAACGACCTTTTCGGCAGGGTCGAGGACGCCCTCGGCTTAAAAAGGTTTAGCTTGAAAATGGGCATCATGGATGAAGAAAGGCGCACAACACTTAATCTAAAAGAATCAATTCGTGCAGCTCGAGAACGAGTAGTCTTTATCAATACCGGATTCTTGGATAGAACAGGTGACGAGATACACACCTCCATGGATGCGGGTGCCATGATTCGCAAAAGCGATATGAAAGGAGCACCCTGGATNAGTGCTTATGAGGACTGGAATGTTGATGTAGGACTTGCAGCGGGCTTACAAGGATGCGCACAGATTGGCAAGGGCATGTGGGCAATGCCAGACATGATGAATGATATGCTCGAACAGAAAAAAAATCATCCTTTAGCTGGCGCTAATACAGCTTGGGTCCCTTCACCCACTGCTGCAGTCCTTCACGCGATGCATTATCATGAAATTGATGTTTTTTCCTGCCAAGAAAAAATCAAAACCCGCGATCAAGCATCGATAGCTGATATAATGACTATTCCGATAACTAAGCGGCCCAACTGGTCTGAGGATGATATACAAGCAGAGCTTGATAATAATGCGCAAGGAATACTGGGATACGTGGTCCGTTGGATTGACCAGGGAATTGGATGCTCGAAGGTACCGGATATAAATGATGTGGGTTTAATGGAAGACCGTGCAACACTTCGTATATCATCTCAGCATATGGCTAATTGGTTACGCCATAGCATTTGTAGCGCGGATCAGGTCCAAATAACCTTGGAAAAGATGGCAGCTGTAGTAGATCAACAAAACGCTAAAGACCCGCTTTACAAGCCAATGACGCCAGATTTGACGAATTCTATTGCTTTCAAAGCAGCTCATGATCTCGTTTTCAAAGGAGCGGAACAGCCCAATGGATATACTGAATACATCCTCCACATGCGGCGCAAAGAGTTTAAAGCGCTAGCGAAGTAGATTGGCTTCTACATCATGCATCGGAAAGTTTCGTAAATGCATCATGAAAAAATATCAAGGCGACAGTGGTTTCGCGCCACGTAATACGGTGCGATGCAAAACACGAGGGTGTAAGGCTTGATCGAAATCACCAGTAGCACGGTGCATTAGAGCCCTATTGTCCCACATGACCACTTCATTTTTTTTCCACTCATGTGTGTATACAAAACGGGGTTGTGTTACCATATCGGTTAATCGATATATAATTTCTCGCCCCTCATGCCAATTCATCCCTGCGATGTGGGAGGCATGGATGCCAAGGTAAATGCTTTTACGATTTGTATCAGGGTGAACCCGCACAATAGGATGCGTAACTGGCGGGCTCTCTTTTTCTTGTTCCGGAGTTGCTGGCACATTGCATGAATTACGCCTACTTTGCGCCCAGTGATGCACCACCTCTAGACCGTCAATCATTTGTTTCATCTCTGGATACAATTCATCATAAGCCATTTGCATATTCGCAAATTGCGTAGCACCACCATTGGGAGGTATTTCCTTGGCGTAAAGGATCGTGGCAAGCGAAGGCGTCGCATGATACGACTTATCTGAATGCCAAAAGTAATTCCCATGGCTTCGCGGCTTCGTGGTTGGCTGCCCGTCTGGGTCTAAATTAGATACTATATGCACTGCTGGGAAAGGTTTTCCGCTGTGGTCAAGGGCTACATGTCCCTCTAATTCACCAAATTGTTTAGTAAACAGAACTTGTTGATCCTTTGTAAGATCCTGATCTGGAAATGAGAGCACGTGATATTTGACTAATGCCTTAAGAATAAAATCGATAGTTTCCTCAGCTAGCGGCGAACGAAGGTCTAAACCCCGAAGTTCTGCGCCTGCAACGCGACCTATGGGGCGGGCAACTAAATTATCAGGACATGATTCAGACGCATTATCAAAGTCAATATCTAATTCTCCTCCAAGGTCCATCTGATACCCCCCTTAACCCTTTTTATCACAATATACACTGATCGTTATCATCGGAATTAAAATGATAAGCGTTTATCAGTTTAGCACAAAATATTCTTTGCAAACACCTCATTGCTGCATACAACAGGCATATTGATGCCATGAAAATTAGCGGAAACTTAATGGTGGAAAGAACTAATGCAGATACATCATTTAAAAGACGAAGAAGAATACAATACTGATCATCACGTGCATAAAATTCTTGCCGAAATCGAAGGCGGTGATGCAACCATTGCGTGTTGGGAGCCAGGACAGACTAGCCCTAATCACTGCCATCCCAATGCAAGTGAAATTTATTTTTGCTTTGAAGGTGGCGGAGTTATGAGAACATCAGAGGCATCAGTGGAGGTAAAACCCGGTTCTTTTACATTTCACCCCCCGGGTGAAATCCATGAGTTTTTGAATGGTGACACGAGAACTATATTATTCCGCATACGGTACGGTGGCGATAAAATTTCACGACATAAAAGCTGGAGCGGCAATCCAAACTGGGAACAAGGTCTTGCTGACAGAACATTTTTTTCTTAATAGCCAAGCTTAGTAAACAATGACAGGTGATTACGCACCCTTTTCAAATCAATACCCGTTGTAAACCCATGTGCTGTGCCCTTGAAAAAACAAAATGACAAGATTTAATATCGAAACAGAAGGGCTGTGCAATCCTCAGGCTGCTAAACGATTTCTATCTTGGTTTAAGGTAAGCCTCCACATTTCACGGTCAAATTTTTGATACTCAAACCCGGTGGCAGCGTGGATCGTGGAACGATTATCCCAAACAACTATATCGCCTGGTTGCCATTTCCATTTCACTGTAAAATCTGGCCCGGTAAGGTAAGGTAAAAGATCGCGCAAAATACCCACGCTCTTATCTTCAATGCCCTTTAAATCCCAGGTATCTAAGTCTTCGTCCGAAACATCTTCGCCGGCCGGAACAATGGCACACGTGGAACTATTTAATCCATAAAGGGCTACCTCCCTAGTCAACGGGTGTTCAAGCACCAACGGCACCCTATTAGGTGGATTCGCCTTGCGCTGCTCAGGAGATAAGACCGGATATTCTGGCGAATAAGCATTGATTTTCTTGTCGTGATGGGCCAACGAGCAAACTGCTTCCAGTTTTCCTAATTCAAGTTTTTTCCCATTATCTAATTGCGCGTAAGCTGTACGCATGTCTGCAAACAGCGTCTCACCACCTGCCGGTGGGGCAATCCTGCAATGAAATACTGATCCTATGGGTGGAAATTCTCTAAAGGTAGAGTCAGTGTGCCACACAGGACGCCTCGTTTTAGGATTATAGCGAATGTCGCTATCATCTTTGAGTTGCGGCACAATGGCGAATTGAGCTCGAGGTTTACCCGCATCGTCTTTTATATTCCCTATTCTAAGAATTGGGAAGCCAGGCACAGTTTTGTCCTCTCTTGCAGTCTGTGTTTTGTCTTCAACAATCCCGAAAACATTGGACCATGCGACTAATTCAGACGGTGTAATGTCTTTTAAGTCGTCCCCACGCACCGCAACAAGACCACCACAACTGAGCCAAATATCATAGGCTTCTGTTTGGAAGGTTTTATCACCTAGGTTCTGTCTCGTAACACCATTTATAAGAATGCCAAAGCTTCCATTAAGGGGTGAAGTTTCGTGATCCATTTCTCCTCGCTTCTTTTATATCTAAAGTTGGTGCGCAGATATTAGCAGAGATCAGACTAAAATTTCGACCTTTGTCAGTCAAAGAAAATTTAGGTGAGTGTCTTTTGAACGAAACAAGCCTTTTTAATAATTCACTTGAATACCTTGGAAAGATCTAAATGGGATACAAAACCGTAATGTAAAGTATGTGGTATCCTAAACGTGAAACTGGATTAAAACAGCTGGAGCGCTTCGCAGCGCGTTCCGGGAAGAACTACACGGCGAATCGAAATTTTGATTTAGGCATGGACAAGCACGAGCATGTGTCCAAACTGTCCCCGTGGGTTAGGCACCGTATAATTTCTGAAGAGGAGGTGGTCACTGCGGTGCTAAAAAAGCATTCCCTAAGCGGAGCAGAAAAATTTGTGCAAGAGGTTTTTTGGCGATCTTATTGGAAAGGTTGGCTTGAGACACACCCCAGTGTTTGGACAGGTTACAAAGTCCGTACGTCTAAACTAGCTGAAGAAATGGAGATTAATACTTCATTACGAGAGCAGTACTTGACGGCGACAACGGGAAAAACGGGCATTGCATGTTTCGATGATTGGACGCAAGAGCTTATTGAGAGTGGATACCTCCACAATCATGCAAGGATGTGGTTTGCCAGCATATGGGTTTTTACTCTAAAACTGCCTTGGGAACTTGGAGCAGATTTTTTCCTTCGGTATCTGTTAGATGGTGACCCGGCTTCCAATACCTTGTCGTGGAGATGGGTTGCCGGTCTTCATACTAAAGGAAAAACATACCTCGCAAGATCAGATAATATTTCGAAATTCACTAAAGGTCGTTACACTAATATTACTCAGCTATCGAGTGAAGCGTTACCAGCAGAGTCTGGAGCGGAAACGGATCCTCTAATACCCTTGCCTATGCACGTACCGTTTAAAAACGGAGTGCCGACTGGGTTATTGCTGACAGACGAAGATTTAAATCCTGTCCATATTATCAAAGAAATCGGATCAATAGCGGCTGTTGCCAGCTTTAGCGGCGTAGGACAGCGTTCGTTGTTTCCGGTATCTTCAAATGTTTCAGATTTTGTCTGCGGCGCACATAAAGATGCCGGCATGCGTTTAAAACAAATGAAATGCTTAAACAAATCCCCGGTTGCTGGATGTAAATCGGTTGAAGAAATTTGTGAGTGGGCACTCCGCAATGATCTTTATCAAGTTGTTACCCCACACATCTCAGTAGGGCCCACTCGGGATGCCTTAAAAGGATTATCAAAGGATTTAGTATTGAATGGGATCAAGTTTCATCAGGTTATGACTCACTGGGATTTAATGGTATGGCCTCATTCATCGCGTGGTTTTTTTAAGCTTCGAAAAAAAATACCAAAGATACTTTCGGAATTGCATCTTATCTGATTTTTATGGTCCAGCTTCTCTGCGCAAGCTAGCACAACCTCGTATACTTCATAAGAAACCATGGCTTAGGGGAAAAAATTATCGATATCCCCCATAGCCTAATAAAATCACCACAGAAATTGAGCCAATTAATTGAAGCACATTAATCCAAACGGAAATACCATGTAGTATCTTAAACAAACGCTCGGCTTCACTGCTATCAGCCGAGACGTTATCGCGACATCTGTTTATCCATGGCATTAATATTTGTCGCGCTAACACAGCAGCAGCCGAGACACCTGCCAAAATACACGCTTCTAAAAAATATCCGTAGAATAAACTTACTGAAGAAATCGCTGCCAGACTGGCTATAAAGAGATAATACCAGGGGAAAATGCTGCGTACAAAATAACCAGCGGTGTCTCCATCTAATTTGATAAAGATCAACGGTGCAACTACGCACGAAAAAAAAACCATTGAACCGGCTAGTATGGATGTCATCGTTAGACCAAAAAGATATAAAATTAGTTCCAACATTATAATACGTACTTTTACAGTTTTTGAGTTCGATGTTTATTTTAAGTTTTTTCGACGAATTTTATTTATATGGTTATCCCGCATACATTATATAGATCGAGTTACGGAAGGAACCATCTTTTGTGAGGAACAATAGACGACGTTTTGTAAATGGATTACTAAGCATAGGCTTGGTTGGCGTTATACTTTCCAAGCCCGTTCAGTTATCGGCGCAGGACAACCAAATGCTAATCGATGATTTTAGTAAAAAGAATTTTATTTCAGCTTTGGGAACGTCGTGGGTTGGGGTGACTGATAAAGTGATGGGCGGAATCTCTGAGGTAACGATAGAAACAACCACAATCAACCAGCGGCGCTGCTTACATCTCACAGGCAATGTGCGCGTTGAGAATAATGGCGGTTTCGTACAAGCCGCACTGAACTTATCAAAAGACAACAAATTATTTGATGCGTCACTGTTCTCTGGAATTCGTCTGACAGTTTACGGAAATAATGAGGATTACTCGATCCATTTGCGCACACTCGACAATAACCAACCATGGCAATCATATCGGGCACACTTCATGGCAAAATCAGTGTGGCACGTTATTGAGCTTCCATTTGAGAGCTTCGAACCTTACAGGCTGGAGACGAAACTCAACACTAAACGTCTTAAGCGCATTGGTGTGGTGGCCATAGGTCGTCCCTTTAGCGCTGATCTAGCCATTTCAAACATTGAATTTTACAGGTAGGTTCTCACCGTCGAGCATAATTCCATGACGGATAATTATACTATCGCTGTGAAAGAGATGGTTACCCGGCTTTCATTAATATCTTGAGGCAAGGTGTTATGCATAACGTTACTGTTAAATACTACTAATTTACCTGGCTCAGCCGTGATGACCTTTCCGCGGCTATTGTATTCATTATTTTCATGAACAAGTAAAGCAATCATATTATCAATTATTTCCGATTTAATTATAATAGGCGATGACCCTTTTGACGCTTTTACGAAGTATACCCCAGTAAAATTCGAATTGGGATGATTATGAATATCAATACATTCACCTTTTTTATATACATTAAACCACATTTTATCCATTTTTATCCCATTTTTACTGATACTAATACTTTGTTTATTTGCAAATACAGTCAACTCTTTTTTTATGAATACAGTAAGTGCATCAAAAACAGGACGCATGTGTAAATCGTTGCAGCTATCAATTGTAGTGTAATGAGGGACGGCAACGCGCGGGGCAAGACTATTTGGAATTATGCTGCCAAGTCTATCCAGTTCCATGAGCATAGAACTATTCAATTCTCTACATCTCGGGAAAAAGTTAGACTGTACTATTGTAGGAAAAACTGCGTAATGATGGGTTAAGGTGTCAATATCCATCCGATTATTTCATTACCAACGGTTCAAGTGAAAAATTCACGGCTAGCGTAATTCGATCACCATCCACATCATTATAAGGGACGCTATGTTTTGTAGAGCTTTCAAAAATTATAAAGTCACCGGCATTCGGTGGATACGGCATACTTAAGCAATTAACCGGCGTTTCATCAATTAAAGGAGGACGGATCATTGTTTTATAGTGAGGCGAATAAAATAATAGACTAGATGCACCCTCTGGCACTTTAACAAAATAGACACCACTTAAGATGTGGTTCGGATGATTGTGGATATCTTGTGAATGCCCGCGACCGTAAATGTTTAACCAACAGTCGTTGAGATGAAGTCTTTTTTCTCCGTAATGATAGCGCATTATTTCGCCGTAATGAGTTGCGCACGCTGTGACAAATTCAGCAAAACTTTTTAAACCAGGACGTGAATGTAAACGGCCCTCGGTCGTCATTGTTGTATAATGGTCACATGACCAATTACTTGGTTTCCCATTAGGTACTTCATCACGGATAACTAAAATTTCCTTCATCAAGTCAGCATTAAAAATATCAGCACTGGGATGCTGTGTAACCTGAATGAGAGTTGGAAACAGGTACTCAGTTATGCGGGTTTCCTCTGATGTCATAAATGTTGTACTATCGAAAAATAGTCATGTTGGCCATGCTGATTTTCCCTACCGTATTTTTCCGCCATTTAAGGACTTTCAGTGTTGCCCATAAACGTGACATAACCAATCGAGAGTTTTCGTTACGCAAAACATGTGGGAGTACAGAATATGAGAAAGTTTTTGATGGCGGCTGCCTTAGTGGCATTTGCCAGTAGCGCTATAATTGGCGCGGAGTCAGCATCTGCCGCTGACGGCCCGACACTCACTGCAGTCAAAAAACGCGGTGAATTGATATGCGGTGTCCATCAGGGCCGCTATGGCTTTGCTATCGCCGACAAAAAAGGCAAGTGGAAAGGGCTCGATGTTGATGTCTGCAAAGCAGTAGCGGCAGCAGTTCTTGGTGATGGCAATAAGGTAAAATATATTCCACTAGGAAGCGTGCAACGCTTCCCTGCCCTACAGTCGGGGCAAGTTGACATGCTTTCACGCACTACAACTATCACGCTTACCCGAGACTCCGCCCTCGGCCTAAACTTTGGCCCCCCGACCTTTTACACCGGAACTGGTTTTATGGTTCGCAAGAAACTGGGGATTACGAAGGTTGACCAACTTGGTGGCGCAGCAATTTGTGTCTTTCCAGGCAGTACAACAGAGAAAAATATTGCCGCATTATTCAAGTCAAAAGGGATGAAGATGACCCCCGTTGTTATCGAAAATTCAAAAGAACTTGTCAGTGCATACATGGCAGGCCGTTGCGATGTACTTGCTATGGATCAGGCGGGGCTTCCGGGTCACCAACAGTACGATGCTAAAACCCCCTCCGATCATATCATTTTGGATGGAGTTTATTCCAAAGAGCCACTGGCCGTTGGCGTACGAGCCGATGATGACCAGTGGTTCGATATTACAAAATGGGTTGTGCATGCGCTATTCAATGCAGAAGAATGGGGAATTACCCAAGCGAACGTCGATAAAATGAAAGCGTCAAAAGATCCGAATGTTACACGTCTGCTTGGTGCCACTGGTAACCTTGGCAAAAAGATAGGACTTGGCAAATCATGGGCTTATGACGCAATCAAAGCGGTTGGCAACTACGGTGAAGTATACGATAGGAACTGGGGTCCACCGTTGAACCTTGCGCGAGGAGTCAATAAACTTTGGACGGAAGGGGGCCTGATGTACGGCTTCCCAATGAAGTAAGACTTTTTAGATGTGCCGCCCAGCCCTTGAAGGGCGGCACAGTCTAAATTTTTTTAACCGAATCTGCGAAATAGGTTATGGCCGAACAGGCGCGCCCGCCAAAAACCAATCGTTCGATACTCCATAGTATCGCGTTCCGGAATGTTGCATATCAACTGCTACTTGCTGCGGCGCTGATTTTTTTAGGCTGGTATCTTTATTACAATATAAATGAAAACCTCGATCGCCAGAATATAGCAACGGGTTGGAGTTTTCTGACTGAGCCGGCAGGTTTTGACATAAGCGAGTCGATTATCCCTTTTGACTCAAGTCAGACCTTCGCCCGTATCTTTGCGGCAGGCGTACTTAATACGCTTCATGTGGCATTTGTTGGTATTTTTCTTGCTACCTTACTGGGTGTTACTATGGGAATAGCCCGTGTATCACGTAACTGGCTAGTATCAAAATTAGCATCCGCTTACGTAGAAATCTGCCGGAACGTACCCGTTGTTCTACATGTGATTTTTTGGTCCTCCATTATCCGACTTCTGCCCCATCCGCGCCAAGCACTAGAACCGTTTAATGGAGCATTTATATCCAATCGTGGGCTTATGCTACCGTTCCCGGTTGATAACGTACTTTATCCTTGGTTGGCTTTGACTCTAGTTTTAGGAATTTGTGGAGCATTGATTTTTGCTCGGTGGGCGCGTTACCGTCGAGAACACACCGGACAATACATTTCTGTATTTTGGCCCAGCATTTCAATAATCGTTGGATTACCATTATTGGTGTGGGCGTTAGGCGGCGCTCCATTGGCGTGGGATTATCCAGAATTGAAAGGGTTTAATTACCAGGGAGGGATATCCTTATCCCCAGAATACATAGCTCTACTAATCGGTATAACAGTGTATACGGGGGCTTTCATCGCAGAGATAGTTCGTTCCGGTATTGAGTCAATTCATCGTGGACAGATTGAAGCTTCTCGTGCCCTTGGGCTACGCCATAGTTTCATCATGCGCTATATTATCATTCCGCAGGCTCTCAGGGTGATAGTACCACCCACAGCAAGCCAATATCTAAGTCTTACCAAAAATAGTTCTTTAGGGGTTCTGATAGGCTACCCTGATTTGGTCAATATCGGAAACACTTCACTAAATCAGACAGGCCAGGCGGTAGAAGCTATTGCAATCATGATGCTAGTATACCTAACTATAAGCCTCACGATCTCAATTTTTATGAATTTTTACAACAAACTTGTAGCTATTAGGGAGCGCTGACATTGGTTGATATTCAATCAAAGCGCACACCTCCGCCCGTCGCAGAGAGAGTGCCAGTAATTCGGTGGGTGCGTGATAATTTTTTCAGCTCTGCTTGGAACACACTGCTTACCATTCTCATCGTGTTAATCCTCTTTAAAGCGTTACCCTCTTTCTTTGAATGGGGAGTGCTACACGCGGTATGGGGAGCACAAGACCATACCTCTTGTCGGTCAGAAGGAGCAGGTGCATGCTGGGCGGTCATTGCCGAGAAGCATAGGCCTATGTTGTTTGGTTTATTTCCCTATAACGAACATTGGCGGTTGATAGTTGCACTTATAATTTTTGTTAGCGTTATCTGCATAACTCTCTCGAGACGCTTCTGGAAACTTAGAATTTTGGCCCCTCTGTGGACTGCCAATCTCGGTATTTGCTCTTTATTGATGTGGGGTGGTCTTTTCGGATTGGAGTACGTGGACACCCAACAATGGGGAGGGCTACCGCTAACAATGGTATTATTTACAGGAACAGTTGTGTTCGGCATGCCAGTTGCTGTGTTGTTAGCACTCGGACGTCGATCTCATATGCCAGGAATTAAAGCAATCTGTGTTACATTTATCGAATGCATGCGGGGCGTACCGCTTATTACTATTCTGTTCGTAGCTGTTAATGTTTTTCCATTATTTCTACCCCAAGGTTTAGAATTTGATGTGATGGTCAGAGTAATGGTCGGAATGGCAATATTTTTTGCGTGTTACCAAGCAGAGGTTATCCGAGGCGGGTTGCAAGCAATCACTCGCGGTCAGTATGAGGCAGCTGAGGCTCTCGGCCTCGGGTACTGGCAGATGATGATCCGGATCATTCTGCCCCAAGCTTTGAGAGTATGTTTGCCGGGAATCGTTAATCACATCATCGCTGCATTTAAAAACACTTCTTACGTCTTAATCATTGGCCTTTTTGATATCCTTAGTGCGACAACCGCTGTAATGCAGGATCCATTATGGCGTCTTTTTACCATAGAGGCCTACCTTTTTGTTGCTCTTATATATTTTATTTTTTGTTTTGCGCTTTCCAAGTACAGTCAAAATGTTGAGCGTTGGCTAGATGAAGGGCGTCGTTAGATCATCTCGGAGAAAATCGTTGGAAGACTCGAAAAGTTTTGCCTCAAGGCAAAAGCATGAAGAACTTGTCATAGAATTAACAGGTGTTAACAAGTGGTACGGCGATTTCCATGCACTTGTTGATATAAACATGTCGGTGCGACGCAGTGAAAGGGTCGTGGTTTGCGGTCCCTCTGGGTCGGGAAAATCAACCATGATACGTTGTATCAATAGATTGGAAGTTCATCAGCGTGGGAAGATAGTTGTCGACGGCATAGAACTTACAGATAATCTTAAGAATATTGAAGCCATACGCAGCGAAGTGGGCATGGTATTTCAATCATTTAATTTATTCCCCCACATGTCCGTAATAGATAACCTAATCTTGGCGCCTATGCTGGTCAGAAAAATGCCAAAAAAAGATGCCGAAGAGTTAGCTATGCAATATCTTGAGCGTGTTCAAATACCAGAACAAGCATTCAAATATCCTGGCCAGCTTTCCGGAGGTCAACAACAGAGAGTTGCTATTGCGAGATCTCTTTGTATGCAACCAAAGATCATGCTTTTTGATGAACCAACATCAGCGCTTGACCCAGAAATGATTAAAGAAGTTCTTGATGTCATGATAGAGTTGGCTGAGGACGGCATGACAATGATAGTGGTAACCCATGAGATGGGGTTTGCAAAAACTGTTGCTGATACCATGGTCTTTATGGATGCAGGGGAGATTGTAGAAACAGCTGCCCCTGGCAAGTTTTTTACTGCACCAGACAATCCTCGAACCCAGCTTTTTTTAAGTCAAATATTAACTCACTGATCTCTGCCAATCTTCATTATGTTCGACATGACTGGCTAAAGGATATACATGTTTTATGTTAAACACATTCTAACGTGTTTGTTTTACACACTCACTTTTCGTTCACTACTTGTTACAATGCATCCATCAAATTTTTCGGAAATCAAATGAAAAAAATTGTCTTAACTCCAAGTACACGTGAAGGCATAAACCCCGGGACATTGTACCTGAATCGTTGTTGGTTTTTTCCTCTACTGATCCGCTACCAAGGGTAGTTTTTATGTAGCCGATGTTCCACATGAGGAGCATTTGTGATTATTAGACAACCGGAAGCACATTTTCGAAACTAAGTTGTATTTTACAAAAATAAGCTTGCGCTAGCGCGTACTGTCACTCATTCTCCTACGGAGCTTAAAAGACACGTAGGGAGGAGTTTATGTCCATTGAAGATGAAGACCTTGAGGGTGAATTCATTATGGGGTGGCCGGACCGTAAACGGCTAAGGCATGCGGAAAGCCCTGACGCAGAAGGAAGAGTGATCTACGCCCGAACTCCCGTACTTGAACAGGAGGGCTTAATAACACCGACTGAAGCATTCTTTGTAAATGCCCAAGTACAGATGCCAGAACCTGTTCATCCAGATGATTGGCAAGTCGAAATTTGTGGCGAGGTAGACAATCCATTCACCCTAACTCTTGAAGAACTCAAAAAACTTCCAGCGCGCACCGTACGTGCTGTTACGGAGTGCGCAGGTAATGATGGAGACTACTTTGATTGGCTTGCTGGCACCACAAACGTAAAACCACAAATTGCCAGGGCAAATGATGCAGTAGATCCAAATGTGGACAAATTCAAAAATAATAATATGACGTTTGAAGAGATACTGGAACGCCCTCATGCTACCAACTTGTGCAGTGGTGGTGAATGGACCGGTACTCCGTTGAAAGAAATTCTCGATCGAGCTGGGGTAAAATCCAATGCGGTTAGCGTGCGACTAGTAGGATTTGATGTTGGTACACCTAATGAGATGAAACTCTACCGTGCCGCGGGCTCTTTAGATGCAGAGATCGCCAAACCAGGCGCCATAAATTTTGACAAAGCACTACCCATGGACAAAGCATTTCATGAAGACACAATAATTGCATGGGCGCATAACGGTGATGCACTGTTACACGTTCATGGAGCACCAGCACGAGCTATTGTGCCTGGCTGGGCCGGAAATTGGTGGGTAAAATGGCTAGAGAAAATCGAGGTTCATGACCATATGGTGCCGTGTTATCATCAGACAGAGTACTTTGTTCTTGGAAAGTCGTATGAAGATCCTAACAAAACTATGTGCATGGAGTTAGGCTGTAAAAGTATTATCACATGGCCCAGAGATAATCATTCACCGATAAAAACGGGCGAACATTTGGTGCGCGGATTGGCGTGGTCAGGCGGTGGCGCAATTGAAAAAGTAGAAGTGAGTCTTGATAATGGCGAGACTTGGGCCGACGCTCATGTTGAATATTCGCCTGATAAATGGCTTTGGAAACGTTGGTCCTACCTCTGGGATGTCAGCAAACCAGGAAGTTATTCAATCATGGCGCGTGCTTACGATGAATCTGGACGTATGCAGCCAGTAACAGAATGGAATTATTTAGCTAAACATTTTGACGGTGTTATTCCGTCAGAAATCTCAGTCATTGAGTAAACAACCATGCACATCGTCGTTCTAATTAAGCAGATCTTTGATCCGGATGTAGCAACCACTGTTTTTCGAATAGACGAAGAAGCACGGGCTATAGTTCCTTTGCCTGGTGTTTCTCCTGTAATAAGTCCATTCGATGAGCAGGCGGTTGAGGCGGCCATGCGAATAAAAGATGCATATGGACAAAAATTGGAGAGTGAAAAAAATGACGTAAAGGTAACTATTGTCACAATGGCGACAGAAACCGCCCGCGTTGCTATCAAAGGAGAACTGGCTAAGGGCGCAGATGAGGGGTTGCTCCTTGTGGATCCGTTGTTTGAAAATGCCGATGCTGTTTTAACAGCAAATATCCTGGCTGCGGCAATACGAAAGTTAGGTGACGTAGATCTTATTATTGCCGGACGTCAAGCGGCGGATAAAGATCTCGGTGTTGTTGGTCTCGGAGTAGCCCAATTGCTAGATATACCCGCCATTACATATGCCTGTGACATAGAGATTGATAATAAAACAGTTTTTGTAGAGCGGGTTCTTGAGGACGGTACCGAAAAAGTTCAAACGCAGCTCCCTGCATTGGTTACAATATCCCATGAGCTAGGGAAACCACGTTACGCTGGATTACGCGAAACTATGCGTGCGGCACGAAAACCGATTAATGCGTGGAACGTAAGTGATCTCGGAATCGATACCGACATTAAATACGGCAGACAGCATATCGAAAAACTGTTCATCCCAGATAATAAGGTAAATTGTGAGCTTATTCATGGTGACACACCCGACGATGTAGCCTTTCAATTAGCTACCCGACTCAAAGAAGCTGACCTGATTTAGCCCACAGATAGGGAGAACACCAGATGACTGATAAGAGTAACATTTTGGTTTTAGTAGAAATGGATCAGGACAGGGTAAGCGATCTATCTTTGGAAATGCTAGGATGTGCGCGGCAACTCGCTGATAAAAATAATAAATGTGATGTTATTGCAGTGGTATTTGGTCACGAGTTTGGAACACTTGGAGAAGACTTGATATCCTATGGTGCAAACAAAGTTACGTTATTTCAAGATAAACTGTGCCTTCCTTATCAAGCGGACACATGGTTACCCGACATAACAGCAGTGGCCAAGGAAAGTAAAGCCAGCCTAATACTTATGGGCCATAATAGTACAGGTGGAGACCTCGCGCCCCGCGTTGCTTTTCAGCTAAAATGCGGCGTCGCTACAAGCTGTGAAAAAATCACAATTGAAGGAGCAAAAACTTTCCTTACCCGGACATGCTATGGCGGAAAGGCACGAGAAGTTTTGTCATTTGACAACGAGGTTGCAATAGCAACTATCAGACCCAAATCACAAACTCCAATTCCTCGAGATATCGAGCGGCACGGGGATATTAAAACCAAACCCCTGTCCGTAGAGGAAAACGATATCCGCGTTAATGTAGTCGAGCGAAAACGCGTCGAGAGTGGTGGGCCTAAACTTGAAAATGCCTCCATTATTGTTGCAGGCGGTGGTGGCCTCGGTGGACCAGAAGGGTTTGAGATTGCCGCTGACCTCGCAGGTGTGCTAGGTGGTGCTGTCGGAGCAAGTAGGGTTGCCTGTGACCAGGGGTGGTGCCCCCCGGGATATCAAATTGGCCTTTCCGGTAAAACCGTTGCGCCAGAGCTTTACATTGCTATTGGAATATCGGGGGCCAGCCATCATATGGCAGGCTGCGCAAATGCGAAAAATATTGTTGCAATTAACAACGATGCTGATGCACCAATGTTTAATTTTTCAAAATATGGCGCTATCGGCGACTATGAAGAGCTGCTGCCTGCCTTAACAAAGCAAATAGCAAAGCTCAAAGGACAATAATTTAATGACTGCACTACCGACAATAGGCACTCCAAACGACCGCCAGCTCGCGCAGTCTGTCTTCTAGAACTTGCATCTCGGTGTTTAAGCGCTGTGCTTTTAGTCTCAACTCTTTTTTCCCAAGTTTTTCTATATTGACTTCATTTAAACGTTTTTGATTAAGGTGATTAAGCCAGAATAAGTTCATTTTAGGTTCAATTCTGCCATCAAAAAGTGCACGACAGAATCTTATGCTAGATTCATATGTTTTGTGATCATCTGCCTTTACAGCTGTAGTCANAAAAAGAATTAGCATAATNAGAACTTTNTTATTTTTATAAATTATCTGACCCTCAGTTTTTATTAATGCGCTAACTTCGTTAGCCTNAACAATGAATCGAGCCTAAGAAATGTCAAAAAAATACGCACTATACAATTGTAGCAGTTATTAAAATCGATTTAATTGCTGAAAAAATTATATTTACAGTGACCAAGTCCTTATTGAAAAGATACCCTAAGCTTATATTCCACGAAAATCAGGTTTTCTCTTCTCACTAAATGCTTTCTGCCCTTCTATGCAGTCTGCACTCCCGTAGCAAGCGTCTACCAATGCTGTGCAATAGTTTTGGTCACGCTCTGCAGGAGGTTTTAGAACCTCTTTGATTATGAGCTTTGCTGCCTTTACCGTTAACGGTGCATTAGCCGCTATTGTGCCTGCAAGACTAAACACCTCATTTTCCANCTCATCTACTGTTACTACGCTTCTTACCCAACCCAAATTGAGAGCTTCAGTTGCCGAGTAGAGTTTCCCGGTAGCTAAAATTTCCAGGGCAGCTTTCGCACCAAGGTGTTTCACTAATCGATCCACATCCGTTTCGTTGTAACCAATACCTAGTTTTGCTGGGGTGATACCAAAGCGAGAACGTTCTGATGCCACCATAATATCGCACTCCATAGCTATCTCTGCTCCACCACCAATGGTAACACCATCAATCATCGCAATCGTTATTTGCGGGAGGTCTCTGAGTGCATTAAAAGCATTTTGGATAGCGACCTCATAGTTTTCGCGATCTTCGGGCGTTGCGCGAACCTTGGCAAACTCAGATATATCTGCTCCTGCCGAAAATGCTTTATCGCCAGCGCCAGAAATTATTACAACGCGGATTCTTGGGTCATCAGCAAAAGCTTTGAATTTTTTGTGCAGTCCGTGCCACATCGCGAGATTAACAGCATTTCTTTTCTCTGGATTATTGAGCACCAAATGGATGCAGTGACCCGATAACTTTGTCTGCAGAAATTCAGTCATTTGACAGTCCCATGAGTGTGTCCGATCACTAAGAGTTAACAAAGCTTCATACCAACAGACAATAGAAATAGGAATGCTGGCTTCGGGCAATAATAGACAAGTTAGGAAGCAGCGACGAGTCGCTATAATTTGTCATAAATATTTCTGGTTTTTCTATTGAAATAAAGAAAAAAAAATACAGTTGTTTTCTTAGTCGCCGACTCTTCCATGGCAAGGAATGTACACAGTTTTATTGGTGGTGTTTCAATGTTCCTGAGAATGATAATCATTAAAAATGCGAATGATAATCATTTTTATTGCGAATAGGAATTATTCTCTTTAAGAACCATTAAGTCAAAGTCTTGTTGGACTGGGAGATAGCACCCGAATGTTGGTATGGTAACGCCAAATCTAGATAGACCTCTTGAAACTAGTCCAGTTGTNTCGGACGAGATCCGATATACGACATGCTATATGTGCGCATGTCGTTGTGGGATACGGGTTCATATGAAAGACGGTACCGTTCGATACATCGACGGAAANCCAAACCATCCNGTTAACAAAGGGGTTCTCTGCGGGAAGGGGTCGGCNGGGATNATGACCCTCAATTCTCCGGCGCGCCTAACCAATCCNCTTCGCCGTGTAGGACCGCGTGGAAGTGGTGAATTTGAAGAAGTGAGTTGGGAAGATGCTATAGAAACTGCAAGAACGTGGCTTCANAATATTCGCTCAACAGACCCCCGGAAGCTTGCTTTTTTCACTGGTAGAGACCAAAGCCAGGGACTAACAAGTTGGTGGGCACAGCAATTTGGCACACCAAATTATGCGGCACACGGTGGCTTTTGCTCAGTAAACATGGCTGCAGCTGGACTCTACACAATCGGTAGCGCCTTTTGGGAATTTGGAGAGCCTGATTGGGAGCTAACCAGGTTTTTCATGATGTTCGGTGTTGCTGAAGACCACGATAGCAATCCAATCAAAATGGGTTTGGGTCACCTCAAAACACACGGCGGAAAGTTTGTTTCGATTAATCCTGTGCGCACCGGTTATTCAGCAATTGCCGACGAATGGATCGGCATCACTCCAGGAACAGACGGGCTCTTCGTCTTTGCTTTAATCCACGAATTACTCCGTGCCGGCAAAGTTGATGTGAATTACTTNTCGAGGTATACTAATGCTTCGTGGTTAGTATACGACGAACCGGGCGCACCCGATCACGGCCTGTTCGTCCGTGATCCGGAAGGTAAGCCACAATGTTGGGATCGAGTATCCGGCAAACTCTCAAATCCTCTTTCAAACGGAGCTAAACCTGCTTTAAGAGGACATTACNAGACGCCCGAGGGTCGAAACACTAAACCCGCTTTTGTNATACTTGCTGAACGNTACCTTGACAAACGTTACTCCCCGGACGCTGTAACNGAAAGAACCGGCGTTCCCGCTNACACAATAAGACGACTTGCCGTGGAAATTGCNGAGGTGGCGTTTGAACAAGAGATTGAGATCGATGTACCATGGGTGGATTGGGTTGGCCGGCACCACGCCAAAATGATAGGACGTCCAGTCAGCATGCATGCCATGCGTGGTATATCAGCACACTCCAATGGTTTCCATACATGCCGAGCTATCCACGTGTTACAAATTCTGCTAGGCAGTATAGATGTGCCCGGCGGCATGCGGTATAAAGCACCGTACCCCAAAGGATTAGATTCATTACCCAAGCCTACAGGGAAACGCGAGGACGTGCGCCCAAACACNCCTTTGCCGGGCCCGCATTTAGGTTTTGTTCGTTCCCCAGAAGATCTCTTGGTCGATGCGGAAGGTAATCCGCAACGCATTGATAAAGCCTTCAGCTGGGATGCCCCGATGTCAGCTCATGGTCTGATGCACATGGTAACAACCAATGCCTGGCAGGGAGACCCATTTAAAATAGACACCCTATTTTACTATATGGCAAACATGGCTTGGAATTCTGCCATGAACACAACTGATACCATCAACATGTTCACTGACAAAGACGATGATGGCAAATATAAAATTCCNCACATTATTTATTCGGATGCTTTCTACTCTGAGATGGTNCCATATGCGGATCTAATTCTCCCTGACACCACATACCTTGAACGATACGATTGCATCTCACTACTCGACCGACCCATTTGTGATGCTGATGGAGCGGCTGATTCTATNCGTCACCCGGTCGTGCAACCCGATAGAAATGTTCGACCCTTCCAGGATGTTCTAATNGATCTCGGTGCNCGCCTTGGGCTNGAGGGTCTGGTAAACGACGATGGGACCGCGAAATACCCTAATGGGTATAAAGAGTATATGGTTTTGCATGAACGGAAGCCGGGGATTGGACCACTTGCAGGTTGGCGAGGAGCAGATGGGTCAAAGATCGGCTGTGGAGAGCCAAACCCGGATCAATTGAAGNAGTATATCGACAATCAATGCTTTTGGCGTCATGAGTTAGAACCAAATCAACGTTACTACAAAAATGTTAATGCTAATTACCTCAACTTTGCAAAAAACATGGGTTTTGTTGCTAGCGATAACCCTATAATTTTGCAGGTATATGCGGAGGAACTACAGACTTTTCGTTTAGCTGCCGATGGNCACGGATCTGTCCGAGTGCCTGAAANAAGCCGAGATCGAATTAAAAACTATTTTGATCCGCTACCTATCTGGTATCCGCCATTCGAGGATACTATCGAGGGTGTTGATGANTATCCAATGCATGCCATCACTCAACGACCAATGGCTATGTACCACTCCTGGGGATCACAAAATGCTTGGTTACGGCANATACATGGCGAAAATCGTCTTTATATCTCGCGTGAAAGGGCAAGNTNTTTGGGGCTGGCTGATGATGAGTGGGCTTGGGTGAGCAGCCGGAACGGGCGCATAAAAGTCCAAGTTCGTTTGATGGATGGTGTTAATCCCAACACTGTTTGGACATGGAATGCAATTGGCAAGAGATCAGGTGCATGGAATTTGAAAGAGGGCGGGAGAGAAGCAAAGTCTGGTTTTCTAATGAATCACTTGATAGATGAATTATTGCCTGAGCAAGCATGTGGCTATCGATTTACCAACTCGGATCCGGTTACAGGACAGGCTGCATGGTATGACCTTCGTGTTCGCGTAGAAAAGGCTGATCAAGATGGTCCTAAAGAAACATTCCCGCAATTTCCTCCTTTAGCTCCAAAAACAAAAGTTAGCGAGCGAGTCGATATTTCACGGTTTGGGAAAGATTTTCGCGCTGAGCAAGGAAACAACTAATGACCTCTTTACCCAAAGACCAGTCAAAACGTCGATTAGGGCTCGTCATTGATTTGGATATTTGTGTAGGCTGTCATGCGTGTGCGGTAAATTGTAAAGAATGGAATTCGAGTGGCTATCACGCCCCTATGACTGATAAAGATCCGTACGGTCATGACCCATTAGGTGTTTGGTTTAATCGCATCCACACTTTCGAAGAAACAACCGAAGCAGGACACAGAACTGTGCACTTTCCCAAGTCGTGCCTTCACTGCGAGGATGCGCCGTGTGTAACAGTTTGCCCTACAGGGGCATCGTACAAGCGCTCAGAAGATGGGATTGTGCTTGTTGATGAGTCTAAATGTATCGGATGTAAGTTATGTTCCTGGGCTTGCCCTTATGGAGCGCGAGAATTTGATGATGATGCGGGCGTGATGAAGAAATGCACTCTTTGCGTTGACCGTATCTACAACGAAAATTTGGATAGCGAAACAAGATTACCAGCGTGCGTATCAACGTGTCCTGCGAGCGCCCGGCACTTTGGTGATTTTTCAGATCCAAATTCAAATGTTTCAAAATTAGTAAAAGAACGCGGCGGATATGATTTAATGCCAGAAATGGAATGCTCGCCAACAAATAAATATTTACCACCCAGACCACGACGCGATGAGAAAGCCGCCGTTGGCACTCCTCTTAAGCGNCTCGAGGAAGCCAATCCGGAAGGAGGTTTCCTTGGGTGGATCGATGACTTGTTGTCAGATTAAATGCATCCTGCGGCTTCTATAATTCTTTTTACAACCGCATCTGGTCTCGGTTACGGTCTTTTGTTTGTTTTGGGTATCGCGGCATCATGCGGATGGCTTCCACTTAGTACTCTATTTGCAGTGCTAACTATCGGTCTTGCTCTAAGCACCGTATCAATTGGTCTACTGTCCTCTACCTTTCACCTCGGCCACCCGGAACGAGCGTGGCGCGCAGTCACCCAATGGCGCTCTTCCTGGCTCTCGCGTGAGGGGATTATGGCAATTTTGGTATACGGACCGGCTTTTTACTTCAGCGCTGGCTGGATTCTTTTTGAACAGCAACTCTTTGCATGGCGAACCATTTCTTTTATCTTAGCAATTGGTGCCGCTGCGACTGTTTTTTGTACTGCAATGATATATGCATCCCTAAAATCCATACCACGTTGGAATAATCGATGGGTATCCGCCGTCTATTTAAGTTTATCCTTAATGACCGGTGCTCTGTGGTTCGTTGCCATCTGGGCGTTCTTTTTTCCTGTTCCGACTGAACTAAGCACTATTTCCTTAGTTTCAATCATGGTCGCATACGTATGTAAGTATTATTATTGGCGATACATAGACAGCGCTCCAGTTGTATCGACTGCCGAAAGTGCNACAGGCCTTGGGGCTAAGGGTAAAACTCGACTGCTCGAACCCCCTCACACTGGTCGAAATTATCTGTTAGAAGAAATGGGATACAAAGTNGCCCGTAAGCACGCGAATAAGCTACGGGCGGTATGTCTGTTTTCTTCTTTTGGCGTTCCGATCGCGTGTTACGTTTTTATTTACCTATCAGCTGACTACTACGTCACTGTTTTTGCAATNACAGCTGCAGTGTTGGGTCAAGTCGGCGTTACGATCGAGCGTTGGTTATTTTTTGCCGAAGCTGAACATGTAGTAATGCTCTATTACGGTAGAGATAAAGTTCACGGCTGAACTGTAAAGCTTATGATATGACAATAAATTTTATTGATATGATTAATCCTANATANACTGGGATTTTCCTGACAACCAGACACCGAGGTTCTGAAGTCGTGTCGCTTCCATTGTAAAATTTCTGTGGCAAAGCCAGGCTTTAATCTTTTTTTTGGTGGGGCTCATGGCAATGTTGCTCAATGTACGGGAGGCATTACAGACTGAAATCATGCATTTTTTCATTCAATGTCTGAAAAAACCACGATATGAGTTGTGCCCGTCCTCTTCCCTTTATACTGAAGTTGATTAGGAAAACCGCGAACCTTATGCATCTTCCAGCAGCAAAATCCATCATGGCCACCACAAACAAACGGCAGCTTGTAACTTTCATATTTGTTACATAATTTGCCATCGCTTGTAACCTTCCAAGTACCATCGCTCTCTAGCCAATCAATGCTACATCGGGCGTGAAGGGTACCGTCAGAAAAATACGTTCGCGACCAACCGTTACTGAAATTAGCAAGTTTGCCTGACACTATACCTAATAACTCTATTTGTGAGATTTCACTCCCTATCTCAGATTCATCTGCCTGTACCGTTGAACATAAGAACATGAAAATACTCAAAATTAGAATTTTTCTCTGTAACATTTTCCCCTATTACTCCATAGATTAAATGAGAGTGGCATAATTTAGTGGTTCTATGAAAAATAAAAAAAGCAAATGGTTGTTTAAAAAAGTATCAGCGGCCAAAGCGGCATCATATTTTATTATAGGCTACCCGTTTGTAGTTCCACTAGCGCTTACTGCATTTTGGAGCTATCCAATGTACGCAGGATTTTATGCAAATCTTTTCATAAATATTTCCATACATCTACTATGCTGCATCTTTGCATTTGCTATTGTGACCTTTCCCCTTTCGTATTTCAAAAATAAGTGGCGTCAAAACATTATGATGTGGTTTTTAGTTGTGCCGTTACAATTAGCGGGTCCGTTCTTATTTTTTCTCCTCTTAAATGATCAGATCAATCCATTATCGCAGCCAAAGGAGCCTTTAGATCTTTTAATAATTTTTGGGGCGTCATCCCATATGTATGCTTTGATCATTTTTTTTATTCCAAATAACAGTACACGGTCAGATAGCTGATGGAATGCAGTATTCCTGTGATGAGCTTATGCGGATCCTCCCATATCAACCAGATCAAAGAGTAGGACTTACGATGCAGGTTTTTTTTAGTTGGCAACGGTCAGTATCCGGATATTTTATTGCCGACGGAGATGGAAATCCTATAACAGACACATTTCTAATGTCCATAAGGGAATTATCTGATCTTGACCGAGCCTTGTGGCTATTGCCAAAGGGTCAACAACAAGAAACTATAAGACCTTTCGCTACCAAAGAGTACAGCCCGTGCCGTGAATTGGCTCTTACAATAACAAAGCAAGACTGGCTTACTGCAATCCTAAATTTTGCAAACGCCAACGGTTTGACGAGTGAATTTGAAGTTGGACGCGGTGAACCAGTTAACACATTGTTTCGATTGGCAACTGACTTAGCTAAAATGTTGACTTGGTTCGATGAAGCAAAAAATATATCAAATAGTGCAACGCGGGAAAAATTCATTACCAAAATTTGTGAACTCTACAATCAATTAAAATGGGCAGACACACGTGCATGTCTTTACGCAGGTAACGATTTTTCACCGGTATTAACAATTGTGCCCACCTCACTCGGTCATGCTCTCTGGCTCGAATTCGGCTATATAATTCAAACGCACGAAACTGGCGCATCAGAGTATGTTCGATAGCGGTTTTTTTAACATTTTAATATCAATAACGTTTCCAGAGCGCTGCAGGATTCGCATTCAAGGCATTTGCAAAAATTAGAAAGGACCAGCTTAAGGGACCAACAGACTGATTTCTTGCACCATAGCTTGATTTTTGTAAATATTTTAAGGGTATTACAACACCTAAACTTCATTTACAAAGGAAGACCTTAATCACCTTTTGCGCGAAACACAGATGCATCTTAAATGGTACATGCAAATGCTAGCTTGGGTGAAAGTTTGGCAACAAGCATCATTGATACAATTTAAAATAATAGTCTTATTTACATTGACGCTACCCCTGTTGTCTTGTCAGACATATCATAATATAGCGCCCAAACCAGTGCCCACTCACGGAGCAACAGGGCATTCAGTTAGTGAATTAACTTTATTAACCTACAATATAAGGACGGGTATCGGCACGGCTTCACCAGGAACCAGCCCTTATCACACCCAAACATGGAAAAAAAATCTACCGCGTATAGCAGAGGCTATTCGTTCTACTGGCGCTGATGTTGTCGCAGTCCAGGAGTTACTCGAAGGGCAAGAAAAAGAATTAGGTAAACTTCTTGAAATGAATTACGCCTACGCTCGTCACGGGATCGTTGGTCCGGGTGACTGGTGGGGCGTCGGAATATTGTCAAAATTTCCGATTACCTCTGCATTTCGTGATGTTCTAAGCACCGG
>PARQ01000016.1 GCA_002711555.1 Rhodospirillaceae bacterium | reverse complement strand
CAGGCTCTAAAACATCACCGTTTCCGGTGAGTGTTAATGAAACGGATTTATCTGCAACTGCCATCATAGCCTCCAAGCGCCGCAAATAGCGATCTGTACGCCAATCCTTGGCAAGCTCAACGCATGCCCGTGTAAGTTGGCTCGGATACTGCTCGAGCTTTGCTTCCAGTCGTTCAAAAAGCGTAAACGCATCAGCAGTTGCGCCTGCAAACCCAGCGATCACACCACCATCACCTAAACGGCGCACTTTGCGGGCATTGGCTTTTATAATTGTCTGGCCAAGGCTCACTTGCCCGTCACCCGCTATAACAACATCGTTTTTACGACGGATTGCAAGTATTGTGGTTCCATGCAAGGTCGATTGATCTGACATAGTGCTTATTAACCTTCAGTGTCTACGATCTCTTTTGCTACTCTACCATGTGGTAATTTGTGCCTCAGGATCAAGAGGAGATTGACGAGTGCTAATATCGATCTCAAACTTCTTTTATTATCATTTTAGCGATATTGCTAGAAAGACCGCCATTTTGTCTCTACATAGGTGTACAACTATTAAACCATCTTACGGTTGAGGAAAAATTCATGCGCACAGCCACCGTTGAACGTAAAACCAAAGAAACACAAATTTGCGTTGAAATTAACCTCGATGGCAATGGTGAGTACAACGTATCCACTGGAGTAGGATTTCTTGATCATATGCTTGAGCAACTGGCGCGTCACAGTTTGATTGATGTTTCACTCAAGGCACAAGGCGACCTTCACATAGATTTCCACCATACTACTGAAGATACGGGATACGCGATTGGTGAGGCAGTAGCAAAAGCGCTTGGTGACCGTAGAGGAATTAATCGCTATGGCAGCAGTTTTATACCTATGGATGAGACGCTCACCCGTGTCGCACTTGATTGTTCAAATAGGCCGTTTTTGGTGTGGCGAGTTAATTTATCCCAGCCGAAGCTTGGTGATATGGACACTGAGCTATTTAATGAGTGGTTTCAAGCATTTTCGCAATCAGCAGGTATTACCTTACACATCGAGAATTTCTATGGAGATAACAATCATCACATTGTGGAGTCCTGTTACAAGGGGCTTGCACGTGCGCTCAAGCAGGCTATAGGCGTTGATCCGCGTCAGGCGAATTCAGTCCCCTCAACAAAAGGGGTGCTGGGCGGCTCACTATGAGTTTTTTGTGCTAGGAAAGCTTATGACCGTTGTAATTATTGATTACGGCTCTGGTAATTTACACTCTGTTGCAAAAGCGTTTGAATGCCAATCTACTAAGAAGAAAGGGGCATACGTGCGAGTAACCAATAAGCCTGAGGAGGTGGCATCTGCAGACCGAGTGGTCTTGCCCGGGGTAGGCTCATACGGCCATTGTAAGGAAGGATTGTCAGCCATTGATGGTCTAATCGAAGCCCTTGAATTTGCCGTTCTTGAGAGAGTCCAGCCATTTTTAGGGATTTGCGTTGGGATGCAGCTGATGTCTACACTCGGGCTAGAGCACGTTCAAAACAAGGGCCTCAATTGGATTCCTGGCGTTGTGCGGCCGATAAGTGTTTTAGACAAATCTCTAAAGATACCTCATATGGGTTGGAATGGTTTGGAAACGACATGTGACCATCCGATATTTGACGATCTAGGGCCCGAGGCCGATGTTTATTTTGTTCACAGTTTCCATTTTGAACCTGACAACGATTCTGATTTACTCGCAACTGTAGAATATGGTGACACAGTTACGGCGGCGGTGGGAAGAGATAATTTGATTGGTACTCAATTTCATCCGGAAAAAAGTCAGGGTGCTGGCTTGATTGTTATTAATAATTTTTTGCGATGGTACCCCTGACAAGATTTGAAATGGTTGGAAAATCTAAAAATCCTATAAAAGCGCCTTTGAATATTAAAGCAGGCGACCTTTCGCCTAAAATGCTGGTTGAGCAAGTTACCGAAATTAATGAATTTGACTTGCAAGACTTGTGTGAAGCAACAGAAAAATCCATTCTAGAGGGCGGGGGTTTTGGGTGGTTAGCTTCACCGGCTCGCAGCGGGTTAGAAAAATTTTGGCGTGGGGTAATACAGGTGCCCGAGCGTTCGCTGTTTATTGGGCGAATGGACGGTGTTGTCGCCGGGGCGACCCAGTTTGTGCGGCCCACTCGTAACAACGAAGCACAATCAGAAGCCGCTAAACTTACGACGAATTTTGTCGCTCCATGGGCCCGGGGATATGGTTTGGCTCGCAACTTGGCTGTGGCGGTCGAAGAAGCAGCGGTTGATGAAGGGTTTTTGGTGCTCAATCTCGATGTTCGAGAGACGCAAACCGCTGCTATAGCATTCTACGAAAGTCGGGGTTTTATCCGATGGGGAAAGCACCCGCGCTATGCAAAGGTGGATGGGAACTGGATAGCTGGATATCATTACTTCAAGGATCTGCGGAAAATGGAGGCTTAATGATTATTTACCCTGCCATAGATCTGAAAGATGGCAAGTGTGTCCGCTTGGAACAAGGCGACATGAGCCGCGCAACTATTTTTAATACAAGTCCAGTAAAGCAGGCGCGCGAATTTGAGCGCTCCGGCGCAGAATGGATCCATATCGTTGACCTAAATGGAGCGTTTGCCGGGAGATCTGTAAACACGGATGCTGTGACAGCAATTGTCGACGCGGTCAATATTCCAGTTCAGGTAGGGGGTGGGATACGTGACGAAAGCATGATAGAGTTTTGGCTAAATCACGGCGTTTCTCGTGTTATTTTAGGCACTGTGACTGTGAAAAACCCCAGTCTAGTTAAGAGGGCGTGTTCAAGGTGGTCAAATAGGATTGTTTTGGGTATTGACGCCATTGATGGGAGGGTTGCAGTAGAGGGGTGGGCAGAGGTTTCTAATATTACTTTAGAGGAGCTGGCGGAGGATTTTGAGGCGGCCGGTGCTGCAGCGATTGTATATACTGATATCAGTAGGGATGGTCTACTCAAAGGGCCTAACATTGAGTCGACTATGAAATTGGCGAAACGTGTCGCAACCCCAATAATTGCAAGCGGTGGTATATCAGGCATTGAAGATATAAGGCGTATTTGTGCATCTCCTCCAATTTCAGGGGTCATAGTGGGGCGTGCCTTGTATGACAGGAAAATCACGTTGGAGGCTGCCTTGAAAGTTGCCTCACAGGAAGCCGATGGAGCTCAGCTTGCTTAAGGTACGAATTATTCCTTGTCTCGACGTATGCGCTGGTCGCGTTGTAAAGGGCGTTAACTTCGTAAGTTTAGTTGATGCTGGAGACCCAATAGAGCAAGCAAAAGTTTATGATGAAGCCGGAGCAGATGAACTATGCTTCCTAGACATATCAGCATCCCATGAAAATAGAGACACGATTTATGATGTTGTTAGTGGCACATCGAAGCAATGCTTCATGCCACTTACGGTTGGAGGCGGAGTTCGCAATACTCAGGACATAAGAAAATTATTACTTGCCGGAGCAGACAAAGTTTCGATAAATACGGCAGCGGTAAGTGACCCGGCTCTTGTGAGTGAAGCGGCAGAATGCTTTGGCACGCAATGCATAGTGGTGGCGATAGACGCAAAACAGACGGAAAGAGACAAGTGGGAGATATTCACCCACGGGGGTCGAACCCCTACTGGAATCGATGCTGTTCAGTGGGCCAAGAATATGGCTAAACGCGGAGCAGGTGAAATACTGTTAACATCAATGGATAAAGATGGTACTCGCGAGGGTTTTGATACTTACTTGACGCGAAAGGTTGCAGATAGTGTCAACATTCCTGTTATTGCTAGTGGTGGTGTTGGCTCCCTTGATCATATGGTAGACGGTATACGGATGGGTCACGCATCTGCAGTCTTAGCGGCATCGATTTTCCATTTTGGCGAATTTACAATAGGAGACGCCAAGAAACATCTATCAAGAGCCGGCATTTCGGTTCGTGTGCCTCATAAAGGCCCTAGCTTTTAATTAATTTCAAAGATATTGAGACGAAAAATAGACCGCGTTTGCGCGGAAAGAACAATTTAAAAGGGCCGTATTATGACATATGAAGACAGTAACATTTTCGCAAAAATCCTTCGCGGAGAGATACCATGTGAAAAAGTTTTAGAAAATGCTTATGCCCTTGCGTTTAATGACATCGCACCACAAGCCCCGGTGCATATTTTAGTGATCCCTAAGCAACCATACGAATCCGCGAGCCAATTTTTTCAAAATGCCGCTGATTCGGAATTGGTCGGCTTCCACAGACTAGTTGGTGAAGTGGTATCGCTGAAGGGGATTCATGATAGCGGGTATAGGCTGATAGCAAATACTAATCGCAACGGACATCAAGAGGTTCCACATTATCATGTGCACGTCCTCGGAGGACGAGATTTGGGACGGATGGTTTTCTAGCGGTATGTCACATTTTTTTTTCTAGGCGAACCATTTCATTACGAAGTTTTTTTAATTCTAAAGCAATATCTTCATTTGAAATCGCATCATTTTTTTCAGTTTTCTGCACGTCATCCATGGCATTTACAATTATCGCAATAAAAAGGTTCAGAACCGCAAAGGATGTACAAAGGATAAAAGGCACAAAAAACATCCAGGCATACGGGAATAATTCCATAACAGGCCGAACTATGCCCATTGACCAGGACTCCAATGTCATTATTTGAAACAATGAATATAATGATGCGCCGATAGAGCCAAACCAATCTTGAAACTGTTCCCCGAATAGAACCGTCGCCATTACGGCACCAACGTAGAAGACAAGGGCTAATAAAGCGACCACCGAAGCCATACCTGGAATGGCGTTCAACATCGCTTGGATCACAAACCGCATTGATGGAACAGCTGACATTAGGCGGAAAGCCCTCATTATTCGTAGAGCTCGAAGCACTGAAGTACCGTCTCCAGCTGGCAAAAGAGCTGCTGAGACAATAATAAAATCAAAAATATTCCAGCCGTCTTTAAAAAAACCGAAGCGATAGACTATTAATTTGATAGCGATTTCCGCAATGAAAATTCCGATAGCGATTTTGTCGAGTACCGCTAGTAGGTTGCCTGCGTGCTTGACCGCGTTGTCAGAAGTCTCAAGTCCAAGCACTATCGCATTAAATATTATCACGCCGAGAATGAAATTCTGTGTTTTTGTCGATTCGATAAAGGTCTTTAGGCTAGTTTCGGTGGTCTGCTCTTCCTTTTTTGAGCCCCTTTCCAATTTTGAAGTGTGCGCCACCGCACTTTTGTGCGGATTTTTTATTCTTCGATTTAAGTTTGCCATTTTGCTTTACCTAGCGGAGTATTCGTCGTGATCAATATGCGGTTCCGGGATTTATTATCAAAAGAACATATAGTCGCTGTTAGGAAGTTACGGACCTGCAAAGTGAAAATCATACCCGGTATGTGTTGTTGAACCCGTAGCTATGTATTTGAAATAAAATCCTGCTATAATCCAACAGTTGAAAAAAGTACAAAATATTATATAATACAACGGGTTAGTAGGCAATATTTGCCGGGGCGTAAATTTTCTAGGATTGGCCGGAATTTTTGGTTATGAGTATTTTTGATGGTGGTAGTATTGGATCAAGCGGTTTGGTTGGAACTCTTCCAACGGCAGCTACCGGTTTATTTGCAGTACTCCCGGACGCAGCTGCAGCTCGCGGCCTGCAATCGGCGGCGAGGGCCTCGGCAGCGGTAGCTCGTGATAAGGCGTTGGACTTAGATGCGCGGAGTATTGAAGCTAAGGCTCGGACTGCAAAAAAAGAAGCGCAAAACCTTGGTAGAATAACCAATAAGCTAAATCGCGCAGTGAAAACTATCGAGAAAGCCCTTGATAGATTGACGGAAATTAAAACGAATATTTCTGATATGCGTCGTCAAATAGTTACCGCCAGTGACGCATCGGTTTCCATTGATGAAAGACGGGTGTTTGGTGATCGGTTTGATAGATTTCTTGGAGACCTAAATATTCGTATCAAAGGGGCTGGGTTTTTAGGTACAAATATTATTGGCACGTCTATTCGTGATGATTTTGATCCCGACCAAGTAAATTACCAGATCAAACCAGACAGCCCTGAAAACAAGACTTTGGAGGGTATATTTTCTCAGAGCGATTTTTTTATTACAGATGGAAATGGCGATGATTTTTACCCCGATATATACGGATCTATTTTGACAAAGTTTCCTAATCCAGCAGCTGAGGATGGAAAGGTGGTATATCACGACGATTCTGTGAATTATAACAACAATACTGGGGAAATTTCACTCACACACAGTGGTGAGGGAACGCCATACTTGCAAGGTACGCTCGAACGGAAGGGGCTCGGTATCCTTTTCTCATTTCTTTACAATAACTTTGAAGATGACGGCAGTCTTGAAACTGCTCTATCCGATGTGGATGCTGCATCAGCGACCCTTCGTTTTAACATTGGTTTCTTAGAGGGTGAGTTAGCAAAAGTTCGTTCAGCACAAACGCTCGTTGAAGGAAAGATCAGAGAGCGTTTTGATTTTGCTGCCGGCGTGGAAGCAAAAGCTATGTCCGAGAAGAATCGCGCTGCGATTGTGGAACAACGCCAGGACCTACTTTTTCAGGCGACCGTACAAAATACTCTCGCTTTCAATAGCCAGGGAGGTGCGCTCACGCTGACATCCCCCTCGGTTTTCGATCTTTCGATATGACAATTTTTGGCAAATGAGGTTTCTTGGGCCTCATGTGATTAGCTGTGCTTCTATCGCGTCCCATATGCGGGATTCCAGATTTATGCCATCAAGGGCATTGATTTCTTGGATACCGGTTGGGGACGTTACGTTTATTTCCGTCAGGTAATCGCCAATTACATCTATGCCAACGAATATGAGTCCTTTTTGCCTCAAAATGGGACCTATTTCTGCACATATGGCGATTTCTCTTTTTGTAAGGCTCGTTTTTCTGCCAGAACCTCCCGCATGGAAATTTGCACGCGCATCCCCTTTGGGTGGCACTCTATTCACAGCTCCCATTGGCTTGCCATTAACTAGAATAATCCGTTTGTCGCCGTTTCGGACTTCGGGTAAATACCGCTGAACGATGATGGGCTCAGCTTTGGATTCTGTAAACATTTCAAATAGGGCCTTATGGTTCTCGTCGTCCGGCTTGATATGAAAAACGCCAGCACCCCCACATCCATAAATCGGCTTGAGGATAATATCAGCGTGTTCGGCGCGAAATGCCATGATTTCATCCATGTTTCGTGTTATTAACGTTGGTGGCATCAAATCACGAAAACGTGTAACAAAAAGCTTCTCTGGTGCATTACGCACTTCCACTGGGTTATTAACAACCAAAGTTTTTGGGTAAATGTGTTCGAGAAGATGAGTGGCCGTAATGTATGACATATCGAAAGGGGGGTCCTGACGCATAAGGATTACATCTACCTCAGATAGGTCAATTCTTTTTTTTGGGCCCGCCTTAAAGTGATTACCCTTCTGGCGCATTACTTCCATCTTGCGACCTGTGGCGTAGGGATGACTTTCATGTAGCGATAAGTCCTCTGGAAGGTAATGGAATAAAGTATAACCTCTGATCTGTGCCTCTAAAGCCAGCATGAAGGTGCTGTCAGTATCTATGTTAACATTCTCTAAGGGATCCATTTGGATTGCACAGACTAAGCTCACTAAATTACCTTCCCTTTTCAAATTAAAATTATGTAATTTTTTTATATAACTAGTTATAAAACCTAATTATGACAGTCTCGCTGGAATATCAGTTCATCCTTGTCTTAATTTGCTCCATCAAAGTTACAGCCCGAAGCCGGTTGATTTTACTCTCATCTGATCTGATGAAATTTTCCAATGCGCTGTATGCGGCGCTTAGGTTTTCCATCTCGGCGTTTAACATTGCTGCATCCCACCAAAGATCAGACATTTTGGGAGCTATTAAAAGCATCTCCTCTACAGTTTTTAGTGCGGCAACTCCATTACGCATCTGCATATGTCGGAATTTCACGTTATTTTGTAAACGGAGAAGAATCGCTCTGTCACTGATCGGGGTATAGTCATGGGGCCGTAATTCACGATCAAACCCAGATATTGTTTTGACCATCCCTCGTAGATCGCTCGGATCAAGGATGCGACCATCGGTGAACGGATCTATGATAACGCGCTGACCTTTTATTTCTAGTTGCACCAAAAAATGCCCAGGAAAAGACAACCCTCTCATTTTCCATCCTAACCGGCGCCCAATGTGTATGTAGATAATGCCAAGCGCTACAGGTAGGCCGCGGCGTCTATCTATTACTCGGAAAAGATCCGCATTCTGCAAGTCATCGTAAGTTTCCAGGTCACCCGTGTAGCAATACTTGACGGCTATTATTTCTTTTAAATGCCTTGCTGCATTTTCCGCACTCATTGAGCGCAGAATGCTTGGAGTAGCAGCGGCACATGCCAATTGCGACATATGATCTGTATATTCTTCGAAGATAATACTGGGTCTGTTAAGCGCAGCGAAATAAAATGCACCAGTTAGCAGATCAAAACCATCATCAACGCTATCTCCAATTTCGCGGAGCATCTTTCTGGCATGTTTTTCATTTGTGACGCTCATTTAAGGTGGCCCTTTATCGTTACCCTTGTGGCTTATACGAACGTAGCTGACAATTTTCCGAACGTGTCTTACTGAGCGTGCGTACGCGAATACTCTTTTTAATTCCCTTGCGGAAGTTGCGATGCCCATAAGATATAAATGTCTATTAACCGTATCTATGCTGTAGTTGATTGAACGGATCTCTTTGTCGAGTGTTAGTTTGAAACGTAATTTTGCTGAAATCCATTTGTCCTTTGCCACATCCAAAAGGGAGCTATGATCACGAATTTGTATTTCATTTTTCACTTCGCGTACCCCGTCGGATTGCCATGCAATTTTTATGGCTTGTATTCTGAGGTTGGGTGTAGGAACCGATCCCGTTAAAAATACAGACCCCTCCTTCACCGTTACGTTTACATCGACGAAGAGGCTAGTGGAAAAGTTAAACAGATTGCCTTTAATTTGTGTTCCAATCGTAGCATCGTCTAAAATCGAACTATAACTTCGTTCCTCCATCGTTGCGGAACCTACCTCAGCGCCAGCGCCTGTAAGCATACCAGTTGGGCTGCAAGTTGTCGTCAGTGGAAATAGAGTCGCTAAAACAATGACTGTTAGAAACTTTGATCTGAACAAAGTGGAACAGTGTTTTAAAGGATTAATCACGCAGATACTTTCTTACAATAACCGGCAAAACCATCAGATTAACTCGTCAAGACATTTTTGGTGAAAGCGCCCGGCATATATTCACGAAGAGGCAAAGCGAAGGAGAACGCCTGATATATGACGGATATGGGGGGGCAAAATATCTGGATAATAACCATCACCGAACAACGAACAAAACACAACCTACGGATGTTGAAAATTTGTCATCTAACTTATCGTTCACAAAAATAATATAAAAATTTCTTTGGGTTGACGAATTATATTTTCTAAAGTTCTTTCTTTTTTAATGCCAAAGCTCTTTGATATACTGAACGGCGCGGCAAGCTTAGTGCTTTTGACACCGCTGAAGANGCCTCTTTNACGCCAGTNTTTTTAAGTTCTGCGATAAGAGCTTTATCAACCTGCATATGTGTAACTATTTGTTGTANGGGACGGCCAATAGTTACAACTATCTCCCCTTTTAGTGATGACTTATTCTTAAGCTCCTTAGCCAACNTAGACAAACTACTGTTNTTAATTTCTTCAAATCGTTTTGTGAGCTCCCGCGCCACCGCTGCCGGCCGGTCGCCGAATACATTCCACATGTCTTCAATTGAGGCGGTAAGCCGTTTAGGTGATTCAAAAAANATTAGGCTTGCAGGACAGGAAACGAATTCTGTGAAAAATCTTCTCCGAGCGTGTGCCCGTGGTGGCGGAAAACCAGCAAACAAAAAGCGATCAGTTGGTAAGCCAGATGCTAAGATGCCNGTAAGAACTGCACTTGCGCCGGGTAATACGGNTACATAGTAACCTGCNTGCGTTGCTGCTTGAACAAGTTTGTAGCCTGGGTCGGANATAAGCGGCGTTCCTGAGTCGGAAACCAAACAAACTACGTTACCACGTGCCAATTTTTCAAGAATACGGGGGCGCTGTTTTGATGCATTGTGCTCATGATACGCAATCATTCGNGGGTGCAAATTATAGGCATCAAGCAAACGTCGTGTTANCCTGGTGTCTTCGCAAGCAACAATGTTAGCAGAGGCGAGAATATCGATTGCTCGAAGTGTAATATCGCGTAAATTGCCAATCGGGGTTGGTATTATATACAAGCCACTACGGGGCTGGGCCTCACCATCTCCAATCTTGAGACTGTAATTTAAATTCATACTTGGATATCCTAGCAAAAAACAATGATTTCTTCAGATTTACAAAGCCACGGACTTTATCGTTATCGATGTTGGTCGAAATGTAAATTAGTGGTCGTTCAGATTTTATTAGTTTCGATTTTTTCAGTTTTTGCTGTTTCAGAGATTGGTACCGCGCACAGTGCTGAACCCTCAATGTTTCCGCCACTTGTACCTNATGTGCCAACAGAATCAGAGACCCTTAATAAAGGTAACCTTGATAGTAAAATTGGTATTCAAACACTTNTACTCAGTCCTCTCCCCTCGCCTTCCCGTGATATAAGAGTAGCATTGTTATTGCCTTTATCTGGCNNACAAGCTGCACTCGGTAATGCAATGCTTGAAGCCTCTCAGCTGGCAATGTTTGAAATGGCTAGTGAGCAGTTAACCATTTTTTCTATAGACACAAAAGGCACTCCTGAGGGTGCTCGCTTAGCCGCGGAGCAAGCCCTGCGAAATGGCGCAAGTTTGATCCTGGGACCATTGCTTGCGCGTTCGGTGCAAGCAGTCTCATCAGTCGTTGGTGGCTCTGGGATCAACATAATCGCTTTCTCAAATTCACGCGCTGTGGCAGGTCAAAACGTTTTTATTATGGGTTTTGTTCCACGACAACAAGTAAACACTATAGTGGAATACGCGGCAANGCGAGGGCTGAGGCGGCTNGCCCTCATAGCGCCTGATAACTCATACGGTAAAACTGTATTCCGTAGTCTCCAAAACATCGCCTCCGTTCGGGGAATCGAAATAGTTCAATTTGCTTTTTACAAGCCTGGAGCCAACGATTTTAGCAATGAAATCAGATCAATCTCCGATTATGATTCCAGGCGAAAGGCGCTTCTTAAGCAACGATCTATGCTTGAGGACAAAGATGACGAAGTTTCAAAGCAAGCATTAAAGCGTTTGGAGAATCTTGACACTATCGGAGAGGTTAACTTCGACGCAATCCTTTTGCCAGACACGGGCCCTTCAATGAGTGTGCTTGCGGCTCAATTAGCCTTTTTCGACGTAGACCAGCCGGCAGTTAGATATTTAGGGCTTAGAAGCTGGGACCAAATCCCTAATATTGAGCGCGAACCTGCACTCCGTCGAGCTTGGTTCGTCGCGCCCTCAATGCAAGAGCGACGTTTCTTTGTGGAGCGTTTCTCGCGCATTTTCGGAAAGCCGCCGCCACGGTTAGTTTCGCTCGCTTATGATGCTACTGCGTTAGCTGCTGTTCTGGCGCGTTCACCCGGGGGACCTGACTTTTCCNGACGCGCCCTTACAAATCCAAACGGATTCGATGGAGTTGATGGCCTTTTCCGATTAGGTGAGGATGGAGTTGCCGAGCGCGCATTTTCGATTCTTGAGGTTCGCGAGAGAGGGTTCCGAAGATTGAAACGTTCGCCGCGTACATTTCAAGAAATCGGCCAGTAGGCTAATTCTGCAAGCAACTTCGAGGTTATGGAGTCCAAACGAAGGAACCCTTCTTGCGNGGCTTGGAGTTTGTTCTCGGTAAAAACAAGAAAATCCTTTTCAACCAATAACATCAGGGTTTCAGGGTTTACCCAATTTTCAATAGAACTGCCTGTTTGTTTTTTTACCTCTGCTAAATCGAGGCCTTCAGTTAACCTTAGTCCCATCAATACCATTTCTTGCAGGATCTCTGGTGGTGTGAGCTTGTTTTTTTTCTGCAGTCCAGTGCCTGTTTTTTCCGTTTGTAGCAGCCATTTCTCCGGATTTGAGATTCGGTGGTATGCTGATTTATAGCCACTGTCACTTACCCTCCCGTGCGCGCCCGGCCCAATTCCTGCGTAATCTCCATAACGCCAATACGTAAGATTATGGCGGCATTCTTCGCCGGGTGTCGCGTGGTTCGAAACCTCATAAGGAAATAACCCAGCACAGGAGAGAACATCTCGTGTGTACTCATATTGNCTGGCGGCAGTNTTCTCANTTGGCATTCGGAACTCTTTATCTCTATGACTAGAAAAAAATGGTGTTCCGCGCTCTAAAGTGAGTTGGTATAGAGAAAGATGGTCATTAGTAAACTCTAATGCAAATGTTAGTTCTTCTTTCCAAGAATTCATACTTTGTTTNGGCCGACAGTAAATCAGGTCAAAAGAATATCGGGGGAAGGTAGTACGTGCTATATCTAAAGCTGCTATGACCTCTCGCGCAGTGTGTGTCCGGCCTAAAAATTTCAAAGCATTGTCATCAAATGATTGAGCGCCTATTGAGAGCCGATTTACGCCAGCCGACCGGAAATTTTCAAATCGGGTTTTTTCAACTGAAGTTGGATTTGCTTCGAGTGTTATTTCNACATCATTTCCTAATCCCCAGTATTGGTCTACTGCTTGCAGAAGTGCAGTAATTGTGTCGGGCTCCATTAGCGANGGTGTACCTCCGCCAAAAAAGAGGCTAGAGATTCTGCGATTTGGATAAAGGTTGGACTCGGTAGCAAGTTCGCTTAGAAGGGCTCTCTTCCACCTTTCTTGGTCTATTTCTGGTCGAACATGGCTATTGAAATCGCAATATGGGCATTTCATTTCGCAAAATGGCCAGTGAATATAGATCGAGAGATATGGTTTGAATTTATTTGTCATCTACCAAAATGGGCGTCAGTCAAAAGGCCGAAGGCAGCAGCGCGGTGGCTAATTTCGTGTTTCAATTCGGGGTTAATCTCGCCGAACGTTTGGTCATAACCTTCTGGTTCAAAAATTGGGTCNTAACCAAAGCCAAGCTCGCCCCGGGGAGGCCAAACAAGTTGTCCATGCACTTCACCTTCATATGTGTAACAAGTACCGTCTGGTTGGGCGAGTGATAGGGCACAAACGAAGTATGCGTGACGATTGTCACTAGGTTGCAATTTATTTTCCAACAATGTCATTGCGGCGTAAAAGTCTTTTTGCGGCCCGGCCCATCGCGCTGAATAAATTCCAGGAGCACCACCCAAAGCAGGCACGACTAACCCAGAGTCGTCCGCTAACGATAGCAGTCCACTTTTTTCTGCGCATGTTTTAGCTTTGATTTCGGCATTCGCTATGAATGTTTTTCCGTCCTCTACTGGTTCTGGAAGGCTGAGCTCCTTCGCGGAGAGAACGTCTAAACCGGTAAAGCTCAATAGNACGCGTATCTCGTCGACTTTACCTTCATTATGGCTAGCAATGACGATCTTTTGGCCAGATTGACGTAACTGCATCTTACTTTTTAGGTCTGCAAGGCTTTTTTTTGTATTACGCAAAGCTCATCGACTCCCTTCGTAGCAAGTTCAAGCATCTCGTCAAATTTCTCTCTTTCGAACGGATTTTTTTCGGCAGTTCCTTGTATTTCAATGATTTTGCCATCGGCTGTGAGAACAAAATTAGCATCAGCATCAGCAGTGGAGTCTTCTGAGTAATCGAGATCTAATATTGATTTGCCTCTCCAGATCCCACACGAGACTGCCGCAACCTGGCTATTTGTTGGTATCTCATTCACTATGCCGATGGATTGTAGATGCTGGAAAGCGAGTTGTAATGCTACATACCCGCCAGTGATCGATGCTGTGCGAGTACCTCCGTCGGCTTGTAAGACATCGCAATCGACAATAATTTGCAGCTCTCCAAAACCGTCAAGATTTGTGATGGCGCGTAAGCTCCTGCCTATTAAACGCTGAATTTCCTGAGTTCGGCCTGATTGGGCTATGCGTCGCCTGTTGGAACGTGAATTGGTTGCTCGCGGCAACATATTGTATTCTGCAGTTATCCACCCACGACCTGAATTAAGCAGAAATGGCGGAACCTTCTCTTCGACGCTGGCGGTGCATAGAACGTGTGTTTCGCCAAACTTAATAACGCAAGAACCCTCAGCATATTTTGAAACACCAGTCTCAATATTCACTGGCCGCATTTGGTTGAATAATCGTTCAGACGGACGCATATAATCTCCATGAGTTGTTTGACGGAAGCTATCCTGATAAAAGGCCCATCGTAAAGCTGCTTATTCGGGATATTTAAAAAAAATGCACTCAGATTGACGCCTGCAAGGCACGTTACTAGAAATTATCACGATGATAGANAAATTAAATGAGCGCGCACGTACTGTTCTGCAGCATGTGGTTGAGGCATATGTGGAGACAGGATCGCCGATTGGATCGCGGACAATTTCCAGGTTATCAGAATTGTCGCTGTCGGCAGCTTCAATCCGCAACGTGATGGCCGATTTAGAGGATCTGGGGCTCCTTTATTCACCCCATAAGTCTGCTGGAAGGCTGCCGACGGAGCAGGGATTGAGGCTCTTTGTTGATGGGTTGCTTGAGGTCGGTAACCTTAGCTCTGAAGATCGCAACGATATAGAGGCCAAATGTGTCGGTGCTGGACGAAGTGTTAACCAGGTACTTGAGGAAGCATCTTCATTTCTTGGTGGACTTTCAAATTGTGCTGGATTGGTTTTGGCGCCGAAATCGGAAGAAAATTTAAGGCATGTGGAATTTGTAAGGCTAGGTCCGNGCCATGCATTGGTAGTAATGGTGTTTGATAACGGTACCGTGGAGAATCGCATTATTGATTTGCCGCTTGGGTTGCCTGCGTCAAGTTTGATAGAGGCATCCAATTATCTTTCAGCGAAATTTATTGGGCGCAATCTTTCGCAAGCAGCTACCGATGTGGAATTGGAAATAAAAACGCAGCGTGCCGAGATTGATACGCTTTCACAAAAAGTTGTCGAGGCGGGCTTGGCAACGTGGTCTGGCGATAGCGANGATGGAGTGTTAATCGTTCGAGGTCAGGCAAAGCTCCTTAAAGACGTAAAGGCACTCGATGAATTAGAAAAAATACGCGCATTATTCGAGGCTTTAGAGACTAAGGAGGCAATGCTAAGGCTAATAGAGGCTGCTGACGATGCAGAAGGGGTGCAAATTTTCATCGGTGCAGAAAACGAGTTGTTTTCACTGGCTGGTTGTTCCATGGTAATTGCTCCATATAAAAATCGGAACGAGGCAATAATTGGTGCAATCGGTGTAGTTGGCCCAACACGGATAAATTATGCGAGAATCATACCGATGGTAGATTANACCGCCAAGATTGTGAGTAGGTTGATCGGATAGGATAGGAAAAGTTATGGCGAAGAAAAGTAAACCTGCGGAAAACGCAGAAAATAACGTCGCTGAAGAGGAATGTGATCAGCGCGATATTAGTTCGGCAAAGGCCGAAGCTGTGGAAGAGGAGCTTAAGGAACCTGAAAATAAAGGTTTGGAGGCACGCATTTCCGAATTGGAGAGTGAGTTAGCCGATGCCAAAGATCGTAGCCTACGTGCACTTGCTGATGCTGAAAATACTAGGCGTCGTTCAGAGCGCGAAGTGATAGATGCAAAGAAATATGGTCCTAGTAATTTGGTTAAGGACCTGCTGAATGTTTCTGACAATTTGCACCGCGCTTTAGAAGCGGTCGGTGAGGATATTCAAGAATTGGATGAGGCGGTTAAGAACCTCGTGGTTGGAGTAAAAATGGTTGAAAAAGAAATGCTAGACGTTTTCGAGAAACATGGAGTGANAAAATTACAGCCAATTGGTGAGAAATTTAATCATGATTTTCATCAGGCAATGTATGAAGTCGAGGACTCGGGTCAGCCAACAGGCACCATTGTCGAATTACTGCAACCCGGATATGTCATGCACGAACGGCTTTTACGTCCGGCAATGGTTGCTATTGCAAAAGATCCCTCTGAGGAGGCCTCAGAAAAGGTTGATCGCGTTGATACAAGTGCATAATCCACTACTGGTGATGAATATATCGAACAAAATTGTCAAAGGTAGAAGGATTAGCCACCGGGTCTGACAAAAAATCATGTGTTTCTGCCCCAATGGTGCTTAGGGTGCGGGTCCCGCCGTTTGTGCTGTCCTAGTGTGTTTGTATTTTATAATGGCAGGAACACAATTTTCTTTATGGTGGAAGGTTGCAGTAGCTCAGACACATACCTATATGTGGCCGTGATGCATTTAATTAACTGAGAGATCAACTTGTAGGACAGCGGGTCTAAATCGGGTTTGGCACACACTAGCGCAGCTTTTGTGCATGCTCTGGATAGCATTGTTATTTTAATTAAACGAGGGTCGCATGGGTAAAGTTATTGGCATTGATTTGGGCACCACGAATTCGTGCGTGGCAGTGATGGAAGGAAAACAAGCAAAAGTCATTGAAAATGCTGAGGGTTTTCGTACNACGCCATCGATGGTAGCATTCACTGAATCNNGTGAGCGGCTCGTGGGGCAAGCGGCCAAAAGACAAGCTGTTTCAAACCCTGAAAATACATTTTTTTCTATAAANAGACTTATTGGTAGGCGGTTTACAGACGCTGAGGTAAAAAAAGATAGAGATTTGGCGCCATTTAGCATCGTTGACGGTGAGAATGGTGATGCTTGGGTGGAATGTGANGGAGAAAAGTATGCACCAAGCCAAATAAGTGCTTTTGTTCTTCAAAAAATGAAAGACACAGCTGAGGCTTATCTGGGGGAGAATGTTGAGCAGGCGGTGATCACTGTACCGGCATACTTTAATGATTCTCAACGTCAGGCAACAAAAGATGCGGGTAAGATCGCCGGATTAGACGTTTTACGCATCATAAATGAACCTACAGCGGCATCGCTTGCATATGGATTGGATAAAAAAGGTGCTGGCACCATAGCGGTCTACGATCTAGGTGGCGGCACCTTTGATGTCTCAATTCTAGAGATTGGTGATGGCGTGTTTGAGGTTAAATCTACCAATGGTGATACGTTTTTAGGTGGGGAGGATTTTGATCAGCGTGTTGTTGATTATCTTGCCGATGAGTTCAAAAAAGAAAACGGCATTGANTTGCGTGAGGACAAATTGGCTTTGCAAAGGCTCAAGGAGGCCGGGGAAAAATCAAAGGTCGAGCTTTCAAGTGCTGTTGAAACGGATGTAAATCTCCCATTTATAACTGCAGATCAATCTGGTCCAAAACACCTCAACATAAAACTCAGCAGAGCAAAACTTGAGGCGTTGGTCGATGATTTGGTTCAACGTACTATCAAACCGTGTCAGCAGGCATTAAAGGATGCTGGCTTAAAACCCAGCGAGGTAGATGAAGTCATTCTTGTGGGGGGNATGACACGCATGCCCAAAGTGGGTGAAACAGTTAAGAAATTTTTCGGTAAGGATCCAAGTCACGGTGTAAATCCNGATGAGGTCGTTGCCATTGGTGCAGCCATCCAAGCGGGTGTTTTGCAGGGTGACGTAAAAGATGTACTTCTGCTGGATGTAACACCACTATCACTGGGGATAGAAACTTTGGGCGGCGTTTTTACCCGGTTAATTGATCGCAATACCACTATACCAACGAAAAAGAGCCAAGTGTTTTCTACGGCNGAAGACAATCAAACTGCGGTTACAATTCGTGTTTTCCAAGGAGAACGCGAAATGGCNTCNGATAATAAGGTTCTCGGCCAGTTTGATCTGGTTGGCATTCCATCTGCTCCGCGCGGGATGCCACAGATTGAGGTGACATTTGACATTGACGCAAACGGCATTGTCAATGTATCGGCAAAAGACAAGGCGACTGGCAAGGAGCAGCAGATACGTATCCAAGCCTCTGGTGGCCTTTCAGANGATGATATAGAGAAAATGGTAAGTGAGGCAGAGNAACACGCAGGCGAGGATAAAAAACGTCGGGAACTCACCGAAGCGAAAAACAATGCTGACAGTCTTGTTTACTCTACGGAAAAAAGCTTGCAGGAGTTTGGTGACCAGATAGATGAGTCCGAAAAGGAAACTATTGAGCGTGATATATCTGTTCTCAAAGANGCGCTTGAAGCTGAAGATGTCGATGCNATAACAAAAGGGGTAGAGGCTTTGACACAATCTTCGATGAAGCTTGGCGAGGCAATGTANAAGGCAAGTCAAGAAGAAGCGGCAGCTGCTTCTTCTAATAGCTCTGGCGAGGGCGCAGAAGATACCGGTGANCAGGGTTCTAAGGCTGATGATGTNGTTGATGCCGATTTTGAGGAGGTTGATGATAAATCGGAAGGGAAAGAGAAAAAAACCGGGTCCTGATGGTTATCCGCAGAGTTCTCGGACAAGATGGTATGTTGCATAAACNAATACCCATATCTGGTGTTTCCCCTCGGCCTGTAGGCGAGTGACCGCTATGGATAAGAGCGATTATTACGAATTGCTTGGCGTACAACGTGATTGTGATCCAGACGGTCTGAAAAGGGCCTACCGGAAACTCGCAATGCAATACCANCCTGANCGAAACCCCGGCGACAGTAAGGCTGAAGCAAAGTTTAAGGAAATAAACGAAGCTTACGAAATCCTTAAAGACGGTGATAAGCGAGCAGCATACGACAGATTCGGCCACGCGGCATTTGAGGGCGGCGGTCCTGGCGGTGGTGGATCTGAATTTTCTGGCGGATTCTCTGATATTTTCGATGAAATGTTTGGAGACTTTATGGGCGGTGGTCGCCGGGGTGGCCGTCAAGGGCCCGGAGCGCGAGGAGCNGATTTAAGATACAACCTATCAATATCCTTAGAGGATGCTTTTAACGGTCGCCAAGTTGAAATTGGTGTCCCCACAACCGTCCATTGCGGAGTATGTGGAGGCTCGGGGGCGGCTGAAGGCTCCCAACCAATAGTTTGTAGTTCTTGTGGTGGGGCTGGTAAAGTTAGGAGCCAACAAGGATTTTTCACTGTTGAACGTACGTGCCCACAATGTCAAGGATTAGGCCAAGTTATAGAGAAGCCTTGCGGCAACTGTGGTGGTTCGGGCAGGGTTCACAAGGAAAAAAAGTTATCCGTCAATATTCCTCCTGGAGTGGAAGATGGCACTCGGATACGTTTGTCTGGCGAGGGTGAGGCGGGGCTTCAAGGTTCTCCAGCAGGAGATCTGTATGTATTTCTAAGTGTCGATAGTCACCGTATTTTTGAGCGGGAGGGTGCAGATGTGTTTTGCCGTATCCCTATCCCAATGACGACTGGGGCTATCGGTGGATCTATAGAGGTTCCGACTATTAATGGCAGCAAGGCCAAGATGAATATACCCGATGGTACTCAGACAGGACAGCAATTCCGGCTCAAAGGTAAGGGCATGACTATCCTAAACGGAAAAGGCCGTGGTGATATGTATGTTGAGATAACAGTCGAGACGCCGGTAAACCTCACAAAGAGACAAAAAGAGCTTTTAGAAGAATTTGAGGAATCGGGAGGAAAAGCTACGCAAAGCCCAATGTCAGAGGGTTTTCTTAGCAAAGTAAAAGAAATCTGGGATGATCTAACCGACTGAACCATGTTTTTTGTTCAAATACAGATATAAGAGTCCCACCTAGGGCATCAATTACTAAAAAATATAAGGTCAAAAATGGTTGATGACATGAAGATAGGCATTGTAGGAGCAGCTGGCCGCATGGGTCAGATGTGTGTACGGCAAGTTTCTGAATGGCAGGGGTGCTCTGTCAGCGGAGCTACAGAGGTATCTGGTCACGGGGCCTTGGGGCGTGATGCTGGCGAGGTGGCGGGTATCGGGAACATCGGCGTATTGTTGAAAGAAGACTCTGAGGAGCTGGTAGTGGGTGCCGATGCAGTCATCGACTTCACTTCACCGGTCGTGACTGAGTCCTACGCGCATTTGTGTATGCGAGCGGGCACTGCTTTGATTGCGGGAACAACTGGTCTTAGTGATGACCATGAGGCCGCACTACTGGAGGCATCAGCAAAGACTGTGATAGTCCGTGCTCCAAATATGAGCGTTGGTGTAACTTTATTAACTGCTCTCACTGAGCGTGTTGCCGGTTTGCTGGATGACGAATTCGATATTGAGATTGTTGAAATGCACCATCGGCATAAGGTCGATGCACCATCGGGAACGGCATTAGGGCTCGGTGAGGCTGCCGCTGCTGGTCGCGCAGTTCGTCTGAGTGATGTAAAAAAGACAAAAAGGGAAGGGCATACTGGCCCGCGTACTCCAGGTGAAATTGGCTTTGCTACCTTACGTGGTGGTGATGTTGTCGGTGACCACACTGTAGTTTTTTCTGGAAGTGGTGAGCGCATAGAGCTTACGCACAAAGCTGCATCAAGGGTAATATTCGCCGCTGGGGCGGTGCGTGCGGCTCTTTGGAGCCGAGGGAAATCGCCTGGATTGTACTCTATGAGGGCTGTTCTAGGCTTTGAAGATTAAAAATCCACTCAACGCCTAGATTGCGACGGCCCAACGAGCCAGGTGCCAAGCACCACCATAGCTAATGCAAGAAAACTCTGCCAATTAGGCCTTTCGCCCAATAAAATGGCACCCCAAATAACCCCAGCTATTGGAACTAGATAATTGCTCATTGCTAGCAATCCCGTTCCTGATTTCAGAACGACAAAAAAATAGAGCAATGTTGCAAGGCCAGTTGGAAATACGCCGAGCCAAACCAATGCTAAGAGGGCTGGAATATCCGGAGTAAAGTTTAAAGGCCAGTCGAGGATTAGTGCAACAGGCAATGAAAAAAGTGCTGATGCGAACATGATGCCTGCGCTTAACGACGCAATAGGCAATTCTGGAGCTCTACGAGTAATAACTGCAGCAACCGCAAAGCAGATTGCGCCGCACACAACTGCCAGTTCCGCAAGGGTTTGTTCGCCCAATCTCGTTAGCGTAGACGGGCCAAGTAATAGCAAAATGGCGGTGAAACCTATGCCCACTCCAATGGTTTTGCGGACTGTCAGCCGTTCTGTATGATCAGAGAAAAAGTGTGCTAATACGACGGTTATAACCGGCATTATGCCCATAAGTATCGCGCCAACCCCTGATTCTATATGTTTCATACCGTAAAGTACCAGAGTAAATGGTAAAACATTAGCTATTATGCCTAATACTGACAAATATTGCCAATGTTCCGGTTTTTCTGGCAAGCGTTCTCCCATTAGTCGCATTATTGCCCACAGCAGGGTGGCGGCAATAACAATTCTAATGAAAGCACCACTAGCTGGCGGAACGGTTGCGACTGATATTTTGAGCATAACAAACGCTAAGCTCCAAAATAGAACCAAAGCTAAAAGTGCACCGAGGTCAGATTTCCTGAGACTGAAAGTCATCGGTTGTAAGTCTTGTCCTATCGTTCGTGCCAACGATCTAAAGCATTACGTAGAGCACGAGCTAGTTGTAACCGCTCCTTAGGAGTCAAAAAGGCGCCTATCTCGAGAGATCGTCCGTGACTTGCTAATTTAAGCTTACTGTCATGCTTTAGGGGCTCATCGATTGTAACTTGTAGCCATGTGGGCTCGAAACGCCAATGTAAGACGTGGCCTAGCGAAGAAATTTTCCGTACTTCTAAGAGATTTTCAGTGAGTTTTACTTCCTCGCTTTTTTTGCCGCTAATATAATTTATATGAAAAGCTAAATAGAGAAGTAAAATTTCAAGGCCGCAAAATCCGAGAACAGGCCATGCACCCATCTGCATAAAGCTTATTCCCACAGCTAACGCGGACAAGGAGACCACAGAAAACAGAACCCAAAAACCAAAACGGCTCAAACTGCGATTGGGCGTAAGGGAGGCTGAAAAAATAATGCCTTTCGTGGCCTGAAGATTAGATACAGAAGGAAACATTTCGGTTTTGTAGAATTTAAGTTTGTTTGAATCAAGACGGGTGGACTTTTTGACGCAAGTCCACCGAAACAAATTTTAGGAACTTTTTGCACTGCGTCGATGTTTTACCTCACGCACAAGGAAGGCATGCTTTTGCCTTACTTTGCTAATGATAAGGTTGGTAACACAACTGTCGCTTGGGAGTCCGCCGGCAGAGCGGCCGCGTATTTCCGAGTGAATTATCCTGAGGTTTTTCCGCGGTCCCTGGATGAACATGTCTAAGATGCAGTCGCTCGAGCGATATTGCCAGATTTGTGACTCCCCGTCCTGTCGAACAAAATCAGGACCGCCGAGAATTTGAAGAAGAGCGTCTGGTCGCTTGTCTCTCATAGCCGGAAATCCGAGTTTCCATGGTTTCTTTGTGCCAAGCTCACTTTTCAATTGTTCTATGTCACTGGCGCTAAGGCTTAATCCGCCGCTGCGAGAGCTAGCGTTCTCTGCTAAAAAGCTCATTCCAAATATGTTAGCTAGCTCTCTTTTAGGATTGGAGTCGCACGAAACCGTAATAAGAGCAAAAAATGCATAAGTTGCGAGTGAACGCGGAAAATTTAAACGAAACAGCTTACTTACCCTCAGTGCTTTCTTCAGGCGTGCTATCCGCCGTTTCAGGTAAAACTTCCACTAAGCCAGAAATTCTGCCGCCTTGTTCGATTTCCAATTCACGATACCGAATTTTACCAGTCGCAATTCCCGAGCGTCGAATAATTAGACGCGAATTTGCCACTAATTCCCCATCAAATTTCCCTTTAATTTCTGCAATTTCAATCTCTACATTGCCTCTAAAATCACCACACTCTGCGACTTCAAATACTCTGCTACCCTTTAATGATGCTTCTACCTGCCCTTCGACAACGAGCGTATCGCAGGCAGTTATTTCACCGGATAGGCAAATGTCTCTCCCCACAACTAATTTTTTACCAGTCTCCGAGGCGGCCATTGGCCCTGGTATGCTTACTACTCGTTTAGCGAAACCTTCTGGCAACCCCGATGGTGATTTGATGTTTGCAGCCATGTATAACGCCCAATCATATAAGTTTTTTGCCAAATATTTAGTATACGGAATTTTTATCAGTGTAATGCACGACAGCAATGTGTCAACTAAACCTCAATACAATTGTGAGTTAGGCTCGAAATTGAGCTTTGGTGAATTGCAAAGGTGAACCATGAAAGCGGTTGCAATGACTGGAGCCAGCAAATTTACAAATGGTATCGTCATTAGAAAGACGATTAACATTCCAGCCACTTGGACACGGCCCCGATTACGTTTGCGTAGCATGGCAATTTCGACGGGTTCGCGACGCAACGAACCTACTAGTTCAAAATATTCGCGACCGGTCAAATAACCATTGATTAAATAAAAAAGGACCAGATTCGCTGGCGGAAAAAATATCAAGAGAATATAAAATGGGAGTGCTACGATGTTAAAAATCAAAATTATGCAGGCAAACTTGAGCGTGGAAGATGTAACTTCTCCAATCGATTGATGTCGACGGGGTGGCATTTCAGGATAATATTTTGCTTCGACCGAATTAACAATCTCATCGAAAAAAACCCCTAAAATTAATGAAACAGCACCAGGAAAAAGCAGGAGTGTGAGAACTCCTACTAAAACTGCAAAAACCGAACCAGAAAGCCAAGTGAACCAACTACCCATCCACTCACGAATGTAAGCTAGGTATGGGATACTCTCTAGGGGAATTTGACTTAGAAGGAACCAGATGCCAATTGCCAAGATTGCCATTATCACGAGGGACCCTAGAATGCTCGAATAAATAATATGTCTGAGCGATGGATCTGTTAGTTGAGTTATCGCTTTTGAAAGGAATCTAATCATGTTCGATCATTATAGACAACAAAAGTGCTAAGCAAGGCAAACAATAGGTTGGCTTGCTGCGATGCTGAAGGTCGTTATACTGAGCCCTGTTCTAAGGCAGGAAGTTAGCTCTTCAATAGGCTGAGAGGAAACTATGGCTAAATATGAACTTTTAGGTGTCGGAAATGCCTTGGTCGATGTACTTTGTAATGTAGACGACTCTTTTTTGCACGAGCATGGCCTTGTTAAAGGAAGCATGCAACTGGTCGATGAGAGTGAGGCGAATAAATTGGTTAGCACCATGAGTACGCCACACAGAATCTCAGGCGGTTCCTGCGCAAATTCAATGGCTGGTTTTGCGTCACTTGGTGGCAGAGGCGCCTTCATTGGCAAACTTAAAAATGACAGCGCCGGAAAAGCATTTCAGGCTGACATGAAGAAGCTTGGTTGCTTATTTGCGGCTGCCCCTTCGGAGCAGGGATTGCCAACTGGAATGTGTTTAGTTTTTGTTACACCAGATGCACAACGCACAATGTGTACTTATTTAGGTACTGCGGCTCTATTGGCGCCAGACGACCTTAATGAAACCATTATTTCTGGAAGTAAGATAGTATATATGGAAGGTTACCTTTTTGATCAACCAGTAGCGCAAGAAGCGATGGTGCGCGTGGCGGGTGTGGCGAACAAAGCTGGCGGTAAAGTCGCTGTCACATTATCAGATAGGTTTTGTGTTGAGCGCCACCGGGATGCTTTCATTGAGCTTGTCGAGCGGAATACAGACATTTTATTTGCCAACGAAGATGAATTTATAAGCCTTTATCAGGCAGAGAATCTTGAACAAGCGGTCAAGTTGGGTAGTGGCAAATGTGATTTGATATGTGTCACTCGAGGAGAAAAAGGAGCTGTTATTTTAAGCGAGACCAAAAGCATTGAGGTAAAGTCAGAAGCTGTTGATAAATTGATCGATACTACGGGCGCTGGAGATCAGTTTGCTGCCGGGTTTTTATTTGGACTTTGTAAAGGGGAGGAGCTTACAACGTGTGCACGGATAGGTGCAATTGCTGCGGCGGAAGTCATAGGTCATTATGGCGCTCGTCCTGAAACAGATCTAGCGGCACTAGTGGCAGGTAGGTTAGGCTGACCAACCTTAGTGACGGAAAAAAGCTCAAGCGTAGTTGGAAAACTTCCATTGCGGTTTTTTGTCAGGCCCAAGTCCTTGCCCTTTTGTTTTTGGGTTTCTCTGCGGGTTTACCGTTTCTGCTTGTATTTTCAACATTTTCTATCTGGCTCCGTGAATTAGGGCTCAGTCGAACAGCAATCGGTTTAATAAGTTGGATTGGTATTACGTACTCCATAAAGGTCATTTGGGCACCAGTGATTGATTGCGCGTCCCTATTCGGCCTGAATTCCATTTTCGGTCGTCGTCGTGCTTGGATGTTGATATCAATGGTTGGTATTGCTCTTGGCTTATTGGGAATGGCTTTTGTTGATCCAGTAAAATCAACGTACCTGTTGATAATTTGTGCTTTCGTCACCGCACTTTTTTCAGCTACACAGGACGTTTCCATTGATGCTTTCCGGATTGAAAGCGCGCCAGCTGAAATGCAAGGGGCATTGGCTGCCGCGTATCAACTTGGCTATCGCATAGCCCTTTTGGTTGCTGGGGCCGGTGTGCTTTACATTTCAGAGTATGCGGGCTGGGCGTTGAGCTACTGCATAATGGCGGCGTTAATGGGAGTGGGGATTACAACTGTTTTGATTGTCTCAGAGCCTCTTAGTGACAATACTTTGCCAAAAGCGGCAAATATTAATGAGTGGTTTAGTAGCTCGTTTTTGAGGCCATTCAGCAATTTTTTCAGGAGGTTCGGAAGGCTTGCCATTCCCATACTTCTATTTGTCGCTGTTTATAGGATCAGTGACATATCGATGGGTGTGATGGCCAATCCTTTCTACGTCGATCTTGGATTTACGAAAACTGAGATTGCAAATGTTATAAAGATATTTGGCTTTACAATGACCATCACTGGAACTGTTTTAGGTGGTCTTTTGGTCACTCACTACGGCATTATGGGGCCGCTACTAGCCGGAGCAGTTCTGGTATGTCTGACAAATTTTTTGTTTGCAATAATGGCGCTCTTAGGGCCCGATATAAACCTACTCATCGTAGTGGTCAGCGCTGATAATGTCAGTGGTGGGCTTGCCGGGTCTGCATTCATTGCATATTTATCGAATCTAACGCGATCTCCTTACACAGCGACACAATACGCGCTGTTAAGCTCGCTTATGACACTTCCAGGAAAGTTTATTGGCGGATTTTCGGGGATTGTTGTTGATGGTGTGGGGTATATGGTTTTTTTCGCATACGTAGCATCGCTCGGATTGCCGGCAATATTTCTTTGTATCTATTTAGCGGAACGGACCCAAATAAAAAATGGAATCAAAAAATATCGGAAATAGACTCGCTATATCGTCGCATGAAAAATTATAGGGCATCCNCTTTTATAACACTACTCAGGGTTGAAAAATTTCGGACANATTCNNTANTAAAACTTTATGCAATTGCATCATATGCTGCAATTGCTCCTGCATTGATTAGATCGCTCACTCGCGAACCCAACTGAACAATTTGAATCGGCTTTGAGAGTCCTTCAAGAATGGGGCCAATCACGCTCCCATCTCCCTGTGCTTGCAGTAGTTTGGAGGAAATACTAGCACTATGCAGGTCTGGCATTACTAATACATTTGCTGGCCCAGATAATCTACAAAATGGATAAATGCGTTGCATCAGCTCAAAGTCTAGAGCGGTATCGGTGGTCATTTCGCCGTCATACTCAAAATCGACTTTGCGTTCGTCTAGCAATGTTACGGCCATTCTGACTCGTTCCATTTGATGACGTTTCGGTTGACCGAAGTTTGAAAAAGATAGGATTGCNACGCGCGGTTCTTGNCCNAGCTTCCGNGCGTAAGTTGCNGCTCCACAGGCAATATCTGCCAAATTCTCACTTGTGGGAAGCTCATGCACGCCGCTGTCGGCTATCAGGATCGTGTGTTCCTGTGCCATCACCATAGTTATTCCCATGGGACACTCGCCTTTTTTAGTGTCTATGACACGTGTGACCTCTGAGTAAGCTACCGCGAAAGGCCGGGTCACGCCCGTCACCATGCCGTCTGCATCACCACAGGCAACCATGCAGGAACCGAAAATGTTGCGGTCTTGATTAACCAGCCTTTGACAATCGCGAAAAAGAAATCCACGTCTCTGAAGCCGNTTATAAAGGTAATCCGAATACGTGGTTTTATCGGTGCTGAGCGCTGCGTTGTGTATTTCAAGGTCCGCTGTTCCTGCAATACCAAGACTACCCATGGTTTGTTCCACGTGTTCGGCNCGCCCTAAAAGAATAGGCTCGCCGTAGCCTGCATTGCGGAAGGCGATTGCAGCGCGAATAACTCTCTCATCTTCACCCTCAGCAAAAACAATACGCTTATTTTCCGATTGTAGACGTTGAAAAATAAATTGTAATTTTGCTGCAGCAGGGTCAAGGCGAGCGGATAATTGCTGCCGATATGCATCCATGTCTTTAANGGGTTTGCGCGCGACTTTACTGTCCATCGCCGCTTTCGCTACCGCGGGCGGGATCGCAGAAATCAAGCGCGGGTCAAATGGTGCGGGGATAATATAATTTGGGCCGTATTGGAGGCGTTTACCTCCGTATGCGGCATCCACTTCATCGGGNACNTCCTCTCGCGCAAGTTCGGCAAGAGCATAAGCTGCAGCAGATTTCATCTCATCGTTAATAGTTGAAGCACGAACGTCGAGAGCGCCGCGAAAAATATAAGGAAAGCCGAGTACATTATTNATTTGATTTGGATAATCTGAGCGGCCTGTTGCAACGATTGCGTCACTTCGGACGGCCGCAACTTCCTCTGGGGTTATTTCTGGGTCTGGGTTGGCCATTGCGAAAATAATAGGGTTTGCACGCATAGATTTTATCATGCTTCCTGAAACGGCGCCTTTAACCGATAGGCCAAATAAAACGTCGGCGCCCTTTACAGCGTCTTCCAATAATCGGTCATTAGTGCGTATTGCGTGAGCTGACTTCCATTGATTCATCCCTTCTTCACGGCCCTCATATATAACGCCTTTTGAGTCGCAAAGTGTGATTTGGTCATGCGGCACACCCATCGATTTGATAAGCTCAATNCAAGCAATTGCTGACGCACCAGCACCGTTGACTACCATTTTGATGTCAGTCATCTTTCGATTTGTCAGTTCGAGAGCATTTATCATCCCGGCTGCAGAAATGATCGCAGTGCCATGTTGGTCGTCATGAAAAACGGGAANATCTAGTATTTCGCGCAGTTTCTGCTCAATAATAAAACATTCTGGAGCTTTGATGTCNTCGAGGTTGATTCCACCGAACCCGTTACCAATTGCACGAACGCATGAAACGAATTCATTCACGTCCTCAGTTTCTACCTCTAAATCGAAACCATCTATATCAGCAAACCGTTTGAAAAGGACTGCCTTGCCTTCCATGACTGGTTTTGAAGCCAACGCGCCAATATTACCCAAACCGAGGACCGCAGTCCCATTAGATATCACCGCAACCATGTTACCTTTCGAAGTGTAGTCATAAGCAGTGTCNGGCGCATTCTCGATTTCGAGGCACGGATAAGCGACACCCGGCGAATAGGCAAGCGATAAATCTCGTTGAGTATTGAGCGGTTTTGTTGCTCGAAGTGCAATCTTTCCTGGCTNACCACTAACGTGGAAATCGAGCGCATCTTGCTGACTAATCTTAGTATCGGACATTATGTTGAACCTACCCCCCCCTAACAAATCGACTTTTTCTTTTATGCTAGTTTGGTTACGTTGGTAAAGGAAACGAAAAACTTGTGTTTAGTTTGACATGAAGTGAGAGACATGGCCAGCTTGGCCATCATCCTTATTTTAATTTGATATCATTGAAGCATCTCTAATCACACCAACGCACGCAATATAAAGTGATCCTCAAGAAGAAGTAATAATGCCAAACCAGCAAACAACTAATACAAAGTTTAACCCTAGGTCCCGCAGCGGGCTGACAAAAAAATCAGAGGCGCTCAGGTTTAACGCCGTGTCCCGTATAGGCGCTACGCCAATGATGGCACAATATCTTGAAATAAAGGAATCATACCCAGACTGTCTGTTNTTCTATCGCATGGGAGATTTTTATGAGATGTTTTTCGATGACGCCATTATTGCTGCTGAAGCCCTCGATATAACTCTTACTAAGCGTGGAAAGCACAAAGGTGCGGAAGTGGCCATGTGTGGCGTTCCGGCGCACGCGGCTGACACGTATTTAGCTCGTTTGATAAAAAAGGGGTTTCGGGTAGCAATATGTGAGCAATTAGAAAAACCTGCAGAAGCTAAGAAACGAGAGGGCTCCCGCAGTCTAGTTAAGCGGGATGTGGTGAGACTTGTAACACNAGGTACTTTAACTGAGGAAAGCTTGTTACACTCTCGTTCTAATAACTTTCTTGCTGCTATCAGCTGCGTTTCGGGTGATTGTGCGGTTGCCTGGCTAGACATATCTACAGGAAAATTCTGCCTCCAATGCGTGCGTCCTTATACACCAGGATCTGTGGCGGCTGTATTGGCGCGCATAGCACCGGGTGAGATTTTACTCCCAGAAAAAATACACCTAACTCAGGAATTCCGGCAGGTTTGGGACGAATGGTTAGAGGCGTTGGTGCCTTTACCGGACATTCGGTTTGACCCAACAAATTCTCGCGAACGGCTGGAAGCTTTTTTTGGTGTAGTAACGATGGATGGGTCCGGGTCCTTCACTAAGGCCGAAATTTCTGCAGCTGGTGCATTAATCGATTACATCGAGCTTACCCAAGTTGGCAATATGCCGCACTTGGATCGGCCTCGGCAGATCTCCGATAGCACATTTTTAGAGATNGACGCTGCCACCAGACGCAATCTTGAATTGACAAGAACGTTGTCTGGTGANTCCAAAGGCAGTCTCTTAGCGACAGTTGATCGGACTGTAAGCGGGTCAGGTGCTAGACTGCTGGCTTCGCGCCTTAACTCTCCATCAACGGAAGTGCCAAAAATAAGAGCTCGACTCGACTCGATAGAATACTTTATTGCGGACTCAGACTCTCGAGCGCAGGTCCGTGAGGTTTTGCGCGAGTGCCCAGATTTTGAGCGAGCACTGTCACGATTNGCACTGAATCGTTGCGGCCCTCGTGACTTGGCGTCNGTCCGTGANGGCTTAGCCGTTGCAAAAGAAATTAAAAAAATTTTGGCAAGGAAANGAGATTTACTGCCCCAAGCTATCGATGCGGCGTTAACTCAGCTCGAGTGCCATGAGGCCTTGGCCAAACTATTAGGTCGGGCATTAAAAGATGAGTTACCAAATAATGCGCGTGATGGTGGTTTTCTAAGGGAGGGATATTCGTGCGAATTAGATGAACTNAGAAAATCGGGCGGCGAAAGCCGGAAACTTATAGCGAGTCTGGAGTCAAAATACAAAATCTCAACCGGCGCTGAAACNCTTAAAATAAAACAAAATAATGTTCTGGGGTACTTCGTTGAAGTTTCTGTNAGACAGTCGGACAGACTTGGTGACCATTTTTTTCATAGGCAAACTATGACTAATGCTGTGCGGTTTTCCACGGCCGAACTTGCAGATTTTGCAAGACAGGCGTCAGAATCTGGGCAGCTTGCTTTAGATTTGGAGTTAGGACTGTTTCAAGATTTAATTTTCGAGATTACCGAACAAAGTGAGACTATCAGCCGTGAGGCAGTCGCGTTGGCCGAGATAGATGTTGCTTCAGGCTTGGCTGAATTGGCTGATGAGCAAAAATATTGTCGGCCGGATGTTGTCGATGAGAGTGTTTTCTCTATTGTTGGGGGTAGGCACCCAGTTGTCGAGACTGCGTTAGGGCTATCGGAAAANCGACGGTTTGTCTCTAACGATTGTAAACTCAGCGAAGATCAACGAATTTGGCTAGTTACAGGCCCAAACATGGCAGGTAAGAGCACTTTTCTGCGTCAGAATGCTCTTATTCTAATTTTGGCGCAGATTGGGAGCTTTGTTCCAGCATCGAAAGCTAAAATCGGCATCGTTGATCGCCTATTCAGTCGAGTTGGCGCGGCGGACGATCTGGCGCGCGGTCGCTCCACTTTTATGGTCGAAATGGTTGAGACAGCTTCGATTTTAAATCAGGCAACTGAGCGATCCTTCGTCATATTGGATGAAATTGGCCGTGGAACAGCGACTTTCGATGGCTTGTCAATTGCATGGGCTGCGATTGAGCATTTGCACGACAAAAATTGTTGCAGAGCATTATTCGCGAGCCATTACCATGAGTTGGTCTCCCTTGAGACACGTCTGGATTCATTGAAACCCTTCACGATGAGAGTAAAAGAATGNCAGGGTGATGTGGTTTTTTTGCACGAAATTGTCGCAGGCGCTGCTGATCGATCATATGGTATTCATGTTGCCAAGTTGGCCGGCTTACCATCTGAAGTGATTGCTCGGGCCGAGCAAGTCCTTTTNATTTTAGAGCAAGAAGAGCAATCTTGCTCCCTAACAGGATTAGCAGACAATTTGCCCCTTTTTGATAAAGCCAATAACAAGCCGCTCTCAAAAGTCTTATCGCCTATAGAGTCCGCCATTAGTGATATTAATCCTGATCAAATAACGCCGCGTGAGGCGCTGGAATTGATTTATCAATTTAAAAGGGATCTCAAATAAATATTTTTTGGGCGTTGTTTTACTTGCAATGAAGATGCTCTAAGCGCACATCTTTTAGTATGAATAAACTTCAAAAGCGCTTGGAAATTATCAGCCGCACCTCTCTTCTGGGAAAAGCACGGANAATTGTNNACAAAAATGGAACGGGTGACCAAGCGCGAAAATCTTTGCTTGGNCTTTATAGAAGCGAGATTGAGCGTGGTTCCGAGGAAATTGAGAGTCGCTTCAATAAAAGCCAAGACGGCGCTCTTGCAGTGCAGGGCCATTGTTTTCTGATAGATCAGCTTATTCGTGTGATACATGACATAGGAGCTGAGTATTTTTATCCTGCTCCTAATCCAACTGCGGCGGATCACCTTTGTATAACAGCTTTTGGAGGGTATGGCCGAGGGGAATTAGCTCCAAAATCCGACTTGGACCTGTTGTTTGTTCAACCATACAAACAAACACCACGCGGGGAGCAGATCGTAGAATTAATTCTCTACACACTTTGGGATCTAAACCTCAAGGTTGGGCACGCAACCCGTTCAATTGATGAAAATATTCGGCAGGCCAGAGATGACATAACCGTCCGGACAGGTTTGTTAGAATCTCGTTACGTCTGGGGCGACAAATCGTTATTTAGTGAATTACGGCAGCGATTTTTTGGTGAAGTAGTCGAGGGGACGGGGCCCGATTTNGTTGAAGCAAAACTTGCGGAGCGCGATGAACGACACGATAGAATGGGTAACTCGCGATATGTTTTGGAGCCTAACATTAAAGAAGGTAAGGGTGGCCTGCGTGATTTGCAGACCTTATTTTGGATAGCCAAGTATCTCTATAAAGTTACTGATGTTGGTCGGTTGGTTGATGAGCAGGTGCTAACCTCTCAGGAGGTCAAGGCGTTTGACAAGGCACAGAAGTTCCTTTGGACTCTTCGCTGCAACCTACATTATTTAACAGGGCGTGCGGAAGAGCGTCTCACATTCGANGTTCAGCCTCAGCTTGCAAATAGAATGGGATACCGAGATCACGCTGGAACGTCTGGCGTTGAACGTTTCATGAAACACTATTTTTTAATTGCCAAAGACGTAGGTGACCTTACTCGAATTTTTTGCGCGGCACTTGAGGCCCGTCATCAGCCACCGCGCATGTTTAGAATGCCAACACTTTTCAATCGTGAGGTCGAGGGATTTGTCATTAATCGTGGTCGCCTAACAGTATCATCACATAAACATTTCGCAACGTGCCCCATAGATATGTTGAGATTATTCGAGGTTAGTCANCGTCTTAAGTTAGATATTCATCCCGCGGCTTTGCAAATGATTACACGCGATTTAGCACGTATTGATAATGAACTCCGTGATAACTCCGCTGCTAACAAATTATTCCTCGATATCTTGATGTCGAAAAATGATCCTGAGACGACCCTACGAAGGCTCAATGAAGCTGGGGTGTTTGGCAGATTTGTGACAGATTTTGGCCGGGTGGTGGCGCAGATGCAGTACGATATGTATCACGTTTACACCACCGACGAACACACTATCCGCGCGATTGGAATTTTAAGCCGGATCGAGGCAGGAGAATTGGTTGATGAGCACCCTTTGGCGAGTAGGGTCGTACATAAGATTGCATCACGGGAAGTTTTGTATGTGGCCGTTTTGTTGCATGATATTGCAAAGGGACGAGGAGGAGACCACTCTGAATTAGGAGCGGAGGTTGCAACAAAGCTGTGTCCTCGACTTGGATTGTCGCCAGAGCAGACTGAAACTGTTACGTGGTTAGTGCGGCATCACTTGTTCATGAGTGACACCTTTGCCAAACGCGATCTTGGNGACCCTAAGACGATTATTGATTTTGTTGATGTAGTTCAATCACCGGAGAGGCTGAGATTACTCTTGTGTTTAACCGTTGCGGACATCCGTGCTGTTGGGCCGGGTAGATGGAATAATTGGAAGGCAACATTGTTGCGAGATCTCTACCACCGCGCCGAGTCTTTTATGTCTGGTGGCCTTATAAAAGATGGTCGAGACTCTGCTGCCGCAGCCATTGTAGCAGGTTTGCGAAAGGCGCTTAAAGATTGGCCCGTGCGCGACATTGATGCCCATATTGCTCGCGGTCATGCTGGGTATTGGACAGCTTACAGTCCGACAACCTTGCATCGCCAGGCTTTATTGATTCAAGAAGCTGAAATTCGTGGCACCCCACTTGTTGTAGATACGGACATTGATCGTGGGAAAGGCGCCACCGAAGTGACGATTTATGCTGCTGANCACCCTGGTCTTTTTAGTCAAATAAGTGGTGCTATGGCATTGTCAGGTGCAAATATTGTTGAGGCTAAAATCACTACTCTTAATAATGGGAAAGGTCTTGATAGTTTTTTGATCCAGGACTCGAAGGGAAGCGGTTTTTCTCGGCGAGATAAAAAAATGGCCCGGTTATCTGTCCTGATAAATAAAGCCTTAGCTGGAGAGTTATTCATTGCGAGCGAGTTGAGTAAGCGACAAAGTCAGCTGAACCAAACATCTGTTTTTACTGTCGAGCCAAGGGTTATTATTGATAACAAGGCTTCAAATCGTTACACCGTTATTGAAGTCAACGGGCGTGATAGGCCGGGGCTGTTATTTGCGTTATCTGAAGCGCTCTATAGACTTAGTTTGCAAGTTTACTCAGCAAAAATATCTACCTTCGGTGAGCAGGTGGTCGACGTTTTTTATTTGCAGGATTTGTTCGGTACGAAAATAGACCAATCAGGAAAAATCGAGCAAATTACAGAGGTTTTAATGGCCGCTTTACAAGACCCNGCGGCCGATTCAACCTCGGGAAAATTAACAGCCAGTTATTCTTAAGTTTCTGTAAGTTGAAGTGGGGTTACCCGGCCACATAAAGAANTTTTATAAACTGGCAGGGANTTTTTNGAGCTGGATGTAGTGGCGATGACACAGANATAGAGCTGGCTTGGAGTTCTTTGAATTTANTATAACAAATTTAATATAGACGGACAGGATCAAAGCGCATTTATGAGACTGATGATTGGAGCAATACTTTTCTGGATGATTTATAAGGTTTAAATGGCAATTTATCGCGCTTTCCTCACCCTCGGCTTCTGGACTATGGCAAGTCGAATTTTGGGCTTCGTCCGAGATGTTTTAATTGCGAGTGTTGTTGGCGCAAGCTTGGTGGCAGACGTTTTTTTTGTCGCCTTTAAATTTCCGAACTTTTTTCGCCGCATTTTCGCCGAGGGAGCATTTAATTCGGCTTTTGTTCCTCTGTTTGCAGAGCACTTGGCAAAAAATGGTCTTGCTGCCGCCAAACAATTCGCCGCGCAGGTAAACGCAATTATGGTTAGCGTTTTGACTGCATTTATTTTGCTCGCTTTGCTTCTTATGCCATGGCTGATGATTTTGGTAGCGCCGGGTTTTAAAGAACAGCCGGAAAAATTTCAGCTGGTCATTGAGTTGACCCAGATTACCTTTCCGTATTTGTTGTTTATGGCNTTACTATCACTCTTNGGTGGCATGCTGAACGCGCTGGANCGTTTTGCTGCAACCGCCTCCGCTCCTATCGGNTTAAATTTNATTTTGATTGCGGTGCTACTATTAGTCCGCGATGGGGTGGTGTCTTCGACAGCCCATGCTTTAGCTTGGGGTGTTTGTTTGTCCGGAGTAATTCAATTTCTTTGGCTAGTGTTTGCTTGTCATCGGGCTGGATTATTGTTTAGGCTGCCATATCCCAAGCTTTCTCCAGAAGTAAAAAGGTTGCTTAGATTGATGCTACCAGGAGTAATTGGGGCTGGTGTGGTTCATATCAATTTAGTTGTGGACGTAATACTAGCTACTTTTTTAGCCGAAGGGTCTGTTTCCTGGCTTTACTATGCAGATAGAATTAACCAGTTCCCCCTTGGCGTTGTTGGCGTTGCCATCGGCGTAGCTCTTTTGCCTGCTCTCAGCCGGAACATTGCTGAAGGGAAATTAGAGCTCGCAATTAGTGTTCAGAACAGGGCGATAGAACTNTGTTTGGTACTCTGTATACCGGCTTCAGCCGCTTTTTTGGTGCTGGCTGAGCCAATAGCAGTGGTTTTATTTCAACGTGGCGAATTTATGACAATTGATTCAAAGGCTACGGCACAGGCCCTCACTGCTTTTGCTTTTGGGCTACCAGCTTTTGTTTTGATAAAAGCGTTTTCCCCCGGATTTTTTGCTCGTAAAGATACTATAACACCAGTAAAGATCGCCGCTATTTCTATGATCCTAAACGTTATCGTCGCAGTTTTTTTAATGCAATTTCTCGCACACGTAGGGATTGCGCTTGCNACGTCATTAACGGCTTGGATNAATGTTTTTGCACTCGCAGCCGTGCTCATACGGCGTGGTTACTTCCGTTTTGATATTAATCTGTTGGCTAGGTTGCCCCGGATTGTGTTTTCGACTGCATTAATGGCTGCGNGTTTANTGGTCGGGGTNGATGCTTTATCAAGTCCTCTTGCTGGTAGCGAGTTAAGTCGCTCAAGCACCCTNTTGGGTCTCATTATTTGTGGAGGGAGCATTTATTTGGTAACTATTCAAGTTACGGGGGCATTTAGGTTTTCAGATTTTCGAAATAGAAAAGGGCAAGGTTGATTTGGCGTTTCTAACGTAACCATCCGTTATAGCGTCGTTACTTTGTAGTTTATTTCATGGTTCGATTAAGCGATCTATCAAAAGGTGAAGCAGAGAATTTACTGCGGCTGCCATGTCCGCAGTTCGATGAGTCACCACTTTCTGTTGCTCCAGATTTAAAGGCTGCGCGAGTCGCGCTTGTAACTACGGCTGGCATTTCAATGAAGGATGATGAAGCGTTCGCAGCTGGGTCTGGTGANTATCGCGCTATTCCGAGCACTGCCGATGCCAGTGATATAATAATGAGCCATGTATCAGTAAACTACGATCGTAGCGGCTTTGTCCAAGACCTGAACACTGTTTTTCCAATTGATCGACTTCGAGAATTAGAGGAGGCGGGGACAATAGGGTCAATTGCGTCATCACATTACTCCTTTATGGGTGCGACTGAACCGAAAGCAATGGAGAAGAGCGCCAAGAATTTGATGGTTATGCTAAAAGAAGATCAGGTGAATGCTGTTTTTCTAACACCGGTATGACCGAATTGTACGCGTGCCGTCGGCGGGTTAGCNAGATATATTGAAGAAAAAGGAATTTCAACAGTTCTAATTAGCCTTGTGCGTGAACATACGGAAAAAATAAATCCTCCCCGTGCTCTGTGGGTTCCGTTTCAATTGGGAAGGCCAATGGGGGTTCCGGATTCGCCTGGTCTGCAGCGCCGTGTGCTTGAGGCCGGTCTAGGCCTTTTGGTGCGCACGGATGTGCCGGTTTTAGAGAATTTTTTGGATCAGGATTNTAGGGNAGTAATTGAGAAAACTGTTCGCTGGTCGTGTCCGGTGAACCTTCCGCCGCGCACAAGTTGGACGAAATANCCTAGCAAAGCATTAGCTAAGGAAATATCTTTGCTTTTACCATGCCGAGTTTCAAATAACGCAAAAACAGGGCGAACAGTATTTGGGGTTAGCGGTCTTGATATACATGAGATTGCTTCTTTCATAGACAGTTTTATTGCTGACGAGAAAATGACTCGTCCGGGAAAAGATAAGTCATTGGCGCAAATGCTAAAATTCGCAGCCGATGACTTGAAGGTCTGGTACTACGAAGCCGCTAGCTTGCAACCAGGAACGATTAGCAAAGAAATATCTGAATGGTTTTGGTGTGAAACAGCAGCTGGCGAAACCTTGCTTCAACTTGCATCTTTGATGGAGATGTCGAATGAAAAGCAATTGACAATAACTGGGACAAAGGGAATTGTTCCTAGAGATTTCCAACACTTAATTGCTCGGGTTAAGGNTTAATTTGATGGTTCGATTAAAAGACATTCCCGAACTTGACGCTCAGCATTTGCGTGAAAAAGAGTGCCCTGTTTTTGATAACAAGCCATTTATTTCCGGGCCTGCACTAGAGGACCGTAGAGTGGCGATTGTTACAACAGCCGGGCTTCACAGGCGCGAGGACAAAAATTTTTTCCTACAGGACACGGGATACAGAGTAATTCCTGGGGATATAGATCTAAACGATATCGTAATGACCCATACTTCCGTCAATTATGATCGTACCGGTTTCCAGCAAGATATTAACGTTGTTTTCCCACTTGATAGGTTGCGAGAACTTGAGGCCACGGGAAAAATCGGATCTATTGGTAGGTTTCACTATTCCTTGATGGGGGCAGGATGGCTTCCGCATGAAATTAAGCCCACTTGTGATGAGCTTGCAGGTTTGCTTCGTGAAGACAATGTGAATGCAGTCTTACTNGTGCCGGTTTGACCAAACTGTACCCGCGCGGTCGGCGCGGTTGGGCACTACATTGAGGAAAAGGGACTGGCGACTGCCGGCATTAGTCTAGTGCGCGAAAATACAGAACGCATCCGGCCACCAAGAGCGCTTTGGGTGCCATTTGAGCTTGGTCGGCCATTTGGAGCCCCAAATGAGCCTGAATTTCAGACCAAAGTACTCTCATCACTTTTGTCTCTCCTGGAGCGCACAGATGGACCGGTTGTCTTGGAAGATTTCGATGAAGATCCACCCGGNGGTCATTCTTTTGAACAAAGGGGGGTCTTTTGTCCGGTCGGTTTCCCAAAGCCAGCAGTTGAAGGTGACACCGAAGCGCTAAGAGAGATTTTTTCTGAAATTGATTTTCTGAAACCCTGGTATAATCTCTCGCTCGATGAACGAGGGAGGACAACCTNTGGGCTTTCTGGGTTAGGCATCAAAGAAGCGGCAGAATTCTTGGCTGAGTTTCTTGAAGGAACTCCAAAAAACCCCCGGGAAGATATGACATTGGGTGAGGTTTTTCGCTTTACTTGTGAGGATGTTAAGATGTGGTATCTTGAGGCTGCTGCGGCAAAGTCCGATGTTCAAAACAGCCGGTCAGCAGCCGATTGGTTTTGGGGAGAAACAAATGCAGGTAAACTGTTTCTTGATCTGCATCCAAAATGCATCANGCATGAGGATGAAGGTATTAGGCATGTTGGTAAAACACAACTTGTGCCAAGGGCACAAGAGCACAGGTTTGATGACTAAAATTTAACTTATGTGACTTTTGCGCATAGTTTCGTAGGGTCAACCAAGTTGTAATACAATACATCATATTAACACCTAAGAGCCGAAAGCTGTGAAAATGAAACTGATATTTTCAGGCATCCAGCCAACTGGAAATCTTCATATTGGTAATTATCTAGGTGCAGTTCGTAATTGGGTTGCCTTGCAGGAAAGATTTAAATGTATTTTCTGCATTGTTGANATGCACGCCATAACGGTCTGGCAGGATCCGNGCATGCTTGCTGAAAACACCCGAGAAGTGGCGGCGGCTNTAATTGCTGCCGGTATTGATCCAAGAACGCAAATTCTTTTTAATCAAAGTCGCAACCCGGATCACGCGAACCTCTCTTGGATACTTAATTGTGTTGCAAGATTGGGGTGGCTCAATAGAATGACACAATTCAAGGAGAAGGCTGGAAAAAATCGAGAAAATGCCTCGGTAGGGTTGTATACATATCCTAATCTTATGGCTGCCGATATCTTAGTCTATCAAGCGACTCATGTTCCCGTGGGANAAGATCAGAAACAACATTTAGAATTGGCGCGTGACATTGCTCAAAAATTCAATAGCGACTATGGGGCTGATATTTTTCCGCTACCAGAACCACTGATCACGGGTGTGGCAACAAGGGTTATGTCACTTCGAGACGGTGCCAGTAAGATGTCCAAATCAGACCCCTCAGATTTGAGTCGTATAAACNTGAGTGATAGAGCAGATGCGGTTGCTCAAAAAATTCGCAAAGCAAAGACTGATTCAAATCCGTTACCTGATTCTATTGAGGCTCTGTCAGGGAGGCCAGAAGCCGACAACTTGATAAGCATCTATGCGGCATTTGCAGGCATTAGTAGAGAGGATTCTATGTCAATTAACTCCGGCAAACAATTTTCTAACTTTAAGAGGGATTTGACTGACCTTGCAGTATCTGTCCTCGAGCCGATCAATAACGAAATGAGAAAGCTTCTCTCAGAACCAGAGTACATTGACGGAATTCTTGCTAATGGAAGCGAGCGCGCGATAGATATTTCGAGACCAGTGATGGAAAAGGTTTTCCAAGCGGTGGGATTTCGGTCTTATTAAACGGTTGAGGTTTGTGCTTGACCCCGCCACGAGGAAAGCCCATTTCTTGTTCAGGACAATCCAACCTAAACTCGAAAGCTAAAAACGCTTAAGGAGATGAAATATGTTCATTCAGACCGAAGAAACTCCCAATCCGGCAACGATGAAATTTTTGCCTGGGCGAGACGTTATCAAGAGTGGCACTGCTGATTTTANGACGATTGTCGATGCTGAAGAGAAATCACCCTTGGCCTTACGGTTATTTAANATTGACGGGATTGAAGGCGTTTTTTTGGGTTCAGACTTCATAACGGTTACAAAAAGCGACTCAAAGGAGTGGCACGTCCTTAAGCCTTCAGTTCTCGGCGCAATTATGGAGCACTTCACGGCAGNCTTGCCTATCTTAGCTGAAAGCGCGCTTTCGCAAGATCAGGCTGATGTTGCAGAAACATCGGGAGATAATCCAGAGATCGTGGGACAAATTAAGGAGTTGATAGACACAAGAGTGCGCCCAGCGGTAGCTATGGATGGTGGAGACATTGTATTCGACAGTTTTGATGGCGGGATTGTCTACCTTCAGATGCAGGGTGCATGTGCTGGGTGTCCAAGTTCAACAGCTACCTTGAAAATGGGAATTGAAAATATGTTAAAGCATTACATTCCAGAGGTAGTAGAAGTGAGAGCTGTTGGTTTTTAAGTAATATTTTCTGCCAGCGGTGTTTTCTACTTTGGAAGATAGTATTGCATTCCAAACCAACGCCAGCGGCCGTCCTCANCCGGAATGGTNCAATTAATGCGAGAACGTCCNCTTGCAAACNGTNCNNGGAATCGGATTTCTACTCGGCTTGAACCAAGCCTTTGTGTTTTGATCTTGCCAAACTTTGAGTGGTAGCATGCTAAGCCGGCGAGATCAGTAACTTCTGGTAGAATGGTAAAACCTATATTTGGTGGGTTTTTGTCGGGTGATAATAATGGATTACTTGGCGTGAGGTCGACAACTGGCAATGCTATTGCGTTTACAACCGTTTTAAATCTATCAAGATCACCGTAGGCATCTGTNAAAGAAAAGCGCGGCAGNTAATACCGATAGGTTTTTCGGTGCAGGACGCCAGAGTGTTGACCAAAGCCTGCTTTGTAACCCTCCGCTTGCACTACTTTCTGCGCTGATTCACTGGCGAGTCCGTAGGGAAATGCAAAAGCTATCGGCGTTACGCCAAGATTTTTGAAAATGAGAGCTCGGGCAGTTTCAATTTCAGCCCTTACTTCCTTCCGTGTAAGCGTTGCGAGGCGCCTCTGACTATGTGCTTTCAATCCAATTGAAACGCCTTCTTTAGTCAGGGTTCTAATTTGAGGCCAGTTCAGGTAGCCCTTTTTCTCAGAGTTGATAGGTTGAGTTGTTAAAAAAAGCGTTGCTGGAAGGCCTGCTTCTTTAAGCAATGGCCAAGCAGTGCTTAGGAACGAATCNTATGCNTCATCGATTGTAATNACAACCGAACGTTTCGGCAGCGATNTGCCTATATCTAGATGTTTAATTAGCTGGGCCAGCGACAAGACGGAGTATTTACCTGACGATAGCTCNTTGACGTGGTCAGAAAAGCTATCTTTACTTAGTGAAGTTTCAGATTGAACGGGATTTGAAAACCTGTGGTAAAGAAGAATAACCGCAGAATTCGAAGCAAGGACATTTGATGACGCGATATATNAGGTNGCTCCAATTAAAACCGAATACAATAGTCCCTGAATGAGTTTGGTTTTAATTTTTCTTAAAAAATCCATTATCGATACCAATCAACAAAAAAATCTGTTTAAACCCTTGTGTCAAGTTTAAAATATTAAAGGTTAACTTTGAGTTATGGGACATTTTTAAGTTTGGATAAATCCAAAAAAATTCTTGTCTTTGATACTTCTGCAAATGCNTGCTCAGCAGCGCTCTGGGCTAATGGGGAAGTAGCTTGTTCGTGTTTTCAGGTAATGTCACGTGGCCATTCTGAGGCTCTTGTCCCTATGATAGAGGAAGTTTTTGAAAAATACGACGCTTGTGATATTGATGTCGGTGGTTTAAGTGCGATTGCTGTAACAATTGGGCCTGGCGCCTTTACGGGAATACGTATCGGGCTTGCAACCGCTAGAGCCTTAGCATTACCTCGTCGACTACCCGTTATCGGTTTGACAAACTTTGATGTTGTTTTCTGGCAGGCACCTAAAGTCAAAGGANTGACGTTAGTTGTACTTGAAACCAAGCGGGAGGACTTTTATGTGCAGGTCTTTTCAGAAAATAAAGAGGCAGTTCAGGGTCCAATGGCGTTGACAGCGGAAGAAATCCANACAAGATTGCCAGNTGAGGCCATTACCCTGGTTGGTGATGGAGCAGAACGCTTAGATCAAGAGCTGGTTGAGTCTGGGCGAAAGCCCTCGCGCCTTTTCAGTGATGTGAAACCGGTAGCTAAGGAATTTGCCGAATTAGCTAGCAAGCGCCTCGACAGTGGCATTTACGCCGACCCTGAACCATTGTACTTGCGAGCGCCCAGTGTAACTAGTTCGGCCAGAAAGTAATGGTTCTGTGTCAGGTATAATAGTGACCCGTTCTGAGCAAGCATCCTGGCCGGCTTTAGCTGATATCTACCGTGAATGTTTTGATGAACCCTGGCCTCTTGTATCCATTGAAAATCTGCTCCGGCCTCCGGGGTGCTGGGCTCTGCTGGCAGAGATTTCAGATAGGGATATAATAATACCTGCCGGTTTTGCGCTGGCGCGAGTTGTTCATGATGAGGCTGAAGTTCTAAGCCTCGGAGTTTCGCCCAGGTTTCGCCGGCGCGGTGTAGCAAAATCTTTAATGCAAACGTTGTTGTGTCGTGCGCGGGAAAAATGTGCAGCTTCTCTGTATTTGGAAGTTGGATTGGATAACAACGCTGCTCTAACCTTTTACAAGAAGATGAATTTCAAAACGATCGCTCGCCGTAAGGGTTACTATCGACGCGCTGACCGTTCCCAAGTTGACGCTTTAGTGATGAAAATAGTTCTATGAAATTAGATTGTTGTGTATGGTATTAAAAAAGTAACGATTCTTTGATGTTTGAAGTCTTTGATTGTTACAACGATAATTAGTAATATTTCTTGGTGATTAGTAATATTTTTTAGGCTATAGTCTTTAATACGATACATTAAGTCGAAAGTTCAATAATTCGGCAAAACACGTTGTTCGGTATTTGGCCGACGGCAACCACGCAAGTGGTAATAACAAAAACAGGGGCAAACAAAGATGACCGAGTCTTCGGCCACCGAAGTAAAGCGGGAAGATCTTCTAGGTTATACTTCGGAGATTGTAGCTGCGCATGTGTCAAATAACACTGTGGCAATTTCGGACCTTCCGGGATTGATTGAACAAATATACAGGACACTGGCGTCGATTGGTGGGGTCGATGTAAGCGCTGGCGACCGTCCAACACCTGCGGTTCCGCTNAAAAAATCAATTACACCAGATTATATTGTTTGTTTGGAAGATGGTAAAAAACTAAAGATGCTCAAACGGCATCTNAAAACGGCATATAACATGACTCCGGAAGAGTATAGAGAGCGTTGGGGTTTATCTCCAGATTATCCAATGGTGGCCCCAAATTATGCAAAACAGCGTAGTCGTTTAGCGAAAGAAATTGGTCTTGGTACCAGATCACGTAGGCGAATAGAGATGTAGGAAGATATTTTTCGCATCGCGCACCAGTTCCTTGTGCGCATATGCGGTTTGCCGGCCACCTTTAGATAGGGTTGGTCGATATTCGAAGAGTAGGAAGCCCATGGGCGCACCAATTGAGCGGCTCTGCGAGGAAAAGGGCCTTAAAATGACCGGACAGCGACGGATAATCGCGCGAGTATTGGCGGAATCAGACGATCATCCCAATGTTGACCAAGTTTTTTCTAGAGCGTCCGAAGTGGACCCAAGGATAAGTCTGGCTACTGTTTACCGAACAGTCCGGTTNTTTGAGGAATCGGGAATAGTTACACGTCGTGATTTTGGTGATGGTAAGGCGCGTTACGAGGAGTCATCAGATGACCACCACGACCACTTAATTGATGTAGAAAGCGGTGAAGTGTTTTGTTTTCATGACGCTGCTATGGAAAAACTTCGCGAGAAACTGGCTAAATCTTTGGGCTACGAGCTCGTTGATCACCGCTTAGAATTGTATGCGAGGCCGATCAAGACTAAAAAATAGAGGGCATTAGGCAAAATTTTTCATAAAATGACAACATTGCATAGCCTTCGCTAGGGTAGTTTGAAATTACCGTTGTAAGATGACCCAATCCATTTCCCAGTCCATTCTCAATGCTTCTTCTGCAACCTACAAGAGTTGCTCTTCTGATTTTGAGATCGTAAAGGGAACTCTTTCGGTCAGATTAGCGCGCGATATGAGGGAAATAGATGCTGCGCTCGCGCTGCGCTACCGGATCTTTTATGAAGAAATGCAAGCGCGCCCTACAAAGGAAATGGCTATGCGGGAGCGGGACTTTGACAAATATGATAACTTTGCTGATCACTTACTGGTATTTGATAGTGAATTGGGGCGGGGTCCTGAGTCGGTTGTTGGAACTTATCGTCTCATTCGCCGAAGTGCTGCAAAATCATGCGGCGGATTCTATTCGGCAAATGAATACGACATTAACGTCTTAACNAGATTGCCCGACGAGATTCTTGAGTTAGGCAGATCTTGTGTTAATGCTGATTATCGTGACAGGAGAGTAATCAACCTTTTGTGGGAAGGGATAACCGCTTATTGTGTTGCTCATGATATCCGATTTTTGTTCGGGTGTGGAAGTATCCCTGGTTGTGACCCGGCCGCTCTCAAAATTCCACTGTCGTACCTTTATCATTATCATTTGGCACCNGAGGAAATACGGCCGCGCGCCCTACCTCAACGGCATGTAGAAATGAACCAAAGGTTGATCGGGGACATTGATCAAAGGATAGGCCTNAAATCGGTGCCGCCGCTGATTAAAGGTTATCTAAGGATAGGGGGATTCGTGGGGGATGGGGCAGTTATTGACGAGCAATTTCAGACAACGGATGTTTGTATTGTTGTCCAGACTAAACTTATCACAGAGAAATATGCTCGATATTTCGAACGNCGTGGCTCTAATTTTCAGGCGATATAGNCGAGGAGGAAAAGACATTTATGGCAACGTCTCATCTCCTTGCGCTGCGGCGATCAGTAACTCTTTTAGCCATCTTTGCCATTATTGTACTCGTTCAAGGGCCATTGCGAATCATCGGTTTTCGCTCGGGTTATAGGTTGGGTCACACTTGGCATAAGTTATGTCGTTGGGCGATCGGGATGGAAGTACGCTATCACGGAAGCATATCGTTGGAATCGCCAACTTTTTTTGTTGCTAATCACACATCATACCTTGATATCCCCGCGTTAGGCTCTCTAATTGATGCTACTTTTATTGCTAAATCAGAGATCAAAAATTGGCCAATGTTTGGACTATTATGCAGCCTTCAGCGAACAATTTTCATAGATCGAGACTGGCGTAAAGCATTGGTACAACGAAAACAGCTATACAAGCGGTTGGATGATGGAGATAGCCTAATTCTGTTCCCCGAGGGAACCAGTAACAACGGAACATTCACACGCCAATTCAAGAGCGCTCTTTTCAGCGCTGCCGACTGGAATTTGAACGGCTCGGGTCTCGCAGTACAACCGATTACTATTGCCTACACGAGACTTAATGGTATAGCGATGGGTCGTCGCCTGCGCCCTCTCTTCGCTTGGTATGGCGACATGGTCATGTTTAACCACTTTTGGACACTTTTGGGTTCAGGAAGTCTTGGTGTGGATATTATTTTTCATCCTCCCGTCCGGTTTAGGAGTTTTGCCTCGCGCAAGGAACTTTCTGAACATTGTGAACAAAAAGTGTCTAACGGCCTTTCGGATGCGCTGTCTGGGAGGGTTTAGTTTACGCGTTGGTTGCTGGTGTGCGGCTCTTTTTTTGCAAATGTCTTACGATAAGGTTTGTTGCAAGACAATGTTACATGTGAAAGTCTACGAGTTTTATAGTATGAAGCCTGCTACGGTAACTTGATTTAAATTCGGAAGTAACTTGATCATCATGCNCCCCGCCCCGAACNTTTGGTATATGATAAGTATTATTTGTGGCGCATGTCTGGTGGGGGTTTGAACTTGGGAAAATCGGTTTNCATCAAAACCTATGGCTGCCAAATGAATGTCTACGACTCTGATAGGATGGTAGATTTGTTGGGGCTTGCAGGTTATTCGAAAACTGAGCATTTGAGTAGTGCCGACCTCATAATATTGAATACCTGTCACATTCGTGAAAAGGCGGAGGAAAAAGTTTATTCAGAGCTTGGGCGGCTTACAAAGTTAAAAACAAAGAGGAAAGAGCANGGCTCAAAAATACTGATTGCTGTCGCGGGTTGTGTGGCTCAGGCCGAGGGCCAGCGAATACTTGAGCGNGCGCCAACTGTGGATTTAGTATTTGGCCCGCAAACCTATCACCGATTGCCGTTTATGGTCCAAAACGCCATGGCAGGCGGCAAACGCATTGTAGATACAGAGTTCCCTGTCGAAGATAAGTTTGACTATCTCACTGAGGGAAGCCAACAGAATGGCCCATCGAAATTCCTCACAATACAAGAGGGATGTGACAGATTCTGCACTTTTTGCGTTGTTCCNTACACTCGTGGTGCAGAGCAGTCTCGCTCAGCAGTTTCAATTGCGAAGGAGGCTCGTCGTTTGGTNGCCGATGGCGCACGTGAAATTACTCTTTTGGGACAGAATGTAAATGCTTGGCACGGAGAGTCCCCATCCGGGGGAGAATGGAAGCTTGGTAGATTGATTTGTTACTTGGCCGAGATTGAGGGTATTGATCGCATTCGTTATACAACAAGTCATCCCAAGGATGTTNACGATGAATTGATAGACGCCCATAGGGCAGTACCCCAGCTTATGCCTTTTCTTCATTTACCAGTACAGTCTGGATCAGATAAAATACTTGCAGCAATGAATAGACACCATAATGCCAGAGACTATTACTACACAGTAGAGAAGCTGCGCAAAGCACGTCCGGAAATTGCGCTTTCATCAGACTTCATTGTTGGCTTTCCCGGTGAGGAGGATGAGGATTTCGCNAGAACGATAAAAATGGTCAATGAAGTTGGATACGCNCAGGCTTATTCNTTTAAGTATAGTGCCAGGCCCGGAACGCCAGCTGCGGACATTAATGATCAAGTTGAGGATAGTGTGGCGGCGGAGCGTCTTGCCGGCTTGCAGCAATTGCTGCGTGCACAGCAGGATGCTTTCCTCTCGGCGCAGAAAGGAAAAAAGGTCAAGGTCCTATTCGAAAGACTGGGCAAGCAAGTTGGGCAAATTTGTGGTCGATCGCCTTATATGCACCCGGTACACGCTCATGCTCCAGACAACTTTTTGGGTAAAATTGCAGAGGTNCACATAGCGGAGGTTATGACAAATAGCCTTTCAGGCAAGGTAGAATTGGATCAGAGATTGGNAAGTATTGCTGCAGTCGCAGAAGGGGTATCTCTTTGAGCGAAAGTCCTCGCATAGCTTCAGAGAGTGCTCGCCAACTCTATTTTGACGATAATAAATTACTTGTCTCGCTTTTTGGTGAATACGATAAGCATTTGGCGCGAATTGAGGAAGAGCTTCGTGTCAGATTAATCAGCAAAGGAAACCGGGTAGCGGTAACTGGAACAACCGATGCAGTGGGGACTGCTTGTGAAACATTGAATCGGCTTTATAAATTTTTGCAGCGAGGTGAGCATGTCGGAATAGCTGAGGTAGATGCAGCTNTGCGTATGGCTCGTCATCCTAGGTTTCAAAGCGACGCGGAAGGTCCTTCCATAATTACTCGNCGACGACGTATTACTCCGCGTTCGCCTCTTCAGGCTTATTACATCAAAGCGATGACGAAGTATGAGTTGGTTTTTGGGCTCGGTCCCGCTGGCACCGGGAAAACTTATTTGGCCGTTTGTTTCGCTGTGGAACGCCTTTTGAGGGGTGAAGTTAAACGAATAGTTTTGTCTCGTCCGGCGGTGGAGGCCGGCGAGCACCTTGGATTTTTGCCCGGTGATATGCGAGACAAAGTCGATCCCTATCTGCGACCTATATATGATGCACTTCATGACACGATGCCCTCGAATCAGATCATTAAGCGTATCGAGAATGGTGACATTGAGATAGCACCTTTAGCCTTCATGCGGGGACGTACATTATCTGATGCTTTCGTTATTCTTGATGAAGCGCAAAACACTTCACCAGTTCAAATGAAGATGTTTCTTACACGGCTCGGTGAAAATAGCCGTATGGTAATTACAGGTGATCTTAGCCAGGTAGACCTGCCTTCTCGTCTACCGTCGGGATTAGCTGATGCGGTCGAGACGCTTATGCATTTTGATAAAGCTAGTTTTGTTGAATTTACGGATTCTGATGTGGTTCGGCATCCATTAGTTGCAGGAGTTGTAAGGGCTTATGCTAAGCGTGAATCGAAGNTGAACATGAATTCAGAAGATGACTAATGGCCTTGTTGTCGATATTAGCGTAGATAAAATGCCGGGAAAAAAACTGTCGCAACCATTTATTGCAGAGCTTTCGTCAGTCGCTCGCCGAGCATGGACTANCGCAAAACATAAAATTTCTAAAGCAGAAATAAGTCTATTGATTACTGATGATATGCAAATACGCAAATTGAATAAGCGCTATCGCGACATTGACCGGGCAACAAACGTACTCTCGTTTGTCTGTGATAGTGATGCGATGCTAAGTGTGGATGGTGCACCGGTGTTGGTGGGTGACATTGTGCTCGGCTGTGGTGTTATTGAGCGAGAGGCAACTTTACATGGTAAGTCGTTTTCTGATCATATGTGTCATCTTGTTGTGCACGGAGTTCTGCATTTGGCGGGATATGATCATGAAAGCAGTGCCGAAGCAGACGAAATGAAAGCACTTGAAATTTCAATATTAGCCGAGAGCGGGATTGGAGATCCGTATATCAATTGGATCGACGGGCAGTTATGACTGATAGAAACATACCTAATAAGATTGAAAATGCACACTCTGGATCCGAGTGTGAAGTGGGNTTTTCGGCCAGGATATGGCGCTGGGTTCGCTCCTTAAGGAATGGTCGTAATGGCTCGAATATACGCGAAACTTTTGAAGAACTGATCGAGCAGCATGAAGAACGTGAGTTGCCGATCGATGATCGGGAACGTGCATTGCTTGAAAAAGTACTCACAATGGGGGAGTTGACGGTTAACGATGTGATGGTTCCGCGGGCCGATATTATAGCGGTTGAGCGACATATGCCACTAGATGAAATTGTTGGCTTGATGTCGGCTGAAGTACATTCCCGGTTGCCGGTTTATCGTAATACCCTCGATGATGCGATTGGTATGGTGCACATCAAGGACGTNCTGGCAGCCACTAACGGTGAAAAGAACACAAAGCTAAGCGATATTGTTCGCTCAGTTCTGTTTGTTGCTCCAAGCATTCGGGTGCTAGACTTATTACTGCAGATGAGNGTAGCCCGCACGCACATGGCTCTGGTCGTAGACGAATACGGAGGAATTGACGGGTTGGCAACCATTGAGGACCTNGTTGAGCAAATCGTAGGAAAAATCGAGGATGAACACGATGTTGACCAGGGCCCTAAACTTAGGGCGCTTGACGACAAATCNGTGTTGGCTGATGCNCGAGTCACTCTGGACGAATTTGAGGANAGGGTCGGAGAATTCCTTACATTTGAGGATAGGGAGGATGACGTTGATACTTTAGGTGGGCTTGTGTTCAGTATTGCTGGGCGGGTGCCGGTTCGAGGTGAGATAATTAGGCACGATAGTTCAGGGATTGAGTTTGAGGTGCGCGAAGCAGACCCTAGGCGCATTCGCCGGATCAAAATAAGTAATCTTGGGGCACGTTTCCTGAGTGATGAATGATCGTAATGCCAAACGATGGTTTTTTGCTAACATTAATCAATTTGCAGCCTATTTAGGTGCTTCAACAGGGTTTGTGCGTTACGGCACAGCATTTCTCACTGGTCTTTTTGTCACCTTTTCGTTACCGCCCTTTGAATTCTTGCCCGCATTTTATGCGGCACTGCCCGTTCTGATTTGGTCAGTATCTGGCCAGGTTCGGCTATGGTGCCTTTTTGCAACAGGGTGGTGGTTTGGTTTTGGCTATTTCGTCTCTGGTCTTTATTGGATTGGCAGCGCGATGTTGGTCGATGCAGATGAAAACGCATGGCTAGTTCCTCTTGCATCGCTAGGTCTGCCTGCATTCCTTTCGCTTTTCTTCGGTCTATCCGTATTGCCCGTTAGGTTTGGAANCGATNATTTGTCGCGTGCGTTGATTTTAACAACTTCACTTGGCTCTGCTGAATGGGTCCGTGGTAATTTTCTAACTGGATTTCCCTGGAATTTGCTCGGTCAGGCATGGGCTAGCCATGATACACTGCTGCAGGGTGTGTCGCTAGTTGGCATATATGGCATGACGTTTTTTGCACTACTATCGGGATTNTTGTTGTCGGTTTTAGCGCAAGAGCGGTCAAGGGCCGTATTGGCGGGTTTTATAGTTGCGCTGACGTTGCCTCTCAGTTTTGCAAGCTATGGAGCGATACGTTTAGCGCAGGCGCCTGTCGTTGGTGCTGACTGGGTCGAGGGTGTGGGTATACGTTTAGTGCAGGGAGGTATTCCGCAAAAGGAAAAATGGGATCGAAAATACCTTATGCGAAATTTTAAAAAGTACCTCTTTCTCAGTGACCGTAACCGGCCGGATTGGATAAATTACTTAATATGGCCTGAAACTGCTAGCCCTTTCCCCCTTGATACCAATGATGGCGCGCGTGTTGCCGCGTCAGCAATTGTTCCCAGAGGAGGAGCATTGATAACGGGAATGATACGTCGTCAGGTAGTGCCAGAAAAGAAGATATGGAATTCAATTATCGCACTCGACGATGAAGCTAAAATTCTTGCAAAATATGATAAAAGCCATCTGGTACCTTTTGGAGAATATATTCCAGGAAAGAATTGGTTATCGCTCAAAAAGATTACAGAAGGGCGTCTCGATTACACTGCAGGGGTGGGACCAAGAATCTGGCAGTTGGAAACGCTTCCGCCTGTCAGTCCCCTGATCTGTTATGAGATAATTTTCCCCGGGANAGTTACCCCCGTTCATCAAAGGCCAACTTGGATTTTAGTTCTAACCAATGATGCCTGGTATGGACATTCATCTGGCCCATATCAACACCTTTCTATTGCCAGAATTAGAGCTGCCGAGGAGGGACTAACAGTTGTTCGTGCAGCTAGCACGGGAATTTCAGCAGTTTTTGACGGTTATGGGCGCGAGTGGTCTCGGATCGAGCTGGATGAGACGGGAGTTTTGGATACGCGGCTTCCAGATTCATCTAGCGTTTACTCTTTCTGGGCGCAAAATTCACAAATTTCAACTATCATATTTTCATTCTTGAGCTTTTTAGCATATTTAATGAGAANGGGCGTAAGAGGAACATCTTTCTACCCCAGGATCAAAGCGAAGAAGAGAAGACCCTAGGTCGTATTGCGTGAAATTATGTCTAAAAAAGTTTTCAAAATCGCGGGCATATTGGTTTAGCGGGATTTAAAAGTGAAGACTTGAAAAAAAATTTCTGAATCATGTTGTTAATATAATGTTCAGCGCCATTCCGCTGGCTAGCTGTTGAAAATGAAAGGGCACGAACTTCGTTCAAATTGCTTCCGACAAGGGTTAGCAAATTTGAGTTAGAAAGTAGGTAAAAAACCATAGGAAATACTCCATAACCTCTCGATTGTGCTTTGCTATTTGTGTAACAGCGTCTTGACGGTGAGCCCAAACATTGTCACAACCCGAATGACGCGTCGTCGGGTCAACTCTATAGGAATGACAGTTTGGGTGCTCCGGCGTCATAGATATTGAAAGGTTAAAAAGGGGTATGACTGTGCCAAAAGGTGATTATCTGTTTACTAGCGAGTCCGTTTCTGAAGGGCATCCAGATAAAATCTGTGATCGAATATCTGACGAGATAGTAGACTTGTTTNTGGAGCAAGGCGAAACAGTCCGCACAGGGTTAGAAACTCTTGTAACTACTAACCAAGTAGTGTTNGCGGGAGAAGTCCGTTCCCCACGAGTTATAGAGCCNGAACAGATGGTCAATTTGGCGCGAAAGGCTGTGCGGGAAATAGGGTATGAACAGCATAATTTTCACTGGAAAGAAATGGATGTTCAATGTCTGGTNCATAGCCAGTCCACAGACATTGCAATGGGCGTGGATGCCTCGGGTAATAAAGATGAGGGTGCAGGCGATCAAGGTTTAATGTTTGGTTATGCATGTCGTGAGACGCCAGAATTAATGCCAGCACCAATTCAATATTGCCATCAAATTTTGCGCCTTATGGCCGAAGCTCGTCATGCCGGAAAAATTTCTGGTTTAGGTCCAGACTCTAAAAGCCAGCTGACGGTAAGGTATGAGAATGGAAGGCCAACTGGATGCAGTTCAGTGGTCGTTTCCACTCAACATGATGAGGGTCTGAGCCAAGATGATGTTAAAGAAATNGTTCGTCCCTTNGTAGAGGAATGTCTTCCTAGTGGATGGATGTGTAGTGATGATGAGTTTTATGTTAACCCAACCGGCCGATTCGTAATTGGCGGCCCCGACAGTGATGCGGGGTTGACTGGGCGTAAAATCATCGTTGACACGTACGGTGGGGCGGCCCCTCACGGAGGGGGTGCGTTTTCTGGCAAAGATCCCTCTAAGGTAGATCGTTCAGCTGCATATGGCGCTAGATATGTTGCAAAAAATGTTGTTGCTGCAGAATTGGCTGACAAATGCGTTATACAGGTTGCGTATGCAATAGGGGTTGCGAGGCCGTTGGGTGTCTATGTTGATACACTGGGAACTTCGAGGGTTGATGAGGGAAAGCTGTCTGCCGCAATCTCTGAAGTGATCGATTTGAGTCCGCGTGGTATTCGTGAGCGCCTTGCATTGAGCCGTCCAATCTATGCTAGAACATCGGCTTACGGGCACTTTGGCCGCGCGCCGGAGGCAGATGGGGGTTTCTCTTGGGAGCGTACCGACTTGGCCGATGACTTAAAGGCTGCTCTGAGTTAATTGCTATCCGGGGGTGGTCTGATGGGGCCGAGCACCGCACACCGCTTTTTTGGTCGTCGCTCTGGTCGTCCGTTAAGCAATGCACGGCGAGAGCTTATTTCGGATGTACTGCCGGAAATGGAAATTACTTGCAGAGCTGCGACTAATATCGATGGGATCTTTGACTCTTCAATAAAAAAACTTTGCNTGGANATTGGCTTTGGTGCTGGAGAGCATTTAGCAGACATGGTTATTAAAAGGCCAGAGGTAGGTTTTATTGGTTGCGAACCATTTATAAATGGCGTGGCAGCATTGCTTGCTCAGACTGATTCAAGGGATTTGAAGTTTCGCCCAAAAAATTTAAAAATTTTTCCTGATGATGCTCGATTGTTACTGCCTCATTTGCCTTCAGCGATTGTAGATCAAATCTATGTGTTGTTCCCTGACCCGTGGCCTAAAAAACGCCATCATGGGAGACGGCTAATATGTTCAGAAAACTTAGACCAGTTTTCCAGGCTTTTACGCCCCGGGGGTGTTTTTTATTTTGCAAGTGATCACATGANNTACGTTCGTTGGACGCTGCAGCACCTTGTTAAACACTCCGATTTTGATTGGCTCGCCGACGGCCCCTGTGATTGGCGGTTTCGTTTTAAAGAGTCAANTAAAACACGCTATGAAAGNAAGGCTCTTTCCTCGGGGTTTNCCTGCGTATACCTAACATTCCGGCGTCGACGTCAAATTGCCTAGGTTTCNATCCTCCTATATTTGACTTGTAGAAAGAGAAAAAAGGGCATATATTNCGACAGTCGAATTTGCGTAGTAGTTTNNATNTGACTCAGTACGCATAAAAAAACTCAGACAAGTGGATTGGGTGGGCTTGGGCCCGCCTTTTTTCATGCACCAATCGAGAAGAACTACTGTGGGCTTTAGGGAAATAGGATAATAAGATACGGTGTCTATAGAAAATGAATTGAAAGCCTTGGCAGAACCCAGCCTAGGAGACCTTGGCTATGAGATAGTTCGAGTGAAGCTAATGGGCGGTGATGGACAGAGAATATTACAAGTTATGATAGATCGTTCTGACGAAACTCCTGTCTCTGTAGAAGATTGTGCGGTCGCGAGCCGCCAACTTTCAGCCGTTCTCGATGTGGAGGATCCGATCAGTGGCAACTACAACCTTGAGGTAAGCTCGCCTGGGATCGCTCGCCCTCTTGTGAAAGAGCGTGATTTCGTGAGATTTGTAGGGTTTGTTGCCAAAGTTGAATTAGAAAAAACTATACGAGGTCGCAAACGTTTCCGTGGTCGGTTAGTCGGTTGTGACAGGGGAATAGTCAGCATTCAGACCGAGCAAGGCGAGGAAGAGTTACCTATCTCTGACATAGCCGCGGCAAGTTTGCTACTATCAGACGACTTAGTTGAGTCGCATAAACGGCAAGGTGCAAAAACTAGCTTACATTAGGGCTTGAACAAAAGGGATATAGAAATGGAGACTGCAGGCGCGACGCCAATGCCAAGAGCCGAGTTGCTGAATGTAGCAGATACGGTGGCAAGAGAAAAGGGCATAGAGCGCGAAGAAGTGCTCGAAGCGATGGAGCAGGCTATTCAGAAAGCAGGTCGATCAAAGTACGGTCAAGAAAATGATATTCGCGCGGAGATCGATCGGAAAAGCGGCGAAATAAGGCTTGCACGTTACATGGAGGTTGCAGAAGAGATCGAGAATGAATCCACCCAATTGACGTTAGCTGAGGCTCAACGCCGGCAGTCTGATCTGAAATTGGGTGATTTTTTGATTGACCCGCTTCCTCCGATTGATTTTGGGCGGATTGCAGCACAAACTGCGAAACAAGTAATTGTTCAACGCGTGAGAGAGGCGGAGCGTGAGCAACAATTCGAAGAGTATAAGAACAGGGTTGAGGAAATTGTTAACGGTCTCGTTAAGCGTGAAGACTTTGGTAATGTCACCGTTGATCTTGGCCGAGGTGAGGCTGTAATACGTCGCGAAGAGCTCTTGCCGAGGGAAAAATACAGGCGCGGCGATAGGGTCCGGGGTTACATTTATGATGTGCGAAGAGAGCAGCGGGGGCCACAAATTTTCATGTCCCGTACACACCCTCAATTTATGGCCAAATTATTTGCTCAAGAGGTGCCGGAAATTTATGATGGGATTATTGAGATCCGGTCTGTTGCTCGTGATCCAGGAAGCCGCGCTAAAATAGCAGTGATATCGCATGATAGTAGCATAGATCCGGTAGGCGCCTGCGTTGGGATGAGGGGCAGTCGAGTACAAGCAGTAGTGGCTGAGCTGCAGGGTGAGAAAATCGATATAATTCCTTGGTCCCAGGATCCCGCAACCTTTGTCGTGAATGCATTGGCACCTGCTGAGGTGGCGAAAGTAGTACTGGACGAGGATGCGCAGAAAATTGAGGTGGTTGTTCCAGATGAACAACTTAGTCTTGCGATTGGTCGGCGCGGGCAAAATGTGCGGCTTGCGTCGTCTCTGACTGGCTGGGAGATCGATATTCTCACAGAGGAAGCAGAGTCGGAACGGAGACAGGCGGAGGTACAGCAACGAAGCCAAACATTTATCGATGCTCTGGATGTAGACGATGTGATCGCTCAATTTTTAGTTTCAGAGGGTTTTACCAGCGTTGAGGAAGTGGCATATGTTCCCGAGGAAGAGTTAACCTCGATCGAAGGTTTTGACACGGAGGTAGCAGAAGAGCTCCGCCTCAGGGCGCGCAATTACTTGACGCAGGAAACGGAACGTTTGGCAACGCGCGCATCAGAGCTAGCCATTGATGAAAATTTGAAAACACTCGATGGCTTGACGCTTGAAATGGTCGTTACTCTTGGCGAGGCCAAGATCAAAACTCTTGAAGATTTTGCAGACCTAGCCAGTGATGAACTTATCGGCACCGACGATGGAATATTACGCGAATATGGCGTTGAGCCAACTGCGGCTAATGAATTAATCCTGCGTGCCCGGGTAGCCGCTGGTTGGATTTCTCAAGAAGACATGGCAAGTGCTTTAGCCCCAGAGGCGAACGAGGATAATGGGGCGGAGTTGGATAGCGCTTCCGAATCAGAGTTGTCGGTTAAGGTATCGCATGACCAGTCTGATGCACAGAGTGAATAGATTCTTGGAACAAATACAATGATTGCCTTTACCGAACCCTTAAACATGGCTAAGCCATTACGGCGCTGCATAGTCAGCGGCAAATCATTTTCTACTGAGGCATTGGTAAGATTTGTTGTAGGGCCCAATAGTAGTGTGGTGCCGGACATAAAATGCAAATTGGGTGGGCGTGGAATGTGGGTTGGCATAAGGCGAGGGCTCTTGGAAGAAGCCATTAAGCAAAATCTTTTTCGGCGAGCGGCGAAGACAAATGTTAAGGTTAGGTGCGATCTAGCGGAATTGGTAGATCATCAGCTTTGTGAGCTTGTGATAAATGGTTTATCTCTAGCAAAAAAGGCAGGACAGGCTGTATGTGGGTATACCAAAGTGTCATTGGCATTGAAAAAAAAATGCGCGTTACTTTTGGTTGCGCGAGATGCTTCTGAAAATACGCGGTCAAAAATTTGTGCGTTGGCCCAAAATGTAGACTGTTTGCGGGTACTCACGTCACATGAATTAAGTACTGCGTTTTCAAAGCCTAACGCAGTTCAGGCGGCAGTATCTGTGGGTGGGCTTGCAGAACTAATAAAAATTGACGGTCGTCGGTTAGCGGAGTTTCGTACTAAGGGTTCTCTTGACGAGGATAGGCATGACGGAAAAATCTGAACAGGAAGGCAAGCTCAGCCTGAGCCGACCCGGGCGGCTAGAGCTTAAAAAAACGGTAGAAACGGGACAAGTGCGTCAGAGCTTCAGTCATGGCCGATCAAAGTCGGTGATGGTCGAAGTTAAGAAAAAGCGCACATTCGGGCGCGACTCCGCGGGCCGCATGCGCGTGGTCGCTGAAGAGCAAAAACAAGCAGCTACGGTGGAGGCACCAGAGGCTGATACAGATCTAGATAATTTGACCGATGAAGAACGTTCAGCGCGGCTTCGGGCTGTTCACGGTGCCGCTGAGGAATCTGACAAGCGGCGTACGGCTGAACTTGAAGGTGAGCGTCGCAAGATCGAAGAGGAAAACAAGCGGCGTGCACAAGAGGAAGAAGAAGCCCGCCGTCGAGTTGAGGACAACGTCAAGAAAAAAGCGGAAGAAGAAGCGCGGAAAAAAGCTGCCGAGTTGGACCTCCAACAAACTGTCGCCGAGGCTGAGGTAAACGCAAAGAGGGCAGAGACGAGAGATCCTGATGCTGCAAAGTCGCAACGCAGGACTAAACCTGAAACAAAAAGGCCAAGACGGTCTAAAGATGAACCACGTCGCCGCATGCAAGGAAAACTTACGATAGGCGATGCATTGCGGCAGGCGGAAGATGGAGACGATGGCCGCGTGCGGAGCCTAGCAGCAATGCGGCGGGCAAAGGAGCGTGAGAAAAAACGGCAGAGAGCAGAATTACAAAAAGGCGAACTTCAGGCTAAGATCCGTGAGGTAATTATTCCCGAGTCTATAACTGTCTCTGACCTGGCTAACCGAATGGCAACCAGAGCGGCGGATGTAGTCAAGATTCTTATGAATATGGGAGTTATGGCGGCAGCAAATCAAACAGTCGACGCAGATACTGCAGAACTCGTTGTTAACGAACTCGGTCATAAGGTTAAAAGAGTTTCTGAGGCAGATGTTGAGATTGGCCTTGAGGGCACCGAGGACTTAGAGGTGGATCTTGAGGAGCGTGCACCAGTTGTTACTGTAATGGGTCATGTGGATCACGGTAAGACTTCTTTGTTAGATGTGATGCGTAAGAGCGATGTGGCTGGAGGTGAAGCTGGGGGTATCACTCAACACATGGGAGCTTATCGAGTTAATACTGCCGCTGGTGCAACAATAACTTTTCTCGATACTCCAGGCCATGAAGCTTTTACAGAAATGCGTGCGCGTGGTGCTAGCGTAACGGACATCGTCATTTTGGTGGTTGCCGCTGATGATGGTGTGCAACCCCAGACCGTCGAAGCTATTGCTCATGCAAAAACAGCACAAGTCCCCATGATTGTCGCGATCAACAAAATTGATGCACCTGGTGCTGATGTGGCTAAAGTCCGAAATGAATTATTAAATCACGAGATAGTTGTGGAATCTTTGGGTGGGGATGTTTTAGACGTTGAAGTTTCGGCTAAAGAAAAAACTAATATCGATAAGCTTGAAGAGGCAATCCTCCTGCAATCAGAGATACTGGAATTGAAAGCAAATCCCAGTCGCCCGGCACAGGGGGTTGTGGTTGAGGCAAAAATGGAACAGGGGCGTGGTTCCGTTGCAACCGTACTCGTAGAACGAGGTACCCTTCGGACTGGCGATATTTTTGTAGCTGGGTCCGAATGGGGTCGTGTGCGTGCAATGATTAATGATCATGGTGATACAGTTGAAGACGCTGGTCCAGCCTACCCTGTAGAAGTTTTGGGACTGCAAGGGACCCCATCCGCTGGTGATATTATTCATGTGGTTGGGGACGAAGCTAGAGCCCGTGAGATTGCAGAATATAGAACTCGTCAGTTAAGGCAAACTTCGATGGCTGCTGGATCACGCGGAACATTAGAGCAGATGTTTGATAAGATCAAAATCGGCGAATGCGGCGAATTAGCGATTCTGATCAAGACCGACGTGCAAGGATCACTTGAGGCCATAAAAAGCTCGTTGCAAAAATTTGAAACAGATGAAGTTAAAGTTCAGGTCTTGCATAGTGGTGTTGGTGGTATCACGGAATCTGATGTCATACTCGCCCGCGCGTCCCAAGGTGTCATAATCGGATTTAATGTGCGCGCTAACCCTCAAGCCCGTGAATTAGCAAAACGCGATAATGTTGACATACGCTATTATTCGATAATCTATGACGTTATTGACGATATGAGACAGCTGCTTAGCGGCTTATTGGCGCCGGAGAGACGAGAAAAGCAGCTTGGGTATGCTGAAATACGACAGGTCTATGGCATTTCTAAGGTGGGCAAGATCGGCGGATGTATGGTCACTGAAGGTGAGGTTAAGCGCGGGGCTAGGGTGCGGCTGCTTCGCGATAATGTGGTTATACACGAAGGAAGCCTGAAAACGCTTCGCCGTTTTAAGGAAGACGTGCGTGAAGTTCAGCAAGGCTATGAATGTGGTATGGCTTTTGAAAGCTATGATGACCTGAAGGAAGGCGATATGGTTGAGTGTTACGAAGTTCAAGAAATAAGTAGATCACTTTGACTTTAAAAAGGCGCAAAAAAAGCGCCGCCTTTCGCTTCATATAGTTCTACCCTGTGGTAAATTAACATGGCTAAAGAAAAAAAACGGTCGGTACGCCAGTTAAAGGTCGGAGAGCAGTTGCGTCATGTGTTAGCCGAGCTGTTAACTAACGGAGACTTGCGTGATCCTGATTTAGCAGGAAGATCAATAACGGTTTGTGAGGTGCAGGTAAGTGGTGATATGCGCAACGCTACGGTATATGTGTTGCCTCTCGGGGGTCTCGATGAAAAATTGGTCGTAGGCGCATTAGGGAGAGCATCATCATTTTTGCGCAGTGAGGTTGGACGCAGAGTGCGACTTAAGTATCTCCCTAAGCTAACTTTTGTCAGCGACTATACCTTTGATAACGCGAGTGAAATTGACAGGCTTTTGGCAGATCCTGTTGTTATGCGGGATTTGGCTCCGTAAAGACATTAGGGCAAACAATAAATGGGACGGCGCAACCGAAAAGGTGATCCGGTAAATGGCTGGTTTGTAATAGATAAGCCTGAAGGGATTACCTCAACTAAAACAGTGGCGATTATTAAAAAATTGGCCAACGCGAAGAAGGCGGGGCACGGTGGCACCTTAGACCCCCTCGCAACAGGGATACTTCCGATTGCGTTGGGTGAGGCTACAAAGACGGTTCCTTACATCGTGGACGGAACAAAAGAATATGAGTTTACAGTGGAATGGGGCAAGGCAAGTTCGACTGATGATCGTGAAGGATGTATTACCGCGACGTCGGATGTCCGCCCAGATCGGAAAGCGATTGAAAGGTTGATACCTAATTTTACAGGTCTCATAGAACAAATACCACCAGCGTTTTCTGCAATTAAAGTAGGAGGTGAGAGAGCCTACGATCTCGCCAGAAAGGGGAAGACTTTTGATATTCCATCTAGAAATATACGAATCCATGAATTAGCTCTGATGGGAATGCCGGATTGTGACCGCGCACTTTTTCGAGTGGTTTCTGGCGCCGGAGCTTATATGCGTGCTTTAGCGCGTGATCTGGCTATTGCACTGGGAACAGTGGGGCATTTGACGCAACTTCGTCGGACCCGAGTTGGACCTTTTTCACTTGATAATGGAATTTCACTGGACGAATTGAAAGAATTTGGGCACATTGCCGCGGTTTTGGAATATCTTCTTCCTGTGGAGACTGCGCTGGACGACATCCCGGCGTTAGCTTTGACAGGATCTGAAGCCTCTAGATTGCGTCACGGCCAAGCTGTGACGTTACTGCGAAAGGAAGACATCGAGCGGGTTACCGATTTAACCGACGGAGCTACGGTTTTGGCCACTGATCAGGGCAAGCCGCTAGCGTTGGCTGAATTCAGCGCTGGAAAGATGCGGCCTTTTAAAGTGCTTAAACTATAAAAAAGGAGAATATGATGTCGATTGGATTAGAGCGTAAGAAAGAGCTCATAGCTGAGTTTGCAATTAAAGCAGGTGATACGGGTTCAGCAGATGTACAAATAGCAGTATTAACTGAGCGCATTCGCAATCTCACCGAGCATATGCAGTCGCACAAAAAGGATTTTCATTCGCGTCGTGGATTATTGATGATGGTGGGTCAAAGGAGACGTCTTCTCGATTATGTGAAGCGCAAAGATATGAGCCGCTACGAATCTCTACTCAAACGGCTGGAATTACGTCGCTGAGGAGTTAGCAACGACCCTCCTTACAGGCAAAGCAGGATCTGTCTCTGTCTGGCCCGGCCGAGTGAGAAATTCTCTGAGCCGAGGATAATCAGTTGAGGCCACTTGGACATGGTCTCTATTTTAAGGCCGTTGCAGACTGGGATAGAACAAGGCCGTCCCGGTGGTAGGTATGTGAAGGAAAAACAGATGTTTGATGTTACACAAAAAGAAATAGATTGGGGCGGGCGCCCTTTGTTATTAGAATCGGGGAAAATAGCACGCCAGGCTGACGGTGCTGTAATGGCGACTTATGGTGGGACGCAAGTGTTATGCACCGCTGTTGCTGCAAAAACCTCCCGCCCAGGAGTCGATTTCTTTCCTCTCACTGTTAATTATCAAGAAAAAACTTACGCGGCCGGTAAAATCCCGGGTGGTTTTTTTAAGCGTGAAGGACGACCCAGCGAAAAAGAAACACTCACGTCTCGGTTAATTGATCGACCAATACGACCACTATTTCCCAGTGGGTTCCGAAATGAAACCCAAATTATCTGTACCGTATTGGCACACGACATGGAAAATGATCCTGACATAGTTTCGCTAATTGGTGCGTCAGCTGCACTAACAATATCCGGTGTGCCTTTCTTTGGTCCTCTCGGTGCTTGTCGGATCGGTTACCAGGACGGAGAGTTTATTCTGAATCCCCGTATAAGTGAGATGGAAGACACAGATTTAGATCTTGTGGTCGCGGGTACGCGTGAGGGTGTTCTGATGGTTGAGAGCCAGGCCAATGAACTGTCGGAAGAAGTAATGCTTGGGTCGGTAATGTTCGGTCACGAACAATTCCAGCCGGTCATAGATGCAATTATATCCATGGCCGAATCTTCCGCGAAAGAACCATGGGATTTACCCAAGGCTCCGGAGGGACAGGATGAGGTTTTGACCACACTTAAAGACCGGGCAGAGGAGCCTCTTCGTCAGGCCTACAAAATTAAATCTAAACAAGACCGCATGGAGTCAATAACCGAACTTAAGCGCAGCGTCCTCGATCAGCTCGAGGCTGAGGAGCAGGATACAGAAATAGCGGCATCCATGTTCAAAAAACTAGAAAAGGACGTGGTTCGTGGTAATATTTTAGACACAGGGCAGCGTATCGATGGACGCGATACTGCATCGGTTCGCCCGATTGAGTGTGAGGTGGGTATCTTAGAGCGAAGCCATGGGTCATCGCTATTTACCCGTGGCGAAACGCAGGCCTTCGTTGTTACGACGCTTGGCACCGGCCAGGATGAACAGATTATTGATTCTCTAGAGGGTGAATATCGTCGCCACTTTATGCTTCATTATAACTTTCCTCCATACTCGGTAGGAGAGGCCGGCCGTGTTGGTTCTCCTGGGCGACGGGAGATTGGACACGGGAAACTTGCTTGGCGTGCAATTAGACCACTGATGCCAGGGCATGAAGACTTCCCTTACACAGTTAGAGTCGTTTCTGAGATCACCGAAAGTAATGGTTCTTCGTCAATGGCTACAGTGTGCGGTACATCCATGTCTCTCATGGATGCTGGTGTCCCGATGAAGCGGCCATGTGCTGGTATAGCTATGGGGTTAATCAAGGAAGAGGATAAGTTTGCAGTCTTGTCGGATATTTTAGGTGATGAGGATCACTTGGGCGACATGGACTTCAAGGTTGCTGGCACTGAAGAGGGAGTTACGGCCCTTCAGATGGATATCAAGATTACATCAATTACAGAAGAGATAATGCAGGTTGCCTTGGCCCAAGCGAGAGATGGAAGGTTGCATATTCTTGCTGAAATGAAGGATGCAATAACTTCAGCTCGTGAAGATGTATCACAGAATGCACCTCGAATTACCACTTTCCAGATTGCGCGTGAAAAGATACGCGAAGTCATAGGCACGGGAGGGAAAGTCATTCGTGAAATTTGTGAGACAACGGGAGCAAAAGTGGACATAGAAGACGATGGAACGATTAAAGTAGCTTCGGTCGACAACGAGGCTGGAGAGCGTGCTATTGCTTGGATCCAGTCTATAGTAGCGGAGCCAGAAGTTGGCAAGGTATATGAAGGGAAGGTTGTTAAGATTGTCGATTTTGGTGCTTTCGTGAATTTCCTCGGCTCTAAGGATGGGTTAGTTCATATATCAGAATTAGCTAATGAACGTGTTCCTTCCGTCAGTGATGTGGTATCTGAGGGCCAGGAAGTCAAAGTCTTAGTGTTAGCGGTCGATGACCGTGGCAAAGTGAAATTATCAATGAGAGCAGTTGATCAAAGCACCGGTGAAGAAGTGCCAGTAGAGCGCAAAGATCGAGAGCCTCGTCGGGATCGCCGGACTCGTAATAGCAATGATTAATATGTAAGCTTGGATTTTATTTAAAGGGGGCGCGTTGTCATTTGAGGCGGCGATAACTTGAGGCGTTAGATGTCAAGGACCATCTTCGGCTAAATTGACCATACCTATTACATTATATCCAGCATCCACATAATGGGTTTCTCCTGTTACACCGCTCGACATGTTTGAGAAAAGATAGAGTGCGGCGCCCCCAACATCGCTCATGCTAATGTTGCGTTTGAGTGGCGCATGCTCCCCTTGCCACCGATAAACTGCGCGCGCACTCGCTATCGCAGAACCTGCAAGAGTTCTCATAGGACCAGCGGAAATCGCATTAACTCTTATTCCATTACCTCCAAGGTCGACTGCTAAATACTTCACGCTCGCTTCTAAAGCAGCTTTTGCAACGCCCATAACATTGTAGTTTGGCATTACACGCTCCGAGCCAGAATACGTGAGTGTTAACAAGCTTCCTCCATCTTTCATTAAAGGATAAGCGCGAAGCGCTACCGCAGAAAATGAGTAGCATGACGTATCCATAGTTGATCTAAAATTAGTCCTAGTCGTGTCAACATATTTGCCTTTCAGTTCTTCTTTGTCGGAATAGGCAATTGCGTGCAATAAAAAATCAAGCTTTCCCCAACGTGACTCAATCTCAGTAAATACAAAATCAAGACTTTCATCATTTGTAACGTCACAGGGTAATACTATATCAGAGCCAATTGATGCGGCGAGCGGCTTAACGCGTCGTGCAAATGCTTCTGACTGGAAGGTAAAAGCTAACTCAGCGCCAGCCGTATGCAACCTCGAGGATATGCCCCAGGCTATAGAGTGATCATTTGCAACTCCCATGATGAGGCCGCGTTTCCCGGATAGTAACTTGGCAGTTCCCATTACTGAGTGCACCCCCGGCAAGATATGAGCGTAAAGCCTGCAGTTCTGCTCTAACCGTCGTAACGTCTGAACACCAAGCTTGCATTAGTGCCACCAAAACCAAAACTGTTAGAGACCACACAGTCAAGATCAATGTTGTCAATTCGTTCGCGGGTTATTGGTAAACCTTGAGCACCTGGATCTATGTTCTCAATATTCGCTGAAGCTGAAATAAAACGGTGTTTCATCATAAGGACAGAATAAATCGATTCGTGAACTCCCGTTGCGCCCAGAGAATGACCGGTTAAAGATTTTGTTGAGCTAATGGTGGGCATGTGATCTCCAAATACGGTTTTCAATGCTTCTAATTCTTTAATGTCACCAACTGGCGTCGACGTGCCATGGACATTGACGTAATTTACTGGAATGTTGAGCCCGCTTGTAGCATTCTTCATACAACGTGCAGCGCCTTCGCCCGATGGCTGAACCATATCGTAACCATCTGATGTGGCACCGTATCCGACTAATTCGGCATAAATATGGGCACCGCGTGCTTTCGCATGCTCGAGTTCTTCCAGTACGATCACCCCACCACCCCCAGCAATCACGAACCCGTCGCGATCAATATCATAGGGGCGGCTAGCTTTTTCTGGTGTTTCGTTGTAGGCCGAAGAGAGTGCGGGCATGGCATCGAATAGTGAAGTCATTGTCCAGTCTAACTCTTCTCCTCCACCGGCTAGCATTACATCTTGCTTTCCCCATTGGATAAGCTCACTGGCATTTCCAATGCAGTGAGCGCTGGTAGCACAGGCAGAACTTATTGAATAATTAACTCCTTTGATTTTAAAAGGCGTAGCAAGAGTTGCAGAATTTGTACTGGACATAGTACGAGGGACCATATAGGGGCCAATACGTTTTGGGCCACGTTCGCGAGCTGTATCCCAGGCAAGCAATAAATTCTTTGTTGATGGACCACCCGAGCCCATAATCATACCAGTTTTCTCGCTAGAAACCTCATTTTCTTCCAGGCCGGCATCCGCAATTGCCTCTTCCATTGCGATGTAATTGTATGCAGCTCCATCGCCCATGAAGCGGTGAATTTTCCTATCCACGTGTTCTTCAATGTTTATTTTGATTGAGCCATGGACATGGCTGCGGAGGCCCCGTTTCTCATATTCTTCACAAAATTCTATGCCCGACCTGCCCTGTTTAAGCGAATCTAGCACTTCACCTTTGTTATTGCCGATGCTTGAGACTATGCCCAGGCCAGTTATCGCAACACGTCGCATGTGCACTCCTAAAAGATTGCGTGTTTATGTTGTCTCTTGAGGTGTAAACAAGCCAACTCGCATGTCTTTTACTTCATAGATTGGTTTTCCGTCCGCTTTAAGAACGCCATCTGCTATACCCATCACTAACCTGCGCATAATTACACGCTTCATATTAATGTGATATGTAATTTTTTTCACAGTTTTTAAAACTTGGCCTGTAAATTTAACTTCACCGACGCCAAGCGCGCGGCCTTTCCCAGGCCCATCTTTCCAGCCGAGGAAGAAACCAACTAACTGCCACATTGCATCTAGTCCAAGACAACCCGGCATCACCGGGTCTCCCTCAAAATGGCAACTAAAAAACCAAAGGTCCGGCTCGATATCGAGTTCAGCTACGATTTCTCCTTTGCCGAAGTTTCCTCCTTTATCAGAAATGTGCGTAATGCGGTCAATCATCAACATAGGAGGTAACGGCAACTGTGCGTTGCCGGGACCGAAAAGTCGCCCGTGGGCGCACTCGATTAAATCTTCGAAGCTGTAGCTAGACTGTTTTTTTAAATTCAAAACCAAACACCGACCTTTTTATCGACCCTTGTTGCTACCAATATCTCACGCGTGAAAATAACTCAATGTAAACCTGCGTTTGCTTCCCAAAGTCGAATAATTTTTCAAATATCAAGGTTCTCAACGCTCAAAGCATTAGATTGAATAAATTCGCGCCGTGGCTCAACTAAATCGCCCATGAGGGTGGAGAATACTTCAGCAGCATCATCAGCGTGATTAACTTTCACCTGCAAAAGAATCCTAGCATTGACATCCATTGTAGTCTCCCACAGTTGTTCCGGATTCATTTCACCGAGTCCTTTGTAGCGTTGAAAACTGAGTCCCTTTCTCCCTATGTTTGTCAAGTATTCGATTAAAGTCGAGGGCCCCTCAATTCTTTTCTCACCAGTTTTTGTCTTCAACACTAAAAATTTGCTGTAGGTACTCTGCATCGTGCCGGCCATTGTATCAAGCGTTCGGGCGTCACGGCTGCGAATTAAATCACCATCTATCACATACTTCTGAAGAATACCGCGCAATGTTCGTTGAAACAATAGGCCTCCATCCTCACTAGGCTCACCGCTCCAACCCTTTTCAAGAGGGTCAGCTAATGCATCAAGACGTGTTGCTACGTAATGTGCTGCTTCACTGGCGCTCTTCTTATCACTTAATATAGAAGGACTAAGTGCCCCTGCTACGGCGGACTGCTCTACAACTGAATGGTTACCAACTTTGCGTTGAATATTATAAATGTGATTGCGCGCGATCCGGGCGTCTTCTATGAGGGACCAAAGGTCTTCACCAGCAACTTGGCTACCATCTTGAAATTCTAAAGTTACGTCCCCGACACAGTCGCGCAAAAGATAGTCCTCCATCGCCCGATCATCTTTCAAATATACTTCTGAACCCCCGCGTTTTATTCTATATAGCGGGGGTTGCGCTATGTATAGATATCCACGTTCAATTAACTCTGGCATTTGACGATAAAATAGCGTCAACAGTAGGGTTCTAATATGACTACCATCCACATCAGCGTCTGTCATGATTATGATTTTCTGATAACGTACCTTGTCTGGATCAAAGTCTTCAGCACCGATACCCGTTCCAAGTGCTGCAATTAGCGTCCCAATTTCGGCAGATCCAATCATCTTGTCAAAACGTGCCCGTTCGACATTGAGTATCTTCCCGCGAAGCGGCAGTATTGCTTGAAAGCGACGTTCACGTGCTTGCTTTGCAGACCCTCCGGCAGAGTCTCCTTCGACAATAAATAGCTCACATTCCTTCGGGTCGCGAGATTGACAATCAGCTAGTTTGCCTGGGAGGTTAGCGATATCAAGCGCTCCCTTGCGGCGCGTCAACTCACGGGCTTTTCGGGCTGCTTCACGTGCCGCCGCTGCCTCAAAAACTTTTTGGACAACTTTTTTAGCCTCGGTTGGATGTTCCTCAAACCATTGATTAAGTCTATCATTCATTATCGACTCGACGACCGGCCGCACCTCTGAAGAGACTAACTTATCTTTGGTTTGACTGGAGAACTTAGGGTCAGGTACTTTGACAGACAGAACACATGTTAGGCCCTCGCGAGCATCGTCACCTGTGACCGCTATTTTTTCGCGTTTTGCGATCCCAGAAGCATTGGCGTAGCCATTAACTTGGCGCGTGAGGGCTCCGCGAAATCCCGCAAGATGGCTACCACCATCTCGCTGAGGAATATTGTTGGTAAAGCATAATGTTTTTTCGTGGTAGCTATCATTCCATTGCATTGACAAGGTTACTGTAATGCCATTTTTTTCACCGTTAATGTCGATAGGTGTTTCCAGCAGTGCACTCTTATTACGGTCTAGGTACTCAACAAAAGCCGCGATCCCGCCTTTATAGGCCATGTCAACTATTTTTGGCTCTGGGTTTCGAGCGTCGGTGAGCACAATTTGTACTCCTGTATTTAGGAAGGCGAGCTCACGCAGTCGATGCTCAAGAGTATGGAAGTCAAACTCGGTTTGGGTAAATGTTTTTGTTGACGGCGTAAATGTTACAATTGTGCCTGTTTCTTCTACTTTTTCCCCCGTTTCCTTTAAAGGTGCTTTGGAGGTTCCATGCTCGAATGACATCTCATGTACTTTACCATCTCTCTTTATGGTAAGTTTGAGGTTTGAAGACAGAGCGTTTACTACAGAAACCCCTACTCCATGCAAACCACCTGAAACCTTGTAAGAGTTTTGGTCGAATTTTCCACCTGCATGGAGCTGGGTCATTATAACTTCGGCCGCCGAAATACCCTCCTCGTCGTGTATGTCGACAGGGATACCGCGACCGTTATCTGTAACGCTTACTGAGCCGTCGCCATTCAACACCACATCAATTCTATTACAGTGGCCCGCCATNGCCTCATCGATTGCNTTGTCAACTACTTCAAATACCATATGATGCAGTCCAGTGCCATCATCGGTATCCCCAATATACATGCCAGGCCTTTTGCGTACGGCGTCAAGTCCGCGCAGAACTTTTATTGAATCTGCACCATAATCTTTACCCTCTGCGGCGGTGTCTTCATTCGATGCTTTATCATCCATTTTGTCCTCATTCCCATTCGAGATTAGACCGTTGATATGCTTGTAAATTCTGTGAATTTAGCGCCNGAGACTGAAAGGTATTGTGCATTATCACCAAACGACTCGAAAAAAGCCAAATCGGTCCCGGTAAGCCAGGCTTGAGCGCCTAAGTTGTATATCTCATCAAAAAGTGCTTTTCGCCTTTTTGAATCTAAATGAGCGGCAACCTCATCTAGCAACAAAAGAGGTATGCGATTCCGTTCCCTCGCGTGCAAGCGCGTATTAGCTAAGATAATGGCGATGAGCAAAGCTTTTTGTTCACCTGTAGAGCACTGAACAGCTGGCAGATCTTTTGCACTATGCACAACAACAAAATCGCTTCGATGCGGGCCGAGTTCAGTTTTCCCCGACTCTCCATCGCGCCGTCGGTTTTTTTTGAGTTCGACAGCAAATCGCTGCTCTGCCTCAAGAGCCGGAACATTGTTGAGCCAACCCTCAATCAACCCTACAGCAGTAACGNNAGCAACAGGGAAACATCCTGAGGTACATAGCGAAGCCTTATCAAGTCTGGCCGCAAGTTCCCGACGTGCGGCCGCTATCGCTACCCCGCGTTCTGCCATACTTTGCTCAAGCTTATCGAGCCAAACATCATCTCCTTTGTTGCTTCGAAGAAGACCCATCCTCTCGCGCATAGCATGATTGTAGGCATTAACTCGCCCAGCATGCGCTGTATCAAACCCAAATGCCAGTCGATCAAAAAACCGCCTTCTCTCTGCAGCGCCTTCAGCAAATAATCTATCCATCTGAGGAGTAAGCCAGACTGCATCAACATACTCGGCAAGGGCACTTTGGCTCCCGGTGTNGGCTCCATTGATTCGGACGATGCGGCGGCTTCCAGCCGTTTTGTTGCGTCCTGTCCCTATTTGTATGGGCCCCATTGGTGTCTCTATCAAAGCAGCAATACCCCATTCGAATGTGCTTGCATTATTGAGTTCGTGGCGNCGGTCCATATCTTCGATTCGTGCTCNNCGTAGCCCACGGCCTGGGGCCAANAATGANATTGCTTCGAGAAGATTTGTTTTGCCGGCTCCATTCGGACCTGTAAGTACAACGCTCCGCGCATCGACCTTCAAACTCACGTGCTCGTAGCAGCGAAAATTAGTTAGGGTTATCTTTTGCAATGCGACTTTGGCAGTTGGGTCATCCGGCATGGCTACTTCAGCACGATTGCTATCGCCGTTCTGGACGATATTCCTGTTGGCTTCATTCTCCACCTACACACGCATCGGCATTAAGACATAAAGTGAGGTGGGGTCGTCAGTGTCACGTACAATCGTGGGAGAAGCTGCGTCTGCCATTACGAATTGAGCCATTGTGCCTTCTATCTGCTGCGCAATATCCAACAAATACCGAGCATTAAACCCAATTTCTATGGGCCCCTGGGAATAATCAACCTCTATTTCTTCCGACGCTGTTCCACTTTCGGGGCTAGATGCCGAAAGAACAATAGTGCCAGCATCCACCGATAATTTAATAGCTCGAGATTTATCNGTTGAGATTGTTGCTACCCTATCTACAGCGGCCGCGAAGTCTTCACAATTTACTTCCAATGTTTTGTCATTGCCGTCGGGAATTACGCGATCGTAATCGGGGAAGGTACCATCAATAAGTTTGGAGCTTAGCACCACATTGTCGAAGCTAAAGCGAATTTTGGTGTCAGATAGGGCTATTTCAACGTCATTCTCAGTTTCGTCAATTAGTTTCCGGAGCTCGTTTATTGCTTTGCGCGGTACAATTATTCCTGGCATGTCACTTGCGCCATTTGGCAACGGCATCTCTACTCTTGCNAGGCGATGACCATCAGTCGCTACTACACGCAGAACTGGGATGCCATTGGCCTCAGCTTTGTGAACGTACAAGCCATTTAAGTAATAACGTGTTTCCTCGGTAGATATTGCAAATCGAGTTCGATCTATAAGCATTCTTAGCTCGTCTGCGGGTAACTTGAAAACGGCTGGTAGATCGCCGTCAGTCATTTGTGGGAAGTCAGCTGTTGGAAGGGTTTGCAGGGTAAATCGTGATCGCCCGGACGTAAGAATTAAGCAATCTTCTTCGCCAATTGCATCTAAACCTATTTGTGCACCTTCGGGCAATTTCCGAACTATGTCGTAAAGCGTGTGCGCCGGTGCGGTAGTTGAGCCTCCGCTTTTTGGCGCAGCATCAACAGTCTCGATAATAGCAAGATCCATGTCTGTGGCGGTCATTGCTAGCCGCTCTTCTTGAACATCAAAATGTACATTTGAGAGTATGGGGATGGTATTGCGTCGCTCTACAACACTCTGCACGTGATTCAGTGATCGCAGCAATGCTGCGCGTTCAATCGTCAGTTTCATCGTGTCTCCCATTTTCTGTCGAAATTATTCATATTATAAAAACGTNCTTTCGNAACTTAACTTCGAGATGTGTCAGCATACTTTCAAACATTGTCTTCATGATAGNTTGTTTTATAGCACAGGAGTAGCGGACCTGCAGCAATTTTCCAAGCTGAGGNTTCTACTCNGGAAGCCCTATCTATATGTTTTATATGTATAAGTTACCATTAATAATCAGATCGCTGGAATGCGTCCAAATTAGGCTAGCTCAGCCTTCTAGCATGCGCCGTAACAATTCGATGTCCTCAGCAAAGCTATTATCGGTAACACGCAACTCCTCTATTTTGCGCACCGCATGCATTACTGTTGTATGATCGCGGCCACCAAATTTCCGACCAATTTCTGGTAACGAACGAGATGTCAATTGCTTTGAAAGGTACATCGCTACTTGGCGNGGNCGAGCAACCGCGCGCGCNCGACGCGAGGAATACATTTCCGACTGCCTTATGTTGTAGTGTTCGGCAACTCGCTTCTGAATCTCTTCAATTGTAACTCGCCGATCATTTGCGCGGAGTATATCGTGTAAAACCTCTTGGGTTCCCTCAAGACTGACCGATCGTCCAACTAAATTTGCATACGCTACGATGCGATTCAANGCTCCCTCTAACTCCCGTACATTGGAAGTTATTTTGTGAGCTAAGAACTCCATTACTTTTGGCGGTATTTCGGCTTCAAGCTGCTCAGCCTTGACCTGCAATATCCCAAGCCGTAATTCGTAGGTTGTTGGGTGAATGTCAGCTACAAGGCCCCAGCCCAAGCGTGATTTCATCCTGTCTTCCATGCCCTCTAAATCGTTTGGCGATTTGTCCGCGGAGATGATCACTTGATGGTTTTGGTCGACTAGCGCATTGAAGGTGTGAAAGAACTCCTCCTGCGTGTTGTCTTTGCCAGCAATAAACTGGACATCATCAATCATTAAAACATCAACGCTTCTGAATTGTTCTTTAAAGGCCACTGTATCTTTATATCGGAGTGCNCGTATGAACTGATACATAAATTTNTCAGCCGATAAATAGACTACGCGGCGCTCTGGGGTTCGTTTCCGAATATGCCATGCNATTGCATGTAAAAGATGCGTTTTTCCAAGCCCCACGCCGCCATATAGAAATAATGGATTAAAGGGAACNGTTGCCGCCTCGGCAACGCGTCGCGCAGCAGCAAACGCTAGCTCGTTTGGCTTTCCAACAATAAAATTGTCGAAAGTAAATCGAGGATCTAAAGGCGCGCTAATGTCTGTTTGTCGTGCCTCAGTGACAGCTGCTGCTTGCATGGTTGCTGCTTGACTCTCTACGAGCTGTGCTGCCGCGCTCCCCTCAAGCAGAATATCAACATTCTTAATGGAGGCATTCTCACCGGCCCACAGGCTTAACAATCTTTCTCCATATTGTGCTTCCACCCAATCTCTCATGAAGCGAGTTGGCACAGTTAACTGGACGACCTCATCTGAGGTTCCGCTNAAAGTAAGTGGTTTCAGCCAGCTTCTGTAGGCGGCTTCTCCATATTCAGCTCGCAGTCGGCTTCGAATTCGAGCCCATTGCGCAGGCAAAGTTTCTGACATCTACTGTGTATCCCCAACAGACCCGTAGGCCCCGAAATCACGAACTGCTCGTCAGGGAATGGTCGGCTGGAGACTGCATTCATCAATAAATGAAGACACAATCACGCGTTTTTGAGAACTCGGTAACATTGTTATTAGAGTGCATTTGGTTGATGAATGGCACCTTCCGGAACCACCATACACATATAAACCTCAACAACCGTAGTAACTCTCTAATCGTGCTACTTCTCTGTTTATTTATACCTCGTNACGAAACAAAAATGTCTTNCAAGGCTCAAATTCTCACTGACCTCCCTGAAGGACAGAACCAACACTGTAAACACCGCCCAAATGCACTGCAATGGGTTTCATCTGTAAATAGCTAAAGAATCGAAAATAAAGTTGTTGACAAACTCATGACTATCAAAATGGGTTTGTTTTAGTCTTCTCGGAGAGGAAAAAAGACAAGTTGGTTAGCCAACTTCCAAGAAAAATAGCTAGTATACGCTGTGGACTTGCGATGTTAGGTCCGACTCGGTTGAAAATTGTGAGGATTTTTTAGATTTAGAGATTACGAATACGTTTGTTTAAGCGCGATAACTTTCGAGCAACCGTATTCTTGCGAAGCACNCCTTTGCTTACACCACGATGCATTTCCGGCATAGCTAGCTTTATTGCCTCCGAGGCGTCCCCCTTATTTCCATTGAGAATAGCTTCCTCAACCTTTCGGACAAAGGTACGAATGCGATTAACTCGCGAGCTATTGCGCGAGCTTTTTTTTGCGGCTTGACGCACCCTTTTTTTTACAGACGCAGTTTGTGCCATGGTATATTTTTGGTACCGGTGATTTCAGAATGTTATAATCGACAGCGGCTTATAGACCTCTGACCGCGTGCCGTCAAGCGCTTCGATTTGTGCAAAACTCACCATCTATTTGATCNGGGCTTGTGGTACCGTCAGCAATCTTTAAACTTGGGTTTGCGCTTTGANACAAACGCGCTCATTCCCTCTTTTTGATCTTTGGTTGCAAAAGTTGAGTGAAATGCCCTGCGCTCAAACAATAAACCCTCTGCNAAAGTAGTTTCAAAGGCCCGATTGACAGACTCTTTAGCNAAAATGGCTATTGGTAGGGACATTGATGCGATCTTTTCGGCGGTTTGAATAGCTTCAGAAAGCANATCTTCCGCGGGTATAATACGACTTATCAAACCTGATCGCTCTGCCTCTTGCGCATCCATCATACGCCCTGTCAAGCACATCTCCATTGTCTTTGACTTCCCGATAGCACGCGCTAACCGCTGAGTTCCTCCGGCGCCAGGTATTGCACCTATAGTGATTTCAGGTTGGCCAAACTTTGCACTTTCGTCTGCGAGGATGAAGTCGCACATCATTGCTAACTCACACCCGCCACCCAGAGCATATCCAGAGACAGCAGCGATAATAGGCTTTCGGCAGCTTGCTACCCGTTCCCAACCTTTGGTTATGAAGTCAGCCAAATAGACATCCATAAAGTCCTTGTCTTGCATNTCTTTAATGTCGGCGCCCGCAGCGAATATTTTATTACCACCTGTAAGTACCATCGATTTTATGGATTGATCATCTTCAAATTTGTCAATTGAGATACATAACTGGTCAATCAAGTCGGCGCACAATGCATTCATTGCATTGGGCCTATTCAGCGTAATTATACCTACCGGTCCCTGTGCTGTCGCAACAATATATTCGTAAGGCATTTCTAATAGATTCCCTCTGACGCTTATTTGAGCGTTGTTAAGATTNCGTGATGGGCTTAGNTTGTATTAAGCTATCATATATCTTAAATGATTATTTTACCGGGGTTAGAGTAAAACGCACGGAAAGGTTTCCGTCATGGCCGTAACACTCGATGTTAAGACGTTCGCCATCCCTTTCAAATATGCGACTACCAATCTTTTTCCAGCCAAGTTCGGGTAGTGTTGAGTCGTAGAATTGGGTAACTTGCGCTCTGGATGAATTTCCAAAAGCTGTTTCTTCGATTATGCGGCCACTTGGCGTGTCAAATATAAAGTCTCTATTCTTTTGCGGTTTGAGACCCGTCATCAGGGGAACGTCCTCAAATCCGGGTAGAAAAGCACTAGGCTCCGCATGTACATTTGTTGCATTCAAAATCGATATAAANCCAAGTATTGTTAAAANTTTTTGCATGATGTCTCTTACCCTTACCGTTGGCACTTTGAACAATAAAAAGTAGAGCGCCCTGATTGCACAATTCGCTTGATAACATGCTCACAATNCCATTTCTTATCAGGCCCGCNGCAAATGGTATGACATTTTTCCCCCGCTCGGCCATAGACAGCCCATTGAGTCTGGAAGTAGCCAAGGTTTCCGTCNGTCCCAGCAAAATCTTTAAGGCTAGATCCTCCAGCAGTAATTGCATCATGCAGCACTTCTTTGATCGCTGCTACAAGCCTCTTGGATCGTTTCCCGGGGATGCTATGCGCAATCCTCTTGGGCGATATGCGAGCTTTGAATAGTGCTTCACATGCATAAATATTTCCAAGCCCAGCGACGATTCTCTGATCCAGTAGTGCATTTTTTATGGGTATTTTTCGTCCATTCAACTTGTTGTTGAAACTTGTTACATCAAAGTCATCGGTAAGTGGTTCAGGTCCTAAATGACTTATCATGGGGTGCTCGATATAACTGCTGGCTGGAACTAGATCCATAAAGCCAAACCGTCGAGGGTCACAATATCGGATTGTAACACCTTTCTCGGTTATAAATTCGATATGGTCATGACGCCCTGGTGGCGGGACATCGTTGGGGTATATTGTTATTCTTCCCGACATGCCCAGGTGGATCATCAGAACAAAACCGCAGTCTAGGTGTATCAATATAAATTTTGCGCGCCGACGCACTGCTTTTACAACTTTTCCCGATAAAGTAGCTTCAAAATTTATAGGAAGGGGGAACCTCAAATCCTTGCGCCTTTGCTCAATACCAACTAACTTTTGACCTTCAAGGGCTGGCTTGAGTCCGGCACACACAGTTTCAACTTCGGGTAANTCTGGCATAANTGCTTTTCTAGCAAAGCTGAAGCCAGTAGGCTATCGTTCCATTAAATGGTATTTATTTTNAATAAGNNTTGCGACTGATTATGAACGATACTCAAGATATGGCGTCATTTGGCTATCGTGATGTCCCTGCAGAGGATAAACCCAGACTCGTTAAGTCTGTCTTCAATTCTGTGGCACCACGATACGATTTGATGAATGACCTGATGTCTGGCGGCTTACATCGGCTCTGGAAGAATGCGCTCATTGATTGGCTCCGCCCATCTTCATCGATGACGCTTTTGGATGTTGCTGGTGGCACTGGGGATATTGCAAGGCGTTTTAAATCTGCGGGAGGGGGAAAGGTAACAGTATGTGACATAAATGAAAGCATGCTAAGNATAGGTCGCGATCGGTCACTGGATCATGGATTATTAACAGAATGTAATTGGTGTGTTGGCGACGCGGAAGAACTGCCTGTCAAAGACAGAAGTACAGACTCTTATACAATAGCATTCGGGCTCAGGAATGTTACCCGACTAGATATGGCACTTAGGGAGGCGCGGCGGGTGCTGAAACCAGGCGGCCATTTACTTTGCCTAGAGTTTAGCCATGTTACCCTGCCTTGGTTAGCCAACCTTTACGACNTCTATTCTTTTAATGTTTTGCCGAGTCTTGGAAGATGGGTAGCAAGAGACGCCGAATCCTATAGGTATTTAGCAGAGAGCATCCGCCGTTTTCCAACNCAGCCAGAATTGGCACTTATGATGGAGGATGCGGGGTTTTTTGGTGTCACATGGCGCGACCTGTCTAGTGGCGTGGTTGCCTTGCATTCAGCTTGGCGAGTTTAATTACTTGTTGGAATTATGTTAAAATCGGTCGTAAATAGTTTTCGTTTGATTCGTGTTCTACGTGTACTTGGTCGGTACGATGTTTTGCCGTCTTCAGAGAGACAATCAATCCTCGTGCGGGCTATTATTTTCTTGTTTCGACGCAGGGACCAGCCTGGCGGGCTCGGCCATCGTTTGGCTGAGGCCCTTCAAGAACTAGGCCCGAGTTTTGTAAAATTTGGGCAAACATTAGCCGTTCGTTCAGATCTTATAGGTGACAAGGCGGCGGACGATCTTGCCCTCTTACAAGACAATATGCCGGCATTTGATGGCGCGCTGGCAATAGCAACCGTAGAGCGAGAGTTGGGTGATAAGGTTGAGAAAATTTTTAGTCATTTTAACCCTAAACCAGTAGCTGCAGCATCGATAGCGCAGGTTCATTCAGCTGAGACAATAGATGGACAATTAGTCGCTGTTAAAATCTTGCGACCCGATGTCGAGGCCGCCTTTGCAAAAGATCTTGATCTGTTCATTTGGTTAGCCAACACCGTTGANCTAATGCTGCCAAATTTCGCTCGTTATAAGCCAAAGGCGGTTGTAAATCGATTTAAGGAGATAGTGCATACTGAATTGGATTTAAGGTTGGAGGCGGCATCAGCGTCGGAATTAGCATTAGCAACAAAAAGCGACGTCGGATTCAAGGTACCTGAAGTTGATTGGAATCGCACCAGTGAACGAGTGCTTACCATNGAGTGGATTGATGGTATTCGTATTGACGATGTAGAGAAAATCAGCCAGTTAGGCCTTGATCGCCGTGAGATTNTAAAGAATTCTGCAGGCGTTTTTTTTCAACAGGTGTTTCGCGATGGTTTCTTTCATGGGGATATGCATCCCGGGAATATGTTTGTAACTTCTGAAGGCACATTAGTGCCNGTAGATTTTGGAATTATGGGACGTCTTGACCAAGCAACTCGATTTTATCTGGCGGATATGTTGATGGCTTTCTTGCAAAGGGATTACAAAAAGGTTGCAGATATCCATTTTGATGCAGGTTTGGTTCCGCCTAGTCAGTCACGCGATGCTTTCGCNTTATCTTTGCGCGCGGTTGCTGAGCCACTTTTTGATCGTCCATTGAACCAGGTATCAATCGCGGGTCTCTTGGCTCGATTATTTAGGACGGCAGAGGATTTTAAGATGGAAGNCCAGCCGCAACTTCTGCTTTTGCAAAAAAATATGTTGGTTGCAGAAGGGGTGGGTCGCAAGCTCGATGCGAACTCAAATATCTGGATTTTAGCCCGGCCACTGATTGAGGGTTGGATGAGACAGAATCGCGGTCCGCAAGCTAGGNTTGTGGAGGGAGTACAAGAGTTTTCAGCGCTTTGCCTTCGGTTACCTCACTTGGTTGCAAGGGTTGATGCGCTGTTACAGCGTGTAGAGGAGAATGCTGGTGGCCAGACTAATAGCAAGCAGTTTTGGCCTATGGGCCCTAGTTCCCGCCATAGCTATCGGCTTCCATTTGTTGCTGCCGTAATAATAATTCTTTCTATACTTTCTTTTGTTTGTGGATATGCATTAAAAGCTTAGTATAAATATTATTTACTTAATTTTTTACAATCGTACGACGGTATAATAATATAAATATCATTTATTATTTTAATAATGGTAGATTTTTGAGTCATTATTAGTTCATAAAATTGCTGTTGAAAAAATATATTTCCTATTAACACTCAANCACTGTAAATTATAGCGGTAGCTCAATTTGCGAGGCATCAAACTTTGTCCAGTGGAAAACGTATACTACTTATAATCCCCGGCGGAATCGCGGCTTTTAANACACCAGACTTGGTACGCCGACTTCGAGACAGTGGTTGCACTGTTACATGTTTGCTCACACAAGGCGGTTCGCAATTTGTGACGCCGCTCTCATTGGCAGCATTATCAGGGCAAAAGGTATACGATGGTCTGTTTTCATTAACAGACGAGGTAGAGATGGGACATATACGGCTTTCCCGTGAGGCGGATTTGTTGTTAGTGGCGCCGGCCACCGCTAATATTCTTGCAAAAATGGCGACTGGAATAGCTGATGATTTGGCGACTACTACAATTTTAGCCACAAACAAGCCTGTTCTGATAGCTCCAGCTATGAATGTTCGTATGTGGGATCATGAAGCGACACGTGCTAATTTGAAAACACTCCTAGGTCGNGGNGTGCTTCAAGTTGGGCCAAACAAAGGTTCAATGGCTTGTGGTGAGTTTGGTGAGGGCCGTATGGCTAGCGTTGATGAAATAGTGGAAGAAGTCGGTTCCATAGTGAGTAAAGGTAATAGTGATTTGCCTTTGGAGGGCTTGCGGGCGCTGGTGACAAGTGGACCGACGCATGAACAGATAGATCCCGTACGTTACATTGCCAATCGTTCATCAGGAAAGCAAGGGCATGCTGTGGCGAGTGCATTAGCCCTTCTTGGAGCAAAAACNACTCTGATATCCGGTCCGGTAGGGNTAGCGGACCCGGCGGGCGTTGAAACAAGGCATGTAGTATCNGCTGTTGAGATGCTANAGGCATGTGAGTCGGCACTTCCCGTTGACATCGCGGTATGTGCGGCTGCGGTTGCTGATTGGGGAATTGCGGAGAAAGCCGATAACAAGATCAAAAAGTCTGACAAAGATAAGCAGGTTATTACTCTTAAAAAAAATCCTGACATTCTAGCCGCGCTTGCGAAGCGTGACGACAACAAGCGTCCAACGCTGGTGGTGGGGTTCGCTGCCGAAACCGAAAATGTTGTGGAAAATGCGGTTGATAAGCGTATCCGAAAAGGTTGTGACTGGATTCTGGCAAACGATGTCTCCGCATCTAAGGGAATATTTGGAGGTGAAGATAATGAGTTGCATTTGGTGCAGGCTGCTTCCGTTGAGAATTGGGTGCGTATGAGCAAAGTTGCTGCAGCCCGCACTATAGCAGACCGTGTTGCCGCATTCTTTAAAGCAGCATGAAATTGATAACAGTTGCCATCAAGCGGTTGCCGAATGGATCGGGGTTACCACTGCCCAAATACGCTACCCCCGGCAGCGCAGGGGTAGATCTGATGGCTGCGATCGATTCACCGCTAGAACTTTTCCCTGGCTCACGTATCTTGGTACCTACCGGATTTGCCATAGCTCTTCCTCTTGGTTATGAGGCCCAGGTACGCCCCCGTTCTGGACTAGCACATAAAAACGGGGTGACCGTCCTTAATGCGCCAGGAACGGTTGACGCTGATTACCGTGGTGAAATCAGTGTTATATTAATTAACCACGGCGATAAGGCCCTCCTAATTGAATATGGTATGCGTATTGCTCAAATGATAATCGCGCCTATAAACCAAGTTTCGTGGAATGAGTTAGCCGAATTACCTGATACAGTTCGTGGCGAACGTGGATTTGGTTCGACCGGCACTCGGAGCTAAATCTATGAAGGTAACACGTAAATTGATATTTGCGATAGAAGCGGTTCTGTATATCGCATACACTACGTCAGACCGGCCAGTGCAACGAAGTGAAATAGCAGACAGACAGGGTATCCCGTGCCGTTATCTCGAACAGGTTNTGCAGTATTTGGTCCGTGCTGGGATATTGCGGGGCGTACGAGGACCGCGAGGAGGTTATCGTTTGGCTCGTGANCGGCGACGAATTTTCCTTGGGGAAATAGCAAGACTTATAGCCGACCTCGATGGTGGCCTCTTAGAGGCACCAGTTCAGTCAGATATTGGTCGCAGTGTTCTCACTCCAATTTGGCAGGAACTTCAAGAGGACTATCTTAAAAAGCTTGATGCTCTCAGCATTGAAGACTTGTGTTCCCAAGCTCGGTCGGCCGGAATTGAGCAATCGCAAAAGGCAACTATGGATTTTGCCATCTAGGCCTAAATTTTTCATGGGAAAATCACCCCCTGGGGGATATGTTTTAGAGTGTGAAAACAAATTTGTGTAAACCTTTGAAGCATACTAAACACAGGGCTGTGTCGAACAAAAACTCATCGCCCGTTGTTGAGGCGCGCTGCCGTATTTACGATTCTATCCTAGATACTATTGGAGCAACTCCATTGGTGAGGCTTTCACGAATTACCGAAGAAAAAAGTCTCAGTGCCGATCTGCTGGCAAAACTCGAGTTTTTCAACCCAATGGGTTCCGTAAAAGATCGAATAGGTATTGCAATGCTCTCAGCACTTGAATCTGATGGCTTACTCAACTCCGAGAGCATCATTGTTGAGCCAACGTCAGGAAATACTGGAATAGCGCTTGCCTTTGCCGCTGCACGGAAAGGCTACCGTTTGATTTTAACCATGCCTGAGTCTCAATCTGTGGAACGTAGGAAAATGCTAAAATTGCTAGGCGCAGAACTTGAACTGACGCCCGCCAAAGAGGGCATGGCTGGTGCNATTCGCCGCGCTGAAGAACTCATAGAAGATAATTCAAACGCAATAATGCCGCAGCAATTTCACAACGAGGCTAACACTGACATCCATGCTCGTACAACAGCCGAAGAGATATGGAAAGATACGGATGGGTCAGTAGATGTGGTTGTATCAAGCGTAGGCACCGGAGGCACATTGACTGGCTGCGGGCGCGTACTGAAAGCTCGTAATCCCGAAATAAAGATCATCGCCGTTGAACCGGAAGATAGCGCTGTACTGTCGGGTGGAGCACCCGGTAGTCATAGGATTGAGGGTATAGGGGCCGGCTTTGTACCTCCGATTCTTGACCAGTCTCTTATTGATGAGGTTATAACCATTGCTAGTGAGTCTGCGTTTGTTTCAGCAAGACAAGCGGCGCGGCTTGAAGGCCTTCCTGTTGGGATTTCATCAGGAGCTGCTCTGGCGGCGGCTATTGAGATATGTGGGAGAGCTGAAATGGTTAAAAAACAAGTTGTTGTGATAATACCTTCTTTTGCCGAACGTTATCTCTCAACACAACTTTTCGATGAGCTCTAGCTTATGGTGAAAATTCTCAATAAATCCCAAAAAAAGCGTTACGCACGGCATACCGCTCTTGCCGAAGTTGGGGTACAAGGCCAAGAAAAGCTTTTGGCCTCCAGGGTCCTTATTGTAGGAGCCGGTGGCCTAGGATCTCCTGTGTTACTTTACCTTGCCGCAGCCGGGGTTGGTACGATAGGTGTGGTCGATTTTGATAAGATTGAATTGAGTAATCTGCAGCGACAGATAATCCATCGTGAGGAGGGTGTAGGCACGGCCAAGGTGATGAGTGCTCGAGAAGCAATTTTTGAGCTCAATCCAGAGGTTNTTGTTGAAACCTACCGAATGCGATTGACAAATAATAATGCTAGCGAATTGATAAATGCCTTTGACTTGGTTATCGACGGGTCGGATAATTTCACAACGCGTTATTTATTGAATGATGTATGTTTTTTTTCTCGGAAACCTCTTATTTCTGCTGCATTGCTTCGTTTTGACGGACAGCTGTCTACTTTTAAACCCTATNTTCCCGGTGATGAAAACCCCTGTTATCGTTGTATATTTCCAAGTCCGCCTGCACCAGGAACTGTGCCGCGCTGTGAGCAAGCCGGGATCTTTGGGGCTGTTGCGGGAGTTATGGGATCCTTGCAGGCGACCGAAGCTATAAAAGAACTTCTTGGAATAGGTGAGGGGTTGTCTGGGAAATTAGTTCTTTATAATGGGCTGGATGGGCGTTTCACCAAACTTAAAGTCAAGCGTGAGGAGGGCTGTAACCTTTGTGGTTCTTCCCCCACTATAGTTCCGTTGGGTGTGTGATAGCGCTAGATGTTAGGGTAAAACGCTCATAAGGTGTGACGTTATTGGTCCTATCATTCCGTCTCCGATGGGCTGCCCATCNACCTGCAGCAACGGCCGTATCCCTAGGCTATTAGTAAGAAAACTCTCGCTTGCTTGCCCAAGGGTCGTTATCGGCAATTCCTTTTCTTCTGCTCCGAATTTGGCGAGGATTTCGCCGCGTATTGTTCCAGGCAGAGCGCCGTCAGTGACAGGAGGGGTAAAAATTCGATTACCAACAACCAGGAAAAGATTGGCTATTGTCGCCTCCGCTAAACGTTTTTGAGTATTGAGCAATAAAGCNTCATTNGCTCCATGGCTNTCTGCCTCTTGGCGGGCAACNATATTACCGAGATAGCTGAGCGTTTTGCATCGCGAAAGAGGAGATAACTCATCCCTTCGAAAACTGGTAGCGATAATCGCGTTTGCCTCACCTTTGGAAGCTGGCACTGGGGTAATTGTTATGGCTAAACAGGGCTCATTTTGGGGGGGAGGTAAGAGACCACGTTCGCAAGTACCTCTACTGGCAGTGAGGCGTAGCACTCCTGTGTCTGCGTTATTCGCGTCTAAAACAAGAGCGAAGGCAGCGGTTAACTCTTGATTACTAATACCTATTTGTAAGTCGATCAATTCTGCTCCTTGTCGAAGTCGCTGTAAATGAGCTGAGAGGCGCAGTGGGAGGCTATTTCTAGCTAAAACAGTCTCAAATAATCCGTCGCCAAGCATGAAGCCCCGGTCATCCACTGCAATAACTTTGTCGTCAGAATCGAAAATTTCACCATTAAACCAAAATTTCACAACCCGCTATGATCCTCCGGATCTAGACATCTCAGTAGTGCGCGCACTTTATGCAGAGTTTCATCATATTCGAGTTCGGGGGAAGAGTCTGCTACTATGCCTCCCCCAGCCTGAGCTATAATGGAGGCTGTCTCAACAATCAATGTGCGTATTACAATACTCGAGTCCATGGCTCCGTTGTAGCCGAACCAACCGATGGCGCCGCAATAAGGTCCTCGTCGCGTGGACTCAAGTTCATGAATAATTTCCATGGCCCGAATTTTAGGCGCGCCTGTGACCGACCCTCCAGGAAAGCATGCCTTCATAAGGGAGATAGAATTTTCGTTTTTTTTCAGTTTGCCGGTGATTGTCGAGACCAGGTGGTGCATCTCGGCGAAACTTTTAAGTTTGAATAATGACGGTGTCATCACCGATCCGATCTCGCAGACCTTAGAAAGATCATTTCTAAGCAGATCCACAATCATTAGGTTCTCTGCCATGTCTTTTTCACTAAATTTTAGATCAGTTGCCAGTCGTTGATCTGCCTCTGGATTTTTCCCTCTTGGGCGCGAGCCTTTTATTGGTTCAGTTAAAACTAAGCCGTCAGCTTTCAGTTTTAAAAATCTTTCTGGTGACGCCGATAGGATAGCTCTTCCTTTGCCGCAGTTGATGTATGCTGCAAAGGGAGCAGGGTTTCTGGCACGGAGTATAAGATATAAATCAAAAGCTGATAGTCCTGGTGGTCGAGANATACAAAACCGTTGTGTTAANTTTGTTTGAAANATGTCACCTGCTTTTATGTATTCAATGGCCGCTTGAATTTTGGCGTTGTATTCAGTTTTGATAAAATCTGGTTTCCATCTCCCAGATGGTACCATNGGTACTGGCAAGCTTTTTGGTCCATTGGCAATCTCCTCCGCAAACGTGGAAGCACGCGANGCGGTATAACTTGCACTTTTTCCAGGGGTTGGAGTAGCAATCACCCAAGATTTTTTGGTTTTAGTGTCAAAAGCTGCTATGAGATGGTATACGCCAACAATCATTTCCGGGAGGGTTGTTCCGTCTGCCGGGGAGGGAGGGACGCGTTCCAGGTGTCTGCCCATTTCGTATCCCAAATATCCAACAATTCCAGTTTGAAATGGTGGTAAATTCTCGACCGGGTCCAGCGTTATGTTATTTAATCGATCATTGATTCGATCCCAAGGATTTTCTGAACCGTTTACTGCGGCTACCTCTAGCGCTTCTGGAGCTGGCGAAAAATAAGCATATCGACCTAAGCCTTCTGGCGAATCAAGGAAAATAGAGTGCGGATTGGCTGCAAAAGGAGCAAAGGCAAGGACAGGCTCGCGATAAGGAATTTCAATTGCGAATGGTTTNATATTCATTATTGAGGTCTTTGCTAGTGAAGCGGCGCGAACTTTGCAAACTGCGAATATATTACATGTTATACAAAGAATAGCTTTTTTATGAGTGTGTCATATTTTGGGTTGTTGAAGATGGTTTTAAAAAGTCTTTTTTATACTTTGCTCGCTAGCTTAATACTTATTGTTAATCCAATTGAGGTGTATGCACAAAAAGCCAAAAAAGGCAAACTTGTTCAACGCTTCGCCTCCATACGAGCAAATGACGTAAATGTTCGGGCAGGGCCAGGCGTTCGGTACCCAGTAAAATGGAAGTTTGTTCAGCGTCACGCCCCGATAGAGGTCATCGCACAGTATGATACATGGAGGAAGATACGTGATTGGGAAGGCGGTGAAGGATGGGTCCACCGTGCTATGCTCGAGTACAAGAGAAGTTTAATACTCACCGGAGCTGAACAAACCATGCGTCGCCGGCCTAGTGATAGTGCTCCCGCGATCGCTAGACTTTCAACTAAGATGATTGTTCTTGTTAGAAGATGCGATTTAGATTGGTGTCATGTTTCTGCTCGAGACCATGAAGGCTGGATACGCCGAAAAGGCCTTTGGGGTCTATACCCAAAAGAAACCATAAGGTAGTTCGCATTCCCTGCCGTCTCATGGAACATTGAAGAGGTCAGAACATGTATTCAAAATCGTATTTGAGACCCAATATTGCATGGCGATTTTGAATCAATTGTATCTTTCGAAAGAATCGTAATGGCACGCAAAAGTAAAAAAAGTCGTTTTGTAGGTAAAAAAAAAATCGTTGGCGATATCAGTTCTATTTAAAGCGGTTTTTATTTTGGGGCACAACAGCGGTACTAGGTGGTCTTCTGTTTGCGGCTATGAGCTTGCCGAATATTACGAATTTGGAGAAAGCTGCCTATAGGAAGGCAGAAGTTAAAATTGTAGCTGTTGATGGAAGCCCTATTTTTCAGTTTGGCAACCGGCATGGAAAACCGGTTTTTTTAAAAAATTTGCCACCTGNACTACCTAATGCTTTATTGGCGACTGAGGATAGGCGCTTTTACAAACATTCGGGCGTAGACCTTANCGGCATTTTTAGAGCACTGGTCCGAAACTTAAATGCAGGCCGTATNCTNCAGGGTGGTAGTACTATCACTCAACAATTAGCAAAAAACTTATTTCTGANANAGGAGCGCACGCTATCGCGAAAAATCCGTGAGACATTGTTAGCTTTCTGGCTTGAATATCGTTTCACTAAAGACGAAATACTCACAATTTACCTCAATCGAGCTTACTTCGGAGCAGGCCTTTATGGTGTGGATGCTGCCGCTAGACATTATTTTGGCAAATCATCNAGTGAGCTAAAGCTATACGAATCAGCGGTANTAGTAGGNCTGTTNAAGGCGCCGAGTCGCTATAACCCTATCGTATATCCGAAACGTGCGGCCGCGCGTGCGAACCAGGTTTTACGAAACATGGTTGCCGTCGGTTGGTTGTCGGCGAGAGCAGCGCACACTCAATTTCGTCAATCAGTGTCCACTGTATATAGGAAGACGCCACGGTCTGGGGTTCGTTATTTTGCAGATTGGGTTTTTCGACAGGCAGAAGGGTTTTTAGGCGGTATCGATCATGATATTATAATCCATACAACTCTCAACCCAAAGTTGCAGAGGTCAGGGGAAAAATATACCTCTACGGTTATGAGGCTTGCGAAAGAGAAAAGAGCGGGTCAAGTAGCAGCCCTCACTCTATCGCCTAATGGTGCCATTCGTCTGATGGTCGGCGGGAGCAATTACGATTTCAGTCAATTCAATCGCGCGATCCAAGCCCGGAGACAGCCGGGTTCTGTATTTAAGCTATTTATTTATCTTGCTGCCGTGGAAAGTGGGATATTGCCGGATCAGCGCGTTAGAGACATGCCAATTGCAGTGCAGGGTTGGAAACCGCGCAATCATAACCGCCGGCATTTGGGGNCTATGACATTGCGTGAGGGTGTTGCGCGTTCTTCCAACGCTATTGCGGTGGCGTTAGCGGANAAGGTTGGTCGTGACAAAGTTGTNCAAGTGGCGCGGCGGCTTGGTGTTGCCAGTAAGCTTGGGGTAAAGCCATCACTGGCCCTCGGTGTGTATGAAATGCGGCTATCCGAACTAGTTGCCTCTTATGCAACATTTGCAAATGCTGGGCGCGCAGTTGAGCCATTCGGCATTGAAAAAATAAGCACACCTGATGGTCGCGTTGTATATAGTCGTTCNAGCGGCATATCGACCCAAGTTGTAGCCGATCGAGATGTAATTTTGATNAATGACCTCTTGCATGCGGCCTTGGATTGGGGNACGGGAAAAGCAGCCCGAATTAGGATCCCCGCTGCGGGGAAAACCGGAACTACTCAGGGCTATCGTGACGCATGGTTCATTGGATATACAGGTCATTATGTTACAGGCGTTTGGATGGGCAATGACAATGGCCAACCAACCAAGGGTCTCACNGGTGGTTTGTTGCCGGCACAACTCTGGAAAGCGATAATGGAGGACGCGCACCAAGACCTACCATACCGNCGATTACCTGGTGTTATGGCAAAAAATTAAAGAATTTAATTTCATTTTCCATAGCGGTGTAGTTGATGGCCTTCGTGTTTAAGCCAAATACGCCCGCGGTCTGTATAGTTTGTTAGAGACCTAACAATATTCCAAAACGCACGAGAATGATTGTGCTCGGCCAAGTGAGCCACTTCATGCGCGACAACATAGTCAAGAACGAAATCAGGAGCCATAATGAGACGCCAACTGAAGGCTAAATTTCCGCTGGAGGCACAACTCCCCCATCGTCCTTTTTGATCTCGTATNGAAATACGTCCCGCTTTGCAACCAATTTTTGATGACTTATCGGCAACCAGTCGAGCGATNTCGNAGCGAGCTNGATCTTTTAACCAGTCTGTTAACCGTCGCTGAAAATGTTCTGGCCGACCAAATACTAATAATTGATCTCGTTCAAATTCTACTAAACCGCGCGNGGCCCCACCATGCCGGACAGTCAGCTGTTTGCCTCGGAAAGGGATCGAAACCCCATCATGAAAGGGTACTAAAGGAGGAAGACGTGCGATCTGCTCTTCCAGCCATTTTTTATTTTTTTTGGCAAATTCTAGCCCCTCCTGTTCAGAAATATTAGGTGGTAGTACGAGAACACCTTGTCGGATTGTGGCATCGATCCTGAGTGATATGCGTTTTGCGTTTGTTGCATGGCGGATCGTTAGCGAGCTTTNATAATCTCTCTGTGCAATGATTCTATCTGTCATTTTGATTTACAGGATCTACTGCTTTTACAAGCCATTTTTCTATGTAATCTTTCATATCCTCGACATCATCCTCACAAACACCTTTTTCGCGAACCGATATTCCTGCAGCATGAACTGTTTCGGGATCACCTGATACTAAGGGGTGCCACCAAAATAGCTCTTTTCCCTCATCCAGCAACCGGTAGGCGCAGGTATCTGGCAACCATTCGAGTTCCCGAATGTTNTGGTGGTTGAGATTAATGCAATCTGGCACNNTNCGCTGACGTCGGCAGTAATCAGAACATTTACAAGTCTCAAGATCGAGTTCGCGGCAGGATACGTTCGTAAATGCAATATCGCCAGTTTCCACGTCTTGTATTTTATGAAGGCAACAAGATCCGCATCCGTCGCAAATGGCTTCCCATTCTGCCACAGACATATCGGATAATTTTTTACGTTTCCAAAAGGGGNCCATTATTTCTAGGCCTCATCTACCAGATGAATAAACGAGCCTGCGACATTATTTGAAATAAGGCCGCAAGATTCTTTTGTTTTTTGGGCGGCGTCAGTGCAGGCAAATAGCTTTCCTGAGGCTGGAACAAGCGTTTTTGCGGTGGAGTAATGAAATTCGTGTCCGCGGAACCTNTTTCCCATGGGACCGAGGGGGGTATCTGAGCAGCTCTTTACCTCGCGGTAACCTAGGTTTAATTTAGGGTCTGCAAAACTACTCTCGAGTGGCAAAAGACCTGACATTTGATGGCCTTTACCAAATCTGTCAATTATGGTCTTTCCAAGTACCATAAACCCGCCGCATTCGCCATAAACAAAGGCTTTCGTTGCTGCGGNTAGAAGACCNGCATGAAAATNTCGATTATCGGCAAGTTGCTCTGCATACAACTCGGGATATCCACCAGGCAAGTAAATCGCATCTGCATGGCTTGAGGGGCTCTCATTGGCAAGAGGTGAAAAGAACGAGAGTTCGGCATTTTGATCGCGCCAATCATGTAAAAGCGAGTCGTATAAAAATGAAAATGCTGCGTCCCTTGCAACCGCAATATGTTGCCCGAGTGGGGCTAAAGCTGGCTTTTGCTCGTGCATTTCTATGCTTGTCTCTTGAGCGAGATTGGCGAGACTCCTTAGATCGATGTTGTTTGCTATAAGTTCACTTGCTACGGACAGAAATTCTAATATCTGGCTGTGTTCAGACGCATGAATCAGGCCCAAGTGCCTCTCCGCCAGCTGCATGCCTACAGTTTTTGGCACAAAACCTAAAATCGGCATATTTGGGATGGTTTCTTTCATTGCGATAGATATACATTGGCGATGTTTTTTCCCGCCAACGCGATTGAATATTACTCCACACAAGTCAAAATCATCCCGATGGNTTGCAAAGCCTCTCACGACTGCCGCTGCGGAGGCCGCTTGCCCTTTCACATCTACAACCAAAATTACAGGCCAACCCGTTGTTGCTGAAAGATCAGCCGTGGAATTTTTACCATCAAACGTGCCATCAAATAATCCCATTACACCTTCGCAAATTATGAGTGGTGCTGCTTTTGANAGNCTAAAACAATGCCCTGCAATGGTCTCCAACCTCATTGCCCANGGGTCTAGGTTAAAGCAAGGCATATCAGCCGCAGCAGCTAGATAGCTTGGGTCTATATAATCAGGCCCAACCTTTGCTGGAGCTACAACATNNCCGTTNTTTNTCAAGGCACCAATTAGTCCAAGCGTTATAATCGTTTTACCGTTTCCGCTTGCGGGTGCGGCGATAATTAGTCCAGAAGATTTTTTTTTCATGGTATATTTTAACATNTAGTTACGCTCTTGGGAGTGCAAAAGAATGTCCGGTGAAAATAGGAAACGTGTAAACAACAGCTTTATTTACGGTTGGGCCCTGCCTCTTCTTTTAAAACGAGGTCGATCTCGAGCGTTAAAACGTGGCCATTTTCGACCTATTTCTTGGATTTTGATTGTGGCCCCAGCTCTAATTTTGGCGATGATAACATGTAGTACACTTACAATTTCTTCGTCCGAAGCCCAAGCGCAATTGGGAATGAAATTACAGAAGGTAGGATTAAGTCCCCTTTTTGGGGCNGCACGGCAAGGAGATTGGCAGTCTGTGGACTATCTTTTGAAATCGGGCGCCGACCCGAATATAAAATTCTCGGAAGACGGGCGCACACCTCTCATTATGGCAGCTATTGGACGACATTTTGATATTGTTGAGAGCCTAATAAAGTACGGTGCTCGGCCCGATATGATAGATGATTTCGGTCGAACAGCTCTAAGCTGGGCGGCCGAACTTGGAGAGTATGAAATTGCGCAACTCCTGTTAAGTGTAAAGGCAAGCCCTAACCACCAGAATAAAGAGGGTTTGACACCATTGATGATGGCGATAAAAGATAGTCACTTACAANTAGTCCAACTTCTACTTGATAANAATGCAGATTTATCAATCCGTGATTATACGGGCCGTGGTCCCCTAGACTGGGCCAAAATGCAGCGTAATCAAGAAATATTAAGGATTTTTCGCCAGACCGGCTCAAGCAATTGACACTAGGCAAAGGATTTATTGAGTTCGGTTTTTAGTGCTTCTATAAGGTGGGTTAAATCAGCCAAGCTTTCTTCGTCAACAATGCCAAGTTGACCCGCAACCAATATAAAGTATTCGAGTCGACTGGTCAGACCCACTGCTTTCGAAATCGATTTTTTTAATGCACAATCATTTTTTTGGCCGCATCCCTCAGCTAGAATTGCTGGTATTTCCAATGCCGTGGCGCAAATTGCGTCACCCAAAGTAAACTGATTGTCAGCGGGGAATGACTGACTAATATCATGAATCTCGATTAGCAGGTCATGTGCGGTATGAAGGGCNTCAAGGTCGCGAAAATCCATTTTTCCCAGCATTTTATAAGATTTAAAATAAAAGTCTTAATGTACAGCCTGTAACCGCATATACCAGTCATTTTTTGAAATGGTCCGAAACTCCCAAAATCCAAGCTTCTTCATTTTCTATAATTTTTTTATCCCCTTTTTTTAAATCGGAACGCCCAGCAAAAAGCGAATCAATCTGATTGTTACTATCTGCAATAGCTAGGGCTCGTGCTGCAGCGGTTACTTGTGCGGCATCTTTTGGTTTCCCTTTGATGGGGCGAAGAGGGAAGATTGATGGATAGATCTCTGCCATTATTATCTGAGCAGAAGGTTCGATGCGTAGACCCGTTTCAAAAGGCCAAATACGAGTTTTCCCTGCGAGGCGAGGATCAAAGCGTAACGACCATACTGCGGGTATTCCGGTAAGTGCTTGACTTCCTGCCGAACCCACCCCTGCTAATTTCCATACAGGCTGGGCGCTCGGAACAAATTGTTCAACTAAACGTCGTTCTGCGACATCATTTTGCCCATGTGGTCGGCGTCCTCGGCGTACGAGATATTTTCGGTTTTCATCCCGTACATTTCCCCAGAATGGAAAAGCTTCGCCGGTGAGCTGCTGATTGAGCTTCTCTGCAAGATCAAACCGATTATTTTCGTTTGTCTNGTTGTCCGAAAGNCCGTCGAATAATAGCTGCCATATNTTCCTCCATTGCGAGCCCTGCATNCCAAGAGCTGAGGCAGTTCCGGCGGGATAGCCGAACGGAAAGTCAAATCCAAGAAGAATTCGATTGCCAGCGTGGAGGGAGGTATAAAGATGGCTTCTGAGCCATTCTGTAGCTGCTGATCGGGTTGATATATTGTGTATTTTACTTTTCTGCGGTTCTTTTGAACGACATTTGAAGGTACAGATCCAAATGCTATTTGGCCCGATCTGGGGTGAACTAGCAGCACTCCAATCAACTGTGATATATTCATCAAAACGCATTTAGGTGTAAATTCCGTTCAAGACGCTTTAAAAAAAACAAATTCTGAATTACNCGTATAATAATTAATGAAGTTCTGGGCTATTGATGTCTTTTCAGATCGTGCTCTTCTTTTAGCACTGGCGTTGCTATTAGACGTGTTTTTAGGCGACCCGCGGTTAATATTGCGAATAATACCGCATCCAATATCACTTCTAGGTAATGTAATAAGCTTTTGTGAGCGCATGCTTAACCGTAATAGTTTGGGCGACCAAGCGCGNTTGGCACGGGGAGCTTTTCTGGCGGTAGCGATTTCAATGATTGTAATTATCATAGGCTGGGTCTTGCAGATATTCATAGCTCTGTATAGCCTTTGGGCTTTGGAATTAATATTAATTGCCCTTCTTGTGGCTCAACGCAGCTTATACGACCACGTTCGTTCAGTAAGCATAGCACTCGAAAAAAAAGGGATAGAGGCAGGCCGTAGNACCGTTGCTCATATAGTTGGGCGCGAAACAGCGGCTCTTGATAGAGGCGGAATATCAAGGGCTGCTATCGAGTCGCTGTCAGAAAATTTTGCCGANGGTGTGGTAGCTCCAGTTTTGTGGTATCTGATTTTCGGGCTTCCAGGTCTCTTTTTCTGCAAGGCGGTTAATACCATGGACAGTATGATCGGCTACCGCAATGAACGATACAATATGTTTGGTCGAGTAGCAGCGAGACTAGATGATGTAGTAATGTGGATCCCCGCGCGTTTTGCAGCACTTTTAATCATNGTTGCCGCTTGTGTGGTTCCGAGGAGTAACCCTCTTCGAGCTATACGCTTTATTCTGAATGATGCGTCGAAACATCCTTCCGTCAACGCTGGCTGGCCTGAGGCTGCGATGGCAGGAGCACTTAATTACTCACTTGGGGGTCCACGTGTTTATGAAGGTGGTTTGAAGGAGGGCNTGTGGATCGGAAATGGTAGGTTTGAATTATTACCTGTCGATATAAAGCACTCCCTTAATTTGTTTGTTGCTACTTGTTGCTTGAATGGCTTCCTAATTTTGGCGGCTTGGCTGGCTCTAGNTTGGTGGTGGTCAGCGTAAATTTCGCAGTGACGAGCGCAAAGCATTAGCCTGGACATTTTGGTATTTGCCCTTNAGAATTATCTCTTCCGCTGTTGCTTTCTCGCTTCCATAGTAAGACTTGTTTTTTGATTTCCGCGGATGAATTATTGCTCCTTCGACACTAGCGCCCACAAATACACCTTGATTTATGGAAAACGAATATATGTCCGCACTTAAATTTGTAGTGGTAGCAGCCCCAGCGCCAACACCTACTGGCCCAGCTGCTACGCTGAGATCACCACCAAGTTTAACCTCATTCTGAAGGATTGAAGCCAAGCCACGATCTGACATTATAAGCAACAGAATTTCTTGAGACTGGCCACCGAACTGTAACCCAAAACTTGCTGAACCCATGGTAAAAAAAGCGGGGTATCCCCAATTTCCATTAGAGTCCTTAGCCATTAAAATACCATTTCCTCCCTCTGCTCCAACAAAAAATGCTCCTTTTAAAACATTGGGGAAAAGCATTACAGCCNTAGCACGTTGGATGGTATTGCGGACGTCTGGTCCAATATTCTTATCCTTTGCCATTCGTTGGATCGTGAAATGTGCTTGTGAGACCAGCTGGTCTTCTTCTAGGCCAGCTAATGTGCTTTTAGGCAGTGGGAAAATGAGCGCTATTGTAATGGCTACTATTGGGACGATGGNTTTCATGTGAATAAACTCCTCCGATAATATCACCCATATTTTGACTAGAGACANCTTTAANTCGTTTCTAACACTTAAANGAAATAAAGCGAGATGGTTTTGNGAAGAAATGTACATAATTTGCGTTTGCAATTTTCTCTGTTTTAGGTGAGCTATTCTGTGGGTATTGGCCTTAAGTCTAACGGAATTATTAAAACTTTAGATACATATTTTTGCTCNTACANCAGGCCACAAATTAGCGCTGCTACGTTCGTTAGCCCCGTCTTTGTATGATATAAGGATAAAGCCATTATTTTTATGGGTTTATTAAATAGACGGATCGAAGTTTATCGTCTCAATGCTCCACACTCCGGTATTTGAGTTTCTGTCAGTAATGTGGGCGAGCCGAGTAAGGCTACAGTTTGCGGCCGTTATCGATAGAGCTTTTTCTGGACCAAGCCCAAGGGCNATGGCTATTGCGGCACGTATTGTCCCACCATGTGACACACAAACAATATCATTTCCTGCATACTTGGTTGTTATGTTTGTGATCGCAGGTGCAACCCTCGCTATAACATCTGCGAAGCTTTCGCCCTTTGGNGCCCTTTCGAAAGCGGGCGCTATCCAAAACTTATGCTTCTTATTGTTGAAAGTATCGCCAAATTGGCCTCGTTGTTTCCCCTGCCAAATACCGAAATGTTGCTCACGAAGAGCTGGNTCTTCGATAGCCCTAGGCANNTTAGCTCCCGCCTGCGCTATTGCCTCAGCAGTTAAAACCGTGCGTTTAAGGTCTGATGTAAAAAGAACGGAGTCAGATGGTAATATTTCTGCTAACCGCTTAAAAGTTTTCGAATNTGACACATCAGCATCAAGATCCATCTGGCCATAAACTATATTGGTGGGATTAAAGACTGGCGCATGTCTGATCCACCACCATCGAGTTACAATTGTCTCCATCTCCCCCCCAAACAATTTAAAGGGTGGCTGATAACAAAATAGCAGTCTCTAGGATTTGCTGTTGTGCACCCAATACGTCGCCAGTATGTCCACCGAAGCGTTTTACTGCGAGATATCCTAACCCACCTGCTAACAGAGTGCCTACAATAAGTCCATTGATGCTTGTGTTAAAGCCAATCATAGTGAAAGCAATGACTACACTAATTATCCCTCCAACGATAATATCTTGAGTGTTGGGGCTGCCCGCCTCAGCAGCTCGACCCGTTTCTGAGGCAACAGGAAAGGCTCTCATTGCTATTGGCAGAAATCCTCGCGAGGCACCTGCAGCTGCAACGATTGCTAATGNTGCTGCCAATCCTCCTCCTACACTCAATAAATTAGCAATCGCAGCCGCCTTCAGGCTTAGTACTGTGAAAATTGCGATTACACCAAAAGCGCCAGTTTTGCTGTCACGCATTATTTTGAGTCTCTGTTGCGGACTCGTACCCGCCCACATTCCATCAGCACAATCGGCAAGTCCGTCTTCATGTAACCCGCCGCTAAGGGCACACATTACCGCAACGGCGAGAAGTGCTGCCGCATATGACGGAAGGTCGGAAGCTAGAAAAGCAGTCACGCCGCCTACGGTGCCTATAATACAACCTACAATTGAAAATGCCCACGCCGAGTCGGCTAACGGTCTTCGTTCCGTTTCGCTATCAATCGGGACGGGCAGGCGAGTAAAAAACCGTGTAGCTATTAGTAGATCGCCAATACGACGGTCNAGTTGAATCGCCTTCCCCAAATTCCGGCGNGTTTCTCCGCGAATCTTCGAAGATGTGTCGGTTTCTTCACGATCAAGGACGACATTTGTATTGGGATCATTTTCTTNTGAGTCTTGTTGTTTGGTCATGATAAGCACATATTCCCTGTAGCGGCTGGGTCAGTATGTCAGCCTTTACCTCAGATGCACAGTTTTCGTTGGATTTTACAATGAATGAAGCCTCCGCCACTAGTCTTCAAGAAATACGTGATATAATGAATAGATTTCCCGGCCCAGATGAGGAGGCCATGGAACGTGCAATGGTTCACGAATCAATTTTGACCAAACCGTCCGGAGCTTTGGGACACTTAGAGACCCTAAACCAGTGGTTTTGTGCGTGGCAGGGCTGCCATCCTCCGCGTCTTGAGAGACCACGAGTGGCTGTTTTTGCTGGAAACCATGGTATTACACGGCACCAAATTTCAGCTTTCTCTGCTNACGTNACCCATCAAATGGTCGCAAATTTTCGATCAGGCGGTGCGGCGGTTAACCAGCTTTGTAAGCGCTATGATGCGGAGCTTCGTGTTTATGAGATGGCGCTGGATCACTCTACAAACGATTTTACTGAGTCACCAGCCCTCTCTGAAGCTGAATGTGCGAGTGCGATGGCTTACGGTATGATGGCGGTNGAAGACGGGGTTGATGTCATATGTGTTGGTGAGATGGGAATCGGTAATACGACGAGTGCGGCCGCGCTATCCTGTGCCTTATTTGGGGGTGCCCCTAAAGATTGGACCGGGACTGGTACTGGCATCGATCAAACAGCTCTTGAGCGCAAGGTTTCGGTGGTCAGTAAAGGAGTGGATCTTCATCGTTCACACCTCGACGATCCTTTGGAGTGCTTGCGTCGGCTTGGGGGGCATGAATTAGCGGCAATATCCGGTGCAGTTATAGCAGCTCGTATTGGAAAGGTCCCGGTGATATTAGATGGTTATGTAGCAACGGCTGCGGCAGCCGTATTGCACAAGATTGACAACACTGCATTGGATCATTGTATTGTAGGGCACCTATCGGCGGAGCCTGCTCATGCCATGCTCCTTGATTTTCTCGGCAAAGCACCCCTCTTGGACCTAAATATGCGGCTTGGTGAAGCTTCGGGTGCAGTTATGGCTCTTGCAATTCTTAAGGGCGCAGTAGCTTGTCACACTGGCATGGCAAGTTTTAAGGAGGCAAATGTAAATGAAAAACTTTAGTAACGTTCATTCTCCAATCTGCAATAAGCGCCCTCCGCGCCTCGCCGCGTTAAAGTTGTATAGAAAAAACATGCTGGATATGAGGAGGTAGACTAAATTTAGGGCACAGGCACTAAAAAGAANCGTCTTTTCGAAGTAATCNTGAGCTAATATCGNGCGCATTCCTTCAAAAACGTGCGCAGGAGGAAGCATCCATGCGATCCATTGAAGCCAATGAGGTAGTATCGAAATTGGATAATAAATTGCACTGACAGGTGCAATCAAAAATATCATCGCCCATGCCAGGCTTTCCGCTCCAACCCCAAAGCGCAAAAGTAAAGAGGTTACTAACAAACCGATTATCCAGCCAAAAATGAGCAGGTTTGTGAAAAATGCAATAAGTGGAAGGCCAAGGTCAAATANTGAGAAATGATAGAGTGGGATCGCCAGCATTATCGCTGGGCTAACCCCTATTAAAACCCTGATAAAGCTGATGACCATTAATGCTAGAATGAACTCATACGGTCGAAGGGGTGTAACGAAAATATGGCCTAAATTGCGAGACCATAGCTCTTCCAAAAACGAAATTGAAAAGCCCAGCTGGCCACGGAACAGAACATCCCATAACAATACTGCTCCTATTAAAATACCTGCTGCTCCTGCTAGTACAGATGACTGGGTGAGAAAGAATTGTGAGATAAACCCCCATAGTACGAGCTGTATGCTTGGCCAATATGCTAGTTCTAAAAGACGCGGCAATGATCCCTTTATCAGATAAATGTACCTCAACACCAATGCCCAAATGCGTCCAAGCGAAGCTTTTATATTCTTAAGTACTGCTTGCNTTACTTCATTCATTGTAGGGGACCTGTGCGAGTAACGGCTAAAAAAACTTCCTCCAAATTATCGCGACCATATGCCTCTATGAGCTCAGAGGGTGTGCCCGCGGCGGTTATACGACCTCCTTGCATCATTANAACTTGGTCACATAATCTCTCAACCTCTTGCATGTTGTGGGTTGCGAGAATTATGGCAGTACCAGTCCGTTCACGGTAATCGCAAAGATAGTGCCGTATCCAGTCTGCGCTATCGGGGTCCAAGCTAGCAGTGGGCTCATCCAGCAAAAGTAGCTCGGGATTGTTTAATAATGATTTCGCTAGCATCACACGCGTTCGTTCACCAGCAGACAAAGTCCCATACTTTCTTTGGAGTAAATCATTAAGCTGCAGGTCACTTGCTAAAATGCTTAAGCGTTCTTTTTCGTTTGAGATACCGTAAAGCTGGGCATAAACTTTCAGGTTTTGATAAACGCTTAATCGTTGGGGCAGGTCGACGTAGGGTGAAGAAAAGTTCATACGTGAGAGCGCAGAATAGCGGCTCTTGAGCATATCAATACCAAATATGGATATTTTACCTGACGAGGGCACTACAAGGCCCAATAGCATAGCTATTGTGGTTGTTTTTCCAGCCCCGTTGGCTCCCAATAGAGCCATGACGGAGTTTTCCTTAACATTGAAAGAGATGCTATCGACGGCACAAACATCACCGAACTTTTTCGAGAGCTTCGAGACTGATATGATGAGTTTTTCTGTCATAATTAGTTTAATATGGTTGGCCTACATTGTTAAAAGCAAGAGCTCAAACTTAATTAATTTGCTGCAAGGGTTAGAAGATGTTTAGGCGTACAAAAGAGAGCGATGACAGCACGCGCACTGGTCTTAGTGTGATACAGGGCGGGCAAGTTCATTTGCGAACGCTAATACTGCTAAGGTGGGTAGCGGCAGCAGGCCAAACTGCGACAGTTTTATTGGTTTTTTTTGGGCTAGGTTTCGAGTTACCTATAATTTCATGCTTTGGAGCAATATTCGGTCTTGTTTCATCAAACCTGGTATTGGCAAGCCGAGGTCGTGAGCGGCGTCGGCTTACAGAACGAGAAGTATTTCTATTGCTTGGGTTTGATGTTTTACAACTCAGCGTTTTGCTTTTTCTGACTGGAGGGCTCGCTAATCCATTTGTTATTCTTATAATAGCTCCAGTAATGGTTTCTGCGACGATTTTATCCCGCCGTGCGACCATTGGTTTGATAGTATTGGCTATGATATGTATCTCGCTCTTAGGGCAGTATCACTTACCTTTACCTTGGAGTGGTTCACCGATAGAACTCCAACCGACCTACCGATTAGCAATCTGGACGGCCTTGGCCGTAGCAGTAGTTTTTATTGCAACTTACGTATGGTCGGTCTCAGAGGAAGCTAGACGCATGTGGGAGGCGTTGGCTGCTACCCAAACTTCTCTGGCGCGTGAGCAGAGGGTCTCGGCTTTGGGCGGTTTAGCGGCAGCGGCAGCTCATGAACTAGGCTCTCCTTTGGCTACAATAACTGTGGTTGCCAATGAGCTCTCGAAAGAGGTTCCGGCTGACAGCCCCATTGCTGAAGATGTCCAACTATTATTAAGCCAGTCTGAGCGGTGTCGCCATATAATCACTGGGCTGGCGCAAGCGCCGGAGGCCTCTGCGTCTGGTCCCTTCGAGCGGTTGCCTTTCTCAGCGCTAGTTGAAACTGCTCGTGCTCCCCATGGATCCGACACAATTGCTGTCTCTGTCAACATCCAAGAGAATGCTATTGGAGATGAACCATACTTACCCTATGGTCCAGAAATGATGCATGGTTTGGGAAACCTAATTCAGAATGCCATTCAATTTGCTCACAGTCAGGTATGGCTTGATCTAAATTGGAATAAAGAAACTGTTTGGTTATTGGTGCGCGATGATGGGCCAGGGTTTAGAGCATCAGTTCTTGCAATGATTGGTGAGCCCTACATATCGACACGCAGTGTGACCGGGGAAAATCTGGGCCTTGGCATTTTTATTGCGCAAACGTTGTTAAAGCGCACTGGTGCAAATCTAAGTTTCAGCAATCAGAATGGCGGAAAGGTTGAGATTAGCTGGACACGCGCTATTCTAATGAGAGATTCTATGGATGGAGAAGAAAAGTGAAGGAATTCTCGGCCGGATTACCCGCAGATAGGACGCTTCTTATAGTGGACGATGACGCTCCACTGCGAAACCGATTAGCTAGAGCACTTGAGAAACGTAACTTTTTACCCGAGGTGGCTGCTAGTGTTGCCGAAGGAATCGAACTAGCTGCCCAACGTCCACCTGCTTACGCGATCGTTGATTTGAGGTTAGAAGATGGCAATGGTTTAGAAATAGTAAAAGCGCTGCGTGAGGGCCGTGCTGAGACAAGGATTGTTATTCTCACGGGCTATGGAAACATAGCCACTGCCGTTGAGGCAGTGAAGGCCGGAGCGGTTGACTATCTTCCAAAGCCGGCAGATGCTGATGCAATTGCTGCGGCTCTTTTGGAAACCGAACGTCCGTTGCCATTGCCGCCGGAAGATCCAATGTCAGCTGATCGAGTTCGTTGGGAACATATTCAGCGGGTCTATGAGCAATGTAACCGCAATGTATCTGAGACAGCACGGCGATTAAAAATGCATCGACGCACACTTCAGCGCATTCTTAATAAACATGCTCCGCGGAGTTAGACATCGAATGGATTATGCATAATGGTGTCAGACCTGTTTTCCTTAGTTGGAATTGTCGAAAAGCTTAGTGCAGGGAGCATCACATGTGTGGGCGATGTAATGTTGGACCGGTTTTTTGAGGGCCAGGTAAATCGATTATCACCAGAAGCGCCAATTCCTGTGCTTGAGGTTGACTCAGAGACATCCATGCCTGGGGGTGCAGGTAACGTGGTTCGCAACATAGCGGCGTTGGGTGCAGCTGCGCGCCTTATCTCCGTTGTTGGCAATGATGAGCCAGGCCGCTCCGTTGAAGATTTACTTGCGGCGCAAGATAATCTTTCGGCAAGATTGATTTTTGAAAAAAATCGTCTAACGACTGTTAAGTCCAGATACCTCGCAGCGCGACAGCAATTGTTGCGAGCTGACCGAGAAGTGACATCGCCGGTAACAGAAAACACCTCAAAAGCCATAGTATCAGCCGTACGGAAAGAGATCTCGAAAAGAAACGGCGTTCTTGTTCTTTCTGATTACGGAAAGGGTGTTCTAGGGGCTGACCTAATTCGTATATTGATTGATATAGCTAAGCAAAATGGCACAAAGGTAATAATTGATCCGAAAGGTAATTTTTTTGATATTTATCGTGGCGCCAACTTGATAACCCCGAACCTTCAAGAGTTAAGTAGTGCGAGTGGGATGTCCACAAAATGTGACAGTGAAGTTGTCGCAGCCGCACGTCACATAATACAGAACGCAGGCGTAAAGGCTGTTCTTGCTACCAGAAGTGAGCAAGGTATGAGCCTTGTAACAATGGAAGAAGCTACTCATTTGAAAGCACGCGCGCGAGAAGTATTTGATGTTTCTGGCGCTGGTGATACGGTTGTGGCGATAGTGGCAGTTGCACTTGACGTCGGTGCAGACCTCAAAACGGCTGCTACTCTTGCCAATATTGCAGCAGGAGTCGTTGTTGGCAAGAATGGCACTGCAGTTGTCCACACATCAGAAATTCTTTCAGGTTTGCATGAGACTGCTCTGATGGGGTCTGAACTTAAAATTTCAGCCCTGAGCGAGGCCTCAAATAAAATAGCCTCGTGGAGGGAGAAAGGATTGCGATGTGGCTTCACCAACGGATGTTTCGACCTGCTTCATCCAGGCCACATCTCGCTTCTTTCTCAAGCCAAAGAAACCTGTGATCGACTGATCGTTGGTCTTAATAGTGACCGGTCTGTCCGTCACTTGAAAGGAGAAAACAGGCCGGTGCAGAGTGAATTGAGCAGAGCACAAGTATTGGCTTCGCTCGCTGACGTTGATTTGGTGATAATATTTGATGATGCGACGCCAATTGCAGTAATTGAAACATTGCGGCCGGACATTCTTATAAAAGGTTCTGATTATGAGCTTAAAGACGTCGTTGGGGGCGATTTAGTATCGAAGTGGGGAGGTGAAGTGTTCCTGGCAGACATACTGCCTGGTCACAGCACGACGAGTACAATTGAAAAACTTGAGGGTAACAATTTTTGTAAGACTAATTGAGCCCATTGAATTTCCAGGTCCCCGACCATGCTACGCACATCACTGATTAAGTTCATATTGAATGATAATTATTTTTACGGGTGATTAGGTCGGTTTTACAGCCTTCATATTGAGGCTAACGGAGATTCCATTAAGTTTTTCCTGACTTGCATCATCAAAAAGCCCGAAGTCGTCGATACATTTAATGTTTTCAAAGCCCGCGTCCGTTAGAAAGCTACCTAAAAAATCAGCGGTGAACCCGGTAGCATTAAAGTCGTCTTCATCAACTTCGCCGCCAAACAGTATGCGCATTAAATGCCACTGGTGGTCGGGAGTTATCTTTTCATGAACAAATAGTATGCAAAGGGCAGCCATATCGGGCACGCTGACCATAAGCTCACCTCCTGGTTTAAGAATGCGAAGACATTCCCCGAGTGCCTGGGGTATTTCTTCTTTGTAACCGCAACGCTGTAATAGGTGGCAGCTATAAATTATATCAAATGAATCATTTGAGAACTGGCCGAGATCGCCAAAGTCGCCCTTATAATCGACATCAGCACTCTCGCTTGGGTGCATATTTTTCCAATTCGCCGCTGGGGTTGTTCCACCAATGTTTAATTTCATGACAGGCACTTCCGGTAGTTACAAATAATGAGATAAAAGTTTCAAGTTGTCTATTCAGTACAGGCCTCGACCACTTGTCGTCAATGTGTCAGATTGTGTAAGCTGGGGATGCACATAGAGCAAAGCTCAAATCTTTTGGTTTTTAGTTTATTAATCGAGGCAGTTTGTAAAATGGCTGCGCGAATATTCTTTCAAATGGCGCGCCCGAGAGGATTCGAACCCCTGACCTACGCCTCCGGAGGGCGTCGCTCTATCCAGCTGAGCTACGGGCGCCTAAGAGCAGGAAACTACGGCAATCTTCAACACTATGCTAGCTGGTTTTTCTATGGTTATTTTGCGTGGTTTAAATCCCTGGCAAGGGTTCCGTGTGATGGTGAGTGCAATGGATTTTTCATCCAGTCAAAAATGTCGTTCCAAACAACTTTCGCATTTAAATCTCGCAATAGCATATGGTAACCGCTCTCATATTCCTTAATGAAGATATTTGACGAACTGTTTAATAAGCGCGTTTTTAGCAAAAGGCGCGCTTTGCTTGGAATGATATCCTCCTGTTTTCCGTACAATATTAATGCTGGTCCCTTTAATTTGTTAGCGCCACAGAGGGCTATATCCATAAGATTTACTAAGCCGTTTACAGCATCAACGCGTGTTCGTTTTATTATTTTTTTATCTGTGGATAATTGCCTTAGCATACTAAGGTTATCAGTAGGCTTGCGCCCAAAGCCCCCACCGCTCACACGGAGCCCAGGCGCAAATTTGGTCAAAATCCATAGTGCAGCTTCTTGCCAAGCTGGCATAGCTGCACGTCCCCAGATGGCTGGTGCTATTAGAATTTTTCCATTGTGTAAAGGCAGATTATGGTGCGCTGATGCTGCGATAGTAACGGCACCCCCCATGCTTTCTCCAAGCAAAAAAAGCGGCACATCGGGATGTTTCAAACGAATAATGTGAGCAATCCTTATAAAGTCAGCTGTTAATGACGGAGCTCCATGCCAGCGCCCAGCAAATGGTGCTCCCCCAAATCCACGCTGATCATAGGCATAAGTGGTAACACCGAATTTGGCCCAATAGGCCGCAGGTTTTTCAAACGCGTTTGAATAATCATTGAATCCATGGAGTGCGAGAACAACGAATCGTGGAAACATTTTTGGCCCCCATTGTCTCAAAGGAAGCTTTATGCCGTCATTCATAATAAAAGCATTCTGTTCAATAATCGCCGCCTGTGATGAAGGTCCAGGTTCAATATAGCGGGGTCCACATGCGCTAAATAATAATAGTGCTGCCGCCATTACAGTGGCATTTTTCATTATGCGGGATCTTTTTCTCTATGGGGCGAGGTTTGAGTTAACTGGAGGAAAACATCCCCCAGATTGGTTTCCTCACTCTGAATATCAACGATAGTTAGCTGAGCTTTCCGAAATTCCTCCAAAATTTGGTTAACCTGAATTACGCTTTTCCTATAATTGATCATGATCGCTCCTTTTTGAGTAAGTAAAGGAGAAAATTGCAAAAGATTGGGGGGCATTTCAACGAGTGGATGGTCAGTGGTTATAATCAAAGTTTTTTCATCAATTCGAGACAATAGGGTTTCTTTTCTCTCTGAAGCAATCAATTCTCCCTTGTGAATAATAGCAATACGATCACAAAGTTTTTCTGCCTCCTCAAGGTAGTGAGTGGTGATTAGTACTGTTACCCCACCCCGATTGAGTATGCGGATGTTTTCCCAAAGCTGTTCTCGCAGTTCTATGTCCACGCCGGCCGTTGGTTCATCTAACACTAGAACCGGTGGATCATGAACCATAGCTTTTGCAATTAGGAGTCGACGACGCATTCCTCCTGAAAGGGTTCGGGCATATGAGTCGGCCACAGAAGAGAGTCCCACACGCGCAAGAATTTCATCCGTTTTGGTATCCGCGGGCGGCACTCCATAAAGCCCCGCTTGCATATTAAGGTATTCGCGTGGAGTGAAAAAGGCATCCATATTAAGTTCTTGAGGAACAATTCCGATGGCCGCGCGAGCGTTCCGTGGATATTGATCTATGTCAATGCCCCAAATTTTAACGCTGCCGTCGCTCTTCGATATAAGTCCGCCAAGGGTGTTTATTAAAGTGGATTTTCCGGCGCCGTTGGGGCCTAATAAAGCAAATAGAGACCCTCTAGGTACGCATAGATTTATCCCTGCTAGCGCTGTAACTGCGGGCCTCTTTTTTGAACTGGCATAGATTTTCGTTAATCCGTGAATCTCAACAGCCAGCTTGGGGGGCTTACAATTAGGGTCAGTCAATTTCTGCCTCCTAGGCGATTGATTGTCGCGAGGCATTCGCTATCATCCAGGCTTACCAGTGGTCAACCATGGATGCCTATTAACTATTGAAGGATAGTAACGTAAATGAAGCCAATTGAAGTAACTAAGGTCGATACAAGGGAGGTAAGTTGTGATGGTGGAAGCGGAGCTTCCGGACACCCACGCATCTTTTTGAATATGGGTGATAATACGGAAATTGAGTGCCCTTATTGCGGCAGGCAATTTAAGTTGCTGGTTGGGGCTACACCGGTAAGTGGGTAAGAGGGAAAATTTAAAATTGGTGATGCGATTATGGAACGTTTGTATTTAGTAGATGGCTCTGGATTTATTTTCCGCGCCTACCATGCGGTCAGGCCGTTGACACGCCCGGATGGCACACCAGTTAATGCCGTATACGGGTTTACTCAGATGGTGTTGAAGTTAGTCGAAGAGAGTGATGCAGATCACATTGCAGTCATCTTTGATGCTGCAAGAAAAACTTTTCGCAATGAGATTTATCCCGATTATAAAGCGAATCGGCCGCCACCACCGGACGACTTAGTCCCACAATTTGACTTGGTAAAGGAGGCAACGATGGCTTTCGGGCTACCAGCTATCGAAATGCCGGGTTACGAGGCCGATGATATAATTGCTACTTATGCAAAAATGGGGGCTGAGGCAGGAGCACGTGTGACGATTGTGTCGTCAGATAAGGATTTAATGCAACTGGTTGGCGGTCGGATATCGATGTTTGACTCTATGAGAAACCGCCTCATAAAAGCAGAAGAGGTGATCGAGCGGTTTGGTGTAGTGCCTGAAAAAGTTGTTGATGTTCAGGCTCTGGCGGGGGATTCAGTTGACAATGTGCCTGGTGTTCCTGGTATCGGAGTAAAAACAGCGGCCTTGCTAATTAACGAGTATGGTGACCTTGAGACGCTCTTAGAGCATGCAAATGAAATAAAACAGAAAAAGCGACGAGAAAACCTTATTGAATTTTCTGAGCAAGCGCGCGTATCTCGTAAACTGGTGGAGCTGAAGCAAGACGTTCCGGTGCTAAATTCGCTATCCGAATTCGCGCGGAAACAAATTGATAGAGATAAAACTATACATTTTCTTACTGAACAGGGTTTTAAATCAATCATTTCGCGGTTGAATATAGAATCACAAAACTCTCAGCAGGAGCAGAATGAGTGTTTTGGGAATGTGGATTACAAAATCGTTCAGGACAAAGAGACTCTCCAAGATTGGATCAAGCAAATTTATCAAAAAGGGTTGGTCTCAATTGATACTGAAACTACCTCTTTGAATCCAATGAAAGCTGAGTTGGTTGGGATCTCATTGTCGGTTAATCCAGGCAAGGCTTGTTATATTCCAGTTGCACACAAGATATTAAAAAAGCAAAGTAATCTCGGTGTGGTTGAAAATAACAGTTTGAACCGAGACCAAGATTTAAAACAACTCTCACAGTCGCTTGTGCTCGATATGCTTCGGCCCGTTTTAGAAGATGAATCACTAATAAAAATTGGCCAAAACATAAAATATGACTCTCTCATCTTACTTAGGTATGGAGTAGTTATTGGGCCCGTGGACGATACAATGGTTTGCTCTTTTGTTCTTGAAGGGGGTTCAGGGAAGCATGGTTTAGACGAGCTCGCGGACCATCATCTGAATGTCAAAACCATAAAATATAAAAACGTGGTTGGGTCGGGGCAGAAACAAATCACTTTCGACTATGTGCCGCTTGAACAAGCCTGTAACTATGCGGCTGAGGATGCTGATTTGACGCTTCGTTTGCATCGTATTTTAAAGCCGCGGTTGTTAGATGAAAAAATGGTAACCGTTTACGAAACTATTGAACGTCCACTCATTCCTATACTTGTTCAAATGGAAAAAAACGGAATATGTGTTGATCAAGGCTTATTGACAAAATTGAGTTGCGATCTGGCTAAGCGTCTCTCTGCACTTGAAGATGAAATTAAAGCCCTTGCCGGAGAGGACTTCAATATTAATTCTCCCAAACAGCTCGGGCAGATTCTATTCGAAAAGTTAGGTTTGCCTGGCGCTAAAAAGACTAAGACCGGCGCCTATCAAACCAGTGCAAAAGTTCTAGAGGACCTTGCCTCAGAGGGACATGATTTGCCTACACAGGTGCTTCAATGGCGCCAGCTAGCAAAACTCAAGAGTACCTATACAGATTCATTAGTGAAAGAAATAAATCCGGAAACAGGGCGTGTTCATACATCATATGCAATGGCAGGAGCCCAAACTGGGCGTCTTTCTTCTACCAATCCAAACTTGCAGAACATTCCAATAAGAACTGATGAAGGCAGAAAAATCCGGCAAGCATTCGTTGCGAAACCTGGACATAAGCTTATGTCATTTGATTATTCACAAATTGAGCTTCGAGTTCTTGCCCATATGGCGGATATCGACTCGTTAGCTCAGGCCTTTAAAGGAGGAGCCGATATTCATGCAACGACTGCATCTCAAGTTTTCGACGTGCCTTTGAATGATATAGATCCACAAATACGGCGCCAAGCAAAAGCTATTAACTTTGGAATTATATATGGCATTAGCGCTTTTGGATTATCCCGCCAACTGGGCATTGGGCAGACAGATGCCAGGGCTTATATCAATGCTTATTTTGAAAAATACCCTGGCATTAAGGCTTATATGGAGCGCTTGAAGAGCGAATGTCGTAAGACCGGAATGGTTACAACGCTCTTTGGTCGGCGCATCCATTTGCCAGGCATCAATGATAAGGATCACATGCGTCGTAATTATGCAGAGCGTCAGGCTATAAATGCCCCAATTCAAGGAACGGCGGCTGACATCATAAAACGCGCTATGATTCGGGTGCCGCAGGCGCTTCAAAGCCATGGATCAGAAGCAGCAATGCTACTGCAAGTTCACGACGAGCTTTTATTCGAAGTGCCAAATAGTGAAGTAGATGAAGTGGCTAAGATAATTACTGACGTGATGGAAAGAGCTGCGGGGCCGACGGTAAAAATGTGCGTGCCTTTAGAGGTTGAGGCGGGTATTGGTGATAATTGGGATGAAGCTCACTGATAACATTTTATAAAGTAAAAATATAAATTTACATTTGTTACCGCATGCTACTTACCTTTTTTTAAGTTAGTATCATGGGCATTGTGTTTTGCTTGCTGCTGTTGATTGTTTCCTGCTGATAGATGCGCATCCGGCAATCGAGATATACAAAAAGTTGTGATTGTTATGATAAAAGAAGGAATTAAATTTATGTTAAGAATTCTTGGGCGTAACACTTCCTCAAATGTAATGAAGGTTCTCTGGGTTTGTGATGAGCTTGGGATTGAATATAGTCGTGAGGATGTAGGTGGTAAATTTGGGAAAAATGACCAGCCAGATTACTTAGGCATGAATCCGAATGGTTTAGTGCCAACAGTCGTAGACGATGGCTTCGTGCTCTGGGAATCAAATGTCATTATCCGTTACCTAGCTTGCAAGTATGGACACGAGACGACCCTTTGGCCAGATGATTTGAGAGCGCGAGCAGATGCCGACCGCTGGATGGAGTGGCTCAGCACAACAGTTAACCCGCCCATGTTCCTGATTTTTCGGAATCTCGTAAGAGAAAGTGAGGAGACGCGCAACATGCAAGAAGTTGCGCTGGGGACAGAAAAGGCGACGCATCTTTGGAAAATACTTGATAAGCATCTGGTTAACAAAGAATTTGTCAGTGGATCACAATTTACTTTAGGAGATGTGCCGTTGGGCGTGCATGCTAGACGATGGATTGAGTTGCGGCCAGAACAGGCAAATAGTATGCACAATCTTTTGTCATGGTTTGATAGGCTAAAGAAACGTCCAGCTTATCACCATTGCCTTATTCCCCTGCAATGATCTGCACTCGCACGGGACGCGTTGACCAAGCAATACTAAGGTCATATTCAAGATGGGTGAGTGATGTATAATGAAAACTAAATATCGTATCGGCGAAAATGTACAAGTGCTAGCGATTGATCCAGATGGACATGTGCGCACACCCGCCTTTATACGCGGCAAAACAGGAATCGTTGAGAGCTACGCAGGTTTGTTTTCAAACCCGGAGGAGCTTGCTTACGGCAAGGATGGCGGGCCCAAATTGCCGCTTTATAGAGTTCGTTTCCAACAAATTAAGGTTTGGTCCGATTATGCTGGTCCTGCACAGGATACTATGGTGTTGGATCTCTATGAGCATTGGTTGGAAATCGCTTGATTTGGCTATTAAGACTCGGCGCAGCAACGGCAATTTTGCTTGTTGGTGGATGTTATCTGCCATCTGATTTTGATGCCCAGTTGCAAATAGACCGACGTGGGAATTATATTTTCCAGTATAATGGGAGTCTCACTCACTTAGGCCTGCTCAAAGAAATCAATTTAGGGAAACTTAATAATAATGAGGTTTCGAAGAAGATTTTGGCTATTCAACGCGACCTTGCACGTGATAAGGGTTACGGCCCTGGCTCTTCCCTAGACAAAAGGGTCCGGCATATTCAGCATATAAGGAATTCAACTTTTCGGGTCGCTTACAAACGCAATGGAAATTTGAACATAGAGCGTTCTTTTAACTTTGTTCGCTTTAATTCTCGCATACTTTCCATGAGCAGAGTGCCAGATAACTCGGAAATCAGAAAAAAATGGTTGATAAAGATCATTGGTGACAAGCCTAACAGCGACCTTATTAAGGCTCTGGAAAGAGTGGGCATAAAAGCTAATGGTCGGTTTCGTATTCAAACCGACGCAGAGGTTGTGCGACACAATGCCGACTCGTTTTACCAAACGGGAACATCTGTGGTTTATGTCTGGAAGATAAATAGTCTCACGAGAACACCACCCGATTTGATCTTTAAGCTACAAATACAATAAACAGTAAATAAGAGATATCTCGAACTCTGTTATTTCGCTCGTTTTACGAGGGAGAAAAAATACCTGCTTTTTTTACATCTTCACTAACATGATCTTCAAACTGCTTAAAATTTTCCTCAAATCTTCTGCGGAGGTTGTTAGCGGTGTTTTCGTATGCTGATTTATCTTGCCATGTGTTACGCGGGTCTAAAACCTCCTTCGGCACATCAGGGCAGCTGTTAGGCACCAAAACTCCAAAATGGGGGTCAGGGGTAAAGGTAACATCGGTCAGTTTACCACCGAGTGCTGCCCTAACCATGGCCCGGGTGTAGGAAATCTTCATTCGCTCACCTGTGCCATATGCTCCGCCGGACCAACCGGTATTGACTAACCAACATTTTGCGCCGGACTTTTCTATTCTTTCACCCAGCATTTCTGCATAAACTGATGGATGACGTGGCATGAAGGGTGCCCCAAAACACGTTGAAAATGTTGCTTCTGGCTCTGTTACTCCTTTTTCGGTGCCAGCTAGACGCGCTGTGTAACCAGATAAAAAATGGTACATAGCTTGATCAGCAGAAAGACTACTTATCGGTGGAAGAACACCAAATGCGTCCGCTGTGAGCATTACAATATTTTTTGGTTGGCCCCCAATGCCTGAAGGTTCTGTGTTAGGAATAAAATCGATTGGATAGCAAGACCGGGTATTTTCAGTTTTACTGTCGTCAAATAAATCAAGGTGTCGGGTGTCTGGGTCCATTACGACATTTTCGAGCACTGTTCCGAATCGATGTGATGCCGCAAAGATTTCCGGCTCTGCCTCTTTAGAAAGATTGATAACTTTTGCGTAGCAACCACCTTCGAAATTAAACACCCCGTTGTCAGACCAACCATGTTCATCATCGCCAATTAAAGTGCGAGATCCATCCGCAGACAGCGTGGTCTTGCCTGTACCGGAGAGACCAAAGAAGATGGCTACATCGCCTGCTGTTCCTATATTTGCTGAACAGTGCATGGGTAAAACGCCATTTGCCGGAAGGGTATAATTAAGATACGAAAAAACCGATTTTTTTATTTCGCCCGCATATACCGATCCAGAAATAAGCACTATTTTCTCTGAAAAATTCATCATAATGGCAGTTTCAGAATTGGTATTATCCATTTTGGGTGAGGCATGAAGGTAAGGTGCATGTAAAATGATCAAGTCTGGCTCGAAGCCCTTTAGCTCCTCAGGAGCTGGGCGGATAAACATATTCCGTGCAAATAGGCTGTGCCATGGAATGTCTGTGATAACACGCACACGAAGCCGATTTGTTTCTTCCGCCCCGGCATAGAGATCTTGTACATAAAGGTCGCGCCCTTGGTAATAGGAAAGTATTCGGCGATGTAGATTTTTGAAACTGGCCTCATCCGTACTTTGATTGACGGGACCCCACCAAATATTATCTTTGCTTGTGTGCTCCTCAACTAGGAATTTGTCTTTTGGGGATCTACCCGTGTGTTTGCCGGTATCAACAACTAGGGCCCCACCAATGGATAACTTTCCATGGTTGCAACGAATGGTGGCTTCATAGAGAGGCTCTGCAGCCAGGTTCCAAGAAACCGAGTTTGTATTGATGATACCGTGAACATCTAAGCTTTGAAATTTTTCTGTAGCCACTTTGGCGCTCCTCTTATCGTCCACCGTAGTTCGAAACAACGAGTTTTCTGGTAAGCAAAGTTACCCCATGTTTAAGGCCTTAGATATCTGTGATATCCGCTCTCAAATCAATAGAGAATCACATATCAATGCGTCTCTTGGTATTTACAGGCGCTGTCTATCTGGGAATTATCGCAATTTTGGTTGTTAGAATAGTTTAAAATGATGTCAATCAACTTCAACCTTTTTCGGCTAACTCGACAGAAATAGCTTCTGCAAGGGCATCTACGCTTGTTGCATGGCGGAAAATGCGAGCAATTTTTCCGCTAGGAGCTATTAGGTAGAAGAAGGTTGTATGGTTGAGTAAATATTCACTAGCATCATCTTGAGTTACGACATGGCGTAATACGCGGTATGTTTTGGTGACACTATCAATTTCGTCTCTGTTGCCTGTGAGTCCGACCATTTTTGGGTGAAAATGGGTTACGTAGGTTGACAGTGCCTCTGGAGTGTCGCGGTCCGGGTCTACCGAGATAAACAGCGGTTGAACTAAGTCTGCGGTTTTTCCAAGGCGGTCAAGCGCTGCTGTTATTCTTGCGAGACCCGTTGGACATACATCTGGGCAAAAAGTGTAACCGAATGTGATCAATAAAAATTTTCCAGGAAAACTTTTCTCTGTGATCTTTGAGCCATTATGATCGGTAAGTGTGAATGGGCCACCAACATTAATAGCGGGCAGGAACCCAATTTCTGGCACTGGATCAGAAGTGGTTTTATCAATTTGGTGCCAGTATACGAGTGCTGCTAAAGCAATAGCAGAAAGTGCGGCTACCATAATCCCTATGACTGTCAAGGATGTAGAATTTTTCATGTACAACCAAACAATTCAAAAACATATCATAAATTTAATATTCACAGTGCTTTCTGACACGTAACAGTAGGCAAATCGCCGCATCACAGTCTTTTTTTGCGCAGTTTCAGAGGCCGTTGCGAATGCCATTTTTTTGCCTTTTTACCGCCCTAACAGAGACATCAGTGTCAATTAAATAGAACACACTTTTTGGCGTAATCTTGGAAATGCAGCTGTATACGGATTCTAAGTGGACCGAAAAATATGATGTCCTATGCCGTCCAAGATTTGTATAAAAATAAAGGAGGTAGTTGTGAATGAAGAAAACAATTGCATTGGTTGATGATGACCAAAATATTCTTACTTCGGTCTCAATGGCGCTCGAGGCAGAAGGCTATGACGTAGTGGTGTTTCATGACGGAGAGGAAGCACTCAAGGGGCTAGTCAAAAATGCCCCCGACCTTGCTATTTTGGATATAAAAATGCCAAGGATGGATGGAATGGAACTGCTTCAAAAATTAAGGCAAAAGTCGAAAATTCCGGCTATTTTTTTAACTTCCAAAGATGACGAAATTGATGAGGTGATAGGGCTACGTATGGGGGCAGACGATTATATCAAAAAGCCATTTTCCCAGCGACTGCTTATAGAGAGAATTCGCACTATCCTCCGTCGTTCTGAGTTGCTAGAAGAGCCTTTGGATGGTGTGCCAAAAGACCTTATCGAGCGAGGAAAGTTGAAGCTTGACCCTCAACGACATTCGTGTTGCTGGGATGGTATTGAGATCAAACTCACTGTAACAGAATTTCTTTTATTGCAATCTCTCTCAAAGCGACCGGGGCATGTAAAAACTCGTGACCAGTTGATGGATGCTGCCTATGGAGAAAGTATCTACGTGGATGACAGAACGATAGACAGTCATATAAAACGCCTGAGACGCAAATTTCGCGAAGTTGATACGGATTTTTCTCAGATAGAGACACTGTATGGTGTGGGGTATAGATATGGCCAATCGTGACTTCTAAAAAGGCCGAACGCATATGGACTGGTAGACTAGCTGGTTCGGCTGACGGATCAAATGGCTATTTTCGTTCTATAACTATGCCCCTAAAAAAGTGGCGGGAAAACCGTCAGCGGCATCGCATTATCTCGCCACTTACATTAAGGATACTCGCTGTAAATATTGTTGCGTTATTAATTCCAGTCGGGTTCCTGTTTTATTCTGATTCTTATCGAGATGGGCTTATTGACGCAGAACTAGAGGTCATGGGTAATAAGGGTAGATTGGTCGCTGCTGCACTTGGCGAAACCTCAGTTGGCGAGACGCATGCGGGAAGGCAATTCATTAACCCACTAATGGCGAGAGACACTATCCGGCGTTTAAGTGATGATCCTAAATTGCGTACGCGGCTCTTCGTGCTTAATGGGGATCAGATTGTCGACAGCAAGCAAACGGATATTCAAGTGGAGCCACTATCTCCAAGCGGAGAGAGTGATCTTATATGGGATTGGGCATTCGGCCTCATTGACTGGGGTGTTAATTGGCTGCCATCTGGCGAAAAACTGTCTTATTATCGCGAAGAGGTGTTGCCTCGCGCGAACCACTATGATGAGGTCGTGCGCGCATTTTCGGGTAATGTTGTTGGTGCCATCCGCATGGGCGGTAAGAGTGGTTTGATGTTGTCGGTGGCAGTACCCGTGCAAAATGTGCGGCGAGTCGTGGGAGCAATACTTCTATCGCAGGACGCAACGGAGATAGAATCTGCAATTCGTGATTTTCGCCAAAAGGTCATTGTTGTATCAGGTGCGGCGCTTATTATTACCATACTTTTATCTATTTATTTGGCGGGGACTATAGCAAGGCCAGTCTTGCGGCTTGCAGGCGCCGCTGAAATGGTTCGCTTGGGGCATGGTCGAGAGTCACAACAAATACCTGACTTTTCATCGCGAGGAGATGAGATTGGAGATCTTTCAAGGGTGTTACGTGAAATGACCGATGCGCTGCATGAACGTATGGATGCAACGGAGCGGTTTGCCGCTGACGTTAGCCATGAGATAAAAAACCCTCTGACTTCTCTCAGAAGCGCCGTTGAGACAGCTCTGAGGTTGAAAGACCAAAAGCGACAGAAAAAGCTGATGGGCATAGTACTGGAGGATGTACAGCGGCTTGATCGTCTTATTACGGACATTTCTAATGCGTCCCGGCTTGATTCAGAGCTTAGTCGTGAGGAGATGCAATCAATAGATGTTGGGCGCATGATTATAGCTTTAGTAGGTGTAGAGAATTCTGTATCTAGTTCTGCGCGGTTTGAGGTCGAGGTAGACCCAAGTATACGCCTTTTTGTAAGAGGCTCGGAGAGCCGTTTAGTGCAAGTATTTAGGAATTTATTGGGTAATGCTTCTAGCTTTAGTCCACCCAATGGGAAGATTACAGTTAAAGCAAGAAAGAATGGTGATTGTGTTGAAGTAATAATTGAAGATCAGGGACCTGGTATACCAATATCAAAATTATCAGCGATTTTCGACCGATTCTATACTGAGCGCCCCGAAGGTGAGAAGTTTGGCGCTCATTCCGGGCTTGGGCTCTCTATTTCAAAACAAATTATCGAGGCGCATCGGGGTAAGATTTTAGCTGAGAATCGAGGTCAATATGATGGGAAAAATGGCGGTGCCAGGTTCATAGTAGTTCTCCCGGCGGAGAAAGAAAATTTCAAGGGAGTCTAATGTGTCGTCATGTGAGCACCTCGGCTAGGGTAGGCCAAATAGTTTTCTTATATTTTTGAACTTCAGAAGATTCGATTGGGCTCTGTATCTGATAGGTCGTAGAGTCGTATTGATAAAACCCGACTGACCTTGCTCAATTGTGAATGACGGTAAGCATAAGGCTTTCTTTTCATACCTTCCGTTACTGAGATTATTTGAGCTGGGGGCTCCAGGTGTTATAGAAATGCTAACTTCGCTACTCGCTTCGTCACAATTGGTTCTGATTTAAGAATTTAGGTTGAAAATCGAATGTATGCTGAATAGTGACACTTATCTGGTTTGTGGTTGGTCCGTTCCGTCGACCGTACCCCGTGGTATCTAAGGTACCTTCGGTGGTGTAGCTTCAATGTGCGATAGAGAGCACAACGTTAGATAAAGGTGTGGTGAGGTTCCAACAGTTGAAAGAGCGCGTCTTATTAGTCACTGGCATGTCTGGCGCCGGACGTACAGCGTCACTCAAGGTCCTCGAAGATTTGGGTTATGAAGCAGTTGATAACCTGCCTCTCTCATTCTTGGGCAGACTGATCGATCAGCCTGAGCCAGAAAATCTTCTCGGCAAGGGAAGACCATTGGCAATAGGAGTAGATCTTCGGACGCGAGGGTTTTCGGTTGAGACGGTAATCGATGAACTTGAGCGTTGGAAAGCTAAGCACGTTGCCGAGGTTCTATCAATTTTTGTCGACTGCGAGGATATGGTGCTCGGGCGACGCTTCACTGAAACACGTCGGCGGCATCCTTTAGCATCAGACCGCCCGCTATTGGACTCTATTAAACTAGAGCGTCGCCTTTTATCGAGACTTCGCGATCGTGCTGACCTGGTATTAGACACTACTGAGCGAAGCTTGCCTGAATTGAACGTAGTTCTTGCCAAGCATTTCGCATATGACAAGAGTAAAGGGACAGAAATTTTTATAAAATCATTCTCATTCCGGCATGGGTTGCCTCGTGACGCGGATTTAGTCTTTGATGTTCGATTCTTGAGTAATCCGTATTACGATGAAAAGCTACGCCCGTTGTCGGGAGAGGATGAGGCAGTGCGTTCTCATGTTATGCGAGATCCAGGGATAGCTGAGTATTTAAATACAGTTGAAGAAATGTTAGCCCTTTGCCTTCCCCGCTACAGAGAAGAGGGCAAGAGCTACCTGACCATCGCGATTGGTTGCACTGGAGGTCGCCATAGATCGGTATCTGTGGCAGTTGACCTTGCGAGAAGATTGGAACACAGAGATTGGCGGGTCCGGTTACAACACCGTGACATGTATCGAGATGCTGGTAGCGATATGCTGTAGG
>PARQ01000015.1 GCA_002711555.1 Rhodospirillaceae bacterium | reverse complement strand
ATCATATTGTCACCAGGCTTTAGCCGGATTAGCAGCAGAGCGATTTCGGAGATCGCAGCATAGAGAGCAATATGCACGTTTTTTAATAGATACGGCGCCGCCTGCGTGGGTGTTTATACACACTCCAGGAGACCCCATCTCATCAACAGCTATTAGGCTTGTCCAAAACCGAAATTCTGAACCACATAGATTGAAAAAGTAGAGCATCCTCAGTTAGAACATATACTCGAGGGTGACCCGATTAACCATAACAACCTAAAAAGTTAATTAAAGGATATATATCATAAACAAAGTAATTGAGCGACCTCGCGACTGTAACCACCTACTTAAAATCATTCACAATTCTCTTGAAAGCAATAAAGCTAACGATTTAGTTGCAATTAATCTTGAGGGGAAAACAAGCCTGGCTGACTATATGATTATTGCGTCTGGTACATCCAGCCGTCACATTAGCGCTATGACTGAGCATTTACGCCGGGACCTTAGGGGCGTTGGCCTCAAGCGAATACGGGTCGAAGGCGACCAGCATTGTGATTGGGTGTTGGTGGATGCCGGAGACATCATAGTGCATCTTTTTCGACCTGAGGTCAGAGACTTTTACCGGCTCGAACGTTTATGGGATCACACTTTTGACGATCCAAGTGCGTGTAGCAAAAACACCTCGACCTCCCTCGATAGTAGCCAGACTCATTAAATTTAGCATGCGTATTCTGATAGCTGCCATAGGTCGCTTTCGCGATGGCCCTGAATATGATCTTTACCAAAACTACATAAAGCGCTCACGCTGGCCAATAGATCTTCGAGAATTTGAAACGAAAAAAAAATTAACGGTGCCGGCGCGTAAAAAAATCGAGGAAAGCCTTTTAGTAAAAATAATTCCTAAAGCGGCTGTTGTGGTGGTACTAGATGAAACAGGTATGAATCTTTCAAGTATTTCGTTAGCGAAAACAATCGGCGCATGGCAAACTGAGGGGCGTTCTACCGTAACCTTTTTAATCGGTGGGCCGGATGGGATCACTGATGCACTCCGGCAACGCGCAGATCTTTTACTGTCACTTGGTGCTGCTACCTGGCCCCATCTTCTGGTACGCCCATTACTCGCTGAACAACTTTATCGAGCGGAGACTATTCTCACGGGACACCCATACCATAGAAGGGGATGACTGAAATTCGTTGCTCGAACTTTGAAAGCAGGTAGTTTTAGCCTAAATCATATTTATTACATCCACGAGTAGAACAGTATGAATAATAAATCTCAATCTAGACCGGTGGTGCTATGCATATTAGATGGCTGGGGTGAGCGCAAAGAGACTGAAAACAATGCAGTAGCCTTGGCAAAAACACCCGTGTGGGACCGACTTAAAAAAACTGTGCCAGGTAGCCAGCTTCAAGCCTCAGAACAGTATGTCGGGTTACCTCCCGGTCAGATGGGCAACTCGGAAGTAGGGCACATGAATCTCGGGGCAGGCCGCGTGGTTACACAGGACCTTCCGCGGATCGACCAAGCAATAGATGATGGCTCCTTACAAGATCATAAAATTTTGTCTGATTTGGTGATAAAAACAAAGATGGCAGGGGGGCGTATTCACCTAGCTGGCCTTTTAGGCCCCGGTGGGGTTCATTCACACCAAAAACATACAATAGCGTTGGCAAAAATTCTCTTGTCGCAAGGTGCGCTCATCACGCTTCACCTTTTCCTTGACGGTAGAGATACTCCACCCAGAAGTGCAAAAGGTTACCTTTTAGATTTACTTGATCAATTGCCTGGGGTGCCGATTGGCACTTTATGTGGCCGCTTCTTTGCGATGGATAGAGATAAACGGTGGGACCGCGTGAATAAGGCCTACAATCTTCTAGCCGATGGTGCCGGCGAACATGCGATTGATCCTGTAGATGCAATTGAAAAGTCCTACCTTAAAGACATAACCGATGAATTCCTGCAACCTGTTGCAATTGGTAATTTTGACGGAATTCACGATGGAGATAGTCTTTTGATGTCAAATTTCCGCGCAGACAGAGCACGTGAAATTTTATCTGCCCTGCTTGATGACAAATTTGATGGATTTAGAAGAAACCGTATCATCTCATTAACTCAAGCTGTCGGTATGGTTGAGTACTCAGAGACTTTGCAAGCATATCAGGAAACACTCTTTCCTCCTCAGCCTCTCAAGAAAGTAATGGGAGAAATTGTGGCAACTGCAAAATTGAAGCAGCTCCGCATAGCGGAGACAGAAAAATACGCGCATGTTACATTCTTCTTCAATGGGGGAGAGGAAGCATGCTTTGATGGAGAGGATCGTATTCTTGTGCCCTCCCCAAAAGTATCAACCTATGATTTACAACCGGAAATGTCAGCAGTTCAAGTCACTGATAAGCTAGTAGCAGCAATACAGGACGGTAAATATGACTTCATACTAGTCAATTACGCTAATACTGATATGGTTGGTCATACTGGTATTCTGAAGGCAGCAATAAGCGCAGTTGAAGCCGTAGATGCCTGTGTGGAAAGAGTGGAGGCAGCCGTTAAAAAAGCCGGTGGAGTTTTAGTGGTTACTGCAGATCACGGCAACGTCGAAACCATGCTAAACAATGAAACTGGTGAACCACATACAGCGCATACGTGCAATCCTGTTCGCTGCCTGCTTGTTGGAGATAATTTAAGCGAAATCCGGCTCGAAAATGGAAAGCTCGCAGACATAGCACCGACAATGTTGGAGTTAATGGGTCTCGGAATTCCCACAGAAATGTCCGGAAAATCCCTCTTAAGATCAACTGGCGCCTATGAAACCGCAGGCTAGAAACCAAATAACTCTGCTATTGTNANCTGCTATAATTTGTTTTGTAGTATCCACGGGGGTGTCAAGCATCTGGGCCCAAGAACCGCGCGTCCTAAAAAAAATCGAAGGAGAACTTGCATCCGACCAAGCTCGTCAGCGCGAACTTGAACAACGGTCCAAGATTATTGCTGCTGAAATGGCAAGTCTCAGNGACCAGATGATTTCTACTGCCGATACTGTTCAGGCTCAAGAAGCACACATGACCCGTATCGAAGAAAAATTGCAAGTCTTACATACAGATGTGACCGAAAGGCGGAAAAGGCTCAAACTCAGCCACAAACAAATGCAAGGCACACTCGCTGCGATTGAACGACTTTCTCGTAATCCGCCCGAAGCATTATTTCTCGCTCCAGGAAAACCTATTAACGTTGTGCGCAGCGCCACACTTTTACGCGCTGCCGTGCCTCGGATACACCTGCGNGCTCGTAATTTNCAGAAAGAGGTAAATGAATTAGATANGTTACAAACGGAGATGCTCGCACAGTTTGAAAAGATGGCGACAGCAACGCAAGCACTAGAAACTGAGCGCCAAAAGATGCGCGCACTAGTTGCCCGCAAAGCCTCCCTTCGCCGCCTTACCGATGTAGAAAAAGCGCGGATCACGAGGCGTGTTGCACAACTAACAGCGCAAGCAAAGTCTCTGAGAGACCTCTTTAACACTTTGCAAAAAAACGGGGTGAAAAATAAAAGGCCGATACNAAAGCCAAAGACTCGCAAAAATAAATACCCCGTTGCCATTCGCATTTTTCCGGCAAGTGGTGGTGTTCGATTGCCTGCGCGCGGTGTTATTGTAAAATCCTATGGGCAGTCCTCAGGACGCGGGAACACTGCAAAAGGTCTCACTATAGCTGCTCGTGCTGGAGCGCAAGTTATAGCTCCTTTTGACGGCAGAGTAGCATTTTCCGGACCATTTCGTGGTTACGGAAAAATAATAATNATAGAACATCGGGGTGGCTATCACACTCTTTTGGCGGGCCTTGGAAGGCTCGATAGCTCGTTAGGACAGTGGCTATTGGCTGGAGAGCCAATCGGCGCAATGGCCAGCACATCNGGGAAGAAAACAATGCTATACCTCGAATTGCGACGACGTGGAAGGCCAGTAAACCCGCTGCCTTGGGTAACATACAAAACCGTTCGCCGCCGCGGCTAAGGCTGGGCTATTATGTATGAAAGAAATNTGGCTTAANNTGACTTACATTTATGTTTTCTCTGACTGCTCGAAAGGAATGACAGTGATAAAGAAAGTAAAAACAATATGTGCACGGAGATTCCTCGCTTTCGGACAGTTTTNCATAATTTTCAGCGCATTAATGACCTTAACTATGCCTGCATTGACCACAAACTTGAAGACCGAAACCGACACATATCAATTGTTAGAATTATTTGGGAACGTTTTTGAACGAGTACGTAATGACTACGTCGAAGAAATATCTGATGAAAATCTGATTGAGGCTGCAATCGAGGGAATGCTGGGGCACTTGGATCCACACTCCAATTTTCTCAATAGGAAAAAATTTAACGAGATGAAAGTTCAGACGCGTGGTGAATTTGGCGGCCTAGGGATCGAAGTTACGTTAGACCAGGATACAGGTATGATAAAGATTGTTTCGCCAATCGACGACACACCAGCATTCAGGGCCGGCCTCAAAGCCGGCGATCTAATCTCACATATTGATGGCACGCCTGTCCGCGGCCTCTCTTTGTCGCAAGCAGTCGAAAAAATGCGCGGCAAGGTCAACACTGATATCAAAATAACAATACGACGCAACACAAAGAAACCATTTGATGTGAAGATTACTCGTGCTCGCATTCGAATTCAATCAGTTCGGTTCCGCGCGGAAGACCAGGTTGGGTATATACGTGTCACTAATTTCACCGAGCAAACTACCCGCGGGATAAAGAACGCGGTGAAGGAGCTCAAACGCACTATTGGTGCTAACATTAAAGGGTATGTCTTAGACCTTCGTAATAATCCAGGAGGGCTTCTAGACCAAGCTGTAAGCGTCAGTGACGTCTTTCTTGATCAAGGTGAGATCGTATCAACGCGTGGTCGTGATATTAAGTCAGCTCAGCGATTCCAAGCTAAGGAAGGAGATGACACCGGAGGCTCTCCACTGGTAGTACTCATAAATGGCGGATCCGCGTCAGCATCTGAAATTGTGGCCGGCGCCTTACAAGATCACCGTCGAGCAATTATCCTAGGGACAAAATCTTTCGGGAAAGGTTCTGTTCAGACCATTATCCCATTAGGCCAGAATGGAGCAATCAAGATGACCACTCAACGCTACTACACTCCTAGCGGTCAATCAATTCAAGCTAAGGGAATAAGTCCAGACATTATTGTACAACAAGCAAAACCTGAGATTATTGACCGGCCAAATATTCGGAGCGAAGCATCTCTNAGGAACTCTCTGAGAAATGANTCCGAAGACGAGAAAANAAATAAGAGAGAGGATGACGGNCAGAGACCTAAGGATAATAAATCGCTTGAAGGAGCAGANAATAAGCAAAATNAAAAACAAGATGCCTCAGAGGAAAAACCNACTCCAACAAAACGTACCCTGAAACTTCAGGATTATCAGCTGACNCGCGCTCTGGATCTGTTGCGCAGTCTATCATTAATGCAGCAAACCCGAGCGGGGGAAAGTAATTGAGTTTGATTAATACGCTNAAAACTCTACCGCTTCGCTTCAATTTATNAAAACGTAAATCTGATGCTGAAAAAGANNCAGAANCTGGGGCGTCTACCGATNGAGTGAGGTTTCCGTATACCCAANCTAACCTTGGGCATGTTCAAACTCAAACCGAGTCAAGATGCCGAACAGGAAATGGCAGAAATATTTGGCCTGCCAAAGCCTACAAAATCACTGTTCAGGACCCCCCAATTTTTTCTCATCGGCGCCTTAGCCTTTGTAATTATTTGTGTCAGCATATGGCTTTTCTCAGGCAACGAAAATTTAGGGAAAGAGGCGCATATCAAACAACCCCGTGCAGTGATAAAACTCTCAACTAGGTCAACTCAGAATAGGCCGGAAAAAACTGACCAACCCGTTTCTGTAAATGATAAAAATGAGTCGAAACACTATGGNCGTAGGATNCAGCGGCCTACAAGTAAATTGAAAAACCCGCCAGAGCTGGCGCAAACACTTGAGCCAATCGCGCGCAATACCGGAAAAAAGCCNACACCAGAACTTCAAACCCACCCCGACCCAAGAATAATTGAAAATAATTCACTTGGGCCACTGCCCATTATTGGCGAAGGCGGGCGCAAGTCGTGGCAGGTTTACAGCCGCCCATTTGACCAAACTGATACGCGACCCCGCGTTGCAATCGTGTTCGTAGGATTGGGAGTATCAGCAAATGCNACCAAAACAGTGCTNAAAAAAATACCTGGGCCGATTTCACTCGCCTTTGCTCCCTATTCAAGAGGTCTCNAAGATTGGGTAAGCGCCAGTCGAGCAGCTGGACACGAAGTTTTAGTAGATTTGCCAATGGAACCATTTGAATACCCCAAGAATGACCCCGGTCCTTATACGCTTTTAACTACTCTCCCAGAAGATCAGAACAAATACCGTTTACATTGGGTTTTGAGCCGTCTTACAGGCTATGTGGGCGTTAGCACTTTCATGGGCAGCAAATTTACAACAAAACCAAACAAGTTACGTCCCGTTATAAAAGAGCTAAAAACGCGCGGATTAATGTTATTAGACGTTCGCGAAAATCCTCTAAGTTCAGCAGCTAGTATTGCGGAGAGCCTGACAACGCCATCCGTTGCCCGAGATTATTTTATTGATGACACTCTTACCCAAAAGGGTATACGTGCTCGTTTAATGCAAGCAGAAAAATTAGCAAATAGTCGAGGCTATGCAGTTGCTATCGCTCGACCATACCCATTAANCATAGCCGAGATACAACGATGGACTGACCAAGTAGAGGATCGTGGTTTAGCATTAGCTCCTATATCGGCTATCCTTAAAATGCAAAAACGATGAAAAATAAAAAAAATGACCATCGTCCATACCGACCTTGCGTTGGCATGATGCTGATTAACCGTCACAAACGCGTTTTCGTAGCCAAACGAATTGATACACAAGACTCTCAATGGCAGATGCCCCAAGGTGGCATCGAAGATGGAGAGACACCAGTTGAGGCAGCTTTTCGGGAACTCNATGAAGAAATTGGCACCAANANTGTTGAATTGATAGCAGAATGCCCGGATTGGTTTTCGTACGATTTGCCGTGTCATATTTCAGAAAAAGTATGGCAGGGCCGTTATCGTGGACAAAAGCAGAAATGGTTTGCTTTTCGTTTCCTGGGCATTGACAGCGATATAAACATTCGAACAAGAAACCCAGAATTCTCCGATTGGCGCTGGGCTGAGGCCCAGCAGCTGCAAAAACTCATTATTCCTTTCAAAAAAGATGTTTATGAGCGTGTCATACGCATATTCCAGCCTCTACTGGTTGACTAAATATTATGCCTACCAACTAGACAAATTTCNAATTAATATATTTAATATGGTTTTAAGATCACATAATTTGGGTTTTTATTGTGGCAAATGAAAAATATGNCTTACTCGCAGGTGTGTATACTTATATGAGTGTGACTATTTTGATTTGTTAACTTTTGAAAGATTTTTATAATCGACGAGACTATTTTCCTAGTCTTACGCATAAGGGGTTTCGATTACGATGGTTCCGCAAATAGAGGCAGCGCGACCTATAACAGCTCAAGCGGGTTTGCTTAATAGGCCGTCGCTTGCCAAAATNAGAGTTGGCGGTGAGACACAAACCCAACCAACTTTTTTAGGGACAGANAAATTAGTTAATACTCNGAGTGGCATGGTTCCCACTCTCCCCGGGGGCTCCTTCTCAAAACTCGATAAAGACACTTTAGCCATGGCGCAGCAAGCCCGAAATCTAGACACCGAAAAACCGGGAGAAGATACAAACACCGTAAAAGATCACACAGATATGCATGCGGACGGCAAGGACGGCCTTACAGATGCTGAACGCCGGAAAGTACAAGCATTAAAGGCACGTGACAGGCAAGTACGTGAACATGAACGCGCTCATCAGATTGCAGGAGGACACTATGCGAGTTCACCAACTTATCGCACCATTCGNGGNCCAGATGGAAAATTGTACGCAGTCGGTGGCGAGGTCAAAATAGATACGTCTGTTGTTCCCAATAATCCGGAAGCTACAATACGCAAAATGCAAACAGTGAANCGGGCTGCATTAGCTCCACAAGAGCCATCAAGTGCTGACCGGGCGGTAGCAGCTGAAGCTGACGCCAAGATTGTTCGTGCTCGTCAAGAAATACAAGAACGTAAAATCGAAGAAGCGAAGGAACAAAAGGAGAGAGGTGATAACTTTGTAAANAAGGATCGCAATTTAAGTGATGCAAAAAAAGTTAACGGNGANCTTGTTTTTAATCCCGAAGGCCGCTTTAAGGGTGATCCTATCGGCCTGGGCGCTGTGGATCATGCTGCACTTATAGGCTTGTCAAAACTACCCAAGGGACATGGGGTGCTTGATCCTGGGGAATTACTGAGTCTTATCGCTTAAATACAAGTTAAAAATCTATGCCTGTGCTACAGACATCTTACTGCACAACCCCATACAGAAAATAATTACGAATANGCNGGATTATCAACTGCAGACAANCGGGCGGCTAAACAGTCTCGTTTTCGAGTTGCGATATTACGAACCGATTGANTTGCTGCAGCATGTATTTCCTCCTCAGCAACGCCGAGCATTTTTAGTGCTTCATCGCGGTTTATATCGTCAACATTCTGTACATCTTCAGCTAAAATAGTACATATTTGGTCATTCACTTCAGCGAAGCCGCCTCCTACAAAGATACGGCTTTTAATTTTGTTTTTTTCGAAAATAACTATTTCACCAGGACGCAACGTCGAGATAACAGGTGAATGTCCTCGCATAACACCAAAGTCTCCCTCACCGCCTGGCAGCACTGCCATCTCGACATCTTCTGACAAAATTAGTTTCTCCGGAGAGACCAACTCAAGTTTTAATGCCTCGACCATCTATGCGGCTTCCGCCTCCATTTTCTTTGATTTCTCAATAGCCTCATCTATNCCACCAACCATATAAAAGGCCTGTTCAGGAAGTTCGTCATACTCGCCATCAACGATAGCGCGAAATCCGCTAATGGTATCATCGAGATTAACCAGCTTTCCGGGCGATCCAGTGAAGACCTCAGCAACATGAAAGGGTTGAGAGAGAAACCGTTGAATTTTACGTGCTCGCGCTACTGTGAGCTTGTCATCCTCGGACAATTCATCCATACCCAAAATTGCAATGATTTCTTGCAGTGATTTGTAGGTCTGAAGCACCTCTTGAACGTCTCGCGCTGTCTGATAATGGTTATCACCGACTATCCTCGGATCGAGGATTCGACTAGTCGAATCAAGTGGGTCCACCGCAGGATAAATTCCAAGTTCTGCAATCGATCTGCTAAGNACCGTTGTAGCATCAAGATGGGAAAATGCAGTAGCCGGCGCCGGATCAGTTAAATCATCGGCTGGCACATATATCGCTTGCACTGACGTGATCGAACCCTTTTTGGTGGTGGTGATGCGTTCTTGCAAGCCTCCCATATCAGTACCCAGCGTTGGCTGATAACCGACAGCAGAAGGGATGCGCCCCAACAACGCAGATACTTCGGATCCAGCTTGCGTAAACCGGAAGATATTATCNACGAAGAAAAGAACGTCCTGCCCTTCTTCGTCCCTAAAATACTCAGCCACTGTAAGGCCCGAAAGTCCAATACGAGCGCGAGCGCCAGGAGGCTCATTCATCTGGCCGTAAACAAGTGCTGCTTTAGACTCTCCGTCGGGATTTATCACACCAGACTCAATCATTTCATGATAGAGATCATTCCCTTCACGCGTGCGTTCTCCAACACCAGCAAATACAGAATAACCCCCGTGTGCCTTAGCAATATTATTTATAAGCTCCATTATGAGCACCGTCTTACCAACACCTGCACCGCCAAATAATCCTATCTTACCTCCTCTGGCATATGGGGTGAGCAAATCAACAACTTTAATGCCCGTTACTAATTGCTCTGTCTCAGTTGACTGGTCTACAAATTCAGGAGCGCTTCGGTGTATTGGAAGTGTTTTTTTATTCCCAACCGGGCCTCGTTCATCGATGGGGTCTCCAATGACATTTAGAATGCGGCCAAGCGTTTCGGGACCGACCGGCATGGAGATGGGCGCACCAGTGTCAGTAACCTCTTGGCCGCGCACCATACCTTCTGTCGTGTCCATGGCTATACAGCGTACAGTGTTCTCACCAAGGTGCTGTGCAACCTCAAGCACTAAGGTTTTGCCTTGGTTTTCTGACTTTAATGCATTCAGAATTGGTGGTAATTCACCGTCGAAATGCACGTCAACTACGGCGCCCATNACTTGGGAAACNCTTCCGATTGTATTACTCGCCATTTTCGACTCCTATCAATTTGTCATCGTTCTAGAGCGCCTCAGCACCTGAGATGATTTCTATCAACTCTTTGGTAATTTGGGCCTGACGACTGCGGTTATAGTTCAGGGTTAGCTTGTTAATCATATCTCCTGCATTGCGAGTCGCATTATCCATCGCAGTCATACGCGCGCCCTGTTCAGATGCAAAACTCTCCAACATGGCCTTNAAAATCTGCGTAGATATATTGCGCGGCAGAAGCTCATCAAGTATTTGTTCCTCTGACGGCTCAAATTCATGTGCGCTAGACGTCGTAACAATCGACTCAATACCGTCCTCAGCGAATGCAAACGGTATGAGTTGCTGCGGTGTAACTGTCTGCGTCAAGGCAGACACGAATTTATTGTAAAAAATAGTACAGATATCGAATTCATTATTGCTAAATCTTTGTACAAGGCTGTCAGCTATATTAGATGCAGCCTCAAACGAAGGAGAGGGTTTTGATATATCCTCTGCTACCTCCACTATCAATTCTGCGAACTCTCTCCTAACAAGGCCAACGCCTTTGCGACCTATAATGAAAAGCTGNACAGTTTTACCCTCGGACTGTAGGCGTTTGATTGCTTCGCGCAAACCACGCATCAGACTAATGTTAAATCCGCCGCAAAGGCCCCTATCTGCTGAAATTAGCACCAAGAGATGGGTTTTATCTGAGCCGGTTCCAACAAGAAGTGGAGAACCTCCAATTCCAGNACTACCACCAAGCGAACGGAGTATATCCTCCATCCGTTCAGCATATGGTCGCGCCGCCAATGCATGTTCTTGAGCACGCCTTAACTTCGCAGCCGCTACCATCTTCATCGCTGCGGTTATGCGCTGCGTCGATTTAACGCTTGTTATTCTATTGCGAAGGTCTTTTAGACTCGGCATTTGCTAAATAGCTTTCTCAAACCTTAGGGGCCTAGCTTGACGACTTGGCAAACTCTTCAATAATTTTAATCAACTCTTTCTCCGTGCTCTCGGAGATCTCACCCTCGTCACGTATTTTGTTTAATACATCAGAATGTTTGTCTCGTACCAANGTCAAAAGCGACTGCTCAAAAGAATTAATATCCGCAATAGACACATCATCTAAAAACCCCCGGACCCCNGAAAAAATTGAGACAACCTGCTCCTCAACAGGTAACGGCGAGTATTGAGGTTGTTTCAATAGCTCCGTCAAACGGGCGCCTCGCGCTAAAAGTCTCTGAGTAGCCGCGTCGAGGTCTGATGCAAACTGCGAAAANGCCTCCATTTCACGATATTGGGCAAGTTCGAGCTTAATGGTTCCAGCTACTTGTTTCATTGCTTTTATTTGAGCTGCAGAGCCTACTCGGCTCACCGACAAGCCAACATTAATTGCCGGCCGAATACCCTTGTAGAATAGCTCTGTTTCAAGAAAGATTTGGCCGTCCGTAATTGATATTACATTGGTAGGAATATATGCCGACACGTCGTTGGCCTGAGTTTCAATTACAGGAAGAGCCGTAAGTGATCCACTACCCAACTCCTCATTCATTTTTGCTGCACGCTCAAGCAATCGGGAATGCAAATAGAAAACGTCGCCAGGATAGGCTTCACGCCCAGGTGGACGCCGCAGCAAAAGAGACATCTGACGATAGGCAGTAGCTTGTTTTGAAAGATCATCGTAAATGATCAATGAATGCATACCGTTATTCCGAAAGTACTCACCCATGGCACANCCAGCATAGGGTGCCAGGAATTGCATCGGAGCTGGCTCTGAAGCCGATGCCGCAACAACAATCGTATATTCCATTGCTCCATAGTCTTCTAAAGTTTTAACTACTTGCGCAACGGTGGAACGCTTTTGCCCAACAGCAACGTAAATGCAATATAATTTTTTTGATTCATCATCACCGTCATTAGCAGGCTTTTGATTAATAATTGTGTCTATAGCAACTGCTGTCTTTCCAGTTTGACGATCACCAATTATTAATTCACGTTGACCCCGTCCAACTGGAACTAATGCATCAAGAGCCTTCAAACCAGTTTGCACCGGTTCGTGAACTGATTGGCGGGGGATAATACCTGGCGCCTTAACTTCAACTAAACTCCGTTCATCGCTGTCTATTGGGCCTTTCCCATCAATTGGTTCTCCAAGACCATTGACAACTCGTCCCAACAACCCCTTTCCAACCGGCACATCGACAATATCACCAGTACGTTTGACGGTATCTCCCTCTCTAATATCGCGGTCATCACCAAAGATCACCACGCCAACGTTGTCATGCTCTAAGTTAAGCGCCATGCCCTTAATTCCACCCGGGAACTCAACCATTTCCCCTGCCTGAACATTATCAAGCCCATAGACACGCGCTACACCATCACCGACAGAAATAACTTGCCCTACTTCGGCGACATCCGCGTCAGCGCCAAAATTCGCGATTTGCTCTTTGAGTATTGCGGATATCTCTGCTGCCTTAATTTCCATCAGGCTGCCCCTTTCAACGCGAGTTTCAACTTTGACAATTTTGTTTTTATGGAAGAATCAATCATTCGGCTGCCCACTTTAACTACAAGCCCACCGATTAACGATGGATCAATTTGAACATTTACTGAAACTTTTGCTCCNACTGCGGTTTTAAGACCCGAAGCAATAGAATCAGTCTGTTTTTTTGTAAGTTTTATAGCGCTAGTNACTTCTGCTGACACTTCACCACGCCTAGAAGATAGTTTGTCCAGGTAAGCACGTATCATAGCTTGCAAGGCAAACAAACGACGATTGGATGCCACCAACCCGACAAAATTACGCGTTAATTCGCTAGCCTTCGCATTCTCCAAGAATGCTCTCATGGCAGCGCCCGCCTCGCGCCGACTAATTACTGGACTTCGNACCAAACGCTGCAAATCTTNCACATCTGTAATTGCGTNATTAATGGCTCTTAGATCNCGCGCGACCTTATCCAGTTGACCAGATTCGTCCGCCAACTCAAANAACGCCGATGCATAGCGCGGCGCAACACCCGTTTCGCCTGTTTTCACCGCCAAGTGAATTATCCCCTCGGTTTCAATTGAATTCAGCACATAAAGAAATTACGACACTTCTAAATANACGGAATTNCTAGGTTAACGACTATCCTGCATTTGAGCGGTTAATTAACACACGCCTTGTGCGGAGACAAGCTACGACTCTGCGTCCTCAGGTCGCGCCTTACGAGCGTTGGCTAATTTTAGCATTCAAAGAAAGCTTTGCGGATCAATATCGACATGGAGTCGCACGGCATTTGGAATTTTTACCTCAGAAAGCCAAGATGACAGAACATTTTGAACTTTNACTGACCGAGTGGTTTTAACAAGTAGTCTCCACCTATGTTTACCCCTCAGCATGGCTAGTGGAGCCGGCGCGGGACCTAGAACACGTATCGCGGTATCATCGGGTGCGGATCGAGCTACGTTAAAAGCCGTCGCTTTAACCTGATCACCTTGATGACCCGATAAGATTAGGGCCACTAGTTTGCCAAAGGGCGGCCACACACCCTCCTTNCGTAGCGCAGTCTCCCCTGCAATAAAGCTGTCTCTATCTCCCGCAGCAAGAGCACGCATAACGGGATGTTCAGGTTGGTATGTTTGCAATAACACCCGCCCCGCACACTCGGCCCTTCCCGCTCTTCCCGATACTTGATGAAGCATTTGGTAGGTCCGCTCAGCTGCGCGCAAATCTCCACCATTCAATCCAAGGTCTGCATCAACCACACCCACAAGTGTAAGCATCGGGAAATGATGACCCTTTGCAACGAGCTGTGTGCCAATCAATATATCAATTTCACGCTTATGTACTCTTTCAACAATTTTTGCTGCCGATCCAGGACCGCGGATGGTATCGCTTGTCATTAGCCCTACTCGCGCGTCCGGCAGTAAATTAAGTACTTCTTCAAGCAACCGTTCTACCCCTGGCCCGCAAGCAGCCAAAACGCCATTAGTCCCGCAATCAGGGCAGGAGTCTGGCATTTGCATTTCAAAACCACAGTGGTGGCAGTTCAACCGTCCGGCAAACCGATGTTCCACTAGCCATGCAGAGCAGTTTGGGCAGTTAAAACGAAACCCGCAGGCACGGCATATAGTTAGAGGAGCATAACCTCTTCGATTGAGGAAAAGAAGTGACTGTTCATTTGCTTTGAGATTAGCCCTTAACGAATCTTGGAGCGGGGGAGAGAGCCAACNCTGGCGAGGCAGCGAGCAAAGGCGCAAATCTATCATTTCCACTTTAGGCATAGATGCTCCCGCATGTCGTTCTGGTAGAACAAGATGCCTATACATTCCACGCTTTACATTGNNCATGCTTTCCAACGACGGGGTGGCGCTTACCAGTACGGCCAAACAGCCTTCCAATTTAGCACGAACGACTGCCATGTCGCGGGCATTATACAGCACCCCATCAGACTGCTTGAACGAACCATCATGCTCCTCATCAATAACAATCATCCCTAACCGGTCAAAAGGCAGAAAGAGTGCCGACCGCGCACCGACGACTACTCTAATACTACCTTCGGAAATACCACGCCATCTGTGCCTGCGATCTGCTTGACCCAAATCTGAGTGCCATTCAACGGGCGCCGCGCCAAACCGCGACTCAAATCGGGTANGCCACTGTGCGCTGAGTGCAATTTCAGGAAGCAAGACCAGAACCTGNCTACCGTGTCGCAAGGTTTCTGCAATTGCTTCAAAATAAACCTCGGTCTTGCCTGAACCAGTTACGCCATCCAGAAGAGTAACAGAAAATTTTTTNTCNTTAATGCCTCCAATTAACTTGTCGGCAGCAAATGTTTGCAATTCGGATAATTTTGGGCCGGGACAGTCCGGATCTGGAGATGGAAAGTGTACATCCGGCGACAGTTCTGCTTTTTCTAAAGCGCCCAAGTCGCAAAGACCTCTTATCACTCCACTGCTCACTCGTGCCTCTCGTACGAGTTCTCCCGCAGTACGGGGACATCCACCTTTCATTAAATCGAGCACCCTTTTTCTAGCAGCCGTCATGAGGAAATTAGTTGGTTCATTAGAAAGTGAAAATCCAACACGTGGTTTTGGGCGCTCTAGTGCCTTAGGCACACACATAACCATNCGTAGTACTGCACCAGGGGGACTTAACGTATAATCCGCAACCCAATTTACGAATCGCCTTACCGAGTCGGGCAATGGTTGAACATCAACAGTCCCGTCAACGCGCTTCAGGCGATCCTCACAAACCATGCCGTGACTACTATAGCCCCACACCACGCCAACAACTATGCGTTTGCCTAGCGGCACATAAACAAATGTTCCTAAAGGAATTTTTACGCCACCTAGAACTTTGTAATCGTATACTCCAGAAAGGGGTAGGGGAATGAGAACTTGAATTCTCTGCATGCCAGTGTTTTTTCCAGCAGTTGATGTGGTATGCGGTTCAGCCATGGGATAAAGTATATTAAAGGCTATAAAGAAAATATACTTGGCCGCTATGATGATTTTGAAATTGTGAGGACGCAAAAATGAAGTTTTTCGTGGACACTGCTGAAATTGATGAAATTCGCGAATTAGAAAATACTGGACTCATAGATGGCGTCACCACAAACCCATCTTTGATAAATAAATCTGGACGAAACTTTTTTGAAGTCGTGCGAGAAATCAGTTCCCTTGTAGATGGCCCGGTCAGCGCAGAAGTCGCTTCAACTGATTTTGACACTATGCTCAAAGAGGGCGAGAAATTAGCCGAAATAGCCTCAAATATAGCAGTTAAGGTACCTCTAACACGAGCAGGCCTGAGGACCTGTAAATTGTTAAGCGACAAAGGAACAATGGTAAATGTTACACTTTGCTTTTCGGCAAATCAGGCCATACTGGCAGCAAAGGCGGGCGCACGTTTTATTTCCCCCTTTGTCGGTCGGCTGGACGATATCGCTAATGATGGGATGGATTTGATATCAGACATTTGCGATATCTACGCAAACTATCCTAATTTTTCAACCGAGGTGTTGGTTGCATCTGTTCGAAGCCCCATGCATGTGGTAGAGGCAGCAAAGATAGGGGCCGATGTTGCCACCGTTCCTCCCTCAGTACTCCACCAAATGTTTTCACATCCACTTACCGATAAAGGGCTAGCTGATTTCACCTCCGATTGGGAAAAAACCGGCCAGTCTATTCTCTAGGCAAAAAATGAAACAAGAGCCATCAAAAACAAAAATCGCCCCCAAGATAACCGCTGCCGATGTTGTAGCGTATCTGCGTGACCAACCCGATTTTTTTTCAAAGCACCCGGAAGCACTGAGTGCCATCAGCTCACCTGATAACGGCCTTGGCGAGGGAGTAATTAATTTCCAAAGTGTCGTAATCAATAAGTTGCGCGATAGTGCAGAAGAATTCAAACAAGAGCGGAAAGACCTTTTGCTCACTGCACGCACCAATCAACAAAGTNTGGGTCGCATCCATGAATGTGTATTGGCTGTGCTAGCTTCGAAATCTTTCGAACAGGTGATCCACACGGTTACCACGGATTTTGTGGTCATGCTCGATTTGGATATGGTCATCTTATGCATAGAAGCCGACAATGAGAAAATGCGCCTACTAGACACGCGAGGTTTAGTGATTCTTCCAGAAGGAGAGGTCGAGCGCTGCCTAGGTGTCGAGAAGCGCGTTAGCTTGCGCGGCGATGTTACTGGCGAGAAGCAAATTTTTGGTGCCGGAGCATCACTAATTCGCTCNGAGGCTATCNTTCGACTTAACATCTCTTCTGTGACACCTCCTTCCTTGATAGCTTTTGGTTCACGAGATCCACTTCGTTTCGATTCTGGTCAGTCAACTGAATTAGTAGCATTTCTCGCATGCGTATTAGAACACGTGATAAGCACATGGCTCGACATCCCAAAATCATAACCTTGCTTGACAACCCTATATGCGCCGACTCCGCGCTACGGGAATCACTTTCTGACTGGTCTATCTGGCTGGCTAATGAGCGCCGTTTTTCTGGCCACACCGTGAATGCATACCTTCGCGATATAGAATATTTCTTATACTTTGTTGCCGATCATATTGGTGCTTCCCCAACACTTTCCACCCTCCTAAACCTTCGGACAGTCGATTTTCGGGCATGGCTAGCGAGCCGTGCCAATAATGGCCTCAAAAAAACAACTATCGCCAGAGCCCTCTCGGTCGTTCGAGGCTTTTTTTCATGGCTTGAACGCAATAGCTTAGGTAGCAATCCCGCAATTAAGACTTTGAATGCTCCAAAAATCCCGCACGGGACGCCAAAACCGATAATGGCAAAGAATGCGATACACGCTGTGGAAACTATCAAAAACGNGACGAGATATNCTTGGGTCGCCACGCGTGATGCAGCCGTCTTGTTACTACTCTACGGCGCGGGCCTCCGAATTAGCGAAGCGTTAGGAATATTGGTAAAANATGCTCCGATTGGCAACAATTTAAGAATTTTGGGAAAAGGGAACAAAGAACGCACAGTACCAATACTACCTGTTATCCAGATTGCTGTACGGTCTTATTTAAAGGGCTGCCCGTACAACCTTATGCCCGAGGATAAACTTTTTCGGGGTGTCAGAGGGGGGGCACTGAGTCCGAGAATAATTCAAAAAAGAATGCAGTTATTACGAGAANAACTGGGCCTACCTGATAGCGCTACCCCACACTCACTGCGTCACAGCTTTGCAACCCACTTACTATCTAACGGCGGAGACCTTCGTTCGATACANAAGCTTCTGGGGCATGTTTCATTATCAACCACACAAATATATACTGAAGTTGATGAGGGGCATATCCTTCGACAATATAATGCGCACCCACGAAGTAACTAAATAAATCCTCGCTCTAAAATGGACTGCATTCCTTTTTNTACACTTATCAAAGCGTCTGAATGTTTTGCACCCTAACATGTAAAAACAAATTTAGTTGCTGCTTAATATGCGCCTCAAAATCTGCCGCGCTCTGATACGGGCGGAAGAATTNATTTTAGCGAATTTCGGGTATTTCTGACCTACCTTATCCAACTTATTTGCAAACCAAAAAGATTCGAGGGAAAGTAGATACACACCAANAATTAAAAATATAATCCCTGGCATGACAGGNAATATGATCCCCACGATGCCGAGAGAAATAAAGCCCCAGCCTGCCGCCAATGTTATCAGGCGGTTCCAGACAGCTTTCACTCTTTTTCGGCGGGGAGGATACTTTCCCATTTTTAGAAGGCAAACTCGTAAAACAATTTAGTTCGCTCGTCATGCATGAATTTGCCTTTTAGATANGGCTAAGGCTGCCTCCTTAATTGCCTCGTTCAACGTCGGATGCCCGTGACAAGTCCGGGCCACGTCCTCTGCCGCGCCCCCAAATTCCATAACAGCCACCAACTCAGCAATCATTGTCCCTGCATCAGCGCCTATAATATGTGCACCAAGTATGCGATCAGTTTCCGAATCTGCAAGAATTTTTACAAACCCTTCAGTTGTATCATTACAACGGGCCCTGCTATTTGCTGTGAAAGGAAACTTTCCAGAAGTGAATGATACTCCCTCTTCCTTTAATTGTTCTTCAGTTTTCCCCACCGACGCAACTTCTGGCCAAGTGTATACAATCCCCGGAATCGCGTTGTAATTAATATGGCCAGCCTGCCCAGCCAAGATCTCGGCAACAATCGTACCTTCCTCTTCAGCTTTGTGAGCGAGCATGGCACCTCGAATACAATCGCCGATAGCATAAACCCCAGAAACTGCGGTTTGAAATGATTCATCGACCACAATCAGACCCTTGGCGTCTAGTTCAATGCCAATCTTTTCTAAACCAAGACCTTTCGTATAAGGTCGCCGCCCAACAGAAAGTAATACAGTGTCACATTCAATTTCGCTTTCCTCGTTTTTGCTCACGGAAGCCAGTCTCAATAAAGCTTTCGACTTATTCGTATTTGCACCCAAGACTTTGGTGCCCAACAAAAACTTAAACCCCTGCTTTGTTAAAATACGCTGAAAATGTTTTGCGACCTCAGCATCCATGCCGGGTGTAATCCTATCCAGAAATTCTACAACGGTGACTTCGGATCCAAGCCGGCGCCAGACCGAACCCATCTCGAGACCTATATAACCAGCNCCAATTACCACCAGGTGCTTTGGCACNTTAGAAAACGATAAGGCCCCAGTCGANCTTACAATGCGTTTCTCATCAACCGTCACTCCAGGTAAAGGTGTACTTTCCGATCCTGTAGCAATTAAGATTGCTTCGGCCTTTAATATTTGCTCTTCACCCTTATTCAAGGCCACTTCTACAGTTTTGCCATCGGCAAGAGCGCCGTGGCCACTGAAGTAATCAACCTTATTCTTCTTAAAAAGATATTCGATACCTTTAGTGAGGTCGTTAACAATCCGGTCTTTCCGTGCCATCATCTGTTTCAGGTTTAGCGCAGCACCTTTGATATCAACACCATGATCAGCCAACTCGCCGCAAGCCTCAGCATATTTTTCAGAGCTTTGAAGAAGCGCTTTGGAAGGAATACATCCTACATTCAAACAAGTACCTCCTAAAGTACCGCGCTTTTCTACGCAGGCCGTTTTCATGCCGAGCTGGGCTGCTCTAATAGAAGCAACATATCCGCCTGGGCCACCACCAATGACAACCAAATCGTATTTTTCCGACATAGCAATATTATCTCCCTAAGGAATCAAACCGACCATCAGATCAATATTTGTCTTTACCCTATCTGCGACAATCANCTCTGTCACGTTCAAAAATATCATCNACGGCAAGNCTAGCGGCAAATAANCGTTCGCATTAGGATAGCATAAGATCTATTGATCCTTAGCAACATGATGGAGAGAGCATGACTGCCATTTTTGATAGTTTAATGACCGGACTCCCCTTTCTTTTGCTTCATTCCAGCGTAACATTTTTAATGTTAGGTGCCGGACTATTTATCTATATCCGCATAACGCCATTTGACGAAATTTCGCTGATCAAGAATAAGAATAATGCTGCAGCCATTACTCTGGGAGGAGCTATAGTTGGATTTGCTATCCCCCTAGCTGCTTCGCTCAAAACGAGTCTGAACCTATGGGATATAATAATTTGGGGGGTTGTAACCTTAATACTTATGTTGATTTCCTATAGNGTGATAGATGCTCTTATACGGGATTTAGCTCGACGAGTAGAGGCCAACGAAATTGGGCCGGCTATCCTNCTCGCAGCTATCAAACTAGCTGTTGGGTTGATTGCAGCAGCCAGCGTTGCCGGCTAAAGGTGTCAAGCAATGCGATTACCAACAGGCTGGACATTTATTTTTGCCGCTATTGTTTGGACCATTGGCGGATTATTCATTGAGCGCGAAAATATTCCACGAGACCGAAGCCCGGGCCCTNTTACGGAAAAACCGCAAACAGGAGTACCCGGATTTATCCGNTCGATAAAGGAAGCTCAGCTCGAAAAGGTACTACCCGATATTTCCCCTAGTGATCCCGAAATTTTGGTACAGTGGGGAACTAGTGGCGGAAATGCCACAGGAACAGCCTTTCCGGTGAGTACTGGAGGATTTTGGTTAACGGCACGCCATGTCGTAGATGACTGTGCCCGAGTCGGGATATTTTCTTCACAAACCGCGCAGAAAGGGTTTTGGGTTCAAAAAGTATATGTNCATCCGAATGCGGATATCGCCGTACTACAAACTAGTCGTACACCTCCNGCCATTGCAATTCGACCCGTTTCCAAAAAATTAATTGTCGGCCAGACAGGTTATCATTTTGGTTTTCCACAAGGTGAGCCGGGCGACCTGCTGTCAGAACTTATCGGGCGCCGGAAATTACGTAAAGTTGGCAGGCAAAGCTTTGTCGAACCGGCTATTGCCTGGGCAGTAAAACTTCAGGCTCCGCGCCTCGGTGCATTCGGTGGTATTAGCGGAGGACCAGTATTGGATCGGAAAGGTCAAGTCGTAGGCGTAACGGTAGCTGGTAATATTCGACGCGGAAGGGTCATCGCCAGCCCTCCAAAAACAATTAACGAATTCCTACGATTTATAAGCATTAAGCCAGATGGAACCCCCTCGGCCAATGTGTCGAGAAAGACGTTAAATGAAGATGCTTTTTCGTTTCATGGTGACAATCTCCGAAAAAACTTGTCTGTCGCTAAAGTCTTCTGTAAGGGCCGGGTTTAAACCAATCAATTGAATTGGCTTAATCGCAAAAACCCAATTGCCCAAAAAACAAAAACCCCGGAGGCAAAACCAAAAAGTAATTGGCGTTTCATAAGGAAGAAAATTGTGAGAGCTACGATTGCGGCAATGAGCCTATCAAGCAACAAGGTTTCTCCCAAGGCACCAGTAGGATAAAATAACATGCGCAATGCAAGACCCGACGCCATAGCGTATGCAACGCACGTCATCCACTCAAAAATACGGCTTGTGGGGTCCAAGCGGCCCGCAGCGAGGGCTCCTAGTGCACGAGGTAATAATGTTGCGACGGCCGCAACTAAAAAAAATGTCCATTGCGATAATTCATTCACCACGTCGCTCCAAACGCAAACCCAGCAAGAATGCAAGTGTGCCACCCACAAATCCACCCAGTACTAGACCCCATCCTGGAAAACTCCAATCTATAACTACTACTGCACTACCACCGATAAGCACAGCGACAATAGGTAAAAGGGTGCGCGCGCTAGCCGCTAGCATAAGTAGGTAGATTGTTGGTATTATTAAAAGTGCCGAGTTTAAATGGTATGGTACCCTGTCAGCAACTATGTAGCCAACAACGGTCGCAATTCCAGCTAATGTAAGCACCGTAATAGTGAAGCTAACGAAATAAACAGGCCGCTTACTTTGCTCAATCTTCAGCGCAAAGTTCGTCATATGACTCCAGCTGATAACTGAAAGTAAATGCGCATATAATAAGTGAACCACGCGGAAACTCTCTGCCCCCTTCACCAGAGGTAGCGTCGCCAATGCTAAAGGAAAAAATCTAGCGTTAACAAAGAGCACTGCAAAAAAAAGCGCTGTCAAACTGCCCGAAGGATACAAGTCAACTAGGACTATCTGTCCGGGCAATGCCCAAACACCTAGTGTGACTGCAACCGCAACCGACAATTCAAGCCCGTTTGACTCAGCAAGCGCTCCGAAACCGAGCATTGACGAGAAAACTGCNATGCCTGGTACACCTAGGGCGCTTCTTACGCCATTCCAAATTATCCCATAATGACGCCTGGTTTTTGCTGCAACGAACACTTTTCCAACAATCGATTTAAAAATGTTATACGTCTATCAATAATCTTTGCGGGTCTTCCAATACTTCTTTCATACGNACTAAAAAAGTTACGGCCTCCCGNCCGTCAACAATGCGATGGTCATAACTCAGTGCCAAGTACATCATCGAAGCAATTTCGATCTGATCGCCAGTTACGATTGGTCGTTTCTGAATCGTATGCATGCCCAGAATTCCTGACTGGGGTGGGTTAAGGATCGGCATTGACATGAGAGAGCCGTAAACTCCACCATTTGATATAGTAAAAGTACCACCAGTCATTTCTTGGATAGTAAGCTTTCCGTCCCGCGCTCGCCTGCCAAAGTCAGCAATAGTGCTTTCAATTTCCGCGAAGGTTAACTTGTCAGCGTCGCGAACAATGGGCACCACAAGACCCTGTGGCGTTCCAACCGCAACTCCNACGTCATAATAATTCTTATAAATAATCTCGTCGCCGTAGATTTCAGCATTTACTGCAGGAATTTCTTTAAGTGCGATTATAGCTGCCTTGAGAAAAAAAGATAAAAATCCTAGTCTTGNTCCATACTTTTTCTCAAAAATCTCACGATACTCTGATCGAAGTGCTATCAGATTATCCATTCGGCACTCATTGTAAGTGGTCAAAATAGCCGCATTATTTTGGGCCTCTTTCAAACGTCGCGCAATGGCCTGCCGCAACCGAGACATGCGAACTCTTTCCTCACCGCGCTCGTCCGCCGGCCGTGGAGGTAAATCAGTAGNATCATAAGAGGTAAGTGGCGGCGCACTATGCTTATTTGTTTCTGCCGGAACAACGGCGGGTGTTCCACTATCTTTAGTTTTGAGAAACTCTAATACGTCACCTTTTGTAATGTTACCTTTAGGGCCTGTAGCAGTAATCTGTTGTGGATCAATTCTCTTTTCTTCAATTAATTTACGTACCGCTGGAGAAAGCTTTGGAGCTCGAGATTGCGGTTTGTCTGTCAAATTCTGATCTTCTCCAGTCGACGGATTTACGGTTGGCGTCAACTCCGCAGCGCCTTCGTCTAAATTACCAAGCACGGAACCAACTGCAACCTCTGCGCCATCAACTGCAATGATTTGACTCAGCGTGCCCGCTGAAGGGGATGGCACCTCTAGCGACACTTTATCTGTTTCGAGTTCAACCAGAGGCTCGTCCACACTGACCGCATCTCCCACATTTTTAAGCCACTTGGCTACCGTTGCTTCATTAACTGACTCGCCTAAAGTAGGCACTACTATCTCAACTGCCATTTTCGACTCCTCTTAGCCGCCATTCCTATTTTCTCGACTTTATTCCTCGTAGGTCAGCGCAGCATTAACAAGATCAACCTGTTCTTTTAAATGCCGCTTTAGAAGACCCGTAGCCGGCGCTGCCGCAGATGAACGACCCACATAAACTGGGCGCTTCTGCTTCATATCCAGTTCTACCATTAACTCTTCAACTAGGTCATTGATGAAGAACCATGCTCCCATATTTTTTGGCTCCTCCTGACACCAAACAACATGAGCGTTCTTGAACCTCGCAAGCTCATTACGAAGCGCATTAGTTGGAAATGGATATAGCTGTTCTANCCGCAAAAGATAAGTATCCATTGCACCTCGTTTATCACGCTCTTCTAATAGGTCAAAATAAACCTTACCAGAGCAAATTACGACACGCTTGATCGACTCATCATCAAAAATTTTCCCACTATGCTGTGCGTGATCCCAAAGAACACGATGGAATGTAGATTTTGGACCAAACTCTTCGATCGAAGAGACGCAGCGCTTATGGCGCAGCAAAGACTTAGGCGTCATAAGAATAAGCGGTTTGCGAAATTCACGCCTAATCTGTCTACGCAGAATATGGAAATAATTGGCTGGATTGGTGCAGTTAGCTACTTGAATATTATCTTCACCGCATAGCTGCAAGTAACGTTCAAGCCGGGCCGAGCTGTGTTCGGGCCCTTGCCCTTCGTAACCATGAGGGAGAAGAAGTACAAGGCCACTCATCCGTAGCCACTTAGACTCACCAGAGGAAATAAACTGATCTATTATAACCTGTGCACCATTTGCAAAGTCCCCAAACTGCGCCTCCCACAAGACAAGAGCATGAGGCTCCGAAACACTATAGCCATACTCATAGCCAAGGACACCAAACTCAGAGAGTGGGCTATCAATGACTTCAAATGGCGCCTGACCGAAATGTATGTTATTCAACGGCACGTAGCGGTTACCGCTTTCCTGATCGTTTAATACTGAATGTCGCTGACTAAACGTTCCACGTTGGCAATCCTCACCGGAGAGTCGGACCGGCGTTGATTCACAAAGCAGCGTGCCAAATGCTAGTGCTTCTGCCGTCGCCCAGTCGAAGCCCTCTCCGGACTCAATCATGGTTCTCTTCGCTTTTAATTGCCGTACGATCCTAGAATGAACATTAACGTTGGGAGGAACCTTTGAAATTGCAAACCCCACCTCTCTTAAAAGGTCGAGATTTACACCTGTTTTTCCGCGACGCTCATCCCCTGAGGCAGTTACCAACCCCGACCACTTGCCTTCAAGCCAATTAGCTTTGTTAGGCTTAAAAGATTGCGCAGCTTCAAATTCAGTATCAAGATCTTTATTGAATGCCTCCGCAATGCTGTCAGCTTCACCTTTCTCAATTACGTTCTCTTTCTCGAGTTGTTTAGCGTAAATAGTTCGCGTAGTCGAATGCCCTGCTATCTTCTTGTACATTTGCGGCTGAGTAAAGGAAGGCTCATCACCCTCATTATGCCCATGGCGCCGATAGCAAATAAGGTCAATTACTACGTCTTTCTTAAAACGCTGCCGATATTCGGTGGCAAGACGTGCCACATGAACGCACGCCTCTGGGTCATCCGCGTTAACGTGGAAAATCGGGGCACCAACAGCTTTTGCCATATCTGAACAGTAGGGCGAAGACCGAGAAAATGATGGCATAGTCGTAAAGCCAATCTGATTATTTACAATTAGATGTATTGTCCCCCCGGTTTCGTACCCATCCAGATCAGATAAAGCAAATGTCTCTGGAACTATTCCCTGACCAGCAAAAGCAGCGTCCCCATGCATTAGGACAGCCATTACCTTCGCTCTCTCTTCATCACCGCGTTGTAGTTGCTTTGCCCTAACACGCCCCAACACCACCGTATTCACTGCCTCAAGATGGCTCGGATTCGGATTAAGGGAGAGCCTAACAACGTTGCCATCAAACTCCCGTTCCGTTGATGTTCCAAGATGATACTTTACATCACCTGACCCTTGGACATCCTCGGGAGCCGCCGGTTGGCCTTGAAATTCAGAAAAGATGGCTCGGTAAGGCTTACCCATGACATTTGCAAGAACATTCAGGCGCCCGCGATGCGGCATTCCTATAACAATCTCCTCAATTCCTAACTGGCCGCCACGTTTGAGCATTTGCTCGAGCATTGGAACTGTAGTTTCGCCCCCATCGAGCCCAAACCTTTTCGCACCTTTGTGCTTCCGGTCAATAAACTGCTCAAAAAGTTCAGCCTCTGTTAGGCGTTCCAAGATCGTGCGCTTGCCAAGCTTGGTAAATTTTGTTTGGTTCCGGGCGCTCTCTATTCGCTCTTGAATCCAACTTTTCTCATCCGGTTCTGTTTTGTGCATAAACTCAACGCCGATTGAGCCACAATAAGTCTCACGAAGAATCTTAACAATATTTCGAAGCGTAGCCGACTCCAATCCAAGCACGTAATTGATAAAGATAGGCCTATCCATATCGTTTTCACTGAAACCGTAGCTTTCAGGATCTAGTTCCGAATGTGGCAATGGCTTTTGGAGTCTCAAGGGATCTAAGTCGGCTTCTAAATGACCACGTACTCTGTAGGCTCGGATAAGCATCAGTGCACGAATTGAATCCTGAGTTGCCTGCCGAATTTTGTCAGCACTGTCCGCAACTCCACCCATTTGAGACATNAGTGTATTAGGTGGAACCTTTTCGTTAGAAGTGCCAAGTGCAGAACTGGCCACAGATAATAATGTTTCGTTCTGCCCCAAGACCGATGTCTTCCGTGGAGCCCAGCTAGGACCGTTTAAGTCTTGTACAACAGANTGTTCAAGTTCCTCTAAATTATCAAAGTAAGTAGACCATCCGGGGTCAATAGAATCGGGGTCGTTTAAATATTTATCATACATCTCAGAGATATATGTCTCATTTGCGCCAAACAAGAAGGAGGTCTCACCAGAATACTGCGCCATAACGCGCGCTCCTTTTCAAAGATTAATTTTGCACTCGCAGTTAACCTGAGCCCATTGATTTCAGCATCGTGCTGCCCAGCTCGGATGGACTATCAGCGACATGAATTCCAGCGGACTTGAGAGCATCAATTTTGTGCTCAGCGGTATCCTTACCACCGGATATAACCGCTCCCGCGTGACCCATCCTTCGACCCGGTGGGGCAGTACGCCCCGCAATGAACCCNGTCACTGGTTTTCTGGTTCCAGACGCTTTAAGGAATTCGGCCCCATTTGCCTCCGCATCTCCGCCAATCTCACCAATCATTATAATACCCTCTGTCTCATTATCGGCGACAAACCATTCTAAACAGTCAACAAAATCTGTGCCATTTATAGGATCACCGCCTATGCCTATGCATGTACTTTGACCAAGCCCAGCTGCCGTTGTTTGTGCCACTGCTTCATAGGTTAGGGTACCGGAACGCGAGACTATCCCTATCTTCCCACGCTGGTGGATATGCCCCGGCATGATGCCAATCTTGCATTCATTGGGAGTAATTACTCCCGGACAATTTGGCCCAATCAATCGAGTATGACTAGTTTTGAGGGCCTGTTTNACTACCACCATGTCTCGGACAGGGATCCCCTCAGTTATACATACTATCAAGGGCAACTCCGCATCGATCCCTTCTAATATNGCCTCAGCGGCAAATGGGGGGGGAACGTAGATCACAGACGCGGTGGCGCCGGTACGGTCAACAGCATCTTTCACAGTATCAAAAACGGGAAGATCTAGATGAGTTGTTCCTCCTTTCCCTGGAGTAACACCACCAACCATTCGCGTCCCGTAACTTATTGCTTGCTCAGAATGAAAATTGCCCTGCAATCCAGTGATACCCTGACAAATCAACCTAGTATTTTTGTCAACTAAAACCGCCATCGTACCTAACCCCTAACCGCTTCTACAATTTTCTTCGCGGCATCACCAAGATCTTTTCCGGAAATTATGGTGAGGCCCGAGTCTGCCAATATCTTCGTGCCCTCTTCCACATTGGTACCCTCCAAGCGCACAACTAATGGCACGGAAAGATTAACCTCTTTTGCCGCCTCTACAACGCCTTTAGCTATTATATCGCACCGCATGATCCCGCCAAATATGTTAACTAGNATTCCTTTTACATTTTCGTCAGATAAAATTATCTTAAAAGCTGCAGTCACTTTTTCTGTTGTTGCACTCCCACCAACATCTAAAAAATTGGCAGGTTCTTCACCGTATAGCTTGATTATATCCATCGTAGCCATGGCCAACCCTGCTCCATTTACCATGCAACCTATTGTGCCATCTAACTTTACATAGTTAAGATCATAGCTNGCTGCCTCAATCTCGGACGGGTCCTCCTCGGCTTCATCGCGCATTTTTTCAATTTCCGGATGTCGAAATAGTGCATTGTCATCAAAATTCATTTTAGCATCAAGCACTACCAAATTATCCGTTTTTGTAACAACTAAGGGGTTAATTTCGAGAAGAGTGGCATCGAGCTCGCAGTATGTTTTGTAGAGAGTCTTCAACAATTTAATGCCTGCAGATAGCTTACCGCCTCCCAAACCGAGGCCAGAAGCGACGCGGCGGGCGGAGAATCCTGTCATGCCGATTAAAGGATCGATAGAAACCCGAGTAATTTTTTCAGGCGTCTTTTCTGCAACTTTTTCTATTTCCATACCGCCTTCTGTGGACGCAACCACAGTAACTTGGCTAGTTGCCCGATCAGTTAGTAGCGCTAAGTAGAACTCGCTTCCTATTTCNCATCCATCCTCTATGTAAATTCGGCGCACTTCCTTACCAGACTGCCCGGTTTGCTTGGTGACTAGTGTGTTGCCAAGCATTGCTTTTGCATGCCCCAAGGCTTCCTCTTTTGATTTGGCAATACTTACTCCGCCAATCTCTGGTTTTTCTTTGAAGGAGCCAGCTCCACGCCCACCCGCATGGATTTGGGCCTTCACAACCCAAACCGGACCTCCAAGACTATCAATAACTTTCTCCACTTCATCAATTGTGGATGCCGCAGCCCCTTCCGGAACTGGCACACCAAATTTTTTCAGAAGGCCTTTGGCCTGATANTCATGGATATTCATCAATCCCAACCCCTTATCCGAAATTACTATTATCGACCACCGGCAGTTAGTCNAACGAGGCTCTAACCAATCGTTCTAGGAACTCTCATAAAAGTGAATAATGTATCCGCGACAACAATTTAACCTTAAAACATGCCCATTCAAGGACGCAACAAAGTCATGTATTAGATCGTCGTTGCGCAGAATTTTATTTTATTGGACATCGCAGATCGAAAAACATCATTTCTTTGTGGTTTTTTCGATTCGCTCAACTTCTTTTATCAGGCCTTTTACCGAATTGACCGACCGGCGAAATTTTTTGCGTTCATCTGCATTGAGCTTGATATCAATAATGCGCTCAACACCTTTAGACCCAATCACAACTGGANCTCCAACATAANGCCCATCAAGCCCATANGAGCCCTTAACATAGGCAGCGCAGGGCAANACACGTTTTTTGTCAAGAATGTATGACTCAGCCATTGCAATTGCAGATGAAGCTGGTGCGTAAAAAGCCGACCCTGTTCCAAGAAGTTGTACAATCTCGCCACCACCATTAGCTGTACGATCAACGATAGCTTCTATCCTCTTCTTGGTCGTCCACCCCATTTTTATTAAGTCCGGGACCGGGATCCCCGCCACGGTTGAATAGCGCACCAAGGGAACCNTTGAATCTCCATGACCACCTAGAACAAAGGCCGTAACGTCTTCAACTGAAACATTGAATTCCTGGGCCAAAAATAAACGCAATCGGGCGGAGTCGAGTACGCCGGCCATGCCGACAACTCTGTTNAANGGCAGNCCGCAGGCTTTCCGTAACTGGTGCACCATTACATCGAGAGGATTTGTAATGCAGATGACAAAGGCCTTGGGNCAGTATTTTTTTATTCCCTGCCCAACAGCATGCATTACAGAATTGTTAATTCCCAGCAAATCATCTCGGCTCATTCCAGGCTTGCGAGGAACGCCAGCGGTTACAATAACTACATCCGAACCTTTCAAGGCGGCGTAACTATTGGCCCCGGTTACTTTTGAGTCAAAGCCTTCAATTGTCGAGGCTTGAGCGATGTCTAAGCCTTTGCCTTGAGGCACTCCTTTAGCGATGTCGAAGAGCACAACATCTCCCAAATTCTTTAAACCAGCCAATAAGGCCAACGTGCCACCTATTTGCCCAGAGCCCACCAATGAAATCTTATTACGTGCCATACGAAACTACCCCATATTGCTACCGCCCGATATTATTTAGGCGTCAATTGCTAATTATTCTTTATGTCCTAACGCCTTTGCTAGAGCAGGGCAAGTTTAGCCTGAAAATCCCTGGTGTGCTGTGTCTATATAGTCGTCAGCCTGCATCTCCATTAAGCGGCTAAGTGTGCGTTCGAATTCAAAAGCGTGAGTGGATCCTTTGTAAATATCGTGTGGTGCTGTTGAGGCGGCCATAACAAGATTAACCCTTAACTCGTACAGCGTATCGATCAGCGTAATAAATCGTTTAGCCTCATTGCGGGTCTCCTCAGTCAAAGACGGGACACCATCCAGTATTATTGTATGGAACCTCTTCCCTAAATTTAAATAATCTTCTGCCCCGCGCGGCTCACCGCAGAGCTGGTCGAAACCAAACCACGCCACACCCCGCGCAGCACGATTTACTTTAATATCACGACCTTTAACACTCACGACCTCAGGGGTTGAAAGTGCGCCTTCCGTGAGGTCAAAAAAAGATTTTTCCAATGCTTGGGTTGATAGCGGACCAAGGGGNAAATGAAATACTTTCATCTGTTTGAGGCGCGCAAGCCGATAATCAATCGGCGAGTTTAACTCGATAGGATCAAGGCGCTCCTTCAATAATTCGATACAAGGCAGGAATCTCTCCCGCTGTAATCCATTTCTGTAGAGTAAATCTGGCTCGAAGTTTGATGTGAGAACTATGACTACCCCAAGTTCAAAAAGGTTTTCAAAAAGCCTGCCTAAGATCATCGCATCTGCCACGTTAGTAACGTGGAATTCGTCAAAGCATAGCAGCGATGCTTCAGAAGCAATGGACTTTGCAATTTGCAGAAGCGGGTCCCGGCCCCGCTTCGAGACTTTACTTTTTCGCCAAGCATGCGCAGCATCATGAACCTCAATCATAAATTCATGAAAATGGATGCGCCGCTTGCGTTTGACCGGTGCACAATCAAAAAATAAATCGGTTAACATAGATTTTCCGCGTCCAACTGGCCCAAAAATATAAAGGCCCTGAGGGCTTTTATGGTGCTTTCCCCCAATACGAAACCAAGTCCTCCAGCCAGCTATGGCAGGCCTAGCCTCATAGCCGTAAAGTNATTGGTGCAAGCGCTGAAGTTTTTCAACAGCTTGCTCTTGCAATACATCTGGCTTCAACGTTCCNATTTTCTTGCGACTCTCATATACCTGGCGAGGGTCATTTTTAATAGCAACTAGGTTTGAAGCCTCGCTTTTAGTTTCAGTCATTGCCATCCAAACTCGGCGCTCAGTTACAAAAAGTATTTGACAGCGTACCAATGCCGTCAATTTTCACATCAATCTGCATCCCGGGCCGCATTGGCAATGCCCCTAACCCAGTGCCGCAGGAAATGATGTCGCCGGGATAAAGAGTCATAAATGACGAAATTAAGTGAACTAATTGTTCGGGCCCAAAAAAAAGATCACTCAAAGGATAGTTCTGCCGTTCGCGACCGTCTAGCTCAGCACGAATATTCATATCAGCCAACTTAACATCGCTAGAAATTATGGGNCCCATAGGTGTAAAAGTGTTAAAGTTTTTAGCGCGTGTCCATTGAGCAAAATTATCATTTTCGCCTATTATTTGGAGCGCTGTAACGTCATTGACGCAAGTATATCCGAATATTGATTCTGCTGCCTCAATCTGTGATGCGTTATACACCTCACGCCCAATGACAATGCCGAGTTCTGCTTCAAAAATCACACGGCCATCATAATTGACTGGTTTCCTAATGACCCCGCCACTCGGCAAATATGTATTGGAAGTTTTTATGAAAACCAGGGGATTATCCGGCTGCTCTAATCCCTGCTTTATAGCGACCCCGCGCGAATTGTTCCAAAGAGCTACCACTTTTGTTGGGTAACAAGGTAGGTCGAGCACTGCATCGCTAAATGGAAAAGTCTCATAAGTCTCTTTTGGAGAGTCAAACATACTACCCGTACAAAGAACAACCATCTCTTTAACAAGCTTCCCAAATCGATATTCGCCGTTATGCTGCACACCAACCCATTGAGCCATGTGTTTTACCTTTGTAACCAACAAATCTTCTCCACCCTAATCTAGCTCCGCCGAGAGAGGAAGAGGACAAATGCAAGACAATACAACTAAACCACTGTTGTTTGAACCCATAGAGATTCGCGGAATAAAAGCTAAGAACCGCATTGTAGTCTCTCCCATGTGTCAATATGTTTCAAATGAGGGGATGCCGAATGACTGGAACTTAGTCCATCTTGGACGCTATGCCTTCGGCGGCGCAGGTATAATCTACGGAGAGGAGACGGCAGTTGAGGCACGGGGGCGCAAATCTTATCAATGCGCTGGCATATGGGANGATAACCATATCGCCGGTTATCGACGAATAAATGAGTTCTTAAAATCCTTGGGAGCAGTGCCGGCGATNCAGCTTGGCCATACCGGATCAAAAGCTTCTTGCCGTGGCCCTATGGAACAGTTTGCTGCACTGACCGACGACGACATAAAAAACGGGATGCCCCCATGGCAAGGGCTTGCACCCAGCGCATTGAATTCAGTGAAACGCCGATTTTTGCCAAAAGANATGGACTCAGGTGATATTTCTTTTGTCCAGGAATGCTTTCGAGAAGCAGCAAAAAGATCGGTCGATGCNGGCTTTGAAATTATTGAAATTCATGGTGCACACGGTTACCTTTTGCATCAGTTTTTGTCACCGACNAGCAATCTTCGAACAGATTCTTATGGCGGCGACCTTCGAGGCCGTATGCGCTTTCCTATTGAAATTGCCGAAATCGTCAGGGAAGCCCTCCCCAAAAACTTACCACTGGCATTTCGNTTGTCGGCAGTTGACGGCAAGGGGGGGGCTTGGGGGTTTTCAGAATCAAAGGTTTTCGCACGAGCGCTAGNGGAAAGGGGCGTTGATATAATAGATATTTCTTCTGGTGGTATTACAGGCGACGGTAATTTACCTAACGTTCCAAGAGTACAAGGTTACCATGTAGGGTTTTCCGAAGGATTTAAAAATGAAGTTGATGCATTAGTCATGGTGGTCGGTTTGATAACTAAACCTCAACAAGCTGAAGACATTTTGAGGAGCGGAAAAGCTGATTTGATAGGAATGTCCCGTGAGTTAATGTATCATAGCGACTGGCCATTGCATGCCGCTCGGGAGTTAGGCGTGTCAGATTATTTCTCGCTGCAGCCCGATCCCTATGCTTTTCGACTAAGAAAGCGAGCGGCAGATAGGTTGTTAGCTAATAATGCACCCGAGGAGGCTAAAAAAGCNTTGGAACAACTGTACAGGTCTTAGCGAAAATTGGTTCTGCAAATGAAGCTTGTAGCGTAGGCAGTTTGTTTATTCAGCTCAACACAAGAAATTTGGTTGCGATTTATTAGCAAATAAAAAATCTCAAATGCCTAATAAACAAAAAAAATACAACTCATTTAACCTATTTGGCTTAGGCGCATTATTCGAACAATTCAACAAATCTTCACTATGTTTTGTTCGCATTCCATTTAGCCAGGTCTTGGTCAGCTAAGCGACGCGCACGCGGCGACAACTCTGAGAAAAGATCTATGAGCTTGGCGTAAGCGGCCTTTTGTTTTGGCCCTGTTTGGATGCTGTGAGCTAGTGTAAGGAAAAATATTGCCCACCGAGTAGACCGCTCATCAATGTCCTCGCGATCCAACAAATCCATGACTTTATTCCTGTAAAGTGTTGCCGCCGGCACGTATGCAATCACATGCCTTTGCAAGGCGGAAACTGTAAACCACCTTCTGGCCTTGTCTTCACTTCTCGCTACCCCTTCTCCTTTAAGGTACATCAATCCCAGATTATATGCAGCAGACGGATGCTGTTTATCTCCAGCCTTTTTCAGCCAGCGATACGCCTGTTTCAAATTTTTTTTAGTGCCAACGCCTGCAAAATAAAGCTCACCTACACGAGAGGCAGCTTTAGTCTCACCAGCTTTTGCGCCTTTGAGACAAAGATCGAATCCACGTTTTGCATCTTTATTTGTGCCATTCCCCGAAATATACAAATTACCCAACTCGCAAAAAGCAGGTTTGTAACCTTGATCCATAGCCGATGAGAGCCATTTGTGCGCCTTGCTATAATTCGGCTCACTAGCTTTACCCTTTGCCATGCAAATACCATAATTATGTTGAGCAGCAGCGTCTCCTCTCTTCGCGCCCTTGAGAAACAATCGGCAAGCAATACCCTTATCTTTGTCGACGCCCAATCCCAACACATATAATTCACCCAATGCGTTGGGTGACTGCTTATCGCCCTTTGCAACACCAGCACGAAAGGATTTAACCGCATTCAAGTAATCTTTCTGATCTAAAGCTTTTTTCCCGGCCTCAAACTCATTTGCCAGCCCTTCCCGAGAAAGGAACAGAAACAGCCCTACACACCACAACAAAACAAACCATCTATTATGGAGCATTATTAAGATTCCTCAGTAGCTCTTTGGAAAAATGATAAATTATTGTCGGGCCAACATGAGTTTTTTTATCTCGCCGATTGCCCCCGCTGGATTTAAGCCCTTTGGGCATGTCTTAGTGCAGTTCATGATAGTATGACAACGATAGAGCCGAAAGGGATCTTCTAGTTGATCCAACCGTTCACCCGTATCTTCATCGCGACTATCAATTATCCAACGATAGGCCTGTAAAAGGATGGCTGGCCCAAGGTATCTATCGCCGTTCCACCAGTATGAGGGGCATGACGTAGAGCAGCAGAAACACAAGATGCATTCATATAACCCATCTAACTTGCGGCGCTCCTCCGGTGATTGTAACCTTTCTCTGGCCGGCGCCGGAGATTGGTTCTTCATCCAAGGCTCAATAGAAGCTAGTTGCGCGTAGGCTGTGCTTAAATCCGGAACTAAGTCTTTCACCACTGGCATGTGCGGCAGAGGATATATTTTAACAGCACCGCCTACATCTGAGATATACTTGGTGCATGCAAGGGAATTTGTGCCATCAATGTTCATTGCACAAGAACCGCAAACACCTTCACGACACGACCGACGAAAAGTAACCGTTGAGTCGATTTCATTTTTAATTTTTATAAGCGCGTCTAAGACCATCGGGCCGCAATTGTCCAAATCAACCTCAAAGGTGTCGATACGAGGGTTCTCTCCAGTATCTCCATCCCACCGATAGATCTTGAACGTCTTGAGATTTTTTGCCCCAGCAGGCGCCGGAAATGTTTTTCCGGTCACTACTTTAGAGTTCGCGGGCAAAGTGAATTGCGCCATTTCTCGTCTCTTTTCCCTATACTAAATACCTATATTCTCTGTCTATATTCTCTGTCGTACGGATGATGCAAGACGATTAATAAACCCTCGCTTTTGGAGGGAATGATTGAACCTCGTTAGTCATCGTTTGCATGACTACGGAACGATAATCAAGTTTGACATTACCCTCTTCGTCGCACCATGCCAAAGTATGTTTCATCCAATTCTCATCATCGCGATCGGGAAAATCTTCTCGCGCATGCGCTCCACGACTTTCCTTGCGTTCGGCTGCTGATGTCATTGAAACCATTGATTGCCCCAAGAGATTATCCAGTTCTAGTGTTTCGACTAGATCTGAGTTCCAAACCATCGACGTGTCACTAACACTTATGTCGTCTCGTTTCGACCAGGCCTCTTTCATCAATTTGACACCCTCATCGAGAACCTCCCCTGTCCGGAACACTGCACAATTTCCTTGCATTATGCGTTGCATCTCAAGACGAAGTGAGGCTGTGGGGGTATCACCGTTAGCATGGCGAAATTTATCTAAGCGAGCCAAAGCCTCGTCTCCAGCATCTGACCTCAATTGTTTGTGTGAGGCTTCAGAATCCACAGTCTCGGCACAGCGCTTCGCAGCGGCTTTACCGAACACAACAAGATCTAGTAATGAGTTTGAACCAAGCCTGTTGGCACCGTGCACTGAAACGCAAGCGGCTTCACCTATTGACATTAAGCCTGGGACAGTACTTTCTTGCCCATTAACAGTAAGTGCTTCACCATAATAATTTGTCGGAATACCTCCCATATTATAGTGGCAGGTTGGAATTATGGGGATGGGCTCTTTATTGACATCGACCCCAGCAAATACTCTTGCGGTTTCTGATATGCCCGGCAAGCGTTCTTCTATCACGTTTGGATCAAGATGCTCTATGTGCAGGTGAATGTGGTCGCCTTCCGAACCTACGCCGCGCCCCTCCCTTATTTCAATTGTCATCGAACGGCTAACCACATCTCGGCTAGCGAGATCCTTTGCTGAGGGAGCGTAACGCTCCATGAATCTTTCGCCCTCGGAATTGGTTACATAACCACCCTCCCCGCGCACTCCTTCGGTGATTAAACACCCAGCACCATATATGCCGGTTGGGTGAAATTGCACAAACTCCGGATCTTGCAATGGCAAGCCTGCGCGTAAGACCATTCCTCCCCCATCGCCTGTGCAAGTGTGTGCACATGTTGCAGAGAAGTAAGCTTTGCCGTAACCACCAGTTGCAAGAATTACCATTTTAGCCTTGAACCGATGAATAGATCCGTCATCTAAATTCCATGCCATCACACCAGCAATTTCATCATCATCATTTCTAATCAAATCCAGCGCAAAAAATTCTATGAAGAATTCAACCGAATGTTTGAGAGACTGCTGATAGAGAGTGTGCAAAATGGCGTGCCCGGTTCGATCCGCTGCCGCGCAAGTGCGGTGTGCAGTACCATCACCATAGTTTGTTGTCATGCCCCCAAAAGGACGCTGATAAATTTTTCCCTCTTCAGTCCTGCTAAAAGGCACACCATAGTGCTCAAGCTCAATGACTGCAGGTACAGCCTCACGGCACATGAATTCTATGGAATCTTGATCTCCAAGCCAATCTCCACCTTTTACAGTGTCGTACATGTGCCAACGCCAATCATCATCACCCATATTCCCCAAAGACGCCGACATGCCTCCTTGCGCTGCCACCGTATGACTGCGAGTAGGGAACACCTTTGATATGCACGCCGTTTTTAGCCCTGCCTCTGCTAGCCCGACTGTTGCTCTCAATCCGGCACCACCAGCTCCGACAACAACGACGTCGTATTCGTGATCAGTAATTGGATATGCTTCGCCCATGATTTTATCCCCCAAAGGAAACCTTTATAATTGAAAAAGTAGCAGCAACGGCAAGGCCAATGCTGCTCAATTTCATAACAACTAACGCCATTAGTTTAACTGCCTCGTTATGAACGTAATCTTCTATGACTACTTGCAAACCAAGCTGCAGATGATGAAACGTTGCAATAACTAACAACACCATAAATATGCCGTTTGTTGGCTGCGCCAACCATTTAACTCCTGCTGCATGGTCACTTCCAGCAAGGGTTAATGCAGAATACACAAACCAAAGTGTGAGCGGCACGAGAGCGATTGCGGTAACGCGCTGCGACCACCAATGGTGTGACCCCGCTTTCGCACTACCTAAACCGCGCACTCTACCAATTGGATGCTGTAACCCCATTATATTTCCTTCAAAACACCAGAATATATAGACCGTACCAAAAACCGCCTGTTAAAATTACAGAAAGGGCAAACACAGCATACCCTGACGCTCGCGCGACCGGCAAATCATACCCCAGCCCAGCATCCCAAACTAAATGCCTGATCCCGTTTGCCAAATGATAAAATAACGACCATGTCCAACCAATCAACATCGCGTATCCGGGTATGGAGGTAAGAAAATTACGCAACACTAAATATATCTCTGCACCCCCGGCAAGAGCTACTAACCACACCACCAAAAGGATACTTCCGGCTATCAGCGCTATACCCGTGGCCCTATGGAGAATTGACAGAGCCATCGTCCATTGCCACCGGTAAATCTGCAGATGTGGTGAAAGAGGCCTGCCTGTTGACGCCATTGTCAAATCCTTATAGCTCAAAACATCAATTGTTACCCTTTAATAATAGCGCTATTCAATCCAAAACAACACAAATACGCAAGTTGAATAGCGAAAGTCAAAAAAAGAGCTATTTGTCATTAAACTGGGCGTTCATAACACACCTTTCAAGTCCCAAGTCAACTTATGGTTTGGACACGTGACTTACGTTTGCGGCGGCAGATTATTTGTTTCATGAAGTCGTTCAAATTCCAGTCATTATGTACACGCAAACAACCTAATCGCATGCCACTAATCGAGAGAAATATCTTGTTGTGGAAAATTTTGGGGATAAGCTGGGGGTCTTCTGTGCGTAAACTAAAGGGTTATTCACAACTAATTTAAAAACTAGTTTTCTTTGCGCTGGACATTTGAAGGGTCCACGGTCACCCTTGATCAAGCATGACATAGTGCTGGATTTGTGATCGTACGTCGGCATGCGTATAGCTTTATACGAGTTATTATGCGCTCCGTATGGCTCAAATTTCGGGCTCAAGCGGCATCGGGACATCTTGGTAAAGCTTGAGTGGGGTAGCTACGGTATTCACAGCATTCGTGTCTCTGACAGGGATGTTGCGCGGAAAAAGATTTTGTTCGCGAAAGAATACCGGAAATACTTTTGAGCATAACAGCAGCGTCGTCGCCAGGGCGCCTGTTGTCTAAGCTAGGGTATTACCTGACTAAACTCGTGCGGGGAGCCTTACGGCTTCAAAGGCGTCGGCAGCACCGCACAGGTGATACTGCGACACGGTGGTCCCACCAACTCCTTGTCGTATTGCCGACGCCTTTTATATTCTGAGACACCCGGACGGTACATCCTTATCATCAGTCACACTCGCCGATTTCGATATTTATTGTATCAGTATGTGATCACCGCTGAGCATAAAACGTCACTAAAAGACGTTATTAACGCGCGCATAGAAGCAAAAGGCCGTCAATATTTTTTCTCTCTGTGATTTCCCACCTCGCGCTCAACAACTTAGCAACAAGTTCTTGTTCTGAGTGATCATTCACGTACCCCAAACCTCTTCGATCTTCGTGATCACAGCTTAGCCTCGACGACAGACCGTGATATGTAATGTAAAGTCTTCCCACGGATGATCTTAGCCTCGCGAACAATCGGTCCACATCATGAATATATTCAATTACCCCAAGCAAAGTTGCCATATCCCAACGCCCTTTTGGGAATTGGTTTTGATTAAGATCGGCAATAACCGTATTTTTTGAAAATCTGACAAGATCTAGAGGTGTGTATTTCACAGCTATTGGAAGTTTCCGAAACAGTTCCATGGTGCCAGCACCAATATCGATGAGTGTCCCTGTCCGCAATAAATAGGGCATAACCAAAGAGGCGCGCATTTCGGCGCCCTGCACTAAATTTGGAGGTTGGCACCAACGCCAACCATCAGTTGCCTTCGCCTTTATGATTCTTTTTGTGTATTTGGCGCGGGCGTTTCGATCGTAAGGTCTCTCTTCTACGTCCGATATAGACGGTGGTGGTGGTGGGTACGTTTTAAAATGACTATCGTATACTGGGTTTGCCTCAACAGCCTCTAATAACGATGGTGCAATGGCAATAATATTTCCAGTCTCGTCACCTGAGATCCAAGGCATCAAAACTCCGGGCATGTGGATATGTGGGAACCAAAAAAGACGAAATTCAAGTTCCAAAAGGCGTTCCGAAACCCTGTGGAGCTCTTGAAGGGAATCTCGGTTCCCATATGCCGTTGACTTTTCGAAAATTACCCCAGCAACTCTCCCGGATTTTAGTGTCTCATCTGCTCCATCCAATACTCCTGGTTCCCCGCCCTCAACATCAATTTTTAAAAATATCCGCCTAGCAGACAACCCCTCGCGCGCAGCAAGAAGCTTATCCACGGAGATCATTTCAATATCCTCGCCTGAGGCAGTCGGAGCCTCTTTAGGACGCAGAGCTCCTGTTTGATGCCCCATTGTCGAAAATGACCAAAGTTTTGTGAAACCAGAATCCGCACCACAAGCAGCTTCAATAATCTCGATCTGCTCGTTACGCTGATTTAGTTCTGCCCATAATCTAAGTACGCGCGAATTACGAGGGTCAGGCTCTATAGCCACAACACAAACATCGCCACATGGAGCGCTGGCAGCAGACAATGAATAAATTCCGAAATGAGCCCCAACATCAATGAACAGATCACCTGATATGAGATGACGATCCAAGAAACTGCGATATGGGTACTCATACCCATAGTAAAGGGCCTCGCAACGAGCAAGAAGTGCTAAACCCGGGTCTTTAGCATAGTCAGAGGGTAACACCATGACAAAACGAGATGTTCCATCGTGATTTTTCTGGCATGATGCCAATAATGGATTACCATCACTGGACACGGGCAATTGAGGAACGATTTTCTGGCCCATAGGAATAATCAGCCTACTGGATTGATATATCAGTTTTCAAACAACTAAAAGCGGCGCAAACATCATCGCGTAAAGAGGAAAAATTGGCAATTTTATCTATCCAGTCCAATGTCATAACCGGTTACGTCGGGAATGCAGCAGCGAGGCTACCACTGCAAAGACTTGGCTTCGAAGTCTGGGCTTTAGATACCGTCACTTTATCAAACCACCCAGCCATTTGTCCACCTGCCGGTGAGACCAGCAATCCTGAGCAAATTTTAAATTTGTTTAACGGCATCCACTCTCTAGGACTTTTAAAGAAATGTGTTGCAGTACTTGGTGGGTATTTGGGTAATGCAGAAAATGGACCCGCAATGGTACATGCGGTAATTAAGACTAGAGAAGAAAATAAGCGCGCTTTGTTTGTNTGTGATCCTGTGATGGGCGACAACGGCAGAATTTATGTCAATGGAGATATTGTTAGTTTCTACAAAAACAGGGCCGTTAGTTTAGCCGATATAGTACTTCCCAATGCATTCGAAGCAAGTTTATTAACGGGTATCTCCGTAACGGATGTCNGCTCAGCATTGCAGGCCATCCAGAACCTAAGAAACAGNGGCTCGGCCATTATAATTATTACNGGTGTCGAAGCACCGGACACCTCAAAACTCGCGACCCTGATATCTTTNAAAGACGAAGTATGGCAAACCATTACACCTAAAGTTGAAATCCAATCGCATGGCGCCGGCGATTTGCTAAGCGCGCTTTTTACTGGCAATTATGTTCGAAGCGGAAACCCCCTAATTTCAGTGTCAGGTGCCGTGGCAGGCGTGTATGCAGCATTAAAAAACGCAAAAAAAANCCAAAGTGAAACTTTATCGTTNGTTTCNGTTCAAAGAACAATTCTTGATCCGCCAGAAACTTTTACACCAGAGCGGCTGAGGTGATNTTTTTATAAGCTTGCTTATCAATCNGACAAANCAGTAATNTGTTAACAAAGCGGTCATCCACCACTGCATTACAGGAATCTGTTTATTAGCACTTCGGCAATCTGGACCGTGTTCAAGGCAGCCCCTTTACGCAAGTTATCTGCAACCAACCAAAATGCAAGACCGTTTTCCACAGTTGGATCATCGCGAAGGCGGCTGACGTAGACTGCATCCTCACCAGCACTTTCAAGTGGTGTTACATAGCCTCCATCCTCTCGATCATCAACGACGAGCACACCCGGCGCCTTACGCAGCACATCACGTGCTTCGACTTCAGAAATATCATTATCAAACTCCACATTTACAGCCTCACCGTGCCCAACAAAGATAGGTACACGCACGCAACTCGCTATCACTTTAATATCTGGGTCGATAATTTTCTTAGTTTCGGCCGCCATCTTCCACTCTTCTTTCGTGGAACCATCATCAAGAAAAGCATCGATATGTGGAATTGCATTGAATGCTATTTGCTTCGTGAAGTGTTCTTTTTTTATTTCCGCATTTACGTAAATATTCCGAGTCTGCTCAAATAGTTCATCCATCGCGCTTTTACCAGAACCTGAAACCGACTGATAAGTGGCAACGACCACGCGTCGGACATGGAACGCGTCATGTAAGGGCTTGAGCGCTACTACCATCTGAATTGTTGAGCAATTTGGATTTGAGATAATATTCCGTTTCTCATATAGATTAATTGCAGGTGCATTCACTTCCGGCACTATCAATGGCACGTCCGGGTCCATTCTGAACTGCGAGGTGTTATCAATCACAACAGCCCCTGCTTTCGCCGCCTTAGGTGCAAATTCGGCGGACACCTGTGCGCCAGGGGAGGAAAGAACAATATCAGTACCCTTAAAATTAAACTCCGCTAAATCCTGTACATCAAGAATAGTTTCATCACCGAATGAAACCTGCTTGCCTGCAGACCGTTCAGAAGCAAGAGCCACAACCTCATCAGCCGGAAATCCTCTCTCTGCTAGGATCTTGAGAATTTCTCGGCCTACATTTCCGGTTGCACCCACTATAGCTATTTTATAACCCATTTTTTGTTTCCTTCTCCGCATTTTCTCACGCGGCAGNGAAAAATCAAAANATTGTATGACAGAAGCTCATTGTTGATCGCGGTAAGGCNCTAAAAATCATTTCCACGGTTTTTATGTCTCGGACATTTTCATCAATCTTTCTAATACTGCGTCACCCATTGCATCAGTAGATAATTCAGTTGCGCCCGATTCAGTGATGTCGGCAGTCCGCATACCATCATCAAGGACCGCACGTACGGCCCTCTCTAAAAGTAAGCCATCCTCAACCATATCAAGNGAGTGTTTTAGCATCATTGANAAACTAAGGATTGCAGCCAATGGATTTGCAATATTCAACCCAGCAATATCAGGAGCACTCCCGTGAACAGGTTCATATAATGCTAACCTGCGACCCTTTGAGTCAGGTGCCCCAAGAGAAGCGGATGGCAGCATACCAAGCGACCCTGTTACCATTGACGCACAATCCGACAAAATATCGCCAAACATATTATCAGTGACAATAACATCAAACTGTTTTGGCTCNCGCACCAATTGCATTGCACAATTATCGACATATAAATGGCGCAACTCAACATCACTGTACCGATCGCGCTGAAGGTTTGTCACNACATCACGCCATAATACACCCGTAGCCATTACATTTTCCTTATCGACTGAATGCAAAATACCTTCTCTCTCTCGAGCGAGCTCGAATGCCACCTCGGCAACACGATAAATTTCATTTTCCCTATACCGCTGCGTATCAATGGCTATGCGCTCATTTTCCTTTCCCTCAATACCGCGAGGTTCGCCAAAATATATCCCTGATGTGAGTTCTCGTACTATTAGGATATTCAATCCCTTGATAACTTCAGATTTTAATGAGGAAGCCCCGAGCAATGCATCGAATGTCGTTGCGGGTCGTAGATTAGCAAAAAGATCCAATTTTTTCCTAAGTTTTAGTAAGCCTGCCTCAGGCCGCATATCTCGGGGTAAATGATCAAATTTAGGGCCGCCAACAGCACCCATAAGCACAGCATCTGCTTTTTTTGCTTTGTCTAATGTTTTGTCTGCGAGTGGCTCCCCGTAGACCTCAACCGCCGCACCTCCAAAATAGTCATCCTCAACTTCAAGCGTTACGGACCTAACATCAGATAACCAATCGATGACACGGCGCACCTGGTCAATNACTTCCGGGCCTATGTAATCGCCAGGCAATATNAAAATTTTCCGGTTTACAGCCATAAAAAATACCTCTCACAAAACAACAAATGAGGATCGAAAAGATAAGCCTTCAAAGTTTTGCAAAAAATCAAGTAGGCACACCATATCATTCATCCATCTTAAAATATTCATTTACGGGAAATTGGGGCCAACCGCACAAAAATCGACTTTTTTTTTAAGAGACCGCAAGCCTGTCAGAACGTAATTCAGGCATGAGCATCTAAAAATTTAAATACGGGCTTTGCCCCGACAAAACCAAGCACTTATTTTATCCGTTTTCACTTGCTCTCATTCTCCAAGTAAAGCCAAGGCTGACTTACCCGTTGCTTGCTTTCAAAGCTATCGATCTTTTTTTGCTTTTGTAAAGTGAGACCGATGTCGTCTAATCCTTCTAAAAGACATTTTCGCCGAAATTCGTCAATTTTGAATGCAACCCTACCCCCATTAGGTCGAATTATAGTCTCAATATTGAGATCTACTGTAAGCTCCGGGTTTTCCCTATCTAAAGCATCCGCCATTAATGCTTTTAATTGATCTGATTTGACGGTAACTGGTAGAATTCCGTTTTTAAAACAGTTGTTGTAGAATATATCGGCAAAACTTGTAGATATGATGCACCGAATTCCAAAGTCTAACAGTGCCCATGGCGCATGTTCTCGGGAAGACCCGCAACCGAAATTATCACCAGCAACAATAATCCCAGACCGTCTATACGGCTCTTGGTTCAAAACAAACTCGGATTTCTCCGTCCCGTCAACATTGAAACGAAGCTCATCAAATACAACACTCCCAAGTCCAGTGCGTTTTATTGTTCGCAAATATTGTTTCGGAATGATCATATCGGTATCGATATTAATTCTATCCATGGGCGCCGCGATGGCTGTGAGCCTTGTGAATTTTTCCATATGGTTTTTTAGTTTGTTGCCTTTACAACAACCTTGCTCCCTAAAAGAACAAACTCAAAATATCTAGCGTTTGCACCCGCGAAGCACCCAAATCATAGAGGAATCAGTTTTATAAAACCTGCCTCGACGCTCCGACCACATCCTAGTAATCGTAATTTAATTACTACCCCACTCTTTACCAAACCATCTACATTCACTAACGCTACGATCGAAACATCGACCAGGTGAGTTCAAATTGTAATCGCTGTAATTGACGTGATGTCAATTTTCCTTACCCCTCATCCCAACATTCCCCGAACATCGGTTAACTTTCCTGTCACCGCAGCAGCTGCCGCCATAGCAGGGCTTACCAAGTGCGTGCGACCCTCCCGACCCTGCCGGCCCTCAAAATTCCGGTTGGATGTTGATGCGCAGCGCTCCCCCGGCTCCAGCCTATCGGTATTCATGGCAATACACATAGAACAGCCCGGCGAGCGCCATTCAAACCCTGCTTCAGTAAGAATTCTATCGAGGCCTTCTTCTTCCGCCTGCTGTTTTACTAATCCGGAACCGGGTACAACTATCGCGCGAACACTATCGGATACCTTACGACCCTTGGCAACTTCGGCTGCAGCTCTAATATCTTCAATTCGACCATTGGTGCAAGAACCAATGAAGCCTCGATCGACTGGAATCCCTGCCATATTCATACCCGCTCGAAGCCCCATGTAGTCAATAGCACGTCGCCAACTGTCGCGAGCATCCTCGGTGGGCGCATCTGCTGGATCCGGAACCTGACTGGTAATCGGTGCTACCAATTCCGGGCTAGTCCCCCACGTCACCTGTGGCACTATTCCGCTCACATCCATTATGACTTCCTTGTCATAATTTGCGCCCTTATCTGAGGGTAAAGTCTTCCAATACGATACGGCCTGATGCCATTGATCTCCCTTTGGTGCTCGCGGACGCCCCTGAAGGTAAGCAAATGTGGTATTGTCGGGGGCTACGAGACCAGCCCTAGCGCCGGCCTCTATGGTCATATTACTGACCGTCATTCGACCTTCCATTGTTAATGCTTCAATTGCCGGACCAGCATATTCTATAACATGCCCTGTGCCCCCTGCGGTGCCTATCTTAGCTATAACAGCTAATATAAGATCTTTAGCAGAGCAGCCCGCAGGCAAATCTCCATCAACGCTAATCCGCATCGATCTAGCCGGGGCTTGGATCAAGGTTTGTGTTGCCAGTACGTGTTCAACTTCTGAGGTACCTACACCGAAAGCAAGCGCACCAAATGCTCCATGCGTTGCCGTATGGCTGTCCCCACAAACAATGATTGTCCCAGGAAGGGTGAACCCTTGCTCGGGACCGATGACATGCACTATTCCATTTCTAGCATCATCAACTTCGTATAGTTCGACCCCGAATTCAGCGCAATTTCGTCGCAGCGTATCAATCTGAAGCTGTGAGTCCTCATCTATTTTTTCATTCCAATCTGTTGGCACATTATGGTCAAGCACAGCGATGGTTGCATCAGGTCGACGAACACCACGACCAGCTTGACGTAATCCCTCATAGGGCTGAGGCGTTGTAACCTCATGTGTCAAATGACGGTCAATATAAAGTAGGCAGGTCCCATCCTCCTGCACGTCTACCAGGTGGCTATCCCATATTTTCTCAAATAATGTTTTCGGATCCGTCATTTTCCGCCCACGTTATGCCTTGACCTTGAGTTCCTTTTATTCTTTTTCAACTTTTTCGTTATCAAGCTTTTTAGACTCTAATACCTTATCTGCTGTTTCAATTTTTTGGTCAGCGTCCTCCTTAACTGCAGCCGCAACAGCTTCCGATACAGTCTCTTCTTGCTCACGACGATAGCTGGTATCTTCTGCAATACGAGCAGATTTACCACGCCTTCCGCGCAAATAATAAAGTTTAGCTCTGCGAACTGAGCCCCGCCGCACAACATCTATGCCGTCGATACGCGGGCTGAGCAAAGGGAAGATCCGCTCGACCCCTTCGCCGTTACTTATCTTACGCACAGTAAAGGAACTGTTTAGCCCTGCATTCTTACGCCCAATACACACACCTTCAAAAGCTTGTATACGTTCCCGGGTACCCTCGACAACACGCACATTTACACGCACAGTGTCTCCAGGCTTGAAACTAGGGACCGAGCGTTTTTCTTTCAACGCCGAAGTCTGACGTTCTTCAAATTTTTGGATGGTATTCATAATAAAATGCTTTCTATCTTATTGCTGTGCAGTGTAAGCAGACCAAAGATCCGGTCTGTGATTTCGAGTAAGCCGTTCTGATTGTTCACGCCTCCAATTACTAATTTTTTTATGATGCCCGGAAAGCAAAACTTCTGGAACGGACCGGCCACGCCATAATTGCGGGCGAGTGTAATGCGGGTATTCCAAGAGCCCTCTTTCGAAACTCTCTTCTGAGAGGGATTCTTTATCGCCCAATATTCCAGGAATGTGGCGAATACAGCAATCAATTATGGCAATGGCAGCAGGCTCTCCTCCCGAGAGGACAAAATCCCCAAGGCTTACTTGGTGTGGCTTATGCATGTCTAAAAACCGCTCGTCTATCCCCTCATAGCGCCCGCACACGAAAATAATTCCTGGGCCATCAGCAAAGTCTCTCGCCATTTTCTGATCGAATGTTTTACCGCGCGGTGTTAAATATACAACAGGTCTATCCCCAATTTCTGATATTGAACTCAACGCTGAGTCAATTACATCTGCCCTCATTACCATACCGGGGCCACCGCCGCACGGTGTATCATCAACAGTGTTGTGTTTATCATCAGCAAAGTCACGGATATCAGTGGCCTCGAAAGTCCACAAACCTCTCTCCAAAGCTTTCCCAGCAATGGATATGCCTAACGGCCCTGGAAACATTTCTGGAAATATTGTCAATATATCCACTTTCCAGCCTGACATTACAAATACTCCGCAACATTACGTTTCTCGTGCTCCCGCGCCTCCACCATTCCCGGTGGAACCACAACCAAATACCCCGCATTCATTTTTACCATTGGAAAAATTTCCCGCGTAAAAGGTAGCAGGTTTGTTCGACCATCTGGGCCTATTATTTCAAGCAAATCACCAGCTCCATATTCTTGCACCGACTTGACCCTCCCGAATACCTCGCCGCTTTCAAGTATAACGTTTAAGCCCACCAAATCTGCATAATAAAACTCATCTTCTCCTGATGGAGGCAAAACATCACGGTTGATATAGAGTTCCGTTCCTACCAACGCCTCAGCAGAATTACGGTCACGAACGTCATTCACCCTTCCCAGTAGCAAACCACGCGAACGACCAGTCACCTCAATGTTATAAACATCGACGCCCGACGCATCGCTAAATGGCCCATAAGCCAGAAGACTATCTGGGTCGGTAGTAAAACTTTTTACTCGAACTTCACCACGCACACCGTGCGCACTTGCAATTACACCCATTAGTAATCGGTCTGAGTCCGTATCGATCGCTTTGCTCGACAATGTTAGCTTATCCTTCTTTCTTTTCCGAAACTGGGCTAGATCCAGTACCCGAAGAATCTTTTTGGTTTTCAAGCTTACCCTCTTCAGATTCTTTCTCTTCCGCAACAGCATCCTTTGTTTTGTCTTCATCAGAATCGGAGGCGTTGCCTGCAGCGGCTTCAGCATCGGCTGAAACTTTGTCATCTGGTGACTGTTCCACAGAGGGCTCCTGATCGGATTCGGCTTTTTCTGGTGGCGTTTGAGCCGCAGTGTCTTCTGCTGTCTTCCGTTTTTCCTCCTGCGCTGCGAGACGCTCTAACGTTTTCGCACGAGGCTTATGTTTCTTAGTTTGAGAGGGGATTGCTGGCGCTGGCCGCATATCTGCAGCTGCGAGCATACGTGCTATGCGCGTCGAAGGTGTAGCGCCGATTGAGAGCCAATGTTCTATGCGCTCATTCACCAGAACCACACGTGCGGGATCGTCCTTAGGTAACATTGGATTATAAGTCCCCAATTTCTCTATAAACCGGCCATCTCTGGGCATCCGTGAATCCGCCACCACAATCCGGTAAAATGGACGTCTTTTTGCCCCGCCTCGTGCTAATCTTATACGTAATGACATAATGACTTCTTTCCTCGGCTTTCAATTACTAAATGTTGTAGTTTCAAGTTATACGGCCGCCAAAACCGGGCGGGAAACCAGGCATTCCAAGTCCAGAAAGGCCATGTCGCGATAGCCCTTTATGACCCATCTTACCCATCTTTTTCATCATTTTATTTAACGTTGTTAGTTGTTTAAGCAACTTATTGACCTCTTGTACAGTGGTGCCCGAACCAGCGGCAATGCGACGTTTTCTAGAAGCTTGGATTATTTTTGGCTTTAATCGTTCTATCGTTGTCATAGATTGTATGATTGCCTGCTGGTGCAAAATCATCTTTTCATCGACATTCGCCTCAGTCATCTGCTTTTTCATCTTGCCAATACCTGGGAGCATGCCCATTAAACCGGAAAGGCCTCCCATACTCGAGACTTGGCGGAGTTGATCAGCCATATCGTTGAAATCCATTTGTCCCTTTTTTGCTTTAGCCGCTAGCCTTTCAGCTTCTGCCTCCTCAACACTTTCATTAACCCTTTCCACCAAGCTGACCACATCACCCATACCAAGAATACGTCCTGCAATACGCTCAGGGTGAAACTTCTCTATTGCATCAAGCTTTTCGCCAGTCCCTATGAGCTTAATAGGGCAACCAGTGGTTGCACGCATCGAGAGCGCTGCACCTCCACGAGAGTCACCATCAACCCGTGTCAAGACAATTCCTGTAAGATCAAGCCGTTGTTTAAACTGTTCAGCTGTATTAACGGCATCTTGACCAGTCATAGCATCGGCAATTAGCAATGTTTCTATCGGTTTGACCTGAGCATAGATGGCTGCCAACTCGGCCATCAAAGCTTCATCAATAGCAAGGCGGCCTGCTGTATCGAGCATAACTGCATCATAGCCACCAAGCGACCCAGCTTGCATCGCGCGTTTGGTGATTTCTATAGGCGGTTGACCCTCTATTATGGGCAGGGTCGCGATGCCTGCTTGTTCGCCTAGTACTTTAAGCTGTTCCTGAGCTGCCGGTCTGGAAACATCTAAAGAAGCCATTAATACCTTTTGGTTTTCTTTTTCGGATAAGTACTGACTGATTTTTGCACTAGTAGTCGTTTTCCCCGAACCTTGAAGACCCACCATAAGATAAGCTCCTGGTGGGTTTAGCGGGGTTTGTAACTTTATATCGTCACTTCCCAGAATTTCGACCAAGGCATCGTGCACTACCTTAATGACCATTTGACCCGGAGTTACCGATTTCAAAACCTTCTCGCCAACGGCTTCGGATTTTACTTTTTTTATGAGATCGCGCGCTACAGGCAACGCAACATCAGCCTCTAACAAAGCTATTCGAACATTGCGCAAGGCCAAGTCGACATCTTTTTCTTTTAATGTACCGCGGCGTTTGAGACCTTCAAAAACCTCATTTAACCGTCCTGATAAAGAATCGAACATGACTGCTCTCACCCAAATAATTATAACAAAACCTATCAAACGCTAGTGAGCGAAACTCGCGGACTAACGGGGCCCCTTAGGACCAGTGTTCTCGTAATAAGAAATTGGCGGAAGTTTGTACGATTGGCAGACACCCAAGTCAAGAAACATCCATCTAATTTTCGATTCTAAAATCATTGGACTTCTAACTTTTTCGGGCCATAAATGGTTCACAAATATAAAATAGGAATAAATGATGACATCATTCGTCAAAATGCATGGGCTAGGAAACGATTTTGTCGTTATAGATCAGAGAAAAGAAACCAAAGGAACTCATCGGATTTCTAAAGACCAAATCCGCCTAATTACTGATCGACGTCGCGGCGTAGGATGCGACCAGGTAGTTTTTATTTATCCAGCCAGAAGCTCCGAAGCATCTGCGCGATTGCGATTTTTTAATGCCGACGGGAGTGAATCAGATGCCTGTGGAAATGCCTCCCGTTGCGTTGCCTCTCATCTAATGACTTTATCAAACAACTCAGAAATAACCTTGGAGACCAGCAACAGCATTCTTCACGCTACTTTAAAGCCAGATAATCTGGTAACTATTGACATGGGCCCACCCAAACTTGAATGGACTGATATACCCATATCAGAACCATGTGATACCCTCCATTTACCTGTTTTAGAGGGCGAACTCCGTGACCCGGTCGGGGTCAGCATGGGTAACCCGCATTGTATATTTTTTGTGGAAGATGCCGAGAAAGTAAATTTGATAGAAGTCGGCCCTAAGATTGAGAATAATGTGTTATTTCCCGCCCGTACTAATGTTGGGGTGGTCAGCAAACTTTCAGCTAATAATTTTAGACTTCGTGTCTGGGAAAGAGGAGTGGGAATCACCGAGTCATGTGGAACTGGCGCATGCGCAGCCGCTGTAGCTACCCATAGGCGGGAAATCGGGGGACGTAAGGTAATGATCGAGATGGATGGAGGTCAATTAAGCATTCATTGGCGAAAAAAGGATGACCACGTTTTAATGACGGGATCAGTCGAAACAAGCTTTGTCGGCGAGTTAAAACTATGACAAGCAAGCAAAGTCAGTCCGATGTTATAACGTTTGGCTGCCGCCTAAACGCATTCGAAAGCCAAATAATAAAAGATAATTTGAGTGTGTCAGCAAATGAAAATACCGTGGTGTTTAACACGTGCGCGGTTACAGCAGAAGCGGAAAGACAAGCTAGGCAGGCTATTCGCAAAGTGAGACGTGAGCGTCCAGATGCTCATATTGTTGTTACCGGCTGCGCAGCACAAATCAAACCGGAGCAGTATGCAACAATGGACGAGGTTGATCTTGTCCTAGGTAATATTGAAAAACTTCAACCAAGTGCCTTTGCAACTCAGCAGAAAGAAAAGGCTCAGGTTAACGATATTATGTTAGTCAAAGAGACCGCGAGCCATTTAATTACCAGCTTAGAAAATAGAGCCCGCGCCTTCGTGCAGATCCAGAATGGCTGCGATCACCGCTGCACTTTTTGCGTAATACCTTTTGGCCGCGGTAACAGCCGTTCGGTGCCAATGGGCGTCATAGCTCAACAAATTCGAACATTAGTGGAGGCCGGTTATCACGAGGTAGTTCTTACTGGCGTGGATATAACGTCATATGGAGCTGACCTTCCCGGAAAACCAGGTCTGGGGCAGCTGACACGCAGACTTTTAAGACAAATTCCTGACCTACCTCGTCTTCGCCTTTCATCGATAGACTCTTTTGAGGTCGATGAGGTACTCATGCGCACTCTTGCGGAGGAACACCGCTTAATGCCGCACCTGCATCTCTCTCTACAATCTGGCAGTGATATGATCCTAAAACGAATGAAGCGCCGCCATACTCGGCTCGATGCTATTCGCACATGCCAAACGATAAAAAATTTGCGGCCTGATATAGTGTTTGGTGCAGACCTGATTGCAGGGTTTCCGACAGAAACCGATGAGATGTTTAATGATAGCCTTTCTTTGATCAAAGATTGCGGACTAACTTGGCTTCATGTCTTCCCGTATTCTGCACGGCCAGGCACACCAGCGGCGCGAATGCCCCAACATCCAAAAAAACTTCGCCAGGAGCGGGCAGCGAGACTTCGCAGGGCCGGCAAAAAAGCCGAGCAAACTTTTTTTTCAGGTTTACTAGGAAGAAAAGCCCGCGTGATTGTGGAACAAGGTAAGCATGGCAGGACCGAGCAATTCGCTCCAATTTTACTTGACCAAGAGGCACCAGAGGGCGCGCTTCTCGAAGTCAAAATCACCGGGGTTTCCAAAGATCGACTTACAGCTAAAGTACGAGGTACAGCATGAGCTCGGAGAGTTGGCTTAGTCGTTTGCGCAAAGGACTTTCCAAATCCTCTTCCCTTCTGACAGAGGGAGTGACAGCTGCTCTCACTGGTCGTCGGCTTGATGCAGAGGCAATAGAAGAGCTTGAAGAAACACTGATTTTAGCTGACTTAGGTCCTGCCATGGCCTCCCGCATCGCCAAAACCCTTAGTCAAAAACGTTTTGAAAAGAATGTGGAGTCTGATGAGGTGCTTCGCTTTTTGACGGGCCTGATAACCGAAGTTCTGGAGCCGATTGCTAAACCACTTATATATAAATCCGATAAAAAACCTCACATCATTTTAGCTGTCGGTGTTAATGGGTCAGGCAAAACGACGACTGTCGGGAAACTTGCACAGCAACACACAAAGAAAGGCAGAAAGGTAATGTTAGCTGCCGCTGACACTTTTCGTGCGGCGGCAGTTGAACAGCTAGAGATATGGGGCAATCGCACCTGTAGCACTGTTGTTTCTACCGAAATAGGAGCCGACGCGGCAAGCCTCGCTTACAAATCAATTGAACGAGCTAAGTCAGATGGAACCCAGGTTTTACTCATTGACACGGCCGGTCGCCTACACAACAAAGACAACCTAATGGCCGAGCTAGAAAAAATTGTTCGTGTTATAAAGAAAATCGATCCAGAAGCGCCCCACGACTGTGTTTTAGTGTTAGACGCTACCACAGGCCAAAACGCTATCGCCCAGGTCGAATTCTTTCAAAAAACGGCTCCTATTACAGGCCTTATCGTCACCAAGCTTGATGGCAGTGCCAAAGGCGGAGTGCTCGTAGCTTTAGCTGACAAGTTCAAACTCCCCGTGCACGCTGTTGGCGTAGGGGAAACAGCCGAAGACCTACAACCTTTTGAAGCTCATGATTTTGCCGAAAGCCTTGTCGGATTGAAAATTGAGTGTTGATTAGGAATTCCTAAACAAGGACGTTCAAATAGAAACCGCGGACAGCAGCGCTATCTTGAGGTCGACCCTCAATATCAAGTGCCAACAGCCTGGCTAACCGCAAAAGAGCAACCTCAATATCACGCGGATCAAAGTGCTCACGCTGACTTAACAATAAAGGACTTTCTAGCTCATTCCCTGCCTTTCCGTTAGTCAGAGTGCGGTTTGGGGTAATACCTTTTGGGGCTATTTTCGACTGTTCTATTTTTGGCCCGTTAGCAACCATCTATTCAATCTCTAGGAAGTTTTTCATAATGATACTCCCGCAAACTACCCTATCTGTTCGATAGCACATAATTTAATCAATATTCGTAACTCATTGTTGATGTCTCTATCAGGGAAAGCCTTAGCGAACTCACTATCGGTAAACCAATCTCTGTTGCACAGCCAATCCCGTACCAATAAATTATCACCAAGGAGACTGCCGACATCTTCCACCTTGAAGACAGAAACCCTCCCGGCAAAAGGCATGTCGTAGGCTGGAAAACTCTCCTGAACGGCAGCATTTTTTTGATGGTTGCGTATCAACTGTTTCGCTTCGCAACCAGAGATAATTTCTTCCAAACGCTTACCAAGCATGCCCAAGTGGGATTTGAGGGCATCTTGCTGATCGTAGTGGGGCAGTGGCCTATTGAACAAAGGGTCATTTTCAAGCTGCGCCTTGACCACATCAAACACATTCACACCTACTAACGGTACAATACCGAATGTCAGATGCAAACTAGCCTCACTCGAAGCAATAGCGTCGTGGTACTGACCACGTGGGATATAAAGAACATCACCCGGAGTTAACTCCACCTTTTCAATACAATCTCCTTTAAGCCTTTCATTTTCCTCAGCACCCAATTTAAACACGTAAGGGGAGCTCGATAAGGGCTTCTCATAAAAGCCTTCATAAAGATTCCAAAATTTACGACCAGCTATCTGAAGCACAAAAACATCAGTTCCGTCAAAATGAGTGGCAAACCCCTGGCTAGCTTGCCAAGAGCAATAAATATTACACTTAACCTGAGCTCTAAATTGCAGTTGCAAACAACCGGCAACACCCGAGAGTTCTGGTGTGAGTGTATCTGCGTGATTCAGCACCAATGTTGCGCCATCTTCCAGGTGTTTGTGAATTAGTTCTGGTACAGGACGCTGAATTACGTGCCCATCACGGTCAGTCTCAACCACACAATAAGTTTTTGGGTCCAATGTTGGCCCCTGTTTTGCCAGCGTCAACAAACGACCCGTCCATAGTGTGCTATCGGCCAGCAGTTCATTGATTACATCCCATGAAGCAACATCCTCAAATTTGTCATCATTACCTGAAACACAGAGATGAGCCTTCCCACAATAATCTGATTCAAATTTTTCTCGAGTAACAGGTGAAATGAGGTCGGCAAAACGGCGTATGGTCTTACTCATGACGTAAACAATCCCGAAACGGACTCTAAAAATCCGCAATCCTCAAGCTCCCGAAGGTCATCCAAGATTTCTTTTTGCTGCCGTTTTGGGAAAGCTTCGAAGATCGTGTCAAGCGCGAAAATCTCAGACTCTTTGGCCCAATGCGCAATCTCGATGGCCCCTTCGCCAAGTCCCGCTGGAATCTTAGCGTGCACTCCAGTCCGGTAGACGCTTGAAACCTTGTGACGTGGTAATGAAAATGTTGCATGTTTGGCTAATGACATTTGAAGGCGCTGAAATTGAGCTACCCGGCTCCCAAAGTCATCACTTGCCAATATTTTGCTAGCTTCGCCCGCCAATTCTTGTAAATGAGCATCGCTTGAGAGTTTCTCATCATAAAATGGGAGGTCACCACGGAATAACACCGAATCCGTCAAACATTCACTAATCAGAGAGAAAAGAGCGACTCCACTTGGACGCTGAAGAAAAACAGTTAGTGCTAGACATTCCTTGTTAAGTCCGGCGTATCTATAAAACTGTCCCGAAGGAAGATAAAGTACATCACCAGTAGTCATCTCAAGTTCACCAGCAACTTGGTCAGGCTGTGTCTCATCAGTTGCAGTAGCCCGTTCTTCAAATAGCGCGCAGTAAGAGCTGCCACCTAATTGTATGTGAAAAGCATCAGCAGCCTCGTAATCAGGAATCTCGCTCGGTTCATGTGGCCCTCCACAACGTAGTCTAACCTCTGTTTTAGACCCAAATGCGGAGCCTAAAGCTTGCGTCAAATGAAGAAGAGAAGGATCAGCTCCCTCAAAGTTACTCAACTCTAAACACGCACCACCAGCCAAATACTCAACAACGATTGCTGGATCTGGACGGAAAATTGGCTGTAAATCTCTATTTATTCCACCAAAACAATAACTTTCTGCTGGAACTAACGAGCCTTCATTATGGAGTTTTAAAGTCTTGTTTGACCAGAGCTTAGAATTGTTAAGCCAGGTGTTTACCTCTTCCCAACCAAAAAGATGGGCCGTTTTTTCAGCCTTACCACCCACAAACGCGGGGGCCTCGTCGAGGTGTTCCTCAAAAAATGTCTCGACCGGTAGCGGATCGAGCAAACCGCGTAAATTCATGTAGTTCTGCATCACACTGAGACCGACGAAAATAAATAGATATAACTCATCCATAGTGTAAACTATCTGAGTGAACCCACCAACCGGTCAGATGCCTGCGTGCCAAGATGTCGCGTTACAATAACTTTCTATTTAACGGTGCTTAAAGATGTTTCCAGCCTCGCCACCTAAATGGCTCCGCCCCGCTTCAGAATATGTGCCTCTCGCAATCTTCTTTGCTGCCTTTTACGCCGGAGGAAAAGACCTCATAACGGCAACAGCAGCGTTTATGATTGCAGTATTCATTCTTGCTGTAGCTCTACTGATATGGCGTCAAAAACCGCCGGCAATGTTCATAGTTACAACCGCTATCGTCCTAATTTTCGGTGCTCTAACTTTGTGGTTTGATGATGAACGTTTTATCAAGATGAAGCCCACTATTGTGCAAGGGTTATTCGCAATTGGCCTAATTACCGGCCTTTTATTCAAGAAGCCCTTATTAAAATCACTTTTAGGTAAGGCTTGGAGCCTAGAGGACCGCGGGTGGCAAATATTGAGTTTGAGATACGCAGTATTTTTTATTTTTATGGCCTCATTAAATGAGATTATCTGGCGTAATGTGTCCACAGAGCTTTGGCTTAATTTTAAAATATTTGGAATTTTAATCCTAACTTTTCTTTTTACCGCTTTCCAAATACCTCTTTTTTCCCGCTACAAAGCCGCTGATAAAAAAAATAATTAGAAATCTAATAATTACCCCACTCGCTGTCAGGGTTGCTAAAAGGTTGGCTAAAATTCTTTCCTTCAGACGCACGGTGATGGTTAAGAGCCCAACTGACTGATGGGAAAGCTAAGTCCTCCCAAGGTATATGCTCCCAAGCGAAAAGATCCACCTCGAGGCTTTCAATTCCAGGGCCAAATACCCGACTACTCAATTCCGCATTATAAATCATCTGAACCTGACTTATGCGAGGAATGTTGTAAACCGCAAGGAGCCCATTAATAATTATATCGGCACAAGCCTCTTCCATGACTTCTCGCCTGGCACCATCTATTACGGTCTCATTTAACTCCAAATACCCAGCAGGTATAGTCCAATATCCCTTCCGAGGCGATATTGCCCGCCGACATAGCAAATACTGCTCCTGCCAGACCACCACCGCGCCTGCAACAATTTTAGGGTTATCATAAAGAACATAGCCGCATTCAGGGCAGACCATTCTTTCACGGGTATCATTCTTTGGAACTTTTGCAACACGCGGCCCAATCGTTACCCCTTTATCAAACTCTCCCATATCTTTTCCCTCGTAACCAATAGCCCTCAAACTAACATCATCAAAAAATTCAGTGATGAAATACCGAGATTTAAAACTTCGGATGCCTATTCCTTAATGCCCATCATTTATTCCCTGAACATAGAAATAATTTAAATTATCCCCGGCTCCACTAAACCCTTCTAGAACAATACCTGATCTGGGCAAAACCCAAATTCTTCGAATATAGGCCCCCTTATTTTAGACAGATCGTTTTTTAAGAATCTGCAGCCCAGGCAGAATTACTTGTGCAGATCATTTCTGCGCCTTGAGAGAGAATCATGATCTCAGTTGCTCACTCGCAACTATTTTCCTGTTTCACTGAGTGCTGCTACACCAGGCAATTTTTTCCCCTCAAGCCATTCAAGAAATGCGCCGCCAGCTGTCGAGACGTATGTGAAATCCTTAGCAACGCCAGCTTGATTCAAAGCTGCCACCGTATCGCCCCCGCCAGCGATTGAAGTCAACGCACCATTCCTTGTCAACTTAGCCGCCGCGATAGCAACAGCATTTGTACTTTCATCAAACGGGGGCACCTCGAAAGCGCCTAATGGTCCATTCCATAACAATGTCTTACATTCAGTTATTTTAGCAGAAAGGCCAGACACACTCTCAGGTCCTATATCAAGAATCATTTTATCGTTCGGAACACCTGCTATTTGCACAACGTCAGTAAACACACCTGCTTCCAAAGCGGGCGCAATTACCACATCAGAGGGCAAGACGAGTTCACAACCCTTATCATCAGAATCTGCAATAATCTCTCGCGCAGTGCTTACCATATCATTTTCAATCAGGCTCTTACCTACATCCACGCCGATCGCACAGAGAAAGGTATTAGCCATTGCACCACCTATCACCACAAAGTCCATTCGTTCGGTCAAATTACCAAGGACTTCAAGCTTAGTTGAGATCTTTGCGCCACCCACTATTGCACCAACTGGCCGTTTTGGATTTTCCAGCGCGGCACTAAGAGCCTTCAACTCCGCCTGCATATTGATTCCCGCAACACTCGGCAATAAAGAGGCGATCCCAGCCGTCGATGCATGAGCCCGATGAGAAACCGAAAATCCATCGTTCACATATACGTCGCCTAGCTCAGCAAGCTCTGAAGCAAAAATCGAACAATTAGTTTCTTCCCCCGAGTGAAACCGCAGATTTTCTAGGACCGCAATCTGACCCTGCCCTAATGCCCCGACCGTTTCTTTGGCAGCTGTTCCAATGCAGTCAGATGCAAATGCCACAGATCTACCGTTTAATACCGTGGATAACGCATTTGCCACTGGCTTAAGTGATAATTCGGGAATTCTTTTGCCCTTTGGCCGACCAAAGTGAGACAATACGATTACACGGGCTCCTTGTTCAATTAGCCTATCCAGGGTTGGCTTGAGACGTTCCAACCGAGTTAAGTCACTTACAGAACCACAGTGAATGGGAACATTTAGGTCAGCTCGAACCAACACCCGCATTCCTTTGACATTTACATCATCAATTGTTTTGTACATTGTCTGCCTTTCAACAGCATATACGCCTGGGTAATGGATTTTTCCTTTGAGGGCAACGCTTGGACTAGATTTAACAAGGAAGACGCCTACAATTAAATATATGGCCTTGTCATTTGAAAAAGTGTCTTACGCGATTTCGCAACGTTTACGTTGTGGGTGGTTTCTCACAAATCATGCTGCGACAATGCGCTTATCAGGACCTATGCGGCGCCCAGCGAGCTCGGCAGCAAATACCTTTCCATCCGTTCGGGAAATATCGTCGGATCTTTCAAGCCTAATTTCCCGTGACTGGGCCAATATCGAAGCTGGCTTGTATGTTGCGCCAGAACAACAATGGCCCAATCCTATTCGCGTTTTGAAAAAAGCTAGGGCTTATTTTCGTGACTTGCACAAAGTAAATCAACGTATAGTTACCGGAAACAGTCGTGAAGTGGCTCATCTACTACCTAACACTTCTTTACCGGCCTATTATCTTCACAACTTTCACTTTCAGACTGACGGCTATCTAAGTGAAGCCTCAGCTGAGCTATACGACTATCAGGTAGAAGTTCTTTTCAGTGGTGGGGCTGAGACGATGCGGCGACAAGCTTTAGTCCCTCTTCGCGCAGCATTCTGCGACAAAAATATCCGTGACATTAATGTTCTAGATTTAGCCTGCGGCACTGGGCAGTTTATGGCAAACATAAAACAAAATTATCCACGCCTTGCAGTTTCCGGTATTGATCTCAGCGCACCATATTTACGTCGTGCAAAACAAAATCTTAAACATTGGTCACGCTTTGAACTCGTCCACGGTAATGGTGAAAGCCTTCCTTTCTCGGATGAAAGTTTTGACGCAGTGAGCTGCATTTACTTATTTCATGAATTGCCTCGGCCTGTTCGTCGCAATGTTGCAAATGAAATTCATCGTGTCCTCAAACCAAAGGGGCGCTTCATTTTCGTTGATTCATTACAGCCAGGAGACCATCCACCCTTCGATTCCTTGTTAGCCCATTTTCCTCATGCAACTCATGAGCCGTTCTATGCGGACTTTCTAAATGATGATCTTGAGCACTTGTTTTGTTCGGCAGGTTTTAAAATACATTCATTGGAGCGCGCATTTTTCTCGCGCATAATGACGTTGATTAAACAATAAATTTCTTATTTAAACTCGCCATGCGGTCAACGATGATTTATGAAATCCTGACTTGAGCTTTATGAACAACGAGCCTGCCAGGATTTATACGTGCCACAAACTCCTCTTAAAGCCTCGAAAAAAACAGAAGACGATAGTCTGGAACTTTCCGTAGTCATACCGATGAGGAATGAGGAAGGGAATGTACTGCCTATAGTAAATGAAGTTAATGCCGCGCTTGCGCAACTCGGGCACTTTGAAATAATTTGTGTTGATGACGGTAGCGACGACAACACAGAGAACGAACTCCGCCAGGCAAAGATTAGTTTCCCCAAACTCCGCATAATTCAACATCTGCAACCTTGCGGCCAAAGCACAGCTACACGGACTGGCATTTGCGCTGCGTATGCACCGTGGATTGTTACTCTAGATGGCGATGGCCAAAACCCCCCTTCGGAAATTGTTAACCTTGTAAATGCCCGAGAGCACGCTTTAGAGAAAACCCCAAAGATTGGGCCATTGATGATTGCCGGACAGCGCGAAACTCGCAAGGACGATTGGTTTCGAAGATTTTGTTCTATCGGAGCAAACGGCTTACGAAGCTTGGTGCTTAGAGATGGCATTCGCGACACCGGTTGCAGCTTGAAGCTGTTCAGGCGCGATACTTTCCTGAATCTTCCTTATTTCGATCACATGCATCGGTTTTTACCCGCACTTGTTCAACGTGCCGGAGGGCATGTCATTACTGTAGATGTAAAACATCGACCGCGTGCAAATGGTCAAACGAAGTATGGTCTTATGAACCGACTTTGGACTGGCATAGTCGACCTAGTAGGGGTTCTGTGGCTCATGCGCCGGGCAAAACAACCCACCATTAATGAATTGGATTAGCTTAAATGGAAGAACTATTTGCAAAGGTAAAAAATATCCTCGCCGACCCTGAAGCAGCAACTTGGTTAGCGGTTGGCTTTGCTGGCCAAGCACTATTTTTTATGCGTTTCTTTGTTCAATGGATCCACAGTGAACGACAGCGCAGGAGCATCATACCGGTCGCATTTTGGTACTTCAGCCTTGGAGGAGGCGCTACATTATTAGCGTATGCTATTCATCGCGCTGATCCTGTATTTATTGTAGGCCAATTTTGCGGATTATTTATTTACGCACGCAATCTTTACTTCATAATGCGTGCACGTCGCGACCCAGAGTCGACTTGTTAAAAGATTGATGTTTGCCCGAGCATGAAAAAATACCTCGACAGAATACTTAATTCAAATCTGGCATTTGTTTCATCTAGACACGGAATGCACGCTACTTTGGCTGGTGTAATTTTATGGTGTTGGTTTTTACGCTCATTTGTCTTCGCTGGAGTCGGGCCCGACGACGCTGAACAACTTATATTTTCTCAATCATTTGACCTTGGGTATAGCACGGGGAATCCTCCATTAATCACTTGGCTAGTTATTCTTTTTCAGCAGATTTTTGGCGTAAGCGTCATAACAATCATGTCTCTAAAATTCCTTTTGCTATGGCTAGCTTATTACTTGATGTGGTGCTGCGCTATTCGTGTATTGGCAGATGAACGACTTGCTACCTTGGCAACACTCTCCCTTTTTGCGGTTTATTACATCGCTTGGGACTCAGTGTTTCATTACTCAAACTCTCTTCTAATGATAGCTTTTATAGGTGCCACTTTCTTAAAAGTACTACAATTAAATGAGACCCCCACAGCGAAAAATTATGCATGGCTGGGATTATTGATCGGCCTAGGATTACTTGCAAAATATACTTTCATTCTTTTTGCAGTCCCTTTATTAGTGGCCGCCAGCTTTGACTCACAGCTACGTCAAAAGTTAATTCACCCACTTTTTTTAATCACCGTATTCATAGCTATCATCATTAACATTCCACATGGCTACTGGATGATTGAAAATCATGCTCTACTGCAGCAACGTGCGATTGACAGATTTTCGCAAATGGGGAGTGAAAACTTCTTCACAGCAAGAGCACTGGGTACCTTAGAAGTGGGGCGCATTTTGTTTGATATTTCGATGCCCCTTCTTGCTATTTTGATGATCATATTTTGGCCTGCCTGTCAGCAGATTAACTGGAAGGAAGAGCCAATTAAACGCTACCACAACATTTTGGCCCGCACATTCCTCATCGCTATCGGTTTGACACTTGCAGGCTCATTAGTATTTGGCATCTCTCGGATCCGAAGCCATTACATGATGATCTTGTTGCTTTTCCCAATTTTATTTTTTGCGCGAGTAAAATTTAGTGATATTAAGGCATGGCGCCTAAAAGCATACGCTGGAACGCTCACGTTCATTGTTTGTATGATCATTTTTGGGCTTGGACTGAAATATTTTGTTGACCCCAAACGTAGTGGCAAAGCGTACTACAATATCCCCTACCCTGCCTATGCTCAGCAGTTACGTTCCAGTGGCTTTACTCATGGCACAATCTTTGCGGACTGGCATACAAATCCAATTGCCGGAAACTTTCGCGCCCAATTCCCGGAATCTCGGGTGCTTGATTATCTTTGGACACACTACACTCCTCCTAAGTCGATTAAAAACGGGAAGTGTCTTATAATCTGGACACCCCGCTCTGACGGATCTCGGCGCCGCGAATTTTTGAATCAAGCCAACCTAATCTTAAAATCTAGCATAGACCTAGAAACACCCGCTCGTTTCCTCAAAGCCGAGATGCCACCTGGGGGCAGGGTTGCGCAGCTCGCATTCGTATTGGTCGAAGGTCAAGGCGACTGTAAATAATTTAATTTCTTATTAAATTCAAAAAGACTGGAAGCTTTAATACGACTTATCGTTTCAAGTGTTATCAAAGAAAGTCTAAAAAATGTAACCCCCAAGTCAAAGCTTTTACGAAGATTCCCTAAGTGCCCAAATTCCAATAGATGCCGCAGTATCGGAATGATAAAATACTCGAGGTATTAAATTGGAGGAACAGAGTGGTTGAACTACAAGTCATATCGGATGCCAAAAATTCACTTGGCGAAGGGCCAATGTGGAACACCCGGGAGAATGCGCTTTACTGGACAGATGCAAAAGAGCATCCACGAGTACAAAGGTGGGAGCCAAAAACCGGAAAGATAGATGAGTGGGAGATGCCTGACATAATCGGCTCATTTGTTTTTCGCAAAACCGGTGGCCTGATTGCTGCTCTGAAATCAGGTTTCTATAAGTTTGACTTAGAAAAGTCTGAAGCTGAAAAATTCCACGACCCTGAACCGGCTTCGCCAACGACACGTCTAAATGATGGCAAATGTGATCGCGCCGGGCGTTACTGGTGCGGATCTCTGGACGACAGCGGACAGCCTGGGGGGGCGCTTTATCGCGTTGACCCAGACCTTAGTGTGCACAAAATGGATGTGGGCATAAAGTGTTCCAATGGTATTGCTTTTAGCCCTGATAATAAGTTTATGTACTTTTCTGATTCCCGCAACGAGACTTGCTGGAGATATAATTACGATTTAAGTAGTGGGCGAATAACCAACAAAATACTATGGGTTGACAATCGCGGCAAACAAGCTCGGATAGATGGCGCAACAGTAGATTCTGAGGGGTTTTACTGGGCAGCTCACATACGCCATTGGGAAATTGCCAAGTACGCACCTGATGGCACGATAATGGAAACTATCGAATTACCGGTACAGCACCCGACAATGTGCACATTTGGAGGAGAAAACCTTGATATTCTATTTGTAAGTTCGGGTACAATTTTCTTACAAAGGGAGCAACTGGAGGAGCAGCCACTTGCTGGAGCCCTCTTCGCTATTTATGGAACTGGTGCGACAGGTCTTCCTGAAACATTCTTCGCGGGCTAATAAAAATGGTGCGCCCGACAGGATTCGAACCTGTGGCCCCCAGATTCGTCACACTACAATTTTCATTGCCACCCCAAAACTGTGGGGTGTTTGTGCGCTGGACTTTCTCTTCATCATACCAACTAATGTTGGCTTAGATGCCGCCCGTAAAGTCTCTACACCGTTCCCTGACGGGACTTGGCTCGGGATTGCCATTCTACAGGTTTCCCCGACTTTGAGCGATTCTACACTTAGAGTTTCCTCTAAGGCACCCAATTTCTTAGGAATCTGGTGCTCTATCCAACTGAGCTACGGGCGCTAGATTTTTTAGACTGGATATTCATAGCTTGATGCGCTTCTAAATGAAATTAAAACTTTGGACGTTCATCGAAGCAAAAACAGAAACTACTTTGCTACTTCATTTTACTTTTTGACAGACGTGTACAAAGATCTGGGAGGTTTCAATATTGCCCACACTCGCGACAAAGCTCCATCCATGCCGCAACCATCGTTATTGTGGGAGTGTTGTCTTATTATAAGGGGTTTTTGAACGAAAGACTCAACATTTTATCGAAGTCCTATAGCCAATATTCAAGCCTCTCATCCAAATATCGCCCTATCATTTGTGGCAGCTTTATTTCTCGGTAAACAGACTTTTCAACGGATGAGAATAAACCAACATCACTGTTTCGGTCCCAGGGTTATTGTCACCAATATTTGCATTTGAGAGATGAGTGATTCCAACACCAAGCCGTGCTCGATTGTCGAATCGCCAAGCCAGCTCCGCGCCAGACCGAAATTCTAGTACATGGCCTAAATCCTGACCTTCCCCATCTAGGTAAAAGCCGACAGCTGAGCCCAAATTAAGCACTATCCGACGCCCAAAAAAAATGTCTCCCGACAGGCCAAACCACCCGTAGATACTTGCATCGGTAGTGCCCAGTACACCAAGAGATGGGCGAATGTGAAGCAATTCCAGATCTGGCCCTGCTCGGTATTCGATACTGAATGCCCCCGCCTGATCTCTATCTGCACAACAACTACCAATATCGCCAGCGCCTAATTTAATGAATGCGGGATCTTCATTAGCTGCGTGTGCCACTTGCACCACAATTGATGGTGTTACCAGCCAAAAAGCAAAAAAGGCCAAGCCAACTGAGGCAAGGCGAAAGGGTGTCATTTTAGACACAATTATTGGTGCTCCGTTTATTATTTTTTCTTATAATACGAACAAATCATGAATACGCAAGTTCATAATTAAGAAGCTAAGCGTCAACAAATTCAGGACGTTAAGTATTTTAAACTTTTTTTGTTGATCGAAAATCATTGGTTGCCTTTACCAAGGCCCTTGTTATGCCAGGCTCCATAGCTGAATGACCAGCGTCTGGCACAACAGTGTATTCCGCCCTTGTCCATGCACGTGACAAAATATCGGCACTTTGTATCGGACAAACCATATCGTAACGACCTTGAACGATTGCTCCGGGAATATCCTGCAATATTTCAAATTTCTGCAATAATTCATCTTTTTTCAGAAACAGATGGTTTCGGAAATAATGAGCTTCAATTCTTGCAAGCCCAAGAGNCCGATTTGGATTTTCGAAACCGGACCCAATTTCGGGGCTCACCNGTAACGTTGAGCACGATGCTTCATAGCGGCACCANGCTTGGGCAGCAGGCATGTGAACCTTTGGATCTGGATCAATTAACCGCTCATAATAAGAACCTAAAATATCCTGCCTCTCGATCGTCGGAAGAAATTCTATAAACGCTCTCCATGCCTCAGGAAAAATTGTCCCCATCCCCTTCAGAAACCATTCAATCTCATGGTCTCGGCAAAGGAAGATGCCTCTAAGAACGAGCGCAAAACACCTTTCCGCGTGCGCGTAGGCATAGGCTAAAGCTAAGCTAGATCCCCATGAACCACCAAATACCAACCATTGTTCAACCCCAAGGTGATGTCTCAGTACTTCTAAGTCTGAAATAAGATGGGGAGTNGTATTGTCATCAAGGCGACCAAGAGGGACAGACCGACCCGAACCTCGCTGATCTAGAATTATNATNCGATAGTGATCTGGATCAAAAAACCTTCGGTGCACAGGTGTTGCGCCAGAACCCGGTCCCCCGTGCAAGAACAAAGCCGGGGTTCCATTTGGATTACCCGACTCCTCCCAATAAAGCCGATGATAATCGTCTACATCTAAGGTGCCGGTGCGATAAGGTTCAATTTCGGGGTAAAGGTCCGAAAGGTGCCTAGCAGTGTTCATATTTCCCAGATTCTGAAGTAAAAAATATCGTCTTTATANTTTGTAACGTATCAGTCGACCAGACAAAGCTTGTACTATCAAAATCTATTTCCCGCTGACAGCGCTGATAGGTGCGCTTATTCACACCACACATGAAAGTTTCGCTCAAACTGGTAGCATCCNATACAATTGTCATCCATAATTGGATTTCAACAGCAAGTTGGTAAGANGGACATAAGATTATCTTGTATTTTGTTTTCTATTCCTTGTTACATCCTAACAACTTTGATTTGGTTTTGTGCCCACTTTTTTAAAAGCGAGGATTTAGTGAGACCTTGGTTAAAGAGGGTCACGTAAGTAAAGTTGGAATTGTTGCATGAAATTTATTCTGAATAGACGCCATTTTTGTGGGCTAATTGCAGGTGCCTCGTTAACTAGCATTTGCCCGAACTGCGTTGCCACGGCGCTCTCGCCAAGTGAAGAGAAGTATCTTGGCCAGCAGANTCATCCTANAATTATAGAGGAATATGGTGGCGTTTACGATGACCCAAAGGTTGGAGGCTACTTTGCTCTTATAGCCTCAAGGCTGNTCCGCGCCACTGATCACAGAAATATAGGATTTCGGTTCACGTTGCTGAACAGTCCAGATGTCAACGCATTTGCCTTACCTGGTGGATTTATTTATATAACGCGCGGCCTTGTAGCGCTTGCAAGCGACGAATCCGAAATAGCGGGAGTACTCGGCCATGAAATTGGCCACGTAGTTGCTCGTCACACATCCAAAAGAATCGAAGAAGCTGAACGAGCTAAACGCGACGCAATGGCTGTCGGCTTACTCGGAGCGGTTCTCGGCACAAAGGGACTTGGTGACGCTGCTATCGGCCTAGCACAGCAACGTCTTGCTGGGTTTTCACAAGAACAGGAGCACGAAGCAGATGTTCTCGGTGTCCGTTATATGGGCAGAGCCGGTTACAATCCAGACGGATTAGCGAGCTTTCTTGAAAACTTGCGCGCCCATAGTCAGTTAAGCGCAGTAATATCCGGCCGGCCGTCAAGCAGCGTCGATGCGCGCAACATGATGTCTAGTCATCCTAGAACAGTGGAAAGGGTACAGCGTTCAATTCGACACGCAAAAATCGCACGTGGTGGTTGGCAANTAAACTACAGAAAACAGTTTTTAAAAAATATCGACGGAATGGTATTCGGCAATGATCCAGAGCATGGGGTACTGCGGGGACGCACCTTCATCCACCCGAGACTTCGCTACAGGGTGCATATACCTAAAGGTTTCAACATTGAAAATTCCGGCACCGAGCTTATCGCCAGAGGTCCGTACGGTAGCGGTATCATTCTCGATTTCCAAATGATGNCATTCCAAGGGACCATGACGAATTATTTGTCCAATGGCTGGGCACGACAGGTACGGCTAAATGATTTAGAGAGAATTCGCATAAATGGTATGGACTCCGCGACAGGCTGGGCCGGCGTGGATTCAAGGAAGGGGCGTATGATTCTGCGAACGGTTGCTATACGCTATGATCGAAGAATTATTTTTCGATTTTTATTTATCTGCCCTCAACGTTATGCCGCCCAGTTATCATCAAATATGAAAAAAACGGCCTATAGTTTCCGNCGACTTGGCAGCTNTGAGGCTAACTCCATCCGCCCATTCAGTCTTAAAATTGAGCAAATTGGAGAAACAGAAAGCATTCAGAAAATAAGTGATAGGATGGCGTTACCGACGCACAAGGAACTATGGTTCAGGGTCTTAAACAAAAACGTAAGAGGTCGCAACCATGTAGTTAAGGGCCAAATGGTTAAGATTGTTGTCTAAACCAAGTNCGANATATAGACTGTTAGGTCGGGAAAAGGTCTTCTCTAACNGGNACAGACCCGATCAGATGCTGCCGTAATTTTCCAAGTGCGCGTTGTTCCAACTGNCGCACACGNTCCTTACTTACACCAAGNGCTTTGCCAAGTTGCTCCAGTGTAGCACCCTCATCAACTAAACGCCGTTCACGGATAATCTTTCGTTCCCTGTCGCTTAGTTCACTTAAAGCGCTTTCAAGCCAGCGTGACCTTGTTTCAGAATCTTTCAACCCGATAACTACTTGCTCCGGAGAAAGACTTTCGTCAGGAAGTAAATCCTGCAATTGATCGTCAGACCCGTCTATAACAGCGGAATTCAAAGACTGATCACCGCTACCCAATCGAACCTCCATACCCTCNACGTCAGTAATTTTCACCTTTAATTCGTCTGCGATTTTTTGTCTNGCGGCATCNCCCATTAAACTTGCGTTTGCCCCATCAATTCGAGCTCGNAGTCGGCGGAGGTTGAAAAACAACGACTTCTGCGCCGATGTGGTTCCAGTTCTTACAATGGACCAATTCCGCAAAATAAAATCTTGTATCGCTGAACGTATCCACCATGACGAGTANGTGGAAAANCGGACCTCTCTATCAGGATCAAACCGTTCAGCAGCTTGCATTAAACCAATCATNCCCTCTTGNACTAGATCACCAAGGGGCAACCCGTAGTGCCTAAAACGCCCGGCGATACTAACTGCGAGGCGNGTNTATGCTNTTATCAAAGCGTGTANAGATTCTTCATCTTTTTCGTTACGCCATAATAAGGCCAGCTCAAACTCTCGTTCNCGAGAGAGGAGAGGCTCTTTCATCGCAGNNCGGATAAACCGTGAATTAGCAGCTTGTGTTTCTGGATCTTCTGTAATCGCCACAATCGCTCCCCTTAAGCTGATTGTAAAAANGCCNTANGATNNAGNAACGTTTGTTTTCCAAAATTGGATCACNAATCCAACTTNAAATGCTTCNTAATTTGCCAAGGTGCTATATCGGCTTTTGGAAAGTAGCTTGTTTTTGCTAGTTTTGCGGAGGAGCTATGCTTTGTTTACGTACCANATAACTTGAGAACGCATGGGTNTCCTGCCGTGACTCTGCCGACGCGTTATGCGANTCGTTAGAAAACTNATTACAAAATAGCTCCAAAAGCCTGCATTTATGAGGCTTGAAGAATTTGCTCTAATTTTTCTGTAGCTTCATCTTCATCAATGGACTCGACCGCAGCCAATTCACGTGAAAGACGCTCGAGTGCAGCCTGATAGATTTGTCGTTCACTGTAGGATTGTTCAGGCTGGCCGTCGCTCCGGTGTAAGTCGCGAACTACCTCTGCAATTGAAACAGGATTACCTGAATTAATCTTTGCCTCATACTCCTGTGCCCTACGGCTCCACATTGTTCGACGAACCCTACTGCGTCCCTTCAGGGTTTTTAGCGCGGCCTTCATTTCATCTTTCGAAGATAATTCACGAAGCCCGGAGTCCTCTGCTTTCGTAATGGGAACCCTAAGTGTCATACGCTCATGCTCAAAGCTAATAACAATCAAGGTAATAGACTCCTGCTCAATCTCCTGCTTCTCGATGCCAGTCACACGTCCAACACCGTGGGTCGGATAGACTACCCAGTCATTTTTTTTAAATTTTTGCTTTGTGGCCATATCATTATTCTCTCTGGTGAGCCTTTACGGTAGTAACCGTTTAGGNATGCATNANTTTCTGAGTAAGCTCTNAAACTATTGACCGAAANNTATTTTTCCCGGACAGACTATCACATCACCAAGACGTANATCTGCGGTACCAACGCCAAGGCACTCTCCGTGGGCGCTTAAAATATCTTTCAAAACTATTTCCTTTAATGGTAAATTTACCTCACCTTGCCCTAAGGCTATTTGTTCTTTGTGGTGAAGCTTTAAGACTAACACCATNGCGCCTTTGACCTTTACAATATCATAAAATAACCGGTTTTCCTATGAATTACGTGCTCAAAATTAGGTGAAACTTTCATTCATTTTTCCACAGGAGCACTCAATAATTCGGTCAAAACCTTAGACCTCTCCAGGCTCCGCACTAAAATATTTTTCATACTTCCCTGTTTCATTAGCGAAAGAATCAGCATCTGGCGGTTCCTCACCCTTAACGGTGATGTTTGGCCACTTTTCGGCGTATTCTTTATTTAATTCAACCCAAGCCTCTGCCGTATCATCAGTGTCAGGCACAATGGCCTCACACGGACATTCTGGCTCACAGACGCCACAGTCAATACATTCATCAGGATGAATGACCAGCATATTTTCGCCCGCATAAAAACAGTCCACCGGACACACCTCTACGCAATCCTGATATTTGCATTTGATGCAGATATCTGTGACTACATAGGTCATTAAGGCCTCTCCTTGTAAAATAAGTTATCGAAACTACTTACATCCGCCATTTCAACATGTTTTTGTCGAAGCGCTACAAAAATTGTATGGAGCACTTAATAGCTAAGAGGTGAAATTCCAAATTAAAATATATGCATAAATCAAAAAAATCTTACTATTCAACTGATTGGACTAACATAAGGTTAGCCCATTATCCAAGCCTCTAATAAACTGTGTAGCAATTGTGAAAAGTAAACCGTTCCGGTTTTAAGAGAAACCGAAATAAACCTTAACCCGTTCTAAAGATCGCCTATCTTTCTTGGTGGGCCTTCCGGAGCCGGGGATGCGCGAAGGAGCTGAAGAAAAGGAAAGGCTGGAATCAGCTGGCTTTTGAGTTTCCAAGTCTTCATAGAGGCCTTGTGCCTCCGATGCCGGACCACGCCTTTCTCCCAACGCTGTCACTCGGACGACACGAATTCGTTGACCTTGTGCAAACGTTAGAACATCTCCCGTTTGTATTTGATAGCGTGTTTTTTTTACAATTTGTCTGTTAACCCTACACTTACCGCCAGCGATCTGTTTTGCAGCAAGAGTTCGACTTTTAAAAAATCGTGCTTGCCAAAGCCATTTGTCTATTCGAAGTTTGTCGTTTGTTTGTTTCATGCTTTTACTCAACGGTCGATCAAACCTTTTAACGCTGCAAAAGGAGAATCGAGGTTTATTTGCGATTGCCGCACGGCAGCGCCTGCCAATTTGCGTTTAACCCTTGCCCTAAGTTTTAGTGTTAGACCCATTTCATCAATAGAAGTTTGGAAGCCGAGACATTTTGCGAGAGCTGCAAAATTACCTTCGTTACAATCTGCCAGCTCTAAAAGATCTGGAGTAACTAAGAAGGGCCCCTGGCGGCCCCTCCGCCTCAGAATAGACGCTAATTTTTCAACTCGATCAATACGCAGTGCCCTTCCGCCAAAGGTGAAGTGGCCTGTCGATAACCAGAAACTTTTGCTTTCTTTGCTAACGTCGTGGCCAGCCCGACGGTTCTTTGATACATTTGCTGGAACGGAGTGTTGATTGGCGGTTGCCCAAAGAAGTGCTCTTAGCCGCACCTTTTTATGTGTAATGAGTTCAGGAATATAAACCGACGATATGCCAACTTTTACATTTTTGGACTTAAGGAACTTCCGGCCGGCGGTATCAATGCCTCTCAATTGCGGCAACAGTGTATTTCTTGGCGCAGACCCTAGCCCTTCGACCACGCGGAAGAGAAGCCCGCGCACTGATGCCGGACAATCTGCTGACAGCAATGGCAAGAGAGCCTCAAATTCAGACTGAAGGTACAAAAACACCCAGCGCACGATACGCCGCTCAATGTGTTGCCGCTGTCTGTTATCAATATTCTCATTCCGATCGAGGAGGACACCCGGTTTTAAAGCCGCGGCTCCTCTTTTGAGTCGAGCTATTGGGGATTTTCTCCATGATATCACACCAGAAAGGCTGAGCTCAAAATCATCGTCACAAGAATTTACTAAAGCAGCTACACGGCCTTTCATTCCCTGCCTTAGGGCTCGGAGTGCCGCTGACATGATAACTTTGTCACCTAAAGAATCATTCGAAGGGATAAACTTCAAACCCTCCAGCCGGCCAACTTCTTCACCCTCTACCTGCAGAATTCCACTTGCAGTTACAGTCGTTAATAGGGAACCACCGTCTCGTTTTCGATGGAACATTGCTGCTTTACGATCGATAAAGCGCTGAGCCAACTTTTTGTGCAATAAATCAGAGAGACGATCTTCAATATTACGGGTACGCTCCTGCCAGTAAATAGCATTATCAAACCATTCAGCGCGATGGGATATGTAAGTCCAAGTTCGGATATACGCTATCCTAACCGTTAAACTATCGATGCCACCATTTTCACGATCGAGATGCCCAATCTGGGCTGCAACCCAATCTTCTGGAAGGCGGCCATAATTTTGGCTTAGATGTAAATAAATCTCACGCAGCAACAAAAGGTGATTATCAACCAGTGTCTTTCTAAAATCTGGAATTTGGCATACTTCCCAAAGCCGGCGCAACGCATCAGGATTTGCTGCAATCTTTCCAACTTCCGGATCATTGGATAGATGCATAAGCGCCTCATGATCTTCAGCAACTCTTGAGGGCATTAACTCAGACCTAGGCGGCAAAATTTCTAGACTTTTTAAAAGATGCTTCGGCGACTTATAATCAAGTTGTGCATTTCGCCAATAAATTTTTTTCAACGCCTCAAAATTATGATTCTCGACGACATCCACAATGCTCGCTCCTAGAGGCCTAGTATCATTTGTGACTCCGAAAGTACCATCATTCATATACCGCCCTGCGCGCCCAGCGACTTGCCCTATCTCTGCCGGAGATAATTGTCGCGTACGTTTGCCATCAAATTTACGAAAACCTGCGAAGGCGACGTGATCAACATGCATATTCAGACCCATACCAATAGCATCTGTCGCGACCATGTAATCAACCTCACCTTTCTGATAAAGCGCGACCTGGGCATTACGGGTGCGCGGGCTAAGAGCACCTAATACAACAGCAGTACCCCCGCGCTGACGGCGCACCAACTCGGCGATTGAGTATACCTCACTCACAGAGAAAGCGACTATCGCCGATCTTCTCGGAAGTCGGGAAATCTTGCGCACCCCAGAATAACTAAGCTTGGAGAAGCGGCTGCGGTCTTCGATTTCCGCCTCGGGGATGAGTTTTCTTATTACTGATTTAATCGTATCAGCACCAAGAAACATGGTTTCATAACGCCCACGGGAATTCAGAAGTCGTTGTGTGAAGATATGACCTCGCTCTGCATCGCCGCACAACTGGATTTCATCAATAGCGAGAAAATCCACCGGCCGATCCATGGGCATTGACTCAACAGTACATACAAACCACTGTGGATTAGGGGGAATTATTTTCTCCTCGCCGGTTATTAACGCAACAGCTCCTCTACCTTTAAGTGATGTAATCCGGTCATAATTTTCCCGCGCTAGAAGACGCAGTGGAAATCCGATCATACCCGATGAATAGCCTAGCATACGTTCAATTGCGAAATATGTCTTCCCGGTATTGGTCGGGCCCAAAATTGCTCGTATACGTTGAGGGTTGTTTGTGAAATTCATTTGACAAGTGAAACCGACTTCTATGCACCGACACAGGAATAATGACTCAAGGCAATTTAAAATCTAAAGTGTAGGTAGGCTTAAACAGCGACAACGCTTCTTATTAATCGTAATTATGAATTTAATACTCACTCTATCCAGAATGCCAACATATTTCAGTTTAGAAAATTTTCTTCAAAGCTTTTTCAACCCCTTGCAACGGCAACATTGTCGTCACATATAGCCGTAAGGATAAGTTCGCAAAGGATCACAATGTCATGGCTAAATCAAAGGAAAAAAATAAGGCTGAGAAGCTCTCTTTCCAGGCCGAAGTAAGTAGGCTTTTACACATTGTCGCTCACTCGCTTTATTCGGAACGAGAAATTTTCTTGCGCGAATTGATCTCGAATGCTTCAGACGCATGCGATCGGCTGCGCTATGAGGCGTTGACAAAACCTCAACTTACGAAAGGCGACCCAGACTTACGCATCGATATCAGCGTCGACAAACCTTCAGGTTCAATAACCGTAGCGGACAATGGTATTGGCATGAATCGCAAGGAGTTAATTGAAAATTTAGGGACGATTGCGCGGTCAGGTACAGCGGCTATTCTCGACAAAATCGCCTCTGACAAGGAGAAGAAAAAGAAAGATAAAGATGGAATGAATTTAATCGGTCAGTTTGGTGTAGGCTTTTATTCGGCTTTTATGGTCGCCGAAGAAGTCACTGTTGTGACTAAAAAAGCAGGCACGGCTAATGCCTTCCAATGGCAATCTGACGGCAATGGTGAATTCATCCTCAGCGAAGCAGAACGTGATAGCCGCGGGACCTCCGTGACCATTCGCATTAAAGAAGATGCAAAAGAATTCATGGAGCCCGACCGGCTTCGCCACATTGTTAAGACATACTCGGACCATATCCCTGTACCAATTAATTTAATTGAAGGCGAAACGTCCAGTCGCATCAATGATGCCTCCGCACTTTGGACACGAACACGGAGCCAGATCAAGGAAGATCAGTACAAAGAGTTCTATCACCATGTTGCCCATGCTAACGATGATCCCTGGGCAACACTTCATTTTCGAGCCGAGGGGGTAATCGAATATTCTGGTTTGCTTTTTATTCCAACCGCTCGACCATTCAACATTTTTCATCCGGACCGCAAAAACCAGGTAAAACTGTATGTTAAACGTGTTTATATAACAGATAACTGTGATGAGTTGCTTCCATCATGGTTACGTTTCTTGCGAGGCGTCGTCGATTCAGAGGACCTTGATTTAAATGTTAGCAGAGAGATGCTTCAGAATAATCCAATTGTTGCGAAAATCAGAAAAGGTGTAGTCACTCGTGTTCTCAATGAGCTCAAAAAACGGGCTACAAAAGAACCGGACTCTTACGCTGGGTTTTGGGATGCGTTTGGTCCTCTTATGAAAGAAGGCCTCTATGAAAGCTTCGAAAACAGATCTGACTTGTTGACTCTTTTCCGGTGTCATTCCACCCACGGTGAAGGTTTGGTAAGCCTAGCCGATTACATAAAGCGCATGAAAAAGGGACAAGACACGATCTATTACATAACAGGTGAGAATGTAGAGAATTTAAAGAAAAGCCCGCAGATAGAGGGATTTCAAGCTCGAGACGTTGAGGTGCTGCTTCTTGCCGACCCTATAGACGATTTTTGGGTGCCATCAGTCGGAAAATACGAGGAAACTCCCTTTAAATCTGTTACCCAAGGTGGTGCAGATCTAAGTGACATCAAATCTGCTTCCTCGAAAAAACAGAAGACCCCTGCCAAAGAGAAACTCCCCAGTGCAGAAAAGGGCATGGAGAAACTCATTAACGCACTTAAAGAGATTTACGCTGATAGCGTATCGGATGTGAGAACATCTGAGCGCCTCACAGCCAGTGCGGTTTGTTTGGTTGCAGAGGAAGGTAGCCTCGATATGAATCTCGAAAGATTGTTGCAACAACATCAACAGCTTGACAAAAAAGCTTCACGTATCCTCGAACTCAATCCAGACCATGAGTTAATTAAGACGCTTGCAAAAGCGGCAAAAAAGAAAAATGGCAATGATCAAATCGCAGATGCGGCACTACTTTTATTAGATCAAGCTCATATCATGGAGGGGGAATCTGTGACAGACCCGGTTGCTTTCGCGAGACGAATGGAGACGTTCATGAAAAAAGGTTTGAAGTAAAATAAATTTATCACCGTTGGTTAAAATCCACCAAACTTACCTCCGCTGGGGTTGGCAAATTAAAAAATTTGCCTTCCGATGGGCAAACTTATAAAAATCCTTTGGTTAATTCCTATTTCGATGTGGTTCGAATGATATTGCTGGAGATCATAAAAAGATTTTGAACCTCCGCCGACAATAACGGATTTTGAAAGCTATGAGTCTATACGAAGAATATTTAAAAGAAATTAATACGCGAGAAGCGAATGGTTTGCACCCAAAACCAATAGAAGATGGCGAACTGCTCAGTGAAATCATCGAGCAAATAAAGGATAAAAATAATAAACATCGAGACGCATCTATAGATTTCTTTATTTATAACACACTACCTGGAACAACCAGCGCCGCAGCAAATAAAGCAAAATTTCTTAAAGAGATTATCCTCGGCGACGCCACCGTAGAAAAGATAACGCCCTCCTTTGCCTTCGAACTGCTGTCGCATATGAAGGGGGGTGCATCTATTGAAGTATTGCTCGACTTAGCATTCGGTGATGACGACAATATCGCCAAACAAGCTGCAAAAGTCGTAAAAACGCAGGTGTTTTTGTATGAAGCAGATACCGAACGAATCAAGAAAGCATACCTCTCAGGTAATAAGGTTGCAAAAGAGATTCTAGACAGCTACGCGAATGCAGAATTCTTCACGAATCTACCTGACATTGACGAAAAAATTAAAGTAGTAACTTTTGTGGCAGCAGAGGGCGATATTTCAACTGATCTTCTTTCGCCCGGCAATCAAGCTCATTCCAGAGCAGACAGAGAGCTTCACGGCAAAAGCTTCATCTCAGAGAAGACACAAAAAGAGATCCGAAAGCTACAAGCACAGCATCCAGACAAACGTGTGATGTTAATCGCCGAAAAAGGAACAATGGGAGTTGGGTCTTCCCGCATGTCTGGCGTTAATAATGTAGCTTTGTGGACTGGAAAACAGGCAAGCCCCTACGTCCCTTTCGTTAATTATGCGCCCATTGTGGCAGGAACTAATGGTATTTCGCCAATTTTCATGACTACGGTTGGGGTTACTGGGGGCATAGGCGTTGATCTCCGGAATTGGGTTAAAAAGTTAGATGGTGACGGTAATCCTATACTCAATAACGATGGTAATCCTGTGCTGGAGGAAAAATACTCCGTTGAAACAGGAACTGTCCTAACGATCGATACCAAAAACCAAAAGTTAACCAATGATGACGAAAGCGAGGAACTTAGAGATTTATCGGCGTCTTTCTCACCTCAAAATATTGAGTTTATCAAAGCAGGTGGGTCTTACGCTGTAGAATTTGGCAAAAAATTACAAACCTTTGCCGCCTCGACACTTGGTATTAGCCCAAAATCAGTCTTTGCACCATCAAAGGAGTTTTCACACGACGGGCAAGGGCTCACTGCGGTTGAAAAAATATTCAACAACAATCTTGTTAGCACAGAAAATGACAGTGTACTGCATGCAGGTTCAGATGTAAGAGTGAAAGTCAATATTGTTGGCTCACAAGACACTACTGGACCAATGACGGTTCAAGAACTCGAAGCAATGGCGGCTACTGTTATATCGCCAGTCCTCGATGGCGCATACCAGTCTGGATGTCATACGGCATCGGTATGGGATGACAAGGCCAAGGCAAATACTCCGAAGCTGATGAAGTTTATGAATGATTTTGGCTTGATTACGGGACGAGATCCAGAAGGAAAATATCCACCATTCACAGATGTCATTCATAAAGTATTGAATGACATAACGGTGGATGATTGGTCGATTATTATAGGTGGAGATTCGCACACCAGGATGTCAAAAGGGGTCGCGTTCGGCGCAGACTCTGGAACGGTTGCCCTTGCATTAGCAACGGGTGAGACTACCATGCCAATTCCTGAATCCGTTAAAGTTACTTTCACAGGCAAGATGAGTGACCACATGGATTTCCGTGATGTTGTGCATTCAACGCAAGCCCAGATGCTGGAGCAATTTGGCGAAAATGTATTCCAAGGCAGAATCATTGAAGTTCATATAGGGACGCTACTTGCAGACCAGGCCTTTACCTTTACAGATTGGACTGCCGAAATGAAGGCAAAAGCTTCTATCTGTATTTCTGATGACGAGACTCTCATCGAATCACTTAAAATCGCTAAGGACCGCATCCAAGGAATGATCAATAATGGAATGGATAACGACGTCCATATGCTCCAGTCTTTAATCGCAAAGGCAGAAAACCGCATCGCAGATATAAAATCCGGTAAAAAACCAGCCCTCGCTCCTGATAATAATGCCAAATATTTTGCCGAGGTTGTAGTCGACCTGAGCTTGATCGATGAGCCAATGATTGCTGATCCTGATGTTGAAAATATAGATGTTTCAAAACGCTACACTCATGACACGATCCGTCCGATCTCCTATTACAATGCTGAAAAGAAAGTGGACCTTGGTTTTGTTGGGTCCTGTATGATCCACAAAGGTGATCTAAACATTGTAGCTCAAATGTTTAGGAATCTAGAAAAAACACACGGCAAAGTAGAATTTAACGCCCCACTTGTTGTTGCAGCTCCCACTTACAACATTGTGGATGAGTTGAAGGAAGAAGGAGATTGGAGTATTCTTCAAAAATATGCAGGCTTTATATTTGACGACGATGCGCCGAAAGAAGCCAATCGTGTTAAATATGACAACATACTGTATTTGGAGCGACCCGGCTGCAACCTGTGTATGGGTAATCAAGAAAAAGCGGAGAAGGGTGATACAGTTATGGCAACATCGACTCGCCTATTCGAAGGCAGAGTAGTCGAAGATGCCGATGACAAAAAAGGCGAGTCTCTTCTGGCATCAACACCTGTGGTCGTGCTTTCTACGATTTTGGGCCGGACGCCAAGTATTGAGGAATACAAGTCGGCTGTAGACGGGATTGATTTGACTAGTTTTGCTCCGCCAACGTAAATCGAGAAATAAAATACCGACAGTTTATAACCCAAATGCACCTGTGGTTTGTCGTCTAGGTCCTTTCCGTCCACAATCCTCAAAGACGTGACCGAAGCCACGAATAAATAAAAAACAAAGCGGAAGTTATCATTATTGCAAGGCCAAAAAGAGTTGGACGATAGGGTTCCCCGCGAAATGTGCTAACTGCAAGATCAATAAAGAAAGCTCCACAAAAAAATACGCCGTAAATCCTGCGTTTCTCACCGTCAGTAGGCCGATCGTCATTTTGATGCATTCATATTCCCCAAAACTAGGATATTTGTAATAACAAGTGTAAACTATCGTCACAAAAATTTTTAAATAGTATTTACGCAATATGTCTAAACACTCAACTTCTAATCTCGAAAACGATCCCGCTGCTTGGCGCGGACAAGATATGATGGCGCGCAATGATTGGCGCGTACCAATCAATACAATGCAGCGTAAGGAATTGGATTCTGCTATCGAACATGCAAAAGGGCTTGATAAAAATATCTTAGCTCTTTCAAAAAATGATTTTCCGTTACCTACCCTTGGCCCCTTCCTTTCTGCACTCAACAATGAACTTGAGGGTGGCCGCGGTTTTGTAGTCATAGAGGGAGTGCCAGCACTGGAACTAGACGAAGAAACCGGGAAAATCGCACTTTGGGGCATAGGGCAATATTTAGGTTTACCCGCCAAACAAGATGGTGCGGGTAGCTTGATACATTCAGTTCGGGATATTGGGGCATCAGTTGAAAGTACTCATAATATTCGTTCGTACCAAACAGCTGACCCTATTTCATGGCATAATGATGGAGCAGACATATTTATGCTCTATTGCTTGCGTACTGGGAAATCGGGAGGCGAAAGTAAGCTTGTGAGTGCTGTTGAAATCTTTAACGAAATAGTTCGTCGGCGTCCCGATCTTGCCGAAACACTTGAGAGAGATTTCTGGTTCGACACACGAGGGCAACGCCAGGACGGCGCGCGTATCGAAGTCATGCCTGTGTATAACCGCCATGACGGGCTGCTTACTGCGAATATGAAATACCGTTATATCCATACTGCCCAGCGATTTGCGGATGTGCCGAGACTTACTGAACGTCAGCGCCAATCTCTCCAATGGGCCCAAGACATTGCAAACGAGCCGGGCATGGCGATGGAATTCCCACTAGCACCCGGAGATATTTTGGTTGCCAACAACTATGTCACTTTCCATGGCCGCAAGGCTTTTGAGGATTGGGAGAAACTGGAAGACAAACGTCATATGCTTAGGCTTTGGCTTACCATTCCGAATGGACGGCCGTTGCCCAGTTGTTTCAAGGACTCCAGGATTTACGGCGAAGCCTACGAAAGACGTATGAGAGATTGATGTTCAAAGGAGCAGATTAACAAGTCCACAAGCAGTGCCGTAATATTGCCTCAATTCAAGCAAATCATTGCCATAGTTAAGTAAGATACTAAGAATACTGAGATATCCCCTCTCAGTCGGGGCTGTGTACGTTTGGCCTCAAAGAACGACATGGGTCGTTCCAAAAACTAGGCGGCTGCCGGCCACCCTCGGCAGTCGTCTTTTTGTATAAATAATCATACAAATAAACAAAACGAATTACGTCTATGCTATACATTTGAGATTGTTTGAACCCTGAAGTTTTTCTTATGACCGACTATTTTCAAGCAAAAAATATCTCCTGTGATCGAGGGGGAAAATGTGTTTTCAAAGGACTTTCATTCTCTCTTCAAAACGGGGGTGCATTGATACTGCGTGGTCCAAATGGAAGCGGCAAGTCGAGTTTATTACGAATGATGGCTGGCCTGAGTACTCCAATGGAGGGGGAATTAGTTTGGAATAAACAAAATATCGCGCAAGACCCTATTTTTCATAGAGATCGCATTCATTATTTAGGACATTTTGATGCGGTAAAACCTGCACTCACCGTTAGAGAAAATCTTACGGTTTGGCAAAAGTTAAGAAGTGATGGTTTATCAGTCAGACAGGAAGAAAAAAAAGCCCTAGAGCGCGCCTTGATAGCATTCGACATGGTCCACCTAGCGGACCTTCCAGCCCGGCTTTTATCTTCCGGTGAATCTCGAAGATTAGCCCTCGCACGTCTGTTAGCAAACAGTGCATCTTTGTGGTTATTGGATGAACCAGCTAATGGACTTGATGACAGCTCTCGGCGTGCTCTAGAGGACATCGTGTCGGAGCATCAAATGGCTGGTGGCATGGTGGTAATGTCAATACACGGGCCATCAAATCTGACAAATACACACACCTTAAACCTCTCTTCAAATGCTGATCTCAAATGAGTGTGTTCTTGGCGTTATTGGTCAGAGACCTTCGTTTAGCCGTGCGACAAAGCAGCGATGGAGTTACGGTGTTATCTTTTTACATTATCGCAATAGTCCTTTTCCCGTTAGGCCTTGGTCCAGACCCCCAAACACTTGCATCACTTGCGCCGGGACTTTTGTGTGTCGCTGCATTACTAGCTGCAATATTGTCTCTTGAAGGGCTTTTCCGTTCAGATTACGAAGATGGTTCGCTAGAACTTATGGCCGTCAGTCCAAACGATCTTGCCATTCAAGTGTTCGCAAAAATTGCGGCACATTGGATAACCACGGGACTTCCGTTGATTTTAGTTACGCCATTTTTAGCATTGTTACTGAATTTACCAGTACAAGCTTTTCTCGCCCTGATGCTTGCTATGGTGTTAGCCACACCAAGCCTCAGTCTAATAGGTGCAGTGGGAGCGAGTCTCACTGTCGGTGCCCGGCGAAGTGGAGTTTTAATATCAGTTCTTGTTCTTCCACTTTATATTCCCGTACTAATATTCGCCGTTTCAGCTATCGATGCGGTACTATTAACACACTCTCCAAAACCCCACCTTATGCTGTTGGGGGCTATTTTCGCAGCAGCTCTGCCGTTATGTACAATAGCTTCAACGATAGCGTTGCGGCAGGCACTTGAATGAATAGGACTAATAGTCACAGTTTTTTTGATTGGGTAAGCCAAAACACGCCCTATATATGTATACGAGCAAGGATAATATTTTAATGCACCGTTATGCAAACCCTAGTCGATTTATTAGGATTGCCGACACCATTTTTCCGTGGGCGGGCGGAATAATGGTCGCGGCATTTGTAATCGGGCTATACCTGGCTCTTCTCAAGTCTCCCGCAGATTACCAACAGAGCGAAATGGTTCGGATAATGTATATACATGTACCAGCCGCGTGGATGGCACTTTTTACATACGCATTCATGGCGCTTTCGTCTGCTGCTGTATTGATCTGGAAGCATCCACTAGCACTTTTGAGTGCAAAGGCTGCAGCTCCCATAGGGGCCTCCTTTACGGTGATATGCCTAGCGACTGGTTCATTGTGGGGAAAACCTATGTGGGGAACATGGTGGGTATGGGATGCGCGGTTGACCTCGGTCCTTATATTGCTCTTTTTGTATCTTGGTTATATTGCACTTATGAATGCCTTCGACGATACAGAGAGGGGAGGTAAAGCAGCATCTTTGCTTGCGTTAGTCGGCGCAGTCAATCTACCCATAATTAAGTATTCGGTAGATTGGTGGAACACACTTCACCAACCCGCCAGCGTATTTCGTCTAGACGGCCCCGCCATACATCCCGATATGCTTTGGCCACTTATCATTATGGCTATAGCTTTTAAAATGTTCCTCCTCACCACCCTTCTCACTCGAATAAAAAGCGAGTTACTTGCTACCCGAGTACGAAATATTCAACGCAGTCTGCATGGAAATATAGCTGATGGCAGAGGTTGAAGCCTATTTGGGAATGGGGGGGTATGGCTCCTTCATTTGGGCTGCGTATTTGCTGGCCACATTGATCTTAGTTGGGTTATTAGCACAATCACGCCGTGTGCTAAAAAAACGAGAGGCTTTGCTTCTTCGTCTTAAGTCAATGCGGCGAGGCAACGGTGATGACTAATTCGCTTGGCCTCAAACGCACTCGTCGACAAAAGAGCCAAAGATTTTACACACTGCTTCTTGGACTAACGATGCTTGGGCTAGCCACAGCTCTTGTATTGAACGCACTTGAAGATAGCATCATTTTCTTTTATAGCCCAAGCGATCTGAGGGAACGGACTATTTCGCCGGAACAGCGTATCCGGGTCGGTGGGCTCGTTGAATTGGGTAGCTGGAAGACAGCCAAGAGCGAAAAAGCCCACGAATTTATTGTTACTGATGGGAAAAATAAGATTACAGCTATATTTAATGGAATTCTTCCAGATCTTTTTCGTGAAGGACAAGGGGTAATAGCCGAGGGCCGGCTAAAAAATGAGAGGTTATTCATAGCTGAGGAAGTGTTAGCCAAACACGATGAAAAATATATGCCTCGTGAGGTCGCTGACGCTCTTAAAAAATCAGGACACTGGAGTCAAAATGCTGGATCAAGCAGGAGCCCAGGGGAACCTAAATGATAGTAGAATTAGGACATTTTACGCTAATTCTTGCGTTTGTTTTTTCAATAACACAGGCTGCTTTCGGCTTCGCTGGTGCGACAGCCCAACGGATTGATTGGATTAACGCCGCTAAAATCGCGGCACAAGTGCAATTTTTATTTACTACCCTAGCTTTTGCAGCATTAACCTACGCATACGTGATCAGTGATTTCTCAGTTCGAAATGTCTTTGAAAATTCACACACATTAAAACCGTTGATCTACAAAATTTCCGGGGTGTGGGGTAATCACGAGGGGTCTATGCTACTCTGGGTTCTGGTTTTAGCACTGTTTGGCGCTGCGGTTGCTAGATTTGGCGATAACCTGCCTTCGACCTTACGTGCTCGAGTTCTTGGCGTTCAAGCACTTATTGGTATCGCATTTCTTGCCTTTATTTTAGCAACCTCAAATCCTTTTGAGCGTATTATTCCTGCACCAGTGGATGGTCAGGGCCTTAACCCACTTCTTCAAGACCCTGGCCTTGCGCTACATCCCCCCATTTTGTATGTGGGCTATGTAGGATTTTCGGTTGCATTCTCTTTCGCTATCGCAGCTCTGATTGAGGGTAATATAGATGCATCCTGGGCAAGGTGGGTGCGTCCTTGGACACTTTTAGCTTGGTCATTCCTCACCGGCGGCATTGCGCTTGGAAGCTGGTGGGCTTATTACGAACTTGGATGGGGCGGGTGGTGGTACTGGGACCCGGTAGAGAATGCTTCCTTGATGCCTTGGCTAATCGGCACTGCGCTTTTGCACAGTTCAATAGTGGTTGAGAAACGCGACAGCCTCAAAAGTTGGACAATTTTGTTATCTATACTTACTTTTGCCCTAAGCTTGATAGGTACCTTCCTGGTGCGCTCCGGTGTTCTGACGTCTGTCCACACTTTTGCCACAGACCCTGATCGTGGTGTATTTATTCTCGGTATTTTGTGCCTCGCGATTGGTGGCGGTCTTGCTCTTTACGCTTGGAGAGCTCCATACCTTAAAGGTGGTAAATTATTTCAACCAATAAGCCGCGAGGGAGGGGTATTGCTCAACAATTTGTTGCTTACGACAGCAGCTGCAACGGTATTTCTGGGCACGATTTATCCACTTGTGCTTGAGGTTTTTAATGGCTCAAAAATCTCTGTTGGCCCTCCTTATTTTAATGCGACATTTGTTCCTCTTATGGCACCATTAGTGGCTGCACTAGCAGTAGGGCCTTTACTTGGATGGAAACGAGGAGATATTGCTGGAGCCTTGTCCCGATTAAAGGCTACAGCTTTAACAGCAATAACCGTATTTATTTTTGTGGCATGGACAGCAGGGCAGAACAGTGTTTGGGCAGCACTCGGAATATTCCTAGCGGTTTGGCTTGCTGGCGGCGTGATTACAGAATTAGCCAAAAAAATTGGCTTGGGCCAGAGGTCATCCACAGAAAGTTGGCGGCGCTTGATGAGAGTTCCGCGAAGTTCGTGGGGCATGTCTCTAGCGCATTTCGGCCTCGCGGTATTTATAATAGGCGCGACTGGTTTATCCTTTTGGAAAGAAGAGAAGATCATTTTGATGCAGACATCTGAAACAACTGAAATAGCAAATTATAAGATCACATTCAATGGAGTGCGAGATCAAAAAGGGCCTAATTATATTGCACGACAAGCCATTTTTACCGTGCAACATAAAGATAAAGAAAAATTCAACATGACAGCAGAAAAACGCCGATATCCAGTTTCCCAACAAGAAACAACCGAGGCCGGAATAAAAAATGGCTGGCTTGAAGATTTGTATATCGTGATCGGCACTAATGACGGAAAAAACGGCCAAACCGTTCGCATCTACCTTATGCCTTTAGTGAGCTGGATCTGGATGGGCGTCCTTATAATGGTATTGGGAGGGCTCTTTTCACTTACAGATCGGCGCTTTCGGATCGGAATCCCAGAGCGTCGAAAGATTGCTGGACCATCACCAGTAGAGTAGGTAGCCATATGCGCCAGTTATTATTTCTATTGCCATTGTCCACTTTTATTTTGCTCGCAGCATACTTCGGACTAGGACTTACAAAAGATCCAGGATTAATACCGTCTGCACTAATTGGAAAGCCAGCTCCAACGTTTGATTTGCCGTCATTAATGCCTGGAGAAGAAGGTATCACTGAGCGTGATTTCAAAGGGAAAATATCAATTGTAAATGTTTTTGCGTCATGGTGCGTACCTTGTCTTGCTGAGCATCCTATTTGGATGCAAATTCATAATAAGACTTCGATACCGATCTACGGGGTTGCGTGGAAAGACAAACGAGAAAGTGCAATCCATTGGCTGGAGAAACACGGGAATCCTTACATCAGGATCGGTTACGACCCTCTGAATGTCTTTGGCATAGAATGGGGAGTTTACGGCGCACCTGAAACCTACATAGTCGACAAAAAGGGTCGGATTAGGTTTAAGCATGTTGGCCCTATTTTCCCAAGATTATGGCAATCGCAAATATTTCCTTTAGTGGAAAAAATACAGGCAGAAAAATAATGAAACCCTTTCTGCTTCCCTTAGTGCTAATGATGCTGTTTACCACATCCGCTCAGACGGTTGAGCCTAATGAGTTACTAGAGGATCCACGTCTTGAAACTCGTGCTAGGGCCTTATCTGTAGATATTCGATGTCTTGTTTGTCAGAATCAATCAATCGATGACTCCGATGCCGACCTGGCCAAAGATCTTCGTAAGCTAGTGCGCAAAAAATTAAAAGAAGGCGCCTCTGATGAGGATATAAGGAATTACCTTGTAACCAGGTATGGCGAATTCGTATTACTACGCCCTCGCATCGCCAGCGACACCTACATCCTGTGGTTTGGACCAATCATAATCTTATTGGCGGGCATCATTGGTATATTTATATTTTTCCGGCGCCATTCTCAAAGAGACTCCATACAACGTTCACTTGTTTTGAGTGAAGATGAAGAGAAACGGATTTCAGAACTTATTAATAACAGAGGCTGACAAAGATTTTCTGGTTATTTGCATCGATACTCCTAGGGATTGGCCTTGGCGCTTTACTGTGGCCACTCTTGAGGGTTAATTCAGGAAGAAGCGATTTTCCCCGAGATGATAAGGAAGTTTATACGGCACAGCTCAACAAGCTTGAGCATGATCATAAGGAAGGTAAGTTAAGCGACACTGAAGCAAAAGTTGGCCGAACTCATATCGCGCGCCGACTTCTAGCTTCTGCCAGGGTCGTCGAAAATGACATAGCAGCTCGCTTTTCAAAAAAACTGAGAGATATAATCCTCGTTACTACTGTAATCCTCGTTCCTGTAGTTTCATTCGGACTTTATATTGCCGTTGGTCAGCCTAACCTAGTTGATCAGAGATTTATCATGCACCCAAAGGATGAGACCCAGGCAGGGTCCGCTAATTCGAATAATTTCGAGGTTATGGCCCAAAGCTTACTGCAGCAGTTACAAGTTGAATCAAAAAATGCTCGCGGCTGGGCAATGCTGGCACGCTATTACATAAATCTTGGGAAGTACGAAAAAGCTGTGCTTTCCGCAGAGAGGGCTGTTAACATTGATAGTCGAGATATAGAAGCTCATTCTATTTATGGGGAAACTTTTTATTTCGCTGCTGGCAAAAGATTTACACCAAATGTTCGATCCACATTTTTGTCCGTTTTAGAAAAAGAGCCCGCCGAACCAAGAGCGCGCTACTACCTAGCCTTAGCCGATGCAGCCGACGGGAATGAGCCCAAGGCTTATACAGCAATACAAACCTTGATCGACGAGAGCCCTATTGATGCACCATATCTACCGATACTATTATACTCTGCAGATACTATTGCGGAAAAGATTGGGCTGAAACCAATACTATCCGCTCAAGCAGGGCATTTAATTGGAGAATTATTAAAGAGTTCACCTGCATGGTGGATAACGAAGCAAGATTTTGGCGCCGCCACTCTAGTATCCAAGGCGGACCAGAACCAGTTGGTTAGGTATATGGTGGGACGGCTAGAACAAAAGCTTCGTAAAAATCAAGATGATTTGGATAGCTGGGTAAAAGCTGCAAACGCATATCGAATGTTAGGAGAAGTTTCCAAAGAGGAGGCTTCTTTACGGAGGGCAGCTCAACTTGCGCCAAAGAACGTAGAAATCCTCCTGCATTATGGACGCACGTTACGGAGGGTTTCGGAAAACAAACAGACCAAAGAATCTGTCGCAGTGATGCGTCAAGTTCTGGCAGTTGACCCAGACAATCTTGAAGCACTATTTCTTTTGGGCCGCGCAGAAGCCTCAGCGGGTCGCATTGGCATCGGGAAAGATCTCATGATGAAAGCACTCCGTAAGCTCCCAGAAAACTCCAAAGAGTACATTGAGCTGAAAAAACAAATCGAGGCTGTTAGCGAATAAATTCGAGACCGCACGGCTTGCGCCTCTGTAAGAGCTCAGCTAGCTTGCTCAATAGGGAATTAGACAAAGGGGGAACATTCATGTCCGACAACGTTGAATGTATCGGCTGTGAGCTAACCTATCGTGCAAACGCACCGTGTTTTACAAGAAACCCATCGACGCTGACATCCGAGACACCGCGCCCAATTACTGTCAACGGTAAGAAGCAACTTGTCATCGATATGCATGCGCATTGCCAATTTCCCGAAATCATGCCTCTAATCAAAGATAGACCTGAGTTGGGCGGCAAAGATCCGTTTGGCCAAGGAGGATGGGGAAAAGGGCAGGAAGTTGAAAGGCGCCTGAACGCAATGAATGCCATGGGCGTTGATATCCAAGTATTGTCGATTAGCGTTTTTCATCATCATCATTGGGCGGAGTACAACCTAGCCCAGGATTTGTGCCAAATTCAAAACGAAAAAATTACAGAGATTTGCGTAATGCATCCCGACCGCTTTGTGCCTCTCTCGATAGTCGCACTGCAACACCCCGAACTCGCAGCGACCCAACTAGAATATAATGTAAAGGAAATGGGACACCGTGGGGCAATGATTACAGCTGCGCTTGATGGCGAAGAGTTGTCGGATGAACGTTTTCACCCCTTCTGGGCCAAAGCAGAAGAGTTGGATGCTCCTATCTTCATCCATCCTCGTCATTTCCGGGAAGGTGCCCCGCGTTTCAAGGGCAAAGGTTTTCTATCGAATATCATCGGAAACCCGCTCGACACGACAGTCGCGTTAGCACATCTAATATATGAGGGCACTTTAGATAAGTTCCCAGGACTGAAAATCGTCGCCGCCCATGGCGGCGGATTTTTAGCCTCCAATATAGGTCGCTTTAACCACGGCCATAACAGTGGCGATCGTGGAGGGCGAGGTGCTGAAAAAAAAGCACCAAGCGACTACCTAAATCAGCTTTATTTCGACACAGTAGTCTTTGGCACCGAAAATCTCCACCACCTTATTCGTGAATGCGGTGCCGGGCAACTAGTCCTAGGAACTGATTACCCAGCCGGAATGAGCAATATCAATCCAATCGCCCATTTGCTGAGTGTCGAAGGATTGAGCGACGAAGATATAGAAGCCATTCTCAGCGGTACAGTTAAGAAGCTTTTAAAAATATGAAAAATTTAGGGATGCCAAAATGAAAAACCCGATCCGCGCGCGTGATGGTCAACAGTGGATCTATGACTATGTGCTCAATACTTCAGGCCGGGCAGTTCACTACGAATACGACGCACGTGATATGCCTAAACAAGCAAAGTCGATACGCATGGTATCGAAATACTTGCTGAAAGAAGCTCAACATTCCGAGAAAATTGCCCGCGGAGCAGATGCGGCCGGAGACACACTCAATGCACGAAAGCTTTACGAGATAGCTGCCGAAAATTACAAAGAAGCACAGCATTTTTTTATTCCGCCAACGGACCCTAAACGCTGGGAAATTCTTGGCCGCGCCCATGATTGTGCCCGACGTGCATTTGCTCTAGCTGATTACAAAATTGAACTAGTGGAAATCCCTTACCGTGATACAACTATTCCCGGTGTTTTACATTTAGCGCCGGGGCACGGAGAAAAACCAACGGTGCTATTTATTCCCGGAATGGATAACACAAAGGAAAACTATCCAAAAATAGATGCTAACCCATTCATCGCACGCGGCATGAATCTGCTATGCATTGATGGGCCAGGCCAAGGTGAAGCGTTGATGCGGGGTATCCATGTCCATCCTGGCGATCATTCAGTAGCCGCATCTGGCGCTTTCAACTTTCTTAAAAAGCGTGATGACGTCGATGAAAACCGGATTGGCATTTCAGGACGCAGCTTTGGCACCTATTGGTCACTGCGAGCGGCTGCTGAGGACGGCCGCTTCGCATGTGTTGCTGGTGCTGTGGCTTGTTACTACTGGGATCGCATGGTTATTTTTCAGGAGGTTACCATTCGCTTTAAACAGGTCTTCATGGCTATGGCGGGTACTGAGGATGAGGAAGCTTTTGATGAAGAAATTAAAGGGTACACTCTGAAAGGTTTTGCCAACAAGGTGCAATGTCCTGTCCTCATGGGGATCGGGGAATTTGATCCATTAAATCCCCTCGAAGATGCCGAGGAAGTTTACAATGTACTAAGCTGCCCCAAAGAAATGTGGATATTCGAGGACGAATTCCACCGTATTCGTGCACCAAAGAATCTTGGGGGCGGTGTCACCTTCGATTTTATCGCACAATGGATGCTAAACGCCATGAATGGCAATCTTGCAGCAGGTCATAATAAAAAGCGTTTCATAAAGCTCAATGGTGACGGATTCTTCGATTGAGAAATTAGTTGAAGAGATACTGAAGGCACGATCTTGCCGCTTCCAGTTCTTTTTTTCCAAATTTTTCTATCGACGCAAAGTCCGATGTTTTTTTTACTTTCCATGATAGACCCTCGACTGCGTCTTCTTCACTGTAACCCGGCATAGTTGCGGAAAGCGCTGCCGTGCCGCTCTCAAAAGAAAACCTGGCTCTCTCGGTGATTAGCGAAACCGGCCCCGGAGGAAGCTTCAAATCAGAGCGCCTGTCCGACAAGCCAGGACTAGTAATGAAGTCTACTTTCTCTAAAAATCTTCTCGGGTCATGCGGCATCAGAATAATAAGGCGTTTAACGAGGCAGGCAATATCATGTGCACCGCCTGAACCGACCATTCGAATTTTGGGCTGGTTGTATGATCCAATCACGGTACTATTAAGATTACCAAATAGGTCCACTTGCGCTGCTGATAAGAGGCCTACATCGATACGACCTGCCTGTAGCTCTGAAAAAACTGCCAGCCCATCAGTGATCATTGTCGCCTTCTCAGCGACTGAAGGGCTCCCAGTCGAGAGGGGTGGTTTAGAGATTGGATTTGAACCCACAACACCCGACTCAAAAATCAAAGTCAATTCAGGAGCCCGGCTATGTTTGGCAAGCAGTGCCGCATCAGATGGATTACCAATGCCAACAAAACAGACCTCGCCATTCTGCAATTCGCGCGCGGCAGCAAGCGCTAATCTAATAGCAACCGGAAGACCTATCACCCTATTTCCCTTCGGCTCGCCTGCTCTTCGAGAACGTTGAGACGTTTTTTACCCACTGCGTTCAAATAAGCCGAATGATTTGCACAATTATATATCCATCGCCTAAGGTAATCCTCCAATCCCTCTACATCACGTGCCTCTCGGTCATAAGCGAAATATTGATCATCATCACGCCCGTAAACGCCCTCCACGTAGGATGGGTGCGCCCCCCAAGGCACCGCAGCCACCGCAGTAGTCCGGTAGGCAGGGATACGGGTGGCCTCAGGTAATCTAGTTATTCTCGCGGTATCAACAAACCGCTCTACTGTCACCAGAATCTTTTCCGAAGCAAGAGCGCCAGTAAACATGTCTCCATCAACACCTATTAGCTGAACATTACCGGACCTATCCGACTGATGAGCATGCACCAACGCCACATCGGGTTTAAGAGCAGGAATACATGCTAGTTTTTCGCTAGTATAGGGACAGTCTATCGTCTTCACTTCGATCGTGCCGGGTATAGAAGCATTTGCAATGTCCCCTAATTGTAATATTCGTGCCGGCAGGAAGGGAATCCCTTGGCGGGCCGCCTCGAAACGCAGAATCATAGACATGTTCGTCCAATCCTCGTAAGTCAACGTCCCGGCTTCAACCGCCCTACGGAAAGCATGGCCAAGTCCGATACCCGGATTCCCCAAGTAACCAAAGATAACTTTTGATGCAACTCCAGCGCCAATCATTATATCGAACAGAATATCGGTACCCGAACGGCAAAGTGTCAGGTCCCTCTTTCCCTGACGAATAATCTCAAAGCATAATGCAAAGGGGACACAATGGCCAAACCCACCGACAAATATTGTGTCGCCATCATTTACATGCTCCTCAACCAAATCGCTTATTTCGGCGGATTTATCCATATTTGCCCGTCTCCCTAGATAGCGCCACCTTTTCTTAGCTTTACCAGCTCTTCCGCGCTTATGTTAGCAAGCTGAGACAACACGGCATCAGTATCAGCTCCTAGCAGTGGCGGCGGCGCCGAAATACCCGCCGGGGTATCAGAAAATTGATAGGGTATGCCCAGCATAGAAATCAAACCAGCGGTCGGGTGCTCAATTTTTTCTATCATCATATTCGCTTTGGTCTGAGGGCTACGTAACGCATCACCTACAGAATTGATCACACTACAAGGAATTCCCTCACTTTCGAAAAGCGCAATCCAGTCAACAGCCTTCTTCGCACTCAAGGCTTCGCGCACCATTTCGTCAACCTCTTCACGGTGACGGACCCGGTTAGGGTTAGTCTTATATCGTTCATCTTGAGACCATTCTGGATGCCCAACCAATACAGCAAGCTTTGCAAATTGATTATCGTTGCCGACAGCCAGAGCAATCTCACTATCGCCCGCTGGGCCACAAGGAAAATCCCGATAAGGTACAATATTGGGGTGACCATTTCCATAGCGCTCAGCCTCATCTCCACTTATTAAATAATTCGATGCCACATTGACCAAAACTGAAAGTGCGGAGTCATAAAGCGTTACTGAGGTTTTTTGGCCCTTGCCAGTGCGGTTCCGAGCATTCAGAGCAGCAAGTATGCTCATTGCTGCATAAATACCCGTGCATACATCAACAATAGCGACACCAAGTTTCATCGGGGAACTTTTTTCTTCTCCAGTAATTGCCATCAAGCCAGCTTCTGCCTGAAGTAAAAAGTCGTACCCTGGCATTCCCGCTTTCGGACCCTTTTCTCCATATCCGGTAATCTGAGCATGAACCACCTTCGGTGCATTCACCTCCATCCATTCCCGAGTGAGACCCCACCTTTCCAATGTGCCAACCTTAAAGTTTTCGATAATGACGTCAGCACCCTTAATCAGCGTCTTGAGTATCTCCAACCCATGAGGGTTCTTAAGATCGAGGGTAACACTTTTCTTATTACGATTTATTCCAAGGAAGTACGCGGATTCTGATCCCACAAACGGAGGTCCCCACGCGCGAGTGTCGTCGCCCTTTCTGGGCTGCTCAATTTTTATAATCTCAGCACCCATATCTCCCAAATTCATTGTGCAAAAAGGCCCGGCGAGTATCCGGGTCAAATCAATGACCCGGATGCCAGATAGAGGCCGTCCACTTGCTTTCTCACTCATGAACTATAACCTTATTTCTTTGGTGGGCGCATGTTCTCGTCGTTTGCTAGACCGTGTAGATAATCATCCATAGCATTCTTATTACGCTCACGGAATTTGCCGAAATCTGGCTTCCGTTTTTCCATGAAGGCGTTCATCCCTTCCAAGCTCTCTTCTGAACCCCAGACATGTGCCAGTAACTCCATTCCGTGCTGCCAAGAAGCGTAAAGCTGGTCAGATTCAAAATTTAGTGATCGCTTGGTCTGCCTTAAAGTTTGGGCGCTATAGCCCTTTATGCGCTCGCAATATTCCTCAACAGTTGCACGCAACTTTTCTTTCGGCACTGACCGATTAATGAGTCCAACTGCCTCTGCTTCCGGCCCTTTAAAAGTACGGCACCCGAAAATCATATCGCGAGCAAGACGTTCACCAATTAGGCGCGGTATATATTGAGTTGCACCCACTGTCGGGCAAGCCCCGACACGGGCACCGGTTTGCCCTAAGGTTGCATCATCTGATGCGATTGCTAAATCACACCAAAGGGCAAGCTCATGGCCACCCCCCATGCACCAGCCGTTAATCATAGCGATGACAGGAATATGAAGCCCCCGTATTGCCATAGCACAACCGAGCATGCGATCGTTCCATTGAGCCGCATTTTGCCAGTTTAACCGCATCATCGCATGAAAATCACCGCCAGCAGAAAATGCCGTGTCGCCTGCACCGGTTACCACAGCAACCGCAATAGTTGGGTCGTGACGAGTTGATTGAAAGGCATCAATTAACTCATCTAACGTCTGTTCACGAAATGCATTTTGCACTTCTGGCCGGTTGATAGTAATCCATGCAACCCCATTTATAACTTCGTAAATGATTTCGTTATAATCGGTTTTTTCACTCATATTTGTTATCTCCATATATTTTTGAAGGTTTGGTACGCAAAATTTTCTATTCAATTTCGATTAATGTCCCCAAGGTATCCTTAGGGTGTAGGAAAAATAAATCCTGACCTTTGTAGCCCTTGGCCAGTTTCTCTCCACTTAATATTCGCAATCCGGCTTTCCTTGCACCGTCAGCAGCTGTGCTGACATCAGGTACACGCAAGCATATATGATGAATACCCCCATTGGGGTTGCGTTCGATAAATTTCGAGATTGGCGATTTCTCGCCAATAGGTTCCATCAATTCAAGCTCAGTATTTCCCAAATGAACATAGGCCATACGTATAAGCTGAGTGTCCACAACAACAGGCTCACTGACTTCGCAACCAAAATGCTCTTTATAAAAATTCATAGCGATATCTAAATCCGGCACTGCTATAGCCACATGGCCGAAACCGGAAACTGGGACTGGGTCGCCCTTGCACATTTTTTTATCGATCATACCTACTTGCTTCGTTCCGTTATTATTCATTGTCAATAGTTTGAGAGATGGCATACAACAGCATAGTCACCCGCGGCAACTCCACCTGGAAATTTTCTAAACAGCAAATACACAGTATCAACAAGCAACAAAAATGGTGCAATGCGAAAGATTTATGAGATGGTAAGTTTTCCAGATAATTTGCAACACATTATCTCCCAAGAATATCCCAGATTTACCGACACAGAATATCTCCGACGACGAAAAACTTTCGAGCAAAAAATGATCGCGAATGGGGTCTCTCATGTTCTAGTTCGAGGTTTTCTGCGTATTGGAGCAGCAATTCCCTATTTTACCGGCTGGCAAACCACTCATGATGCAGTGGTCCTGATGACGCCTGGAGAGGAACTATTGCTATTCGTAAACCACTACAACCATCTGCCGATGGCACAGATGATGGCAAGGCTCACAGATGTGCGCTGGGGAGGGGTATCAGCCGTCGATTCGGCCCTTGCAGAATTAAAGGTACGCGGAGGATCATCAAGTAAAGTCGGGGTGCTGGGCCACTTTACGGCAAATCAGCATAGTAAACTAATCGCAGGTGCCGGCCAAATAATCGATATGAACGGCGATTTTACGCAACAACGGCTTATTAAAAGTGAGGAAGAGCATAATTGGATGCAGATTGGCGCTATTCTTTCAGACGCAGGCATCGGGGCTATACCAGAACAACTCATATCGGACATGAATGAGTATGAGCTCGCAGATGCAGTAGAGCGTTCGTTCATACGCCACGGAGCAGTAAGTCAGACCCATTATTTTATGATAAATAATATGCAAAATCCCAAATACTGTGTCCCGCGACAATTCTTATCAAACCGCAAAATAAAGAAAGGAGATATAATTTCAACAGAGCTCAGCGCTCAATACTGGGGTTATGCGGGCCAGATTTTACGGACCGTCACAGTTGGCGCGAATGCCACACCGCTATTTACGGACCTTCATGATGTTGCAATGGCGGCCTTTGATGCTATCTGCAAAATTATGAAGCCGGGCACACGACCTGAAGAGATCATTGATGCAGCAAATATAATCGAGGACTCAGGATTCACTATTTGGGACGACCTAATCCATGGCTTTGGCGGAGGCTATCTTCCTCCCGTTCTAGGGTCAAAAAGCCGCAACATCTTTCCTTATCCCGACATGGAATTGCAAGAAGGGATGTATATTGTAGTTCAACCAAATGTAATAACGACCGATAATACGGCCGGCGTTCAAACTGGGGAGATGATGAGAATTACTGCTGCAGGATGCGAGCCAGTACACAAATACCCGCGAGGCATGGAACGTGTAGATCTCGACTAAGGCAAAGTAGTTCGCGCCCGTTTTGTATTTCCCGAAAATGTTTTTTAAAGTTTGATTGGATTTCCGGTTTGAGCCGACTCCTCGATTGCCAGTGTAACCTCGAGCGTACGCCTTCCATCAAGCGCTGTTGGGTGCGCCGTGGAGCAACCAGTTACTAAATGATCAAGCCAAGATCGAGTTTCATTCGCAATAGGACCCCAATAGTCTCCCTGCGCCCAATCACCAGACGAATTAGTCTGCATAAACAGCATCGAAGTTTTATGATCTGGCACATAAGCATGTTCAGCACCATTATCTGTATAAAGAAGACTGTCCTTATTATCAGCGTCTAACAGGATAACGCCCTGATCTCCAAGAATTTCAAATCTGGGGCTCTGCCCAAAGGTGGGATACTTGGATGGCAACGCGTAAAAAATGCCCAGATTTACAATACAACCAGTTTCAAATGTAACGATTGCCCAAGTTGCCTCATTGATGTTGTGGCCAAGCTCACGATAGACTTTGCCGTGACTGCGTGCGACCACCTCGACTGGCTTTATACCCTCTAGGAACCAACAAGCCATGTCGACATAATAGGTGAGAACATCTAGCACCGGCGTCGCCTCGGGCGAGCGTTTTAAGATCTGAAGCATCTGGGCACGTGAGTTATAAACCCGCTGCTGAATGGCTAGCACCTCGCCAAGACGGCCATCCTCTATTTGTTGTTTTGCCATCATCCACCGGCGATCATGTCGACGCGAGTAACCAATAACGACTTCTGTCTGGGATTTCTGAACCGCCTCGATAATTTTATTGGCCTCATTTAGCGTCAATGCAATTGGCTTCTCTAAAAATACTGGTTTACCAAAGGATAAAGCTTGCAAGACTGCTTCCGTATGATCGTGTTCCGGAGTAGAGACAAAAACCGCGTCTACGTTTTCATTTGATATCACCTCGTAATTTCTAGATGAAACAAGATCAGCGCCAGTCTGCTGTGCTAATATTTTTGCCTTCTTTTCATCTAGGTCAGACAAAGCCAAAAAATTCACGGAGGGATGCCGAGCTGCCAAATTCGCCCGCAAAGTACCAATTCTGCCAGATCCGACAACCGCTATCCCAATTTCTTTCTTATCCATCACTCTCTTCTTTGATGTCAGGGGAATATTCCCGATTTTCACATTCAATCGATTTAAACATTAGCGGATTCAACCAATGCAGTGAAGATACGGCTCAATGCTGCGTCAATTTATAGCTAGAAAGATATTCAGTTTTCATTGTAAATATATCGATGGCTGATTGACTCTACTCATTTAAAGTAATTAATCATTGATTGGTTTTGTTTCTCTCAATGCAAAATTCATTTGGAAGATTGATAAAAATTAATCTGTACTATCCGGGTTGATTATTGCGCTAGACCCACAAATGTGTAGGTTTGGCATTGAGAGTTTAGTAACTGGGTTCGAGGATAATGGCCAAAAAAAAAATCACATCATCGGAAACCGGCCAAATCGATCAACGCGAGCTACGAAATGCGTTAGGTCGCTTTGCAACCGGGATCACGGTTGTTACCACAACTACCGTTGAGGGTGTGAATGAGGCACTTACTGCCAATTCTTTTGCAGCTCTATCCTTAGACCCACCACTTGTGCTCTGGAGCTTGACAAACGAGTCCCCTTCGCGAGTGGGTTTCCTATCTGCCGGTCGCTTCGCAATTAATGTGTTAGGTGCTCATCAACGTTCAATTTCGAATCAATTTGCCCAAAGTGCGCAGGACAAATTTGATGGAATTACATGGCATCACGGTAAAATCGGATGCCCGATACTTGACGATCACTTGGCAGCTTTTGAATGCAGCACCGAACGCACTATCGAAAGTGGAGATCATTTATTATTCATAGGCCGCGTTGAAAGCTTGAGTTATCGGGAAGGGGCTGCACTTATTTATAGTGCTGGGAAATATTGTATGGCGGCCGAATTGCCTGACGATAACACCACTGGAGAAACCACTTTCACTGATATCCTGCGGTGGAGCTAATTATTTAGGTTTATATGGCAGAAGGACTGTTGCCCAACCTTTTGCAGTGGTTTGATTGCGTTGATCCTTTGCCAATACATTTAGTCTAATTCGACCCGACCCTTCATTGGTCTTTTCTTTTCTTGTTACCTGCGCCTCACCATAGGTAACATCACCCACCAAGTTGAATCGTCTAATCTCACAATAGAATTCTTCTAAAAACCCCGAATCTCCTATCCAATTGGTTAGCATGGTTGCTAACCAAGAAATTCTTTCTGGACCGTAGTCATAGGCTTCAGGAACACCAACCGACTTGGCCAAGAGAGAATCCCAATGAACTGCCTCTGGCGGTTCTGGCACACCGTAAGCATTAGGTATTCCAGCCGCAGGATGGCGTTTTAGATAATCGAACCAATACGAATGCGCCTTTATAAAAAGCCCACCCCACGCCTGTTCGAAACAAACAGCGACTGTGGGTGAATAAGGTCCACGCACAATTCCTGGTATGACTTCAGATTCGCTAACATCTTCCCAATAAAGAGGTTTGTTCCCTCGTGGAATCTCCTCATCATAGGCCGCAGCTACATCTCTCAACTGATCCTGGGAAACGAACTCCGGCTCGAGTTTTTTATATTTTCCTTTCTTACGTGCCTTCACCCGCTCAGTACGCATTCCCCAACTATCGGAGTTAGCCAGCTCTACTCCCATTTCATCTTTGTATTTAATATGAGAAGACTGTTTAAACATTCGCCCAGCAAAACGGCTCGGATACTCTGTTAATTCTTTAAAAGTTACCTCTGCAGAGATATGTGCACCTAAAAGTATCGGCTTCTTCCAACGCCAATGAGTGCCACCAAACATTGAGTGAACGCCTGGCAGTCCCCCGCGATAACCGATCGACATCTTACTAAACCCGTATAGCATGCATGGTGGTGCGCTTATTTTTCCGATAGGCGAAGACTCAGCATGTTCGTTATCGAGGTACAGAGGATTTTGGTCGCCGGTTGCCCATGCCCAATGTCGAATTGCATCTCGTGTCACCTCAGTTAAGTAAGGCGGCTCTGTAATTTCCACCCGCTCACCGATTTTTCCACGCAGCCGGGCTAACTCCTCATCCGTAGCGAGCCCATATGTGTCATTCATTGTATGATACCGTCATTTTTCAGCCTTACCAGTTTCTCTTCGTCATAGCCCAGTAATTCAGACAAAACGGTGTTGGTATGTTGACCTAGCGTAGCTGACGAAGCATACGGCTCATCTTCAAACGCCCCTCTAAATTGAATAGGGCTCCCAACAACATCTATAGATCCCGCTTTAGGATTATTTATCGCCTTTACCAAACCCCGATGAGTGATGGAGGCCTGGCTTAATGCCTCACCAATATCAAGTACTGGTCCACTCGGAATGTCGGCGGCACTGAAAAGATCACACCATTCATCTGATGTTTTTTTTGAAAGAATTTCCAAAACGATAGACTCTAACGCAACCCTGTTTTTTTGCCTATTAGCCGTTGTTTTAAATCTCGGATCATTCAAAAGGTCCAGACGCTCAACTGCATGACAAAACTTTCGCCAAAAAGGCCCTACATGTAGAGCGAGAACTATATGCCCATCCTTAACTGGATAACGACCATACGGAACGATGGAATGGTGTCCGCTACCTACCCTCCCCGGACTTTTGCCTGTAACGAGAAAGATCTCGGCTAAATAGCCCAAGAGTGCGACAAGACCATCCAGTAGACTCAAATCTACATGTAGCCCCTTACCTGTTGCGTTTCGATGCTGCAGTGCCGCTAAAACTGCAATTGCTGCCCACAAACCTCCACCCACATCTCCCATCGGAATACCCATTTTAGTAGGCGGACCATCCTTCTCACCGTTAATACTCATGATTCCACTGAGTGCCTGTGTGACCAGATCGAAAGAGGGTGCATGAGCCATTGGACCCTCTTGGCCAAAGCCAGTAATCGAACAAATGATAAGCTCAGGTTTCTCAGTCTGTATCTTTTCATAAGCAAGTCCAAGGCGATCCATGACGCCCGGGCGAAAATTTTCAATTAGTATGTCTGATTCGCCAATAAGTGAAAGAGCTATCTCGCGGCCCTCATCGCTTTTAAGGTCAACTACTATGCTTTTTTTATTGCGGTTTATAGCCATAAAGTAATGGCTTTCACCATTCACAAAGGGTGGAACGGTTCGAGTCTGGTCTCCCGATCCAGGCTCTTCAAGTTTTATAACCTCCGCGCCTAGGTCAGCCAGAACCATTGTGCAAAACGGTCCAGTGAGCACTCGACTAAGGTCGAGCACACGAAGCCCACTCAAAGGGCCCTTCGGAAAAGCTTGTTCAGCCATATAGTCACTATAAAAAATAATACCATGAATAACCAACAATGAATTATGATGTCGAATTAGGGAGACTTTCGTATTTTGTCTAAAATGAATAATTTGAGGTGGAAGTTCCAAAATTAATTTCTGATACGGCACGTCACTTTGAGCGCTTTTTTTAATTAAAGGATGGACGTTAGTGCTCCCTGAAACTGGCACTTAGGAAGAAAGTTTTCCGAGATGGATTTAGGTTTTTTCACGATGCCCATTCACCCTAAAGGTCGTAACTATGTAGAGACTTTACAGGAAGATAGAGAATGTGCGCTCCTTGCCGACCAACTCGGCTATAAGGAGGCTTTTTTTGGTGAGCATGTCACCGACGCCGCCGAAACAATAACCTCGAGCTTAATCTTCATCGCCTGGCTATTAGATGAAACCAAGAATATAAAGCTCGGTACTGGAACGTTAAATATCCCAAACCACCACCCAGCCAAAATTGCTGCTGAAGTTGCCATGGTTGATAATATGGCAAAGGGGCGTTTTATCATGGGCATAAGCCCTGGTGGTTTGATTTCCGATGCCGAAGTAATGGGTAATCTGGAACGCGATAGAACTGCGATGCTCGTTGAAGGCATCGAAATGGTGCTCAACATATGGGCAGGGGAGCCTCCATATAAGCTAACTGGCAAATTCTGGAGTGTGACGACTGAGAAAACTCAAATGCCAGAAATCGGACAAGGCACTATTCTTAATCCTTATCAGAAACCTCACCCGCCAATCGTGGTAACTGCTGTAGCCCCCTTCTCACTTGGAGTCACAAAAGCTGCCGAGCGCGGTTGGGATCCAATATCTGCTAACTTTCTTCAACCCCAATGGGTCGCATCTCATTGGCCCAAGTATGTAGAAGGCTGTAAAGTCGCCGGTCGCGCCGCAGATCCTGCAAACTGGAGAGTCGCAAAATGCATATTCGTTGGAGATGATTTGGCAACCGCAAAGCGCTATGCCACAGACCCTCAAGGACCTTATTATCAATATTTCAATTCTCTATTTAAAAAATTGAAGGCAGCAGGAAGAGCAGAGATTTTTAAAGTAGACCGCGATCAAGCCGATGACGAGCTAACCATAGAGGATATTGTGGAACAATTGGTTATATATGGAACACCCGATAAGGTAACTGAAGAGCTTTTGGAGTTTCGCGAGACAATAGGTGAATTTGGCACCCTTCTTTACGCAGGGATGGATTGGAAAGACAAAGCACTGGGAAGGCATTCGATGGAATTATTGGCAAGAGACGTTATGCCAGCAGTTAATGCCGCGTTAAAATAAAAGGCGGTAATGTCCAGAGCTCCCTATAATTATATCATACCTTTTGGCACCGCCGACCCTGAAAGAGTAAAATTAATAGGGTCACAGCGGGAGTCTGAGGGCGGGGCTTTATCAGCTAATTTGTTTAAACTCAACACTGCCGCAACGCCAACGCTTAGACTGCACCATGGGCCTTATGATTTTCGTGCCTCCCCAAATCCCGGCACGCTTAGCGACGCCTGTACTCGTCTAACAGTGCTGCAAAATTACTCTCAAGCGCTCTGCGACCTTTGGAGAAAAACGCAGCATGTGTTTGTCGAGTCCTATTTCGATTTTATACGACATTCGCTGGACAGAGAGCAGGTTAACCTCACAGAAGACTTAGCGCCCTACAATGGCCTCTATAACTACAAGGATTGGTCATTTTCCGCTCTCCGTCCTTTACCTCGCGCTCACTTAGAAACCGAAACAAAGACTTTTATTGCTATGGATTTTATTTTTTGGACAGGGAAAACTTTAATAGCTATCGACATTATTGATTTTCAGACACCAACAAGAGCCCGACTAACCGAGCTAGAAACACTGATCAAAAACGACGTTGTTGTGATATCCGTCGAGAGCACCAAGCTTACAAGGGACCGTGATACTTATTTAAAATTAATTTTACCAAAACCTTTTCATCAATTCTGGGATGATGAGGTGCTTCCACAAAGCCCTTTCAAACCAAAAATTTCAAAAATTCTAAGCCCTCGTCATCTTGCTTTTTAATCTAGATATCCATCTCTAAAATATACAGACCACCAGAAAAACGATCCATCCCATATACAATCTGGTGCTCGTCAACGTAAACGTCATTGATCTGGATTTCACCAACACGCGATCCCTCCGGGGACTCCGGTACATAATAAGCAATCTCCTGCGGTTGAAATGGATTGCTCAATTCATGCACTCTTATGCCCGCATTAAAATAGTTTCCGATAATTACTGTATCAGACTGGAAAGATGGCCCCGGTCGGTTCTCATGTAAATTATGGGATCCGAAACGACCCGGGCGGCCACCAAATTCGTCAAAAGCCGGCATTGGCAAAGTGGAAATTGGAACAGGATTCGATTCAACCCTGTTATCAACAACAAATGTGATACGCGGCCAATCAGCCCCACCAGCATAGGTGGCCTCAGCAGCGACCAATAAAAGATCCCGACTAAAAAGTGGCAAAACGGTATGGGTAAATCCTGTGAAGGGCGGACTATGATTCCAATGCGCAACCATCTTTGGTGCTGACATATCCGAAATATCCAAAATTACCATTCCTCCATCGATGTAAGCCACATAAGCGCGGTCCGGGCGCTCTGGGAAAACGTTGGTATTATGCGGGCGAAACCCTTCGTCGAATTCCGGGTGACGGATCAGCGGCGGCTCCGCATCGGTCTCGAGCTGTCCCGGCATCCACCAACGACCTACTTCCCGCGGTTTTGTAGGATCGCGCACATCAAGGATTTGATAAAATTGATAATCCTTTTCAGGTTCTCGAGCATTTAAGTTGCCGTCAGCCCCAGCACAATGAACGTATTCACCATCAACAAACCAAACACAATGCACACCCCGCGATTTTGGCCCTGAACAATCAAAAAAACCAACTGATTTTGGGTTTTCGGGATCGCTCACGTCAAACATCTCAACCCCAGCCGGCTTAAGTCCCAGCGCATTCGTCTGATAGGCGACTGCTAAAAGATCACCAGAGAGTTCAAGTGAGTTAGATCTTACATGCTGATGCGGAAGTTCGGTTTGAACAACCATTTTAGGATTTTTGAGGTCCGTTACATCAATACCAGAAAAATTTTTAGGGGGACTTTCATGAGCCAACCAGATCACACGTCTTCCGTCAGCGGTGACTTGCAATGCCATCCCCTCACCCATGTTACCGAAGCCATTCAATGTGTGCTGAGCTATGAGGCGCATATTCTTTGATTGAGCCTTGCTCATGCTGATTCTCCATCTATTGAATTTATATTGATACTACGTGTTATCTAAATATCCATTTCAAGGATATAAAGCCCTCCGCCGAAACGGTCCATTGCGTAGACAATCTGGTTCTCATCGACATATACGTCGTTAATCTGAATTTCCCCAACTCGTGAGTTTTCAGGGTCTTCCGGAACATAGAAAGCCACTTCCTCAGGCCGAAACGGATTAGATATATCATGGACCCTAATCCCGGCATTAAAGTAGTTGCCAATCACTAAGGTTTCGGAACGGAATGAAGGGCCTGGGCGATTTTCATGCAAATTATGGGCACCAAAACGGCCCGGGCGACCACCAAATTCGTCGAACGGGGGTAATGGCAAAATCGCGAGGGGAACGGGATTTGACTCATGGCGATTGTCTAGTACCCATGTAACCTTTGGCCAGTCCTCTGCGCCGAGCTTGTTACATTCATGACTTACAACCAAAAGTTCACGCTCAAATAATGGCATGACTGTGTGAATGAACCCGGGAAAGGGCGGTGACGGATTCCAATTGGCAATCATTTTTGGGTTTGCCATGTCGGTTATATCTAACGTTACAGCACCACCATCTATGTAGCCTATAAAAGCTCTATTCGGCCGTTCAGGGTAAACATTTGTATTGTGGGGCCGCCAGCCAGCATTATATTTCGGCTCGCGCAGATTGGGTGGCTCTTCGTCACTTTCACATTGGCCTGGCATCCACCAGCGACCTACTTCTTTCATATTTGTTGGGTCTTTTGCATTTATGATTTGGTAAAATTGATAATCTTTTTCTGGTAAGCGCGCATTGAAGTGAGGGTCAGCACCAGCACAATGAATAAATTCACCATCAACATACCAAACTTGGTGTACTCCCTTAGACATTGGACCTGACGTATCAAAAAACCCAATGCTTTTTGGTTCGTCAGGGACAGAAATATCAAACATTTCAATTCCCGCAGGCTGCTCGCCAAGCTTATTCGTTTGATAAGCAACGGCCATAGTGTCGCCGCACACCTCCAGCGAATTTGACCGAACACTTTGATGTGGTAGTTCAGTTTGACAGATAAGTTTAGGGTTCTTTATGTCCGTAACGTCAACGGCAGAAAAATTTTTCGGCGCTGATACATGTGCCATCCACATGATACGCCTAGAGTCCCTGGTAACCTGTATCGACATGCCCTCACCCATGCCACCAAACCCATTTATTAAATGATGAGAAACTAGGTTCATATTCTTAGACCGTGCTTTTTTCATGCTAGCCTCAGTATCATTGAAATTTAAACTGCATCGCCTTTATCCAACATTGAATTTTGATTGTTTAAACAGAATGTTGTGAGCGATTTTTCCAGACCCTTCTCGGATATATTACGAGTGATGAAAACAATCCGAGTGGAATGGTCTTTGTCGGGCCAAGCATTCAAACGGATCGGCGGATGAAAAACATGTTGAACCCCGTGGATAACAACGGGTGCGTCATACTCAGCAATATTGATAACACCTTTAACGCGGAGCAGGTTCTCACCGCACAAGGAAACGATAGACTCTAACCAGGCCTTGACCCCTTCCCACGGCAAAGGCTCGGAACGAGTCAAACAAAAAGTTATGATATCGGAAGTGTGGCGATTGAGCTTCTGGTCTTCGTTGGATTGGCTATGATTATGATGTTCGTGTTCATGAATGATCTCATTGGCTTCAGAGAGCCATTCGGTTACTGATTCTGTTTTTCCACCTACGTCATATAATCCGAGACCGAAGATGCGCTCTGGTGAGACCGATCCATTCACAACATGCTCCACTGGCGCATTCGGATTGAGAAGAACCAAATGCTTCTCCATATTCGCTACAGTTTTGTTATCCGTGATGTCAGTCTTAGTTAATAGTAATCTATCAGAGACGGCAGCCTGCTTGATAGCTTCTGGGTACGTTTCAAATGTACCTCTACCATTAACAGCGTCGACCGTAGCGACCACACCACCCAAACAATATTTATCCACTAACAATGGGTCAGACATCACCGTTTGTAATATAGGTGCGGGATCCGCTAGACCCGTGGTTTCGACCAACACTCTTTTAAAAGGGGGCAGATCACCGTTTTTATTTCGGGCCTCAAGATCAGCTAACGTGTCAACAAGGTCACCGCGAATAGTGCAGCAAATGCATCCCGACTGCATCACAACAATCTCATCTTCCTCGAACGAGGTATCAACCAACAGATGATCAATACCGACCTCACCAAATTCATTAATTATAACCGCAGTATCGGCAAAATTTTCATCGCTCAACAAATGATTCAAGACCGAAGTCTTGCCGCTACCAAGAAAGCCTGTGATTATAGTAATTGGTTTCTTTGTGCTCATACTGAATAAAAAATTTGCATCTGAATTACCTGTTAGCCCGCAAATTTGTGGACGGATAATTTTCCACCACCTACATTAAACCCTCAAATCACTTAATCAAAGCCAGTTTCGGCTAGTTCTTTGGAGAACAAAAATGCTGAAGGCGGGACTTGTAGGCCTCGGGTGGTGGGGCAAACATATTATTCGCACGATCAATGGCAGCTCAAAACTTAAATTAGTTCGTGCTGTCGAAGTTAATTTGCGAGAAGGAAATAACATCGCTGCTGAGCATGGGATAAATGTCAGCAGTGATTTTGATGATTTGCTGAAAGACAAAGAGGTTCAGGTGGTTATATTAGCCACGCCACATTGTCTTCATGAAGAGCAAATCGCTAAAGTTGCCAGCGCCGGCAAACATGTTTTCTGTGAGAAACCATTGGGACTTACGAAGAAAAGCGCAGAACGCTCAGTTATTAGATGCAACCAGGCTAATGTGATGTTAGGCGTCGGACACGAGAGACGCTTTGAACCTGCCCTACAAGAAATTAGAAAAATGGTGCAAACAAACAGCCTCGGCACAATAGTGCAGGTTGAAGCGAACTTTAGCCACGACATCCTCGCAAATATGCCAAAGGGGGATTGGCGCACCACAAGCAAAAATGCGCCCGCTGCAGGTATGACCGCAATGGGTATTCATCTATCAGATGCTTTTATCTGGATGTTCGGAGAAATAGATGAAGTATTTGCGCAAACAGCCCAACGTGTTGCGGAACAAGAAAATGGTGATGTCGTAATGGCACAAGTTCGGTTTAAGAGTGGTGCTCTCGGGTACCTTAACGCAACAATGGTAACTCCATTCTTTATGCGATTCCAGGTGTTTGGATCAGAAGGATGGGTGGAAGCCCGAGACAGCGCACACCCTGAGTACGGAGGCGTTACAACACTTACTTTTTGCAAAAAAGGTGGCATGCCAGAAATCCGCAAAATGGCCACGTCAAATACAGTTCTCGATAATCTTGAGAGTTTCGCAGATGCAATTACCGGACGCCGCGAATATATCCAAACACAAAAAGAAATGGTTGAAAATATTGCACTGCTAGAGGCTGTAACTCAGTCCGCTATCAGTGGAAAACTTGTAAAAGTCTAATCCTTTTTACATTGCCGACAACTCTGGATTATTACCTAAAAGATAAGATCCAACAGTTTGATAATGCACTTTATGACCCTGCGTTTGTTGAGTAACAGCATGAAGGTCACGGTACCGTCGCTCATAATTTTGAGCAGCAAAAATCGCCGTAGCACCAGCAGAATGATAAGCAATATCAGCAGCTGCTTTTGCCTCCTGAATAGCAAAAGTACTCGCAAGGCGAATCCGCACTCGCTGGTCAGGTGTTAGCGCACCTCCGTCCAATACATCGTTGTATATTCCATTAAATTCGCTTTCGATGTATGCCGTCGCTGAACGTATTCTTGCCTCGGCCATCGAAGCATCCGCTTGAGCAACCGCATTATCCATCAAAAGTGTCTTTCCATATTTACCCTTTTTTTCTGCCGCCAATTCTTTAAATTCCTCTAAAATTCCTCTTGCAAGTCCGAGAGCAACGCCGGCAAAGCTAGCGGCGTAAAGATTTTTGGCCCGAAAGGCATAGAGTGGGTTTTTTATCTTAACATCCTCTATTCGATCACGCTTGACCGAGTAACCTTCTGGGACATAGACGTCTTCAACAGAAAATGCATCACTGGCAGTGCCCCTTAGGCCTATCACATTCCAGATATCATTCCATTGAACCTTGTCCGCCGGAATGAGAAATGTACGAGTTATGAGTTTGTCGTCTTTATCAAACTGTTCATTACCATGCTCATCTAGAACTGCTGTTGTTTGAGCGCCTAACCAACTGCAGTGCCGCCTGCCACTTGCAAACATCCAGCTACCATTTACCCGATAGCCCCCACCGTCTGGAATGGCAGTGCCCTTTCCGGGTCCCCAAGCCAGAGCTCCGACTGGGTTATTGCCCCAGATCTCATTAGCAACCTCCGGCTTAACTGCCGCAGCTATTGTTGAGCATCCATTTTGCTGACCTACACACCAACCGACAGATCCATCGCAAGCAGCAAGCGCCATCACTGTTTTGAAAAACGTTACTGGGTGCACTTCACCGCCTCCGTAACATTTAGGCAGGAGCATTTTGAAAAGTCCTGCCGAATGGAGTTTATTTACTAAAGATTGAGGTATTCTTCTTTCTACCTCTATTTGAGGCGCATAGGACACAATCTCATCTCTCAAGTTATGAACCCGACCAGTGTAATCAGTCGCCTCATCCGTACCGACGGGGAACTTCAATACCTGTGAACTCATCACCTTCCCTCTCCGTGCAAAACATAAACCAAATAAAGTAAGGCCGGGCTTATAATAAATAAAATAAAGTGATAGACAATGTCAGATCGTATCCACCATTTGTGCCGTTAATTGTCGTGTCACGATACCTCACTGGTATTGATGCAATATTGATTTATCTACATCTGTTAAATTTTTATGTCCACAAAGTCCCATTGTTAGGTCAAGTTCTTTCCTGAGAATCTCCAACGTCTGAAGAACTCCATGTTGCCCATTAGCTCCAAGGCCATACAAGAAGGCTCTGCCGATTAGGGTGCCTGTGGCACCCAAGGCTACCGCACGGAGTATGTCTTGCCCGCTGCGTATACCGCCATCCATCCACACCTCACATTTGTTATCCACCGCATCTAAAATCCTAGGCAGAGCATCTATTGTTGAAATTGTACCATCTAATTGGCGTCCACCATGGTTTGAAACAACAATCGCGTCGGCACCAGCTTGAACAGCAGCTTTTGCATCCTCTTTGTCCATTATTCCCTTAAGGATTAATTTTCCGTCCCAAATACTTCGAATTTCAGACACGTCCTTCCAATTTAAACTTGGATCGAATTGGCCAGTTACCCAATCAGATAATGAAGACATGTCATCAATACCTTTGACATGCCCGAAGATGTTTCCAAAGTGTCTTCTTTTAGTTTTCAACATTTCAAAACACCACTTGGGTTTCGTGCAAATATTCAGCAAATTTTTTATATTGAGCTTTGGCGGCGCGCTAAGACCATTTCGAATATCTTTGTGACGTTGTGCCAATATCTGCAGGTCAAGCGTTACCATAAGAGCTGAACATCGTGCTGCCTCTGCTCGACCGATCAACCTCTTCATAAATCCACGATCGCGCATCACATATAACTGAAACCAAAATGGCATCGACGTATTCGATGCTACATCTTCGATCGAACAAATTGACATGGTAGAGAGTGTAAATGGTATCCCAAACTCTTCTGCTGCCTTCGCTGAGAGTATCTCTCCATCTGGATACTGCATTCCCGCCATACCAATCGGAGCGAGGGCCGTTGGCATCGGAAGGTCTTGCCCCAACATAGTCATCCGGGTGCTGCGATTGTCAACGTCAACTCCGACTCTTTGCCGAAATCTGATTTTATCAAAATCTTTTTCATTAAGATTGTATGTGCTCTCTGTCCACGACCCTGTGTCAGCGTAATCATAGAACATTTTTGGAACCTTGCGCTTAGCAAGCTGCCGCTGGTCCTCAACACAAGTAATTTCTGCCATATAAGAATCTCACAGTCCGACCACATTTTTTGTCATAGTTTTGTGAAGAAAGTTGGCCTTAGCCCCACACTGTCTTCTATCATATTAAAGACAACTAGCCCTGTCTAATCAACTGGCCTGAAACCCTAGCGTTTATCGACAAATCTCCTTGGTGGAGCCGAGGGGAATCGAACCCCTGACCTCTACGTTGCGAACGTAGCGCTCTCCCAACTGAGCTACGGCCCCTTCCTGATGTACACATGGAATGTGTACGTTTAGCTACAAACTATGAGGTCGCCCACTTTCACTGTCAAGCTGAGTGATGAAATCTACTGCATTTCTTGCCTCAACACTCGGGGGCGGTTAGTTTGCTGCTATATTTTCACATCGTGAGCAGGCTGACCCCTAATGCAATATGGCAATCCATTTCTCGATCTTATTCTCGTTGTCCTTAAGCTATATTCATGGGCACTAATTATATCTGTTATACTAAGCTGGTTAATAGCTTTTAATGTTGTAAACACACATAGCCCCTTGGTCAGCGCTATTGGGCGTTTTTTGTATCGGCTCACTGAGCCCCTGCTTAAACCTATTCGTCAATTTTTACCTGACTTTGGTGGCATCGACATATCACCGGTAGTATTGCTTTTATTAATATGGTTTGTCGAAAACTTGTTAATTACCTATTGGCCATTTTAGCTGCCTGATAGCATTTAAATAAATTAATTTCCGGAAGGTATAACCATGGGTAAAGCAAAAATAATCGATGGAAAAGCTTACGCAGAGGGGCTACGAGACCGTATCGCTGAAGCCGTAGCTAAGTTGAAAGTTGCACACAACATAACTCCGGGCCTGGCCGTAGTCCTGGTGGGAGATGATCCTGCTAGCCAGGTCTACGTCCGCAACAAAGAAAAGCAAACAGCTGAAGCAGGCATGGCGAGCTTCGAAAGGAAACTAAGTGCTAACATAGAAGAAAATGAATTATTATCAATAATCGCTAATCTCAATAAAGATACCGCAGTACATGGCATCTTAGTACAATTACCTCTACCGGGTCATATTGACTCGAGGAAAATAATAAATGCTATTGACCCTGACAAGGATGTCGATGGCTTTCATGCCGTAAATGTTGGCTACCTCACGACTGGAAATAAAGGCATGGTGCCATGCACCCCTTTGGGTTGTTTAATGTTACTTAAAGATCAGTTTTGCGACCTCCAAGGCAAACACGCCGTCATCGTTGGGCGTTCTAATATTGTCGGAAAACCAATGGCTGCACTTTTGCTGCAAGAAAGCTGCACAGTCACCATTGCCCATTCCAAAACCAAGAATCTACAAGAACTCTGTCAATCTGCCGATATCTTAGTCGCCGCCGCAGGACGCCCAAAGATGATAGAATCCGACTGGATAAGGCCTGGGGCCACGATAATTGACGTCGGCATAAATCGAGTGCCCAAAGAAGAGGAGCCCGGCAAGTTTAGGCTAGTTGGTGATGTTGATTTTCCCGCAGCTGCAGAGGTAGCAGCTGCAATAACACCGGTGCCGGGCGGTGTAGGGCCAATGACGATAGCTTGCTTGCTGAAAAACACCGTGACAAGTGCATGTAGAATTCATGGCGTGGAAGAACCAATAATTACGAGTTAGGTAGATCGCAAAAAGGAGTTCCAAGGCACCGACAAAGCTGCTCCCAGTCCCATAAACCCGCCAGCAAGCCAAAATAACGACCTGTAAGTCTCACTCTGTTCAAACAAAACAGGCAGGCAGATCCCGGCAATGGCGGCAGCAATACCATTTATTAAAATCAATTGACGCATTAACAACGGGAGTACGTTTAGGCAACCTTCGTCTCTAGCGCGAGCTGCAATTAAGGCTGAGACACCAGGTTGAGCGCCGAAAGTCATGCTAGAAACTGTTAGCACCACGGCATCGGTTTGGAAGCCTGGAGCAGAAATACCCACCGCAAGAATCCCAAACATGAGGGCCAAAGCCCAAGCAGTGCCAACCTGTCGCGCCAATAAGAAAGCGACAGCAGGCCCTAACAGTGAACACACTCCAACTATACCCCAGTAATAGCCAGCTGCGTTTAAGCCTAGCCCTACATGCCTAGCGATGAAATCGGCCCAATATATAGTGTGTGGTACCAAACCGATGGCGAAACAGGCATGAGCGAAAAGCAGCATTCCCCATGCTCGCGAGAACTCTGTCTTCGCATGATTGTTGTCAAAAGAGCATTTTAGGTCTTTCAGACTACGCCATCCCCAAATAGCCACACCGGCAGCGCAAACACCAAGCCCTGTTATGGCAAGCCATGGGATTAAATTTCCGTTTGTTGCCACACGAGGGATTGTGAAGCCAGAAAGAAAAATTCCAAGCCCTACTCCTGCAAAAATGAGGGAAGTAGCCAATGATCTATATGCTGTTGGGGTCACTGCAGTAGTGATCGCAAGACCCAAAACCATTATTATGCCTACTGTTAGACCAAGAACACCTCGCCAGATAGCGAGCCACCAGAACCCAGCCTCGTATGCAGAGGCAGCTAATGCTGCGACCGAAATAAATATCATAGTTCGCAAGATAAGCGACACGTTCCAGCGCCGCCGCACCTGTTCAGTCATTAAAACACCGACGATAAAGCCGCAAAGGTTTGAAGCACCAACGTACCAAGCCTCAAATTCGGTTAATTCGCCACGCTGAACTAGCAGTGGCACCATAGTTGTGTATGAAAAACGACCGAACCCCATAGCCAAACACATTGCCGCCGAAACGCCGATTGCTATGCGCAACCAACCTCGTTCAATCATCAGCGATGGGCTCAACCAACTGATAATAAACCAAACCTTTTACGGTGTTTGGATCAGCCGGTTTACCTTTTCGTATTATCAGGATACGACCATTTCGAGCCAAAAACTTAGCTTGATTGCGAACCGCTGGCAAATAACGGCGCCACAGATCGGGCCCATTGGCGCGGCTTCTTTGCTTTTCTGCAATATATTTTGCAACCTCAGTCGGCTTGACGATATTTTTTTTATCCCGTAGGCACAAAAAATCAAGGATTGCTTGCGCAATCGGATCCAATTCTTGCGGAGGCAGTTCACATTCTATGGAATTCATGGGGCCAGCCTATCAGTTTCAAAATAGCCTTAACTGCCGCCTGTTGTTTTTGCGGCAAGACGCAACCTTAAAGCGTTCAGCTTGATAAAGCCCTCCGCATCTTTTTGATCATAAACCTCATCTTCCTCAAATGTAACGTGTGCCTCGCTATAGAGACTATTCCTACTCTCACGGCCCAGTGTCGTAATGTTACCTTTGTAAAGCTTAAGTCGCACAGAGCCGCAAACATTACACTGAGAGGCATCTATTGCAGCTTGTAGCATTTTCCGTTCGGGTGAAAACCATAACCCATTATAAATTAATTCTGCATACTTAGGCATCAGCTCGTCTTTAAGGTGAGCTGCGCCGCGATCTAAGGTTATTGACTCAATAGCTCTATGCGCGACCAGCAAAACAGTTCCTCCAGGGGTTTCGTAAACACCTCGCGATTTCATTCCGACAAAACGATTCTCTACAATATCCAATCGACCAATACCGTGTTCACCCGCCAATTGGTTGAGTTTTGTCAACAGAGCCGCCGGACTGAGTTTCTCGCCATCAACAGACACAGGGTCACCATTTTCGAAGCTAACTTCCACCTCAACACCCTCGCTGGGGGCAGACTCCGGATTAACGGTTCTCGAGAAAACATATTCCGGAGCTGGTATCGCTGGATCCTCCAAGACTTTTCCCTCCGCCGAAATATGCAAAAGATTTGCATCAGTTGAGAATGGAGCTTCACCACGCTTATCCTGAGGAACCGGAATTTGATTTCGTTCTGCATAGGCGATCAGCGCTTCCCGTGAGTTCAAGTCCCATTCTCGCCATGGGGATATCACGTGAATATCGGGAGCCAAGCCATAATACCCAAGTTCAAACCGGACCTGATCATTACCCTTCCCGGTAGCTCCGTGGGCAACTGCATCCGCGCCGGTTTGGCGGGCAATCTCAATTTGCCGTTTGGCTATTAAGGGACGAGCTATTGACGTTCCGAGTAGGTAAGTGCCCTCATATAAAGCATTCGCGCGGAACATGGGGAAAACATAATCACGCACAAATTCCTCTCGAAGGTCCTCAATGAATATTTCCTCAACACCCAGCATTTTTGCTTTATCTCGGGCGGGCTCTATCTCATCACCCTGCCCTAAGTCAGCCGTAAATGTTACTACTTCGCAATCGTACTCATCCTGCAACCATTTCAATATTACGGATGTATCAAGCCCTCCAGAATAGGCCAACACAACTTTTTTCACATTACTCAACATGATCTCTCGCCAAGATTATAACTTCCCAATTGCGCGCGGAGTATAGGCATCGTTCACCAGCCTGCAAGCTACATTCCCGTACCAGTTGGAAACCACAGACTACTTGTTACTATTTTTTTCATAACGGAGGATATCGACATGGCAGACCCTAGTCAAAAGACTCGTGTTTTTTCAGTATATGATCGCCCAGCTATGGTCAGTCATTTACGCAGCTGGTGAAGAGAAAAATTTGAATTTGAACACCTGAAAGTAATGTTTTGAACCCAGAAAATATTCATTGATCCAATTTCGTTCGCTTCCGGCGTACACTTTCGCTTTTGAGTTGGCCGCAAGCAGCTAAGATATCGCGCCCGCGGGGTCTTCTGATCACAGAAGTTATACCAGCATCATTAATGACTCCATTAAAGTCTCGGATGACGTCTTCGGAAGAACATTCATAATTAGCGCCAGGCCACGGATTAAAGGGTATCAAATTTACCTTAGACGGGATATTCCTCAAAAGTTGAGTGAGCTCACGAGCCTCTTCTAACGAGTCGTTGAAATTTTTTAGCATAACATACTCAAATGTTATTCGACGCGCATTCCGCCCGCCCGGATAATGTCGACACGCATCGAGCAGCTCGGCTATGGGCCATTTCTTGTTTATTGGGACTAAAATGTCACGGAGTTCATCGCGAACAGCATGTAGTGAAATCGCAAGCTGAACTCCAATCTCGCGACCCACTCTTTCGATCATTGGCACCACACCAGACGTCGATAAAGTAATTTTACGTTTGGAAATGCTGAGGCCCTCATTATCAATCGCAATAAGCAACGCCTTTTTGACATTTCGAAATTATAAAGAGGCTCTCCCATACCCATCATAACCAAATTGCTTACTTTTCTATTAAAGTCGGGGGCAGGCCATTCGCCGAAATCATCTCGCGCCACCATTAATTGTCCTAAAATTTCAGATGGCCCAAGATTCCGCACCATTCTTTGAGTACCTGTATGGCAAAAGCTGCAATTCAGCGTACAGCCCACCTGGCTTGAAACACACAATGTGCCCCTCTCAGCTTCTGGTATATGGACACATTCTGCTTCCTGGGCATCATCAAATCGAAGTAGCCATTTTTGTGTTCCATCATCAGACTTTTGATGTTGACTGATTGCTGGCCGAGCAAGCGAAAAATGTTTGGCCAATTCAATTTGAAGGTTTTTCGATATATTTGTCATTTGACTGAAATCTGAGACACCGTGATTATATATCCAGCGGAAAATTTGCTGCGCGCGAAATGGCTTCACACCCAATGGTTCAATAACTTTAGCTAAGTCAACCCGATCAAGCCCGATCAACGAGAGAGGTTCCTCATTTTCTAAGGTCGGTGATTGCAAAGCCGAAGGGTTGGAAGCTAATTTGGTCATAATACAAAGACCCTATTTTATCCCACAAGCCTTACTAATTGCGTTGTGAGCAGCAGAAAATCCGGTAAGTGAATATATGTCTGTGGTCCTAGTTGATCGCGAAGAAAGACCGTCTATTGTCATTGTCCTGCCACGCCGCATTGCATTGACAAGCGCTCTATCCTTTTCGGCAGTTGACAACCATGCAACGTCTTTTTCGGTAAAAAACAAAAATTTAGCCCCTCCTATCAATGCCCTTGGCTGGCTTTCTTTCTTATATGTATAGCCCGCAAGGACACTTACCTGATTTTTTACCTTTAACCATGGTCGGTGAGTCACATAGAGCGCCACGTCTCCACGCTTTCGATATTTTCCCTTCTTTTTGATTGGTCTAGACCATATGTGGCATGTTTTCTTGTTTTTATTTTCAACGTAAGTTTCTGCGTTCCAATTGCAAATCAAACTGCGGCCTACCTCCCGACAATTTCCGAAACCACCTAGTTGGCTCACCTTGGATTCAGCATAAGCGTCGGTCAAGCCTCCGGCATTTAAAATAATAACAAGCAATAGAATTAGTTTTGTATAAGACCGCATCATCAGTAAACCCCGATCCTCTTTAACTAATGGCGCACCACCCTACCACCATGCACATGTGGAGCCAATTCCTCAACCGGCCCTCCTACCACTTCGGGTCGCGGCGGAAATCGACCGCGCGTAATCAACCGGTCATACATCAAAATTGCGCCTGCAATTCCTACGTTAACGCAAAATTTTGTTGGTATTTTCACCACGTGATCGCATCGGGAATTTACTTCAGGAGACAAGCTCCCTTTTTCAGGCCCAAGAATATAAGCCGCACGCTCAGGGTGGTTAAAACTCGGCAGATCTACTGCCTCATCCATCAATTCAACACCAACCAACTGACACTCGCGAGGCAGCACGAGCTTTGAAGCTTCTGGAAACTCGTAAAGAGGAAGATGCTTCACGGTACGGGACGTATCTGCCTTTTGAATCTCTCTAAGATCAACCGCAGGCGCGATAGCGAAGATAAAATCCGCTCCAAAAGCGTGCGCTGATCGAAAAAGGTTTCCTACATTCATGGGTTTAGAGATGTGTTCAACTCCTATACCAAAATAACCTCGCATCCTAGCCCTTCCACTTTAATTTTTACAACGCCACGTAAAAATGACTATAAATTACGCAAATACGTTTGCCAGCCTGTCCATTGCAGTTGATAATTCACTACTATTACGGGCAAAACAAAGCCTCAGCCAGCCATTTCCTTCCGGACCGAACGCTGTCCCCGGCGCAAGCCCAACGCCCACATCAAGTACTAACTGCTTTGCAAATTTAAGTGAGTTCTCCACCCCGTCCACAGCGAAAAAGGCATAAAATGCTGCGTCAGGCGCTCGATAACGAACCCGGGGCCATTCAGACATTGCGGTGCCTACAATATCTCGACCTTCCCTACACAGGTCTACCATGTCATCGATAACATGCTCCCCATCCTTTAAAGCAGTTATACACGCTTTCTGTAGAAAAGCTGGAGTGCCACTGGTATTGAATTCGATCAAATCTGAAAATGGTTTAGCGAATGAAGGCGGGTGGGTCAGCCATCCCAACCGCCATCCAGTCATCGCCCAATTTTTTGAGAAGCTATTAACTACCAGCACTGAGTCTTCTGGTTCAATTATCTCGAGAAAAGATGGGGCTGAAGGTCGGTCATATACAATCCGACTATATACTTCATCAGCTATGATCCAAATATTGCGCAAACGGCAAAACTCAAGAATTTTTCTTTGTTCTCGAGTTGACATCATCCAGCCGGTAGGATTTCCAGGAGAATTAATGAATATCGCCCGCGTATTTTCAGTGCACATAGCGAAAAGGTATTCTATGTCTAAGTGCCAGCTTTGTGCCTCGCCGTCCTCGTATCGGAGCGAGTGTTGACAGACCTCACCACCCATAATTTTCACTGCCGCCTCAGCATTGGGCCAAACGGGCCCAACCAAAATCACTCTATCACCAGGGTCAATTACAACCTGCATAGCGATCATAATTGCAGTCATGCCGGAGGATGTAACAGTAATTCTATCAGCACCGACCGGCATGCCATACAAGCGTTGGCTATAATCAGCCAACGCTTCACGCAACTCAGGTAATCCGCGTTTATGGGTATAGAACGTATAACCCTCGCCCATAGCAGTTGCAGCTGCATTACAAATAAAGGCAGGCGTTTTTACATCGGATTCTCCATACCAAAGAGGTATCACATCACGATTCCCGAGCGCCATTTCTGAAACCTGCATAATCTCTTGGGTTTTAAGTGCTCTAATTGCGGATCGAATGTTGGCCTTAGAATATCTGTTATTTTTTGCCACTATGATTTCAATTCTATAATGTTTTGAAAATTTTCCAGAGCTTCCGGGTTTGCAAGCGCCTCTTTATTTTTCACGGGCAATCCATGAACCACGTTGCGCACAGCAAGCTCAGTGATTTTTCCAGATCGCGTACGAGGAATATCGGCGACTGCGATAACTTTCGCAGGGATGTGGCGGGGTGAGCAATTTTTGCGTACACGCTTCCGAATTTTAGCCACCAAACTTTCGTCAAGCTCTTTACCTTTTACCATCCTGACGAAAAGTATAATTCTCGTATCATTATCCCAATCTTGCCCAATACAGATGGCTTCTTCAATATTCACGAAAGTTTCAACTTGACGATAAATTTCCGCAGTTCCGATTCTCACGCCTCCTGGATTAAGCGTTGCATCCGAGCGCCCATAAATTATCATACCTCCGTTTTTGGTTATCTCAACAAAATCACCATGGCACCAAACGTTTGGGAAGCGTTCGAAGTATGCCGCAATATAACGGCTTCCATCTGGATCATCCCAAAACCCTATTGGCAACGAAGGGAAGGGTGCAGTGCAAACCAATTCACCTTTTCTACCTCTCACGGGGCTGCCATTACTATCAAATACATTTGTAGCCATTCCTAAAGCTAGTGCTTGTATCTCTCCACGATAAACAGGGGCTGTCGGATTTCCACAAACAAAACAACCGAGAATGTCGGTGCCTCCAGAAATCGATGACAAGCAAACATCACTTTTAACATTTTGATAAATATAGTCGAAACCTGCAGGCGCTAATGGTGACCCAGTTGAAGCAAATGTACGAAGTGCTCGAAGATCGTGACTTTGAGAAGGCTGCGATCCACGTTTGACCAAAGTGTCGATATATTTTGCTGAGGTCCCGAAGAACGTCATCTTTTCTTCTGATGCAAAGTCAAAAAGTATGTCATCTTTGATTGCAAATGGTGATCCATCATAAAGAAGCAGTGTTGCTTCTGAAGCCAATGCGCTCACTAACCAATTCCACATCATCCAACCGCAGGTGGTGAAGTAGAAAACACGATCATTAGGCTTTATGTCGCAATGTAGCTGATGTTCCTTGAGATGCTGCAGCAAGGCACCTCCTGCACTGTGCACGATGCATTTTGGGACTCCAGTGGTCCCAGACGAGTACATTATGTAAAGGGGATGATTGAAGGGCTTAAGTTCAAAACTTATTTGATCCGGGGTCCCACCTATATTGTACTCGCTCCACAAAACTGAATTATTAATCGGTTTTATATCTGGCACCGAGTCTGAAAATGGAACCACTATAACCTGCTCCACACTTGGTAATTCAGCTAAAATATCCTTCACACGCGGAAGACTGGCATGCCACTTTTGATCATAAATGTATCCATCAGTAGTAAACAAAATCTTAGGCGCTACCTGCCCGAATCTATCCAGAACACCCCTAGTCCCGAAATCAGGCGAACATGAAGTCCAGATTGCTCCAAGGCTCGCTGAAGCCAACATGGCAACCACTGCTTCAGGACTGTTCGGTAAAAATCCGGCACACCGGTCTCCGGGCTGAACTCCAGCCATTTTAAGCGCCGCTGCAATTCTCGAAACCTCTTCATATAATTTGCGCCAACTTAACCGTCTCTCAATTTGATCCTCTGCGCGAAACACTAGAGCTTCTCGATCATCTCGACGGCGCAATAGATTTTCTGCAAAATTCAGTTTAGCATCTGGAAAAAATTGTGCGCCTAGCATGCTTTCTCCATCTACTAGCACACGATCACCCCTAGTTTCAGCTATGACATCACAGAACTGCCACACAGCAGCCCAAAAATCCTCTTGCCTAGAGACCGAGAATTGATGCAATTGTGAATAGCTACTAAGAGATACTTCATACTCTTTTTCTAACCAATGCATGAATGCAGTCATATTTGCACTTTTAATGCGGCTACTGTCGGGTCGCCATAATGGTTCTGCCACGCACATCGCTCCTTCTTAGTTCTATCCCATTAAAATTCTTATCTGTCACAAAGGGCTCACCAAGAATCCTCGGTATAGCTATCAAAGCCGAAAAAGCATATTCTAAGTTGCCGTGACTAAATCTTATTATTCTGCCCCACAGAGCTTGAGAAAGCAGAAAAAATAAACAGAAAATGATGATTTTGCCAGTCAATCTAAGAAGTCGTTGGGATCGCGCGCCAAAGAATCTCCGCGGTGCAATGTGGATGCTGTTTATGGCAATTTTTTTTGTTGCTGCAGACAGCATAATCAAAATATTAAGCCGTCGTCTAGATCCTATAGAAATAGTATTTTTTCGAAATGTTTTCAGCATCCTTTGGCTTATACCCGCAATTGCGAATGCGGGGGGGGTCAAAGCTTTTCAGACTAATTACCCTTGGCTTCAGCTAACCCGAGCTGCGCTCGGTGGCATTGCCATGATCTGTATCTTTTACAGTCTTAAATTATTACCACTCGCTGATGCTACAGCTGTAATGTTTTCAAGGGCAATTTGGATGATCCCATGCGCTGTTTTATTGTTAGGTGAATCTGTACAGTGGCGTCGTTGGACTGCAACCATTGTGGGGTTTATTGGCGTAACATTGATGGTTCAGCCAACCGAACTTCTAAATTTTGGCAGTGTCAAAACAGGAATGGTCTTCGCACTGACCAATGCATTTCTCGCTGCGGTTATTTTTACCTTAATCAAGATTTTAAAAGATAGGGGAGAATCAAATCTCACGATATTACTTTGGCATGCCTCGGTTTCAGTTTTAATGACATCCATTCCGACATGGTTTCTGTGGATTACGCCGACGCCATTTGAAACATTATTACTGGTTGCGCTAGGTCTAATTGTCACCATCGCTCACTCGTGTTTGATTCAAGCGCTAGCAGTCGGCGAAGCAACTGCAGTTACACCATTTGAGTATTCGCGAGTATTATTTGCAGGTTTAGTGGGTTTCATTTTTTTCTCAGAGCTACCTACAATATGGACGTGCATTGGTACACTTCTATTAATCGCTAGCGCTTTGTACATTGCAAAACGCGAGTCGTTGGCCGGTAATAAACAAAACGGATGAGAACCACTGGTCTCAATTTTTATTAGCAGCTTGCCACATCGCGGTGCGTTTTTTCGCATCAATAATTTGATCAGAAGACATTTCTTCTTCTATCGCCAAACGGTTTTTCACAACCATTTCACGGCCCTCGCCATCAAGGTGGTCGGCTGCCAGGGATAGCCATTTCCAAGCCTCAACAATATCCTGTTTTACACCAACGCCGGCATAAAAAAATGTGCTTAGGTTATTTTGAGCTTTCCCGTGTCCGTTATTAGCTGCGCGCTGAAGCCACTGAGCTGCCTTCGATGCATCTTTCGGCACACCTTTTCCAAACTGGTAAAATATGCCGAGATTGAATTGTGCAGAGGGATTATTACCATTAGCAGCTTTTTCAAACCAATAAGCGGCCGCGTTCAGATCAGAAGGGCGCCCGAGCCCTTGTTCATATATTGTCCCCAACATGAACTGAGCCCGCGCATTACCTGATTGGGCTAAACTATGAAACAATTGCGAAGACTTAAAATATTTCTTTTGCAGATGCATACGCATGCCGTCCGAAAAACCGTCTGCCAAACTTGGTAACGACCATAAAAGTAAAGCGGCTGACATAAATGGCACCACACGACTACGCATGTTCTTTCTCCTGGTTCGTTGTCATCTCATGTACAGTAGCATCTATAAATCTTGCTAGGATAATATCCCTTTCGCTGAGGCCATCACACTCGTGAGTCGTCAGCGTGACCTCAACTTTTCCATAAATATTTAGCCACTCGGGATGGTGATTAATCCGTTCAGCCTCCAATGCTATCCGGGTCATGAACCCCCACGCTTGATTGAAATTATCAAACTTAATAACTCTCTTGATAGCGTCACTTCCTTCCAGTTTCTTCCAGGCCGGTAATCCTGATGACATCAAAGCCCAGGCATCGGCTGGTATTTTTTCAACCATCTTCAGTAATCCTCGGAGTCCTCATTTTCAAAACTTTATCTTAACCAAACACCAGTATCACGGCTAGATGATGTTGCAATTTTTGAGAACTATAAACGCTTTTTTGTTTGCTACATTATTTGAAGTGCTTCACCACATTCATTTTTGTTTATCGTGAGTCTAGTGTACAAATTCAGTGTCTCAAAGAGCAGTTCAAAAAATGCAAGCGGCCTAGACCAGACTGCGATCATGAGTATGATAGATTGTAATTATTATTTCAGGTGCTAATGAATGAAAATCATACCTCTTGGTAGAAAACTGGGGGCGGAGGTTATAGGCATCGATGCTAGCAAGCCAATCACCCCGCGCCGCTCTGAACAGCTTCGCAAAGCTCTTAAAAAACACTTGGTCCTCTTATTCAGAAACCAAAAACTACCTGTTACCGAGCATGTCATCTTTGCTCAGGTCTTTGGCGACCTTGGAAAGATAGCTGATACTCTTCTTGGTCTTGGAAAACGGAAATATCCAGAGGATGATATCCCTGATTGTGTCAGCGTTATTTCTAACATCAAAGTAAATAATGAGTCGATCGGAAGTCTGGGTGACGGTGAATGTTTCTGGCATTCTGATAGCTGTTTTTCCGATACTCCGCCTTCTGCAAGCACTCTATATTCAGTTGAGATACCAGAAAACGGAGGCAACACAGCCTTCCTTAACATGGTGGATGCGTTAGAAACTTTGCCTGGTGACATTCGAGCTCAGGTTAACAATTTGTCAATACGACACTCACAAGTCTATGACAGCACAGGAACCAAGCGCCCGGAGTTTGATGAGGCCAGCGACATTACTAAAAATCCTGGTCCAATTCACCCAATCGTCCGAACTTTACCCGAAAACAAACGGCAAGTTCTCTACCTAGGACGGCGGCTTGGCGCTTATATTCCCGGCCTAACGGTGAACGATAGTGAGAGTCTTCTGGACGTACTTTGGGCACACACAATTCGGGAGTGCCGCATATGGTCACATCAGTGGTGCCTCGGAGATCTCCTGGTCTGGGACAACCGAACTACTATGCATCATAGGGATTCTTTTGATCCAAGCCAGCGGCGCCGTCTGCACAAAGTTCAAGTTGCTGGGGAACGGCCCATATAAAGATAAACTGTTTGGCATAATGATTCTAAGAGCAAACCTCACTAAGTAATGAGGATCAGAAGCTTTTAATTCGTAATTACTTGGGGCCGTGCGATTGTTAATCGAATGCCGCCTCTTTGATCAGCTTGCTGAAAGGCCGAGAAATCAGAGATTAAAGAAAAACTGTCAGAACACCCGTATAACCGTATAAGCGATTGTTACTTATCTCTCCATTCGCAAAAAAGCCAACTAATGGAAAGTCACCCAATTCGGATGTTATCATTTTGAGTTCCTCACTATCAGACCCGAATTGATTTGGCCCTCTTGCACAACACGAAAAATATAATCCTCCTCTAATTGCACCGATTTCAGTTCGAGACTTGATATCATTAAGCATGCGCTTCATGTCAGCGATTGCGCTTTCATGGTCGCGACGACAAAACATGACTTGGTCACCGGCGGTGACATAGTCGCCGATCGCCACAACTCCAGTTTCGGAGTCTACACCTACCAGGTTGCGGACGAGATAGTCGCCCGTATCGCTGCCAGTAACTGGCAATGCAACAAAAATATAACCAGCTGCACGTTGCAGATCGCGGGCCAGAACTTCTCCAACATCTTCTTTAAACACATCGAGTGCAGGCTTACCGTCAAGTTCAATCAGGAGATTTTGATCTGCAGCGGTAATTCTATGTGGACTACCGATCGGCGAGCAACCCTGCGTCACTCCTACCTGCACCGGTATTTCGTCCAATGCAAACATGGCACCCGAAAGACCTCCCTCGCTTAGGTCATCCGCAAGTTGAAAAAAGTTCTGCTGAGACGCCGTTAATCCCCCAACTAGGAACCCCTCGGTTTCAGAGGATATTTCCTCAATGAGATCATTAATCTTTTGATTCCTCGGGTCTCCATGGACCACCGTTAACGGCGATAAAATATTACTAAGCCAAGATGCATGCTTATCAGTAATGGCTGTAATGCTGTCTGTCACGCTGCCGAAAACTCGGAATGCCGATTCACGCGCAGGTACAATCATTACTACCATGGCCGGTTCGTCAAAATATTCTTTACTTGTAGTGCAAACCCCAAGCCCTACGGTTCCTACCCAATGATCGACCCCAATCATATCCTTAAAAAAGTTTGATATATGACTAAGTTCAGCACTAAAATGATCTGTAACGTAAAGGAAGCCCAGTCTATGTTCCGGACCAGCTGCCTTTAGCTGAACCGCGCAGTCTTGGGCTACCGACTGCCAATCCGGCCCCGAGCCATGTGCGCTAATAAATGGTGCTGAGTTGCTCATCGTATTTTCTCCAGTGAACGTTTAACTGTAGGCAAAATTCCTTCAACAATAACTTTAATACCGAGTTTATTGGGATGAATCCCATCAGCAAGATTGAGCTCGGATCTTGAGGCAACCCCGTCAAGAAAAAAGGGATAGAAATCAAGCTGATGGATAGTCGCAAGATCGGGAAAGATACCGTCGAAAGCTACTCCATAATCGACCCCAAGATTTGGAGGAGCGCGCATCCCAGCAAGTAAGACAAGCGCTCCCTTGGCTCGTATTCGGCGAATGATTGTTGCCAAATTATTTTTCGTCACATTTGGGTCAAACCCGCGTAATCCATCATTGGCACCAAGTTCTAAAATCACAAGATCGGGATTAACTCGCATCACCCAATCAACGCGTGCAACTCCCCCGGCAGTTGTATCTCCTGAAACCCCGGCATTAATGACGACAACATGATATCCGTCTCGCTTTAATGAGCGAGATAACTGTTCTGAGAAACCATCGTACTTTTGAAGCCCAAATCCGGCGATTAAGCTATCCCCAAAAGCCAATATTTTTATAGGTGCGCGACTAGTCTCAGACAACGCAATGCTACCCATTAGCGATGACAAGACCAATAAAAATAACAGAACTGCATTGAAATAAAAACAGCGTGATGCATATGTTTTTGTAATTTCGCCATCCCTCCATAGAAAAAATATTGTAGTCTTCCAGATATGTCACAGGCAAAAAAGATCGAGCCACTCGTAAAATTTGAGATGGTAAACCTTACACTGGGTGGCCCTGCAAACCAGGTAAAAATTTTAAAATCTGTGAATTTAAATATCTTAAAAAATAAAACAGTTAGTGTTGTTGGTTCCTCTGGATCAGGCAAAACGTCATTGCTACTATTGATAGCCGGACTAGAAAAGGTGACTAGCGGTCGCATTAAAGTCAACGGACAAGATCTCTCTGCCCTATCGGAGGATGCCCTAGCTTCGTTTAGGCGCGATACCATTGGCATAATTTTTCAATCTTTTCACCTTATCCCAACAATGACAGCGTTAGAAAATGTTGCAATTCCTCTTGAACTAGCGGGAAATATGAATTCATTCCCAGCGGCTGAGCTCGAGCTCTCCCACGTTGGGCTCGAGAAGCGTCTCTCTCACTATCCCAGCGAACTATCTGGCGGGGAGCAGCAACGAGTAGCCATTGCCCGGGCCTTGGCCCCTAAACCAAAATTAATTTTAGCAGATGAACCAACCGGCAATCTCGACGGCGAGACGGGATCTCAAATCGTTGATTTACTATTTTCACGAGCTAGCGAATGCCAATCAACATTGATATTCGTAACCCATGATAATGGATTAGCAGAGCAGGCCGAGCATATGATCCAGCTTCATGACGGTAAAATCCAAACCGATAGCAATGGCTAACGGGAATATGTGGCAATCTAAATCAATGCGGATGGCATGGAGAGTAGCCAGAAGGGAGTGCCGAAGCGGCACTCGTGGTTTCAAGATATTCGTAATGTGTTTGATGCTGGGTGTCGCATCCATAGCCGCTGTAGGTTCGGTATCTGAAGGTATAAAAACAGCAATTGACAATGATGGACGACTTTTACTTGGCGGCGACGTGGATATCCGCCTTACGCACAGCCCAGCCACAAAAAAACAGTTGGTTTGGTTAAAGCAAAATTCATTATCTCTATCGCAAGTGGTCCAAATGCGAGTGATGACGCAATCGTTAGATAAGACGCAAAATATTCTTGCAGAGCTTAAAGCAGTGGATGAGTTTTACCCATTGTTCGGAGGCTTCCGATTGAAAGACCCTAAGTCTTTGGCAACAGCATTATCATCAAAAACGGGAATATATGGTGTGGCCGTTGAGCAACAAGTTCTGAACAAACTCAGCCTCCACCTTGGTGATAAAATCTGGATCGGCGCTAAAAAATTTGTAATTCGAGCAATTATTGATCGGGAGCCCGACCGCAGCGCTCAGGTCTTCCGACTGGGCCCTCGTATTATAATTTCGATGGGAGGATTAAGAGCAACTGGTTTGGTAAAACCCGGAAGCTTAGTTAGATTTCATTATAGAGTCGGGCTTGATGAAAAATCGCCGCATAAAGATTGGGTTCGACGCCTGAATGCAAAATTTCCAAAGGCAGGGTGGCGTATCCAGACAATTGAGAATGCAGCACCCAACGTGCAGCGCTTTACAGAACGTGTGGCGCTTTTCCTCAATCTGGTTGGCTTGACCACATTACTAATCGGCGGAATTGGAATCGCTATAGGAGTGAGAAGCTTCGTAGAGTCCCGCTTCACCACTGTGGCCACACTTAAATCGCTCGGAGCATCGGGTAATCTAATATTTGCGGTTTACCTTATCCAGACTCTTGCGATTGCAACCATCGCAACCATCGCAGGCCTTGCGCTTGGTATAGCATCGCCCCTAATAATAGGCCCCTTCTTGGAAGAATATTTAGGGGTTTTTAGTGCCTTTGGTATCTACCCAAACGCCCTCTTGAAGGCGGCCATATTTGGCTTTTTGACTTCGCTAATTTTTTCTGTCTGGCCGCTGGCCCGTGCTCGAGAGGTGGCGGCAAGTTCATTATTCCGATACGCAATACACCCTCCTAATGGTCGGCCGACAGCGGGAATTATCATTTCACTAATTTTGTTGTCAGCAATACTGGCGCTAATAGCAATTATAACAGCGGAACCGATGTCTGCTGGACTTTGGTTTGTTTTGGGGACCCTATTTGTTTTATCGGCTTTCTATTTTTTGGCAAAAGTTCTTGTCATGTTACTGCGTCGATTAAAGTTGCGTACGAAGCCTATAAGCACTGTGGCATTAAACAATTTATGTCGGCCCGACGCCCAAACACCCTCGGTTATACTGGCACTAGGCATGAGCCTCTCGGTGATAACCGTAATCGTTTTAATCGAAGAAAACATCAGACTCCAAATCGATAATACTATCCCCAAAGCTGCGCCTGCTTATTATTTTATAGACATACAAAGTAGCCAAAAAAATGAGTTTGTAGAGATCGCTAAAAACCACCCCAGCGTATCCAAGGTTAATAAAGTGCCAATGCTGCGCGGACGAATAATAAAATTAGCTGGTGTGCCTGTGCAAAGTATTAAGCCCCCACCAGAAGTAGCATGGGTACTTCGCGGAGATCGGGGTATCACTTGGTCTGAATACCCGCCTGAAGAGGGAAGCGCCGTAGTAAAAGGCACTTGGTGGCCTGTGGATTACGCAGGTCCGCCTCTGGTTTCCTTTGATAAGGCTAAGGCCGAAGCTTTCGGCTTAGACATAGGCGATACAATAACGATTAACCTTTTAGGGATCCCGCTAACAGCGCGCATAGCTAATCTCAGAGATATTAATTGGAATAGTTTGTCGATTAATTTTCTCATGATCTTTTCCCCTAATGCTGTGAAAGAGATACCTTTATCCTACGTTGCAACTGCGTATTTTCTACCCGATGCTTCAGAGTTTGAAGAATTGACACTGGCAAAAAAAATCACGCAGGCACTACCTAATGTTTCAGCAATTAGAGTAAAGGACGTGCTAGCCGATATTAAAAATATGATAGGAGATATTGGGGTCGCCGTTCGCGTTATAGGTATGATTACTGTGTGTGTAAGCGTGCTTGTACTCTCTGGTGCCATCGCCGCCAACCACAATCGCCGCATTTACGAAGCTGTAATACTAAAGGTTTTGGGCGCTTCAAGACTGCAAGTTGTAAGAATTTTTGCGTTTGAATTTTTTTTTCTAGGACTAATTACAGCAGCACTTTCGGCATTGGTCGCAACTGGTGTCAGTTGGGGCATAGTGGTACACGTCATGCGCGCGGATTGGACATTTCTGCCAGGTACATTATTTATTACATTATTGTCTAGTCTTACACTAACCATCACTGGTGGACTATTAGCGACCTGGTTAGCACTGAATGAGAAATCAACTACATATTTACGAAATGAGTAATTAGCTTTGTTGTGTTGAAATAGAATGAAGTTATTTAGATTGATGTAAAATACCCTATTGAAATTAGGTAACATTTTCCAATATCATAAGCAGTATTAATCTATTGTCTTTATGTACGGAGTTATACATGAGTTACGATCCGCAACATACACATCATGCCCAAACATTCGGTGTCACGGCTACGCGAGATGAAATCGATGCTGGCCTTCGAGCATATATGCTCCGCGTATACAACTATATGGCGCTTGGGGTAGCATTTACTGGCATAGTCGCTCTGGTGGTAGCTTCCTCTCCAGCCCTTATGCAGACAATTGCATTGGGCCCGTTTAAATGGGTGTTGTTTATTGGTATTTTAGGTTTAGGCTGGTTTGCACCAAAAGTCATTCTCACTGGAAGCACCGTAGCCGGTCATGCTGCCTTTTGGGCATATGCGGCGATGTGGGGTGCGCTCATTGCACCAATGTTTTATATCTACACTGAGGCTAGCATAGCGCGCGTGTTTTTTATTACGTCAGGGGCTTTCGCCGGCCTAAGTCTTTACGGGTACACAACCAAAAGAGATTTGGCGCCCATGGGTCGATTCCTCGCTATGGCTTCAATAGGCATACTTATAGCTTTAGTGGTTAACATGTTTCTTGAGAGCAGTGGGTTTCAGACCGTTCTGTCGATTGTGGTTGTTTTAGTTTTTGCCGGACTGACAGCCTACGAAACTCAAGCAATTAAAGAGTCTTATTTTCAGGATGACTCACACGATATACAGTCTAAGAAGGCAGTATTTGGCGCGTTTATTTTATACGGTTGCTTCATCACATTATTCATATGGATGTTGCACCTATTCGGCAACCGCGAATAAAAAATACCCGATGAACTCAAAAAGTCGCGCCTAACGGTGCGGCTTTTTTTGGTTCCCCCTAAACTAAAAAATTACTAATATCTAGTCGTCTGCAATAGTCTCGGGATAGGCGACAAAAATATGGCTTCCCAGAAAGCGACCACTGTCCTTGATCGCAAAACAGTCCCATCAGGAACGGTAGTATTCCGCGAAGGCGAAACTGGAAGTACTGCATTTATCGTTGAATCCGGAAAAGTTGAAATTTGGAAAGGCAATGAATCAGAGCGACACCGTTTAGGTGTAATTTCCGAAGGAGGCATCTTTGGGGAAATGGCTTTGATAGATGGGGAACCTCGTATGGCATCGGCGACTACTCTTACCGATTGTGTGTTAGTTTCAGTGTCCGAAAGCATGCTTCAAGACAAGCTTGATAGATCTGATCCATTTGTCGTTGCCCTTCTGCGCATATTCGCGCACAATATACGGACCATAACAAAATAAAATCGTCAAACTCGAAATGGTGCCGCTTGCGTGACTCGAACACGCGACCCCCGCATTACGAATGCGATGCTCTACCAACTGAGCTAAAGCGGCCTCAAATCTAAATGACAAGATAAGCCTAGCTAACGACGGGTACAATACACTTAGAGATTTGGCGTCAAACAAATTGCAAAGTGGTCTGAGCACGGATGCACAAAAATTTCCAACTCACTCATTGAATATGCTGAAATGTGGGATTAATTGAAGCTTATTACCATTAAAACTGTCTGTTTATAGGTGCTCTTGTTAAAGCCTTGATAGGCATGAAACCTATAGGAAACTGGCTAAATTTTAGCATTCGAGTTGCACATAATACAAAATTTGATAGTTAGCTACTTGGATCTTGATTATCCGGAAGACGCACAACTCGCAGAGGGCGCGCCCATAAAAGCGTATCAAAATCACCACAATTTTTGCAACATGCCTGCCAAACAGGTGCCTCGGATCCACAATTATCGCAAAGCCAAGCTTCATCAAGTTCAGCAGATGCAACCCTATCTAACCAATAGCGGGATTGGTCGATATTCCCGAACTCACCTTCTTCGATTTCGGCCATTAAGCGACAAACTCGGCGAGTGGGATCACTTTGGTCTAACAGAATCTTTAATTGTGCTCGAGCCTCCCCCCAAAGTTTAGCCACTATTGCAGCTTCTGCGATCGCTAAGTAGCTCTCAAAATGTCCTGGGTTTTTTGAAGCCAATACCTCAAAGCGTTTGACCTGCATGAGAGGATCTAAATCAGACTTTATTGAACGATAAGCAGCAGCTAAAGAAGGGTGGGGCTTTTTTGACCACAACTTCTCTACCAGCTTATCAGCCCTTTTTACTTTGCCCTCAAGACCCAAAAGCTCCGCTAATTTGACTGTTGCGATGATAAAGCCAGGCTCTAGCTTAACTGCCTCATTAAGAAGGGATAGCTGAAGATCCTTTTCATTGTTCCTCTCAGCTATACATGCCCTCTCGTACAATATGGCTGCATGCTGCCTATTGCCAGTCTTCAAACTAAGCTGTTTGTGGTTAATAGCTTCGACAATTGTCTCTCCAGCATCAAACCAAAGACCGTTCTTTATTTGCAAGTCTAATCTTTGCAACCAAAGCCCCTCAGCATTGGGATTAATGCGATAGGTTTCATTGGCTAACCTAAGCGCCTCAGAATGGTTGCCTATGCGAAGTGCCTCATTCATCAAGCCCCTTAAACCAAGTAAAGCTGTCTCAGGCTCTTGCCTTAAAGACTGATAAGTTTCCTGAACTTTTGCCGTATCACCTGCAAGCTGAGCCGCTTGGGCCGCTAAAATCTCAGCGCTTGCAGGGGAGTCTAGCAATGCGCTAGCTTTTTTTGCATGCCTCATTGCATCATCAGAGTTGCCAGATGCTAGTGAGATCAGACTTGCACTTAGTGCCTCATGACCGCGGCGCTGTTTGCCCAAAAAATTACGATGCCGTATCTGCTGCGGCATCCGCTTCGCTGCAACCCATGCCCTATAAACAAATGCCGATAGTAAACAGAATATTATGAAAACATGTAAAAATAAGGCCGCACTTGTATCAATGCGATGATCACCCCAAAAAATTGTTACTGACCCTGGGTTAGTAGCTAGCCATACCTCAGCTACAATCACAGTAGTTGCGACGATCAAGAAAATACAAATGCGAAAAACAGTCATGCTGCCCCGCTGTTTATTAATTTGCCTCGGGCTTAGCACCGAGTAATGCGCTCACATGCCAACGTAATTTTTCTATATGCTGTTTTACCTGGATATGCGCTCGAACATCCTCAATCCATGAACTAAAACTATCGAAATACAAGTCTTCTCTCGATAGCAACTCCAAATGGTCGGCGGCACTCGCAAAATCTCCATTTGCTACTGCCACCTCCGCCATACTGAAAGGGGGTAATTTACCAGACCCACCGACCCTGCGAATAGAGAATAATCCTGTTAATTCAGATTTTAGTCGTTCCATAATGCTTTCGCTGCTGGACTTTTTTAAGTCCCTAGTACGGTTTTTATGCGCCCTTTGGATTGCCAAATTATTAAAACTTGTGACAAGCATTAGAGGAGTTGGTACCCCTTGGTCTGCTCTTCTGGCAAGACCCTCAAATATTTGCTTTGGAACAGGTGCCGCCAAAGATTTTCGGAGAGACTGAAGCCGATTTAGATAAGGCCTACCGGCGAAAATTTCATTCTCCAGCTGCCCGAGCAATAGCGCTTGCAATGCTATATCCTTGCCTCCCTGCCGCCTCTCAAAAGACAGATTCTTTATTTTATTTTCCATCTTATTTATACTGTCATTAATTTGACTAACTTGGCCCGCAAATTGGCTAAGCGCATAGTTGTTCTCTTTAGCTAAACTAAGTATCGATCCGTTTATTTTTTCAAGCCTCCGCTGGAAAAGATCAAGCCGAAGTTCGATATTTTCAATCTTGGCCTCAAGCGGTTCGCGTGTCATTTCCTGCTCTATTTTAACAGGCACGTTATTGTCTGGCATTTTTGTCTCCTCACTGGATTTTGAAACAATCGGTTTTATGACCTTGACCCCCGATTCTGTTTCTTGACCCCCCAATGCGGGAACTTTTTTAATGGGATGAACTTGCCCACTGCCAGAAAAATATGACTGAATCCAATTACTTTCGGATAAAACAAACCATCCGCTCCAAGTAACAGCTGCAGCAGCCAAAAGTATCAAACCTCCGCTGCGCCAGTAACTTCGATTCTTTTCATTGGTCCTCGAAGCATCATGTGTGCCCGTTGATGGAGATGCTAGATTGTTTTTCTTTTTTACATCATTATTAGGATTGGTCTTTGGCCCTTCTAAACTCTCCTCAAATTGGCCAGTAGCCGAACCCGTCTCATTACCAGAGTCTGGAGTGGATGTAAGCGTGACGGGCTCTCGATCAAGCTCTCGCAACACAGCATCTGATAAATTGACATTGTGTTTACGGGCCGCCTCTAAAATAGGCTTTCGCCTATTTAACGGTATGTGGCCACGCGATTTCCAGCCTTGAACAGTCGTTACTGGAATACCGAGCTTTGCGGCCATCGGTCTTATGCCACCGAAATCTTTGATTATCGCCTCAGCGCTGAAATTGTTAGTGCGGCTAAAACCAGGCTCAGGCATTTGCTCATTCATATGCTTTTAAACTCCGTTACTCACTTTAAGTGACACATTATCTAGAGCATTTAGCAGCGCAGACTGAGTAGGAGCTGACGCTGTAATGATCTGCCGCCACGGTAATTTCTGCAATTTTTCAGCAATAGCCTCACTTAAACATAGCGCCACTGAAGTCTCAAATTCCTTGTCAAAACCGGCTGAAAGCGCCAACTCAACAAACTTTACAGCGGTGCGTGGAGAGAAAAAAAGAGCAAAATCCATTTTACAGCCAGCCAGCGTCTCTTGACAGCGCTCATTCAACACCCCTAACTCTTCAGCTTTATAGAGCACCTCGCGCTTGTATTTGTATCCAGCTAACGACAATCTCCTTCCAAGGTCGCCAGCTAAGTGGCTTCCAGCAATATGAAGGAGATCGCCACCCTGAGGGTCACATCTTGAAATCAATAAATTTGCAAGCTTGTTCACATCACCACCAGCACTTACAGTTTGCACGCAGCCACAGGCGCGTGCGGCAGCTGCGGTAACTTCACCGACTGCATAGGCAGGCAATGAAATATCTTTAGTTCGAGAAAAAAAAGAATGCACTCCATTTGCTGATGTGAATATCAGTGCCTGCACTCCGTCCAGAGAAGGTACAACACCGTCAAAATATGTTATTTTTAACATCGGAGATAACAAAGGGGAAAACCCTCGTTCTCTGAGTTCTGATTCAAGTACTATGGCGTCTTGTTGAGGTCGGGTTACTAATACAATCGGGGTTTTTTTGCTATCAATCATTAAAAACCTTTTCACCACGGGATTCGACAACTAGCGCTCGTAACTCCTTCCCCATTTTCCTACCCAACAATTCAGCATCGCTGGCCTGTGCAGTACTTTCCATGCGATGAAGCCACTCGCCGTTTGGGTCGGCTATTAGAGCCCTGAGACGCATCTTTCCTCCAGGAATGTGTTCTGCTAAAGCACCAATTGGGGTGTAACAAGAGCCACCGAGCTCCTGAAGCAAAGTTCGCTCTGCTAAGGTAGCTTGCATTGTTTCCAAATGGCAGATTGGCGCAAGCAGATCTGCAATTTTTTCGTCCCCTACGCGACTTTCAATCCCTATTGTACCTTGGGCTGCAGATGGAAGCATTACCTCCGGCCCTAGTACTTCCATATCTTGGGGAGATAGTCTTAGCCTTCTCAATCCCGCCAGAGCTAGTAAGATTGCATCTACATTACCGTCCCTTAGTTTTTTAAGGCGTGTCTCAACGTTCCCTCGAAGCGAGACAATGTCTAATTCAGGAAAAGAATTTAGAATTTGGGCACGTCTGCGTGGCGATGTAGTTCCAACTACACTTCCTGCAGGCAGGCTAGATAGCGAATTTCCTCCTGAGGATAAAAAAACATCGCGCGGGTCCTCACGTGGTAACACCGCCGCGAGGGAGAGGGCAGCCGGCAAATGGGTTTCCATATCTTTCGCAGAATGCACAGCGATATCGATTCTATTTTCAAGAAGGGCCGCTTCAATTTCTTTGGTGAAGAGGCCCTTGCCGCCAATTGACATCAAGGGCCCATCTAGCACCGAGTCGCCCGTGGTTTTTATCATTATGATCTCTGTGACGATTCCCGGATGCGCAATTTCCAAAGCTTTTACAACCAGTCTCGTCTGCGCCTGGGCCAGAGGTGACTCACGACTACCAATCATTAGTTTTTCAATACATAACTTTTTCATGACCAATTAATACCTGATTGTGCTCAACAAGATAAGCATTTGCCGAAACTGGCTTAAAAGCAGTACAAAGGGTAATGCGGATACTTGGTATTGAAAGCTCATGCGATGAGACAGCTGTGGCCATCGTTGATAGTGATAGGCAGATACTTAGTAATCAAGTGCTGTCACAAATTACAGAACACGAGGAATATGGAGGTGTTGTGCCTGAAATAGCGGCTCGCAGCCATCTCAGCCACATCGATTTTTTAGTTAAAAAAGCCATAACGGAAGCAAAAATAGATTTCCGAGACCTTAACGGTATCGCTGCTACCGCAGGGCCCGGCCTCATAGGTGGTGTACTGGTTGGCATGATGACCGCCAAAGGACTATCTATCGCCACAGGTTTACCATTCATAGCCATCAACCATATGGAAGGACACGCCCTAACTGCTCGACTAACTGGAACATTGGACTTTCCATATTTAGCTCTTTTAATTTCAGGTGGACATTCGCAATTTGTTTCCATCACGGGGATTAGTAAATATTCTATTCTGGGAACTACAATAGATGATGCAGTTGGAGAAGCTTTTGATAAAACCGCTAAGCTTCTTGGTTTGAGCTTTCCAGGGGGTCCAGCATTGGAAGAAGCGGCAAAATCTGGAGACCCGTCTCGATTTGCCCTTCCAAGACCGATGCTAGGCCGACCCAATTGTGACTTCTCTTTCTCAGGCCTCAAAACAGCCGTCCGAAATGTCGTTGAAAAACATAAGGGAAAGCTAGACAATGAAGCCATATCAGACCTATCAGCAAGCTTCCAAAACGCCGTTGCCGATTGTCTTATTGATCGATGTACTAAGGCTGTGGGAGATTTTCGATTAGTTCACCCCACCGGTAATGCTTTCGTAATCAGCGGGGGCGTGGCAGCAAATGAGTATATTCGTAAAAAGCTCAAAATTTGCGTTCATGATCTTGGCTTTAGGTTCATTGCTCCACCAACTAATTTATGTGGAGATAATGGAGCGATGATCGCTTGGGCTGGCATTGAACGACTTCGCCTCGGCCTCATCAATAAACTAGATTTTCCGGCGCGACCACGATGGCCGCTTGACGCACCGCATTTAGACGCCCATAGCTAGAGTATGAGTAAAGTGTCAATTATCGGAGCGGGTGCTTGGGGTACGGCGTTAGCCTGCATTTCACGCCGGGCAAACCACGAGGTTATACTTTGGGCACTAGAGGATGAAGTTGTTCATTCAATAAATGCCGAAAAAGGCAACCCCATGTATCTGCCTGGAGTGAGCCTTGACAAGGGTATAGTTGCGACGGGGGATATCTCTGAAGCTATCGCGCAAAGCCAAGTTGTCTTTTCTGTTGTTCCGTCACAGTTTTTTCGATCCGTCGCAGAAAAAATTGCGTTAAATATAGATCCTGGAACTCCGCTGGTAATCTGCTCAAAAGGAATTGAGGTGGAAACCGGCGCGCTAATGACGGAAATTGCTGGTGAAATAATACAAAAAAACCCTGTCTTGGTCTTATCTGGTCCATCTTTTGCCCATGAAACAATCGCTGGATCGCCCACAGCTGTCGCCCTAGCCGGCACAAACCTCAAAGATGCAGAAATTATCACCAGCTTGATAGGGACCAGCCGTTTCCGGCCTTATCCGATGGACGACCGAATCGGCGCTGAGGTGGGCGGCGCAGCAAAAAATGTGCTCGCTATCGCATGTGGCATAGTCGTCGGCCGCGAAATGGGCGACAACACCCGTGCCGCTCTCATAACCCGCGGCTTATTCGAAATGGCTATGCTCGGTGTAGCAAAGGGCGCTAAGGCACGAACATTTATGGGACTTTCTGGTCTTGGTGACCTAACTCTCACTTGCAATGGCCTAAATTCACGCAACATGTCACTCGGAGTGGAACTTGGTAAGGGAAATCCCTTAGCTGACATATTAGCTAACCGCAATTCGATTGCAGAAGGCGTTGAGACTGCGCGAGGCATCGTGGCATTAGCGCGAAAACTTAATGTCGAGTTACCTATTATGGAGGGTGTATACCGTATTTTGCATCTCCAAGCAGACATAACCCAAGCTATAGACAATCTCTTAGATCGACCATTTACTCCTGAATTCAAAGGCCTAGATTGACCGCATTTATACCCTGAGCTAGCATTGGACTTTTAACGTCCACTAGGAGACTTATTATGCTTTGGTGCATTACGTGCGTAGACAAGCCTGGAGACTCGACTGCAAGATTATCTGTTCTGGAAACTCATCGTGCATATCTCAAAACACAAGATGATAAAATAATTATGTCAGGCGCCACTCTTTCGGATGACGGGGAAACTATGACGGGCAGCTGTTTTATAATCTCAGCTAATAGTCGTTCAGAAGCTGAGGCTTTCTCAAACGGTGACCCTTTCACGGCGGCCGGCGTATTCGAAAGCGTTAATATCACTCGAATGAAAAAGAGTTCGTTTTATCCTGATAATTATGAAAAGGCATAAATAATGCTGTTCGTGTGCTTCCTAATCGACAACCCAAATAGGGCTAATGTACGCAGGGAGTTTTTGGAAGTTCATCGGAGTTATTTGAAAAGTCATAAGGATATAATTTATTTTGCGGGACCCCTTGAGAATGACGAGCAAACAGAAAATGTAGGTTCGCTTTATGTAGTGGAACAGCCGACTCGCGCAGCGGCTGGTGCATGGCTGGCTAATGAACCGTTTGCTAAAAACGACTTATTTAGCACAAAACATATTTTCGGTTGGCACCACTTGAAAGGTGACCGTAAATTATATCGGAGACTGTACCTTTACTTTCAGCTCGATGGAAAACAGTCGCATAACAAACGATCTCGGTTTCGTGACGAGCATGTAGATTATCTTTTGGCTCATGAAAATCATTTGTTTGCTGCAGGTCCCCTATTCAACGACAGCGACAAGATCAACTTTGAGGACCGAATTGGGTCGCTCTTCGTTGTCGATTTTTCCACCCGGGTCCTTGCAGATCATTGGCGCGAGCAGGAACCTTACACGAAAAATAATGTTTATAACCAGACTTGGGGGTATGCCTTTAACAATCTTTGGCTTGGTGCAGAAAAATCTGGGTAGAGGTCACTCAGACCTCTTTATTTTTTGAACTTTTTTCATTTTATGGAATCAGAAGGGCTCATTTGTAAGTCAAGGCTTGTCCTATTTACCAGTCGTAATGAGATCTGGGCAAGGGGCCAGCATTTTTCAGAGTGAAACCTCAGGTTGTTGAGAAATAACCATATGAGTACAATTTGAGACACCAAAAATAGATGGTAATCACTCAATAGAAAGAAATTGGTTAGATCGGTCGGTTAAGCAATCAGTCATGTCCCGCTTTTGCTGAGAAGAATAACTGTACAAGTATTGTAGCCTACAAAATGATAGACCATATAGAAAAATATTTTAAACTACCGATAACAATGAGCGTGAGCTCACTTTTAATATGAGCAAAACAAGCTACTGGTCATGACTGAAGAAACTGTTCTCGGATTGCTCGCTGATATCCCCGACGGAGAGGGAAAAGAATTCACCATCGAAAATGATGACGAAGAGGTTGGACTTTTTGTTGTACGTCAAGGAAGCGCATTCTACGGCTACGTCAATTATTGTCCTCATGCGGGCACCCCTTTAAATTGGGAAGGTGACAGGTTCATGACACTCGACAAAAAACATATTCTATGTGCCACTCACGGCGCGACATTTAATATTCATGATGGTGTCTGTGTTTCTGGGCCGTGTGTCGGAGACTGGCTAGCACCCCTCAATCTAAGACTTGACGATGGAGTGCTTGTTTTGATCCACCCTGAGTGAAGACACCAAGGGTTTAAAATGCCAACAGCGGACAGAGTCCGTTCAAAATTTGTAAATGTAGGGGTGTTTAACATGGCAGATGAAATTTTCCCAGTTTTGGTCGAAGCCGCACAGCAGGCATTAATCGATAGAGAAAAATATTTAAAAATGTATGAGGACTCCATTTCTGACCCTGGCGTATTTTGGAACGAACATGGAAAACGAATTGATTGGATAAAACCATATACCAAAGTCAAAGACGTTTCTTTCTCTAGCGATGATGTACATGTACGATGGTTCTATGACGGCACACTGAACGCCTCTGTTAATTGCATCGACCGACATTTGAAAACACGAGGCGATCAAACTGCAATTATTTGGGAATCGGACGATCCAGATGTTGATCTATACATTACCTACAACGAGTTGCATGACAACGTTTGCAAATTTGCAAATGGACTGAAATCATTAGGCGCGAAAAAAGGTGACCGAATATGTATTTACATGCCTATGATACCAGAGGCTGCATATGCAATGCTCGCATGCGCACGAATCGGTGCTGTCCATTCGGTTGTTTTCGGGGGTTTCTCACCGGACGCCTTGGCTGGTCGCATACAAGACTGTGAATGCAACATAGTAATAACGGCTGACGAAGGCGTCCGAGGGGCACGCACCATACCGCTTAAAGAAAATATTGATACCGCTCTAGACAACTGCCCGACGATCAAAAAATGTGTGGTAGTGCGACGAACGGGTAACGAGGTCAGCTGGACGTGCGACCGCGATGTTTGGTATCATGAGCTTGTAGCCGAGCAACCAAGCGTTTGCCAACCTGAAGAAATGAATGCTGAGGATCCACTCTTCATTCTTTACACGTCAGGCTCTACAGGGAAACCAAAGGGGGTCCTGCATACAACAGGTGGCTACATGGTTTATTCCTCAATGACCCATGAATACGTCTTTGACTACCACCAGGGCCAAATCTACTGGTGTACTGCTGATGTCGGATGGGTTACTGGACATAGCTACATAGTTTACGGCCCATTAGCCAACGGCGCTACTACGGTAATGTTTGAGGGTGTACCCAATTATCCTAACACTAGTCGTTTCTGGGAAATATGTGACAAGCACAATGTAGAGATTTTTTACACTGCCCCCACTGCCATTCGCGCTTTGATGAGGGATGGCGACGCCCCAGTAAAAAAAACGAGTAGAAAATCGCTCAAACTTCTTGGGACAGTCGGGGAGCCCATCAATCCTGAGGCTTGGCTTTGGTACCACAAGGTTGTTGGTGATAGCCGCTGCCCGATAGTGGACACATGGTGGCAAACTGAAACAGGAGGCATATTAATCACACCTCTCCCTGGCGCCACTGCCTTAAAGCCCGGTTCGGCCACACTACCTTTTTTTGGGGTCGAGCCAGAATTAGTGGATGCAGATGGTACCAAGCTTGAGGGTGCTGCCTCAGGGAATCTTTGCATAAAACACTCCTGGCCCGGACAAATGAGGACAATATATGGTGATCATAACCGGTTTGTGAGTACATATTTCAGCACTTTTGAGGGGAAATACTTTACGGGTGACGGATGTCGTAGAGACGAGGATGGTTACTACTGGATAACCGGAAGAGTGGATGACGTGATCAACGTATCAGGCCACAGAATGGGCACGGCCGAGGTCGAATCCGCTTTGGTTGCACACCCGACCGTTGCGGAAGCAGCTGTTGTAGGCGCGCCTCATGATATCAAAGGCCAGGGCATTTACGCATACGTTACACTCAATGCTAATGCGGAACCATCCGATAAATTGAGAAAAGATCTTACTGATTGGGTCCGAAAAGAAATAGGCCCCATAGCAACGCCTGACTGGTTGCAATGGGCGGCAGGCCTTCCCAAAACGCGTTCGGGAAAAATAATGCGGCGAATTTTACGAAAAATAGCAGAAGATGACTTCGATGATTTGGGAGACACCTCCACGCTAGCGGAACCGGGTGTGGTAACCGATCTTGTCAATAATAGAATGAATAGATTAAAGCTATAGATATGTAGGTAAGCAGCAGGTCTTCCGTTGCAGAAGTATTTAGTAATTAAAAATCCACACAACGACCAGCTTTTTCCCAATCACCATACCTTGTTGGCTCGAGCCCTTTGGGGCCACCGATTTCCTTTTGCACTTCGCCGTCTGCTTCCGCCTTCTTACGCCATTTACGACCAGCTTCCTCGGCTTTACGCTCGGCTATACGCCTGGCATCGCTATCGGGTTTCTGTACGGGCTCAATGTCAACATCGGGATCAACGTTTTGACCCGGCGTGCTTGCCACAGGTTCTTTAATGTTCGTTTTCAATAGGTCGAAGATATTTGCCATATATTCAATATGGGTAATTCCCAGCTAAATTCCAAGAGGATAAATTGAAAAAGAGATATAAATGCTCCTCATAGTAAACTACACCTAGGAACATTTTCTGTTGACAAATTCACCCATCAAATTTTCTTCTCAAGATTCTAACGGATTAAAGTCTCGCTGGGCGGCACTGGAAGCACTCGAGAGCGTGCTTGAAAACCGCCGTACAATCAATGTTGCGCTGAACAATGTGGCGGGATGGAAAAAATTAAAGTCTGAGGATCGTGCCTTTACTAAATTGCTAATTCTGGAAACAGTTAGGCATTTACCGGAAATAGACCAGATTTATTCAAATTTTCTCAGCCGGCCACTGCCACGACGCACACATCGTTTAAAGCATCTATTGCGACTGGGAACTGCGCAACTAGTTTTTTTAAAAACGCCACCTCACGCCGCGGTCAATACAACCGTCGCCCTAGCAGAACAATTATTGGATCAAAAATTTAAGGGGCTCGCAAATGCCCTGTTGCGCAAAATAGCGCGCTCGGACGCGAGGCTTAGTCCAGACAAATCAGCTCGAATAAATACTCCTGACTGGCTCTGGAAAAGCTGGTGTAAGACATACGGGGAAGAAAATACTTTGAAGATTGCCCAGCAACACCTAGAATCGGCACCGACGGATTTGACGGTGGCGAAAACAAGCCCAGAACTCGCTTCGATTCTCAACGCAGAAACTTTGGAAAGTGGCAGTTTGCGCTGCAGAGACTTCGGCAACCCAACCGAATGGTGGGGATACGCAGATGGCAGGTGGTGGGTGCAAGATGCAGCGGCTGCTCTCCCAATAAAACTCATTGGTGACGTTAGAGGGTTAAATGTGATTGACCTTTGTGCGGCGCCGGGAGGTAAGACAGCGCAATTAGCAATGGGTGGCGCTAACGTAATCTCACTAGATAGTTCAAACGTACGCTCCGAGACCTTAAAGGCCAATATGAAAAGATTGGGTCTAACATCTAATACTATCATTTCCGACCTTCGGGATTGGGAGCCATCAATTACAGCTGACTTGGTGGTTTTAGATGCGCCTTGCACTGCAACCGGAACGTGCCGCCGGCACCCAGAAATTCTTAGGCTTCGAGGCTCCGAAGACGTTCACAAAATGGTAAAGATACAGAAAAATTTACTGGATGCCGGTGCCGCAATGGTTCCCAATGGAGGTACTTTGT
>PARQ01000014.1:13133-92849 GCA_002711555.1 Rhodospirillaceae bacterium | reverse complement strand
TACGCCGGACATCAATTTGGGACTTTTTCGCCCCAACTTGGAGACGGTCGGGCTTTGTTATTGGGTGAAATTGTCAACGTCCACGGATATAGATACGATATTCAGTTGAAAGGGTCAGGCCGCACACCCTTCTCTCGTGGTGGGGATGGAAAAGCTGCGCTTGGGCCTGTATTACGAGAATATTTGGTTAGTGAGGCCATGCATGCCTTGGGGGTACCGACGACACGTGCACTTGCCGCCGTAACAACTGGCGAGTCAGTGCATCGAGAAATACCTATCCCTGGTGCTGTTCTCACACGTACTGCGTCCAGTCACCTGCGCATCGGTACATTTCAATTTTTTGCCGCTCGTCAAAATACAGAGATGGTTAGAAAACTAGCGGATTATGCAATATCGCGCCATTACCCCACTGTTCAAGAAAGCTCAAACGTCTACCTGGGTTTTTTCAAAGCAGTTGCGAAAGCTCAAGCGTTGCTTGTTGCCCATTGGATGAGCATTGGTTTCATCCATGGAGTAATGAACACGGATAACACCTCAATATCAGGTGAAACAATTGACTATGGCCCCTGCGCCTTCATGGATAGATATGATCCGATGACCGTGTCTAGTTCAATTGATCTCCACGGACGCTATGCCTATGCCAAACAGCCATCGATTTTAGCGTGGAACCTCGCACGGTTCGCAGAAACCCTTATCCCCCTTACCGATGCCGATGAAGATTACGCAATAAAATTACTGACCTCCGCGATAGAAGAAGCTTCCTCAGAATGCAAGAGCGAATGGGAAAGACGAATGTGCGCGAAGATAGGTTTAAATTCTAAGAATAAAAACGATACTGACATAATTCAGAATTTATTGGAATTAATGCAGAAAGGAAATGCAGACTTCACAAATACCTTTAGGCATCTTTCGGACACATTGCGCAAAGGTAAGGGATCTGCTCGAAAACAGTTCCAAGACCCTACTGCATTCGATCTCTGGGAAAAACGTTGGATCAAACAAATTAAAAAAAGGCCGGCTTCAATGGATGCATGCGCCAATCAAATGGACCAAATAAACCCTGCTTACATCCCACGAAATCATAAAGTTGAAGAGGTATTATCGGATGCTATCAATGAAAGTGATTTTCAATTATTTGAAAATATGCTGGCTATTTTGGCTACACCTTTTGATGAAAAAAAAGGGCAAGAAGAGTTCGCATTGCCAGCGCCGGTATCGTCAGTACCCTACAAAACGTTTTGTGGCACATGAACAAATGCCCGTTTGGTTTGTACCATCGCATAAATTGATTGGTTAGAAAGCATCTGGCATATTTCACAGATTGTCTGACTACTCTCAGCTAGACTGAAGTTTATATTTGGAATCTTTATAAACATAAATATAACTGGGAGAAATGAGCACTACGGCGCCAAAGAAAAAGCCCCGGGGAAACCCCCGGGGCTTTTAAGTAAGTCTTATATTGTTCTTTTATCAGGTGCGATTAGAAGCGCGCCCGGAAGCCCAGGACCCAGATGTCCTGATCTTCGAAATCGATTTCGGCACCGGCGGTACCACCAGCCATATCGCGATCAACAGAGACATGACGGTAACCGGCATACATGTCGGTACCTGTGCTCTTAATTTGTTGAACGATGGTGAAGCCATGAGCTTGACCGACATCGCCTTCGCGTTGGTTATCGACTGATGTCTGGAAACCATACTTGAAGCGGGTTTCACCAAGCTCAAAGAACTTAGCGCGATAGAATACGCACGCCCACCAGAAGAATGGATCTTTACCATCAGTCGCTACCGCTGTACCACCAATGACTTGGTCACGGTCGTTCGTTCCGGCAGCACCACTTACACCGATACCCCATGGGGTAAGGACCGAAACCGAACCGTTAACGAGGCTGATTTCAGTGTCGGTACCGGTTGTTCCGGCCGAGACCTCACCTGGGAATACACCCGACTTGTTATGGCTGTAGTTGACGGCACCTTTAATCTTCATGCCAGCAACTTTACCCTTATACCATAGAGCAAATTCGTAACCGGACTGGTCAACAACACCGGCACGGAATTGGAAGCCATAAATACTTGGTGTATCATAACGGATACGGTTACTACGAGTGGTCGCGTCCATATTACCGAATACACGGCCAACACGGGTTGTTGCACGACCACCACCATTTGCTGAAGCGCTAGTCTCTACGAAACGAGCGTTCTGGAAGTCCCAGTGCTCACCACCACCCTTTTGACCGGTCGATGTACCGGAAAGGTCGGTTTGTGAAGAACTGTTACCAGGACCATCACCACGGCCGAAGAACAATGTGCCGAAACGCTTGTGATGGAACTGAATGTCAGCCCAACGAATATCGAAGTCGTTATCGCTTGAAATGTTGTCAAGCTGATTGTTCTCGTGACCGGAACGCATGTTCCACTCATAACGAAGCTTCAGCTTAAGATCATTATTGATCTTACCTGCAGCTTTAACACCCATACGAGTCGAGGTGTTACCGTTTTCAGAGTTTGAGAAACCAGTTCCTGAGCCGTCATCAGTGATCGACGCAGTACGCGCGATTTGACCATACAGCTTCAACTTCATCTTTTTGCCGCTGCTTACAACCTTTGGCGCTTTCGAAGGATCTTTCTTCTTCGCCGCCGCAGGCATCGCAAGACCAGCTGCAAAGGCAATGGCAGTAGTTGCCATCAGAGCCTTATTAAGTTTGGACATATGAAACCTCTATATTGATAGTTAATAAATGTTCGAACATTCAGGAACCGCTACCATTTCCAAAATCGGCTTAACTAAACCGAATCTTTGTAAATGATTGCGAATCCTACCTATAAAGATACCTCTTCCCACGCACAAACCAACCAAAATACGAGTTTTGCCGAATTCTTATCCCGCACTGTTGCAAATCGGTCACATGCATCAAGGATGGCAGGAGCCGGCGTCATTTAAAGCGGGAAAAGCATAGATTTGCTTATAAACCTCACCGTTTGAAATCTTATAATGTTTTGTGTTGGCTCATACCTTTCTGCCGAACGATCTGAGGGCGGGGAATTAAGTTTTAATTCAAACTCAAGTAATTGTGAGTTTTAAGATTTAAGACTGTTTAAGAAGTGCGGTTTTTTACATCGACGCGGAAACTCCTGAGTTTTCGTACCCTTTCCGTATCCTGTGTAAAACAGATCGTGCACAACAAAATAAGCAATGAGTATTCGATTTTCGGTAATACTTTTTATCCACGGTAGTAAGAATGGGCGACACCTCCACAAACGGGCTCTGGGTACATTTCTCTAGACAATTGGTTATTTGTCCCAGAAATCCATATCATAAGTAACATCGCCAATGAACATAGCTTGATTAATTCGATAATAATTTCTGAATGAGTTGTGTTCATGCCAGGCACCATGAAACATTACGCCGGGATAAACCAACAGACGGTTGTAAACCATAGGAATGATGCCCAGCACTTCCCAATACTGATCGTAGTTTTCCATAAAATAATTACTACCCGTTTCATAGTTATCTTCAGTAAAAATTGTTTTGTGGACTGCCTCATGAATAGTCGGATCAGCAGGCATACGATCAAATAGTGGTTTTTTCGATCGATAGAAAGCAGTTCCCCCAGAGCACTCTTCTTCAGTGTTAAGCATCACTAAGGCGGTAACAAGATTTCCATCATCATGAGGGTAAGCTTGGCTGTTTTTGGGTTGATCTTCTATGAGCCGGAATATGTTGCTATTGAAGAAGGTAGCAGGGGAATGGACTTTTATGTGAAGAAATTGCTCAGCAATCTGCTTCACTGCTTGTTGGGCCTCCAAATACGGTAACTTCTGAGACTGGCGACAATCATAGTAATCAATAAAGTTTCGTGTATCTGGCTGGTCTTTCCAAACAGGGTAGGGGGTTTGCAGAATAATATCTCTCACGATATCTGGATTTTGGTAGAATTCATCCGCTATAACTACTGTATTATCAGTGCCCTCAAGTGTAAGAATTTCAATGGTAAGGTCCTTGTTGACGGCGAAAGCTTCAGCTGGTTTGAACGGAAACATTGAGATGCTCCTCAATTTGTTCGTTGTTAATCTTTCCACACTCACTTCTAGGACCTATAAAGGAGTGCCTAGCCATTGGTGTAAAGTTAAATCACTGAAAATGGCATTCCATCAATTCAAGCGGCATGTTGCATTGAAGATAAAGCCCACTAATTAACTTCAAAAGGCAAATTAATGGAGTTTTTGGAATGTTGCTTAAGCGAAAGTACGGTTGGGATCTGGCAGAACGCTCCACGACCGATGAAAAAATATTCTTTGAAAGACGAAAGTTCGTAAATGCGATAGGGCTTTTTGGAGCCTCGATGGGTTTTGGCATTTTTTCTAAATCAAATACTTGTATGGCCAACATTGATGTCACCTCGAAATCAAACCTTTATCCGGTCACACGAAACCTTAAATACGCAGTGAAACGCCCGGTAACAAAAGAGGGCTTAGTCACTCGGTATAATAATTTTTATGAATTCGGGAGTCATAAAAATATCGCGCCTGCTGCACAGGCCATGAGAATTGAACCTTGGGAAATTCGCATTGACGGTGAGGTTGAAGAAGTAATTAAAATTGACATCGACGGTTTGTTACGACAGGTGCAGCTCGAAGAGAGGGTGTATCGCTTTCGTTGTGTTGAAGCTTGGTCAATGATTGTTCCTTGGAGCGGGTTTCCATTACGTACATTACTTAATCTTGCCAAACCAACTTCGGATGCAAGGTATCTGAGAATGGAAACAATCGCAGACGATTCATACATGCCAGGTGTTCGACAAACATGGTATGAATGGCCATATGTGGAATGTCTTACCATGGCTGAAGCTGCGAATGAGTTGTCGTTTATCGCAACCGGCATCTACGGCAAGCCTATCCCCAAACAAAATGGAGCGCCACTGCGTCTTGTGGTCCCTTGGAAGTATGGATTTAAATCAATTAAATCAATCACAAGGTTTACCTTTGTAAGAGATCGCCCAATGACATTTTGGGAGAGAGCGCAAGGTGGGGAATACGGCTTCTGGGCAAACGTCAACCCGTCGGTTGCTCATCCGCGTTGGAGCCAGGCAACTGAACAGCCTCTTGGGAGAGCAAATAGAGAGCCCACATTGTTGTATAACGGGTATGGGGATTTTGTAGCTAGTCTGTATACTGGGTTGAGGAGAAAATTAGGTGCGAAGCTATATCGCTAATTGCAACATTGAGTGAATACAATATCGTGGAGCATTCAATATTTATTCGAACTAAAGCACTTAGTTTGCTTATTGAACTTTGAACCCCATTTTTTGGAAGCAGGTACGTCCCCAGTTTTCACTTTGCGCCACGAAATTAAGCTATTTATTTTACTTTTACATCGTAGAGAAGCAGACATTAACCTGTGGGTAACTGAAAGGGTTTCTTAACTACTTGACGTAGCAAGAAATCTCTGAAGACCGCTATTCTTTTTGAGTGGCGTAATTCCTCTGGATAAACAAAAAAAGCTTGAATTTCCGGTCCACCGAATTGAGGCAAAACTTTTACTAAATTGCTGTCGTGCGCGATCATATAATCGGGTAAGCCCGCAAGGCCAAGCCCACCACGTGCTGCTCGATAAACTCCGTAGAGATTGTTTACGGTTAGCACAGGTTCTCTTTTCTGTCCTTTCTTTGCACCCAAGTCGAGTAGCCAGTTAATGGAGGGGACCGGTGGTGATAGGTCGCGGCCATAAACAATCAATCTGTGGTTGTCCAGCTCTTCGGGTGTTTGAGGCGTGCCTTTTTCTTCAAGGTATTCTGGCGATGCATAGACATGTGATCTCACCGGCATCAGAGTTCGTTGAATGAGGTCCGATTGTCGTGGTGGTGAGAGTCGAATCCCGATGTCAGCCTCACGCATGCTGAGGTCAAGTTCACCATCGGTTAAAACTAAATGAACCTCGACTTCCGGGTAGGTGTCTATGAATTCTTTTATTCGCGGAGTGAGCCAAAGCGACCCAAGTGCGACAGTGGTAGTAATCTTCAAAGGTCCGCTCGGGCGTTTTTTATCTTCTGTAATTTGAGCCTCAACCATGGCGAGTTTGTGGAAAACGTCATGAGTTGTTCGGTAGAGGTTCTCTCCGTGCTCGGTGAGCATCAAACCGCGCGCATGGCGATGAAACAAAGTATTTTCGAGGCTGGTTTCTAGTGTACTTATTTGTCTACTGATTGCTGATTGGCTCAAATTCAACGTATTTACGGCATGGGTGAAACTTCCAGCCTCTGCAACTGCGTGGAAGACACGAAGTTTATCCCAGTCGATTGCCATCCCAGCGACCTCTTCCTAAAAACCAAACATGTGGTCTAGGCTAAAACTATTTTCGCGGTCACTAAGCCCGTGATATCCAAAAAGCCGGCAAGTCGTGTCCCGGATAAGTACGTAGGAATCATCGCCGGCTTTTGTGATGCTGGCTTTGTCAAAGGTTTCACTGTAACGGAAATGCAATGATCCTCCACATGGAATAGTAATGTTTTCGGTTGCAATGATCTGGCCACTTCGATTGTGTAAGATTAGCTCCGTTCGACTGAATTTATGCCATGGAGTGGAAGCGGGATAGATCAAGTGACATAATGCGTCTTGCGGTTTGCGTCCGGTACGAAGAAAAAGACGAGTGCTCAATCCAGGCGGTGGACCAGCATACGATTGTGGTTCATCCTTATATGTGAGGATACAATTGAAAATGTGTGCTCCGAAGCTGGTCTCCGCGGCGTGGCCGCTATGCCTATCCTCGTAACGGAATAGTCCGTGAAGCCATCCATCCGCGTCACCACCATCAGAGAAGTCATAAACTAATTCAACATGGCCATAACCAGCCTTTAAACAATGATCTATTTTACTGCCCAACCAAAGATCAGCATCTAAATATTCCTCGTGATTTCGTTTTAAACATCCGAAAGTATGCCGTGCAATTTCACTACCCTGATGGTCGTAAGCAACAGCTGCGACCGGTAAATTCTTCTGATTAGTGGCCATTGGCGTTGGAAGAATTGTTGTCTTGAACCGTTTGCAGGGCAGTATTGGGGCAGGCAAAAGGTAACCCTTACCCAAAAGGGTATTAAGCTCTGGAATTTTGGCGTCGGTTTTTAGGTCATTGCGCTCTACGTTAGGATGGCTTATGCGGCTTCTACCTTGGGCTGTTGTTATTTCATAGCGCGGTCTAACAAAATGTTTACCAGCATTTATCTCAATCTGGGCTGGCCATTTTACATCGGGTAGCAGGCTTGAGATATCTAATGGCAAGGAGGCAAATGCAGGTATTTCTTTGTCGAGCCAGACTATATCCTTATCACCCATCCGATTCAGTCCAATTGCACCCTTTGTAATTGGACACGGATGACTATTTTGCACCCAAAGCACCACCTTCTCACCCAATCTCGGGGCTGGCAGGCCGCCGTATAAGTCTGCAGGCCATGCATTAGCGTCGTGTGTGCATGAGAGTGTCGTTTCATCATTACCGTAAGTATCAAGCGCATATTTTACTACGTCATGCCCAGCCGCACCTACAACATGAAGAAATAGCTGACCTGAAAAATCTTTTAGTTTAAATCGACGACGTATTTCCATCGAGTCAATAACAATCGTAGAAACTTTATCATCCAAGCAATGCTCCCAGTCTGCAAGAATGTCTCCTCTGCTGCTAAAAAGCCTGCACCAAATTTTTATATCTTTTGCACCGTAACCTGCCCAATAATTAGCGCTTACCAGACGAGTGTGGTCTGTCCCAGTGTCTCTGAAAAATGCAAAATTTGTCGCGAAATTCATTGGGTCCAGATAACGACGTGGATTGGTAAGCATTGTATCCTCAAGACGCATATTATCGAGACTGAAGATTTGGGTATTGGAACCTAAAAGGTGACTGATATTTCCAATTATCTTTGCGGTGTCGAAGGTGACGACAAAAATTGTGTTCGCTGTGCTCGGAGATAATTTGGTGATGGATTGTGCATCTAGTCCGAAAATCTTAGTGCCTATCATCTCAACGTCTTGCACATAGCAGCCGTTAATTTGCAAACGACTGCAGTCATGCACCTCCGCGAAAGCGTTCGCTAGTCCCTGCGGATCGAAGATTGCTATTGGCCCGCTTTCAGCGAGCTGAGTTATCAAGGCCACTGCTTTTTTCATAACTAACGGGTGGCCAATAGCTTTGAAAGCGCTGAAACCGCCGGTCTTATTACTAAATGTTTCTATTTGAAGGGCCATTCTGTATCCATTTTTATGTTTTGCTTGCCGAACTCCGGCCACTAAAATTTTTCAACATTGCAGATAAATTATGCCGTATTGCTTCCCTCCATAAATAGGGACGGCTTCTCACCCAGTTTAGTTGCATTGAACGCCGTTCTCCCACATATGATTTGTGGCCGTGCCACGCATTATTGGAGCAACGGAAGGCAAGCAGTGTCCCTGCAACGGGTGGGACTGTCACTGAATAGTCTTCAATATCGTTTTCTGAGTGTAAAAGGCGAAGCTGCCCGCCTGATTGATCCCAGTGTCCATTCAGATAAACCAATACAGTAATAATTTTCCCACCGGAATCACGGTGTATTTTTCCATCTTGCGCTCGACATTGCCCCCGGACTGTTAACATATTTGGCTGGTTTGAAAGGTCAATCGAGAACTTCTCGCTTATTACCTGTTCGAACTCTTTTCCTCTGAGTTGATCAACGAAATATTTAAAGGCTCCATGTATTTTTAAAGCGCTTACAGGGAAGCTGCCTGTGTGCCGAATTTCAGGAAAACTTTCATTTATATCGGCAAGAGCCGATTCGCAAATAAAATTTGGAACTATCAAGTGATCAAAAGGGGCGTGCTCGAGAGGCATGTCACGAAAGGCCGCGAAATTTAACATCCGAAACACTTAACCGTAGTTGTTGTGTATTAAGTTACCATTTTCATAGCATAGCGGAGCGGCTTTAGTAAGTGAAACACAGTGGAGAGTATCACCTTTGAGCTTCTTGGATACGCCGCAGCGCCTCTCTTGCTACCCGTGCTGGTTCATTTAAGGGCTGATAGCTCCAATCTTCCAAATAACCCTTAAACGGCCTAGCAATACCTTGAAGATAGAGCGATTGATGAAAGGCTTCTAACTTACGATTCTGACCGTCAAGCTCAGCTATAAGTAATGGTTTGCCTGAAGCAGCTGCCTCCGTAATCATGTTGACAGAGTCGCACGTTACGATGATTGCGTCAGCGGCAGAGAGAAAAGCAAAGTATGGGTTTTCACCCTTCCCATCCCAAAAAACATTTGGAATATTCCCTATCGCGTTGCGCAGAAGTTGAGAATTGGCCGCGGTTGTCCGCCGTGATGTAGTTATCATCAGCCCGGCCCCCGTTTGTTTATTGATGGCCACCAAGTCTAGTGCGATACGTCTTATGTTTCCAGCAGTCATGTTATAACTACTATTGCTTCCGCCAATAAGAACTGCAATCCTGGGGTGGGGCAATGGATCAATTATTTTTGAAAACTGACGTGAGGCAGATTTAAGCATTTCAGGTGTGATACGATGCATGGATCCATTAACCTGAATGACATTTTGACCATGTAGCCCATCGTGGATCGGGGCTGAAATTAGGTCGTAATGCGATATTTTTACTCGGGGGTGTTGGACATGAATGATGAATGTTGCGCCAGAACTCCGCGATTTGATCGCCAGAGTTGGACCCACAGCATTACGTCCACAACTGATAACAACATCTGGCCATGGCATTTCGATCACATCGCTACCTGGACCTGCGCAATCTATGAAAGAAGGCCACAATCTGGCTGGCAGCCATTTCCAGGGTGCTTTTGGGAGGATGACTTTTTCTACAATGGTTCCCTTATCTACTAAACCAAGCAATGCTTCGGCTAACCCAAGGCACTGACTAGCCATGCCGATTTTACCATCGGTCAATGTCCAGATTGAGAGAGAAGTGATAGGCAAAGGCTCTACAGATCCGTTGTTGCTTCGTTAGCGTCGTGTCATTTCAGTCTAAATAGTGTTTCGTACATCTTAATCTTTGTAATATTATTGCGCGATAAAAAAGGAACATCATTATGGGCAGGGTTAAGTTAGACAATATTGATTTGAGTATTTTACAAGATTTACAGGCTAATGGTCGCATGACTAATGTAGACCTAGCACGTCGTGCGAAAATTTCCGCTCCGCCGTGTTTGCGCCGTGTTAGAGCACTCGAGAAATCAGGCGTTATCCGCGGTTATCATGCAGATATTGATGGGGAAATGCTTGGCTATGGAGTGACAGTGTTTGCACAGGTAGGCCTCAAAAGCCAAGCTGACAACGACCTTGCCGCGTTTGAGGCGTTGGTTGAGGGATGGCCGCAAGTGCGGGATTGCTATATGCTTGCCGGGGATACAGACTTTCTATTGCGTGTTGTGGCAGGCGATTGGGAGTCCTACAACAATTTCTTAACTTCCACTCTTACTGCAGCTCCTAATGTTAGTCATGTTAAGTCGGCACTAGCAATAAGAGCTTCGAAGCAGGACTTCGGCGTGCCAATTGAAAAAGATATGGATATATTGAGCACTATTCTGGATTGACGTGTTTTTTTCGATAGTTACAACCAATGATTTGCTAATTGTAACGGCAGATGCGGACACATCGAACGGTTAACTGGCACAATCAGAAGCTTGGTGCCTGTGCATTAAAGTAAGTGTTAGCTCTACCCGTAACACGACATAATGGCACTATCCAAAACAGGATTTCGACTAAAGGGATATCTTATCCGCTTAATAAACGCACTTTCAAGAACGTGCTTTTCATACAACGACTGTCAAAAAATCTTGTGCTAAAATATTATTTGTAGCCCACTTTAATGATTTCGTAGTCTTTTTGTCCGCGGGGTGTGTTCACCTCTGCACTATCACCTGCTGTTTTTCCAATNAATGCACGAGCAATTGGTGAAGTTACCGATATGCGACCATTGCCTGGGTCGGCCTCATACTCGCCAACAATCTGGAATGTTGACTTTTCGTCTGTATCCTCGTCGGCAACAGTGACCGTTGCTCCAAATTTAACCTGTTTTCCTTTAAGAGCNTTGACATCGATTATATCCATGCGACTTGTTTTATCTTCAAGCTCCATGATACGACCTTCAATGAAACTCTGTTGCTCACGTGCAGCGTGGTATTCTGCATTCTCGGACAAATCTCCGTGCTCACGCGCTGCTGCTATAGCTTTGATAATTGCCGGCCGGTCAACTGCCTTAAGATTCCGCAACTCGTCTTGCATCCGNGTTGCNCCATCAGCTGTAATTGGGAAGCGTTCCATTTTTGAATCACCAGGTTATTTATCTTCGCAAACTTATATCATACACCCAAAAGAATATTTTTGACCACATTCTTCGTGGGATGTCGGAAAGTGATACACCCTACTCAATTGAAGTAGGATTGCAACGGTGCCACATCAAGTGTCCCCTGTTTTATTGCAGTGATTGCCATAATTGCCGCACGAGCACCAGCAAATGTCGTGTAATAGGGGACCGAATGCAAAAGAGCTGTACGACGGATGCTAAAACTGTCCTTTATNGCCTGAACGTCTTCAGTGGTGTTAAATACAAGTTGAACATCACCATTAATCATTGCATCTACAACATGCGGCTGNCCTTCGGCAACTTTATTGACGTTGCTTATTAGCAAGCCTCGTGCAGCCAGGAATCGTGCGGTACCTCGGGTGCCGATCAAAGTAAAGCCAAGTTTTATTAATTCGCGTGCAGGCTTAATAAATAAGCCCTTATCTTGGTCTTTAACTGAGATGAAAACGCAGCCATTTTTCGGAAGCTTGATGCCACTTCCTAATTGCGACTTGGCGAATGCACGGCCAAAATCGCAGTCGATACCCATAACTTCACCAGTGGATTTCATTTCGGGGCCAAGCACTACATCGACCCCCGGGAAACGTGCGAAAGGAAACACTGCCTCTTTTACCGCTACATGATGAGAATTTGCAGCTGATGTGAATTGGAAGTTCTTTATTTTTTCTCCAGTCATTAATCTCGCAGCAATTTTGGCGATAGCTACACCTGTAGCTTTTGCAACGAAGGGAACTGTTCTACTTGCGCGCGGATTGACCTCTATNAGGAATACTTTTTTATCTTTGATTGCGTATTGTACATTCATTAGCCCGACAACACCGAGAGCCATAGCAAGTTCTTTGGTTTGCCGTTCAATCTCGGTAATAATATCGCCTGAGAGNGAGTATGGTGGTAGAGAGCACGCGCTGTCACCGGAATGAATGCCGGCTTCTTCAATATGTTCCATGATGCCCGCGATCACTACTTCTTCGCCATCGGACAGAGCGTCTACGTCAACCTCAATNGCNCCAGCGAGGAAGTGGTCCACTAAAACTGGATGATCGCCGGAAACGCGCACTGCAGTTGTCATGTAGCGTTTCAATTCAGTTTCATCATGGATCAACTCCATCGCCCGGCCACCAAGCACATAGGATGGCCTCAATAAAACTGGGTAACCAATTTTTGTTGCAATTTTGCGTGCTTCTGAAAGTGAGGTCGCAGTTCCCGCATCTGGCTGTCGCATTTTTAGTGTCTTTAAAAGACTTTGGAATCGTGATCGATCCTCGGCCAAATCAATTGCGTCAGGTGATGTCCCGAGGATAGGCACTCCAACCTTTTCTAGGGCATTGGCCAGCTTAAGTGGCGTTTGACCACCNAACTGAACTATCACACCTACNAATTGCCCTTTTTCTTGCTCGGCACGGATAATAGAGAGGACATCTTCAGCAGTCAGNGGTTCAAAATAAAGCCTATCAGAAGTATCATAGTCCGTTGATACAGTTTCTGGATTGCAGTTAATCATGATGGTTTCGTANCCCGCCTCTCGCAGCGCATAGACAGCGTGGACACAACAATAATCAAATTCAATACCTTGGCCTATCCTATTTGGGCCACCACCAAGAATTANAACTTTATTACGATCTGAAACCTCAGCCTCAGACTCGGCTGGCTCAAAACCGTCACCCTCATACGTGGAATAAAGGTAAGGTGTTAAAGATGGAAATTCTGCCGCGCACGTATCTATCTGTTTAAACACAGGCTCTACATTTAATCTCAGGCGTGCCATGGTTACCAAATGTTCGGATGTTTTTAGTAATTTGGCTAGCCGGGAGTCNCTNAACCCAAGTTTTTTGATTCGAAGGAATTCTGAAGCTTTTTTGGGTAATCCTGCTTTTACGATTGCTGCTTCGGCTTCAACAACATCACGTATCTGCTCTAGAAACCAGGGGTCGACCCTGCAGGCTTCATGAATTTCTTCTATTTTCAGGCTATGTCGGAATGCTTGTGCTATTAACAGAATTCGAAAGGGTATCGGCTGGCGTAATGCGCCTAACATTTTGCTCTTGTCATTATCCTTGGCACCAGCCAGCGTTACCTCGTCAAAGCCCGACAGGCCAGTCTCCATCGAACGCANGGCTTTTTGAAGGCTTTCCGCAAAACTTCGACCGATTGACATTGCCTCACCAACTGACTTCATAGCTGTAGTTAGTGTGGGCTCGGCACCTGCAAACTTTTCAAAAGTAAAGCGCGGTATTTTTGTAACAACGTAATCAATTGTCGGTTCAAAACTTGCGGGTGTCACTTCGGTTATGTCATTGGTCAGTTCGTCAAGCGTGTATCCTATNGCTAGTTTGGCGGCAATCTTTGCAATAGGAAAGCCGGTAGCTTTTGAGGCCAATGCCGAGGAGCGNGATACTCGCGGGTTCATCTCAATGATAACCATGCGGCCATTTTCTGGATTAATCGCGAATTGTACGTTAGAGCCGCCGGTGTCAACACCGATTTCTCGAAGACACGCAATCGACGCGTCACGCAGGATTTGATATTCCTTATCGCTGAGCGTAAGGGCTGGCGCGACAGTAATTGAATCTCCGGTATGAATACCCATCGGATCGATGTTTTCGATAGAGCAGATTATAATACAATTATCTAGGTTATCTCGAACCACCTCCATCTCAAATTCTTTCCAACCGAGCACCGACTCTTCTACCAACACTTCAGAGGTAGGAGATGAGCGCAGACCTGTTTCTAACAACTCGATATATTGTTGCCGATTGTATGCAATTCCCCCACCCGTACCGCCAAGTGTAAAGGATGGACGCAGAATAGCCGGCAATCCTATCTCCTTCATCGCGTCACAAGCGTCCCCCAAATTGTTGACCAGCGCGCTCCGTGGTGTTTGGAGTCCGATTTTTGTCATCGCTTCTCGAAATAATTTACGATCCTCAGCCTTAGCTATTACGTCGGCTCTTGCTCCGATCAACTCGACGTCAAGTCGTTTTAAGGTGCCGTCATGGAAAAGGTCGAGTGCGGTATTGAGTGCTGTCTGTCCCCCCATAGTTGGTAAAACAGCGTCTGGTTTTTCGCGCTCAAGAACTTTTGCGACAGTTTTGGGTGTGATTGGTTCAACATAAGTAGCATCGGCTGTTTCGGGGTCGGTCATAATAGTGGCGGGATTTGAGTTTATTAGAATTACTCGGTATCCCTCATCTCGTAGTGCTTTGCATGCTTGTGTTCCCGAATAGTCAAACTCACAAGCTTGACCAATGACGATTGGTCCAGCCCCGATAATGCAGATTGATTTGAGATCGGTACGTTTAGGCACGGGTTCTCGACTCTTGCTCCATGTTTTGAATGAAACTTTGAAATAGGTAGTGGCTGTCTTGTGGCCCTGGCGAGGCTTCGGGGTGGTATTGCACTGAGAATACGGGTTTATTTTTGAGTTGTATGCCTTCGAGGCTGTTGTCGAATAATGATATATGGCTTACTGTCACATTATCCGGAAGGGTGTCTTTTAACACTACAAATCCGTGGTTCTGGCTGGTTATTTCAACTCTGCCATTTGTTATATTTTTCACTGGATGATTTGCTCCACGATGGCCGTGATGCATTTTTTCTGTCTTAGCTCCTAATGCACGTGCAAGAAGTTGATGCCCTAGGCAGATACCGAACATTGGTTTTTCTGCATGAAGCAATTCTTTAATGATGGGTTCCGCATAAACCCCCGTTGCTGAAGGATCTCCCGGGCCATTGGAGAGAAAAATGCCATCAGGCTTTAGATCCAGAATAGTTGTTGCATCTGTGGTCGCTGGCACAACGGTAATTTTGCATCGGAGTTGAGCGAGGCACCGAAGAATATTGTGTTTTGCACCGTAATCGATAGCAACTACGTGATACTGAGAGGGGGGAGCAGTAGTTCTACCCTTCACTGGCGACCAAATGCCCTCGTGCCACTCGTAACTGGTCTGGCAGCTAACCTCTTTTGCGAGGTCCATGCCTTTGAGACCATTAAAGGATGCCGCTTTTTCTACTGCGCCGCGAATATCAAAATTTTGTTTTTGACTGTGTATTAGTAGGGCATTGGTAGCGCCTTTATCTCGAATATGTCTGGTAAGCTTTCTAGTATCGAGGCCGGTCAACGCCACTAATTTGTGATTTTTCATCCATTGAGCTAAATTTTGGGTTGAACGCCAATTCGAAGGTTCAGTGATGTCCGCCCTAATTATGCAGCCTCGTGCTGCCGGAGTCACGGATTCGATATCTTCATCGTTAGTGCCAATATTGCCGATATGGGGAAACGTGAAACAGATTAACTGACCCGCGTAAGAGGGATCTGTCATGATCTCCTGATATCCGGTCATCGAAGTGTTGAAGCATATTTCGCCGAGCGTCTCTCCCTGCGCACCAGTTCCAAACCCCCACATCACTGCCCCATCCGCTAAAACTAAAGCCCCCGTTGCCTGGGGCGGCGGGATATACGAAGACTTTAATGCAACGGCCATATGGGATGTTCTCTTTAAAGGGCAGGCACCACAAATTTCTTGCAATTGTAAGACACGGACCTATCTCACAATGACGTAAAAAATCAACAGGTGTGACAAAAACATAAAGCTAAAAAGTGATTAATCGCTAGGGTTAAAAGCAAAAAAATATAAAAGTCAATATTTATCAACATGTTATTTATCTTCAAAAGGTTGCACTAGTAAACTAGATTGGTTACGGTTTTAGGAATAAAATTGGGAGGGGATATAGTATGTTGCGCGTAGAGCTCAACGAGTCGTTGAAAAGAGCTATTAAATCAAAAGAAGACTGCACTATTTCGACAGTCCGATTGATACTGGCTGCTTTAAAAGACCGAGATATAGCTGCGCGTTCTAAGGGTAATCCCGATGGCATTAGTGATGATTCGATACTTCAGCTTTTGCAAACGATGGTAAAGCAACGGCACGATAGCAGTGCTTTGTATCAGAAAGGCAATCGTCCGGAACTTGCAGCACGTGAAATGCAAGAAATTGAGATTATTAAATCTTTTATGCCAAAACAGATGGATGAAGCAGAAATAAAATCGGCAGTCGTTGAGATGGTAAAAGAACTAAATGCGTCGGGCCTCAAGGAAATGGGCTCAGTTATGTCCGCTCTCCGCGAGCGTTATGCGGGTAGGATGGATTTCAGCAGGGCAAGTGCAATGGTCAAACAAAGCTTGGCTTAGAGGTTGCGCGATTGATTGTCGTAGGAGTAGGCTTTCTAATTTCTTTCAGGTTAAACCGGAATTGGGCGATTTAGCTTGTATCAGACTGGTGTGTATATATGAACTTCTCCACAAATTTTCTTGATGAAATCAGGACTCGGTTGCCGGTCTCAGAGATTTGTGGAAGGCGGGTAAATTTAAGAAAACAAGGTCGGGAGTTTGTTGGTCTAAGTCCCTTCAACAATGAAAAAACGCCTTCGTTTACCGTTAATGATGAAAAAGGGTTTTANCATTGTTTCTCTAGCGGAAAGCATGGGGATATTTTTTCTTTTGTTATGGCTGTGGAGGGACTGAGCTTTCCGGAGGCNGTTGAAAAGCTCGCTCGTGATGCTGGGCTAGAAGTGCCGCGGGAGACGGCTGCTGAGCGCGCCAAAAGTAACCGGCGGTCGGGGTTATATGAAGTAATGGATTTGGCATGTAAGTTTTTCCAACAAAGCTTACTAGAACGGTGTGGAGGTCCTGCGCGAAAATATATTGAGGGGCGAGGACTGGATGCCGAGATTATTTCAAAATTTCGTTTGGGTTATGCACCACCGGGGAATGCAATGCGCCTGGCGCTTCGGAAGTCAGGTATTTCCGAGAGCTCATTACTGGAGTGTGGGCTGCTTCGATCGTCCGATAATGGCCAGGCGGCTTATGCCTTTTTCCGTGATCGGATTCTTTTCCCGATAACAGATCGCCGTGGGCGGGTTATAGGNTTCGGCGGGCGTTTAATGGGAGATGGAAAGACTGCAAAATATATTAATTCACCAGAGACAGTTCTCTTTAGGAAGGGTAGCACGTTATACAATCTCGCCAATGCACGCCAAGCTGCTCACGAGGGCCATCCTGTCATTGTTGTCGAGGGATACATGGATGTGATTGCCCTAGACCGAGCGGGCTTTAAAGGGGCAGTGGCGCCTCTGGGTACTGCTTTAACGGAAAATCAACTGGAAGAGATTTGGAGACTGGATTCAGAGCCCATACTGTGTTTCGATGGTGATGCTGCGGGTGCGCGTGCTGGCATGAAAGCTGCAGAGCGTTCATTAGAACTGTTAAGGCCGGGACGTTCAGTTCAGTTTGCTTATCTGCCGGCAGGCGATGACCCGGATAGTTTGATTGCGGCACAAGGACCGCAAACAATTTCGGAGGTGATTACTAACGCGAGGCCTCTCGTTGATATGCTCTGGGCTCATGAATATACGTTAAAAACGCTTGAAACACCCGAGCGGCGAGCAGATTTCGAGGTCCGCCTTGGAAAAAGAGTTTCAGTGATCGCTGATGGCAGTGTGAAACAACACTACAGGCAAATTTTTAGAGATAGAGTTTGGCAGGTGTTCCGAAATAAAAGGGAAGGCGGTAACCCCCGCAAAAATCAATTTATTCGCTCGGTCGACTACGCGCGAAGGATTGGGCAACCGTCTACAGGTAATTTAAGAGCAAATGTCGCTGCAATGCGTTCTCGTAGGATGCAGGTCCTGCTTGTGACGATTCTTAATTTCCCCATCCTCTTAGATGAGTTTGGTGAGGCGCTGTCACAAATAACCTTATCGCCGGACCTTGACAAATTGCTTCGGGAAATTCATCACTGGTATTCAAAATCGCAGGGGCTTGACGCGGATGACTTAAAAAGCCACCTCTATGCACAGGGTTTTAAAAAAATAGTTAATTCGNTAGTTAGTGAGGAGGTAATGTCACATGCGGCGTTTGCTCGTGACACGTCGGACGGCAACGACGATTACACAGGATCATTGAGCCGCGCNCGGGAGGGGTTTGAGCAGACATTGAACTTATTTACACAGGCTANGCGCAAGCAAGAGGTGTTGGCCAGCGGCAGGGTCGCTGCCGGTGACGGAACCGAAGAAAGTGAACGTCGTTTTTTAGCTTTTCGGCGAGTTATGGAAGATGAAACTGCTGATATNNTAGTTTGTAACGACATTGATTTTGATTAGTTAATAAATCTCTATGAGTAAATATAAAATTAAAGATGCGATTGGGAGCATTAGGTGATGGCAAAGGCAGTGGCGGCCAAAAAAACCAAGAACCAAAAGGTAAACGGTAATCCTAACGCCGAGGCTACGGACAGTCCCCTATTGGATATGGGGCGCGCAGCTTTGAAAAAGCTTATTACGAAAGCTAAAGAACGTGGCTACATAACAATTGACGAACTAAATAAGGCGATGCCTCAGGGGCAGGTTTCTCCCGAACAAATTGAAGACACGATGACCCTTTTTGCGGAGATGGATATAAATGTGATTGAGAGCGAGGAGTCTGAAGAAAATGCAGGCTCTGCAGATGGGGCAAGCAACGAGAAGCCGGACTCGCCTGTTNCCGGAAACCTCTCTGACGATGACATTGGTCGCACGGATGACCCGGTAAGAATGTATTTGCGCGAAATGGGTAGTGTCGAGTTGCTATCGCGAGAGGGTGAAATTGCCATTGCTAAGCGAATAGAGGCAGGTCGCGAGAAAATGATAGGGTCGTTATGTGAAAGTGCACTTACTATGCGTGCCATAGCGCGCTGGCAGGATGCTCTTCTAGAGGGTGAAGTTCTGCTTCGAGACATCATAGATCTAGACAGTACATATGGGGCNGCGTACGGGTCTCCTCCGCCGACCGCGGCTAATAACAACTCAGGTAATAACGGTGCGACTACATCTGCACACAATAACACCTCTTCGGATATTCACGACGGTGAGAGCGCATCGGAGGACGANGAAACCGATGATGATGAGGTTTCTGTATCATTGGCCGCGATGGAAGAAACATTGAAGCCGGAAATTTTATCAAAGTTTAAAGAGATTAGCTCTGTCTATACCAAGTTAAACCGGGCTCAGGATAAACGACTTAATATGATCCAGGGTGGGAAAGAAGTCTCGAAATCGACTGAGCGTACGTACGAGCGACATCGAAAGACACTCGTAACACTGATGGAGGGTGTACAGCTNAACAATTCCCGGATAGAGCAGTTGGTGCACCAACTCTACGACCTGAATAAGGGCCTTAACCGACGCGAGGGGCGCATTTTACGAATGGCCGTAAATTGTGGTGTCGAGCGTGAAACATTTATGGAGCAATATTTTGGCCATGAATTAAATCCTGACTGGTTTGATCATTTGAAAGGTTTACGCAAACGGCCGTGGCAGAGTTTTATTCGAAAGCATAGCGAGGATGTTTCAACATTGCGGGGGGAGATCGCTGAGACTGCTGGCGAGATTTCCATGCCGTTGTCTGAGTTCCGTCGCATCGTTCAATCTGTTCAGCAGGGAGAGCGGGAGGCTAGNCGGGCCAAAAAAGAAATGGTCGAGGCTAATCTCCGACTNGTGATATCAATTGCGAAAAAATATACCAACCGAGGCCTTCAGTTTCTTGATCTTATACAAGAAGGAAACATTGGCCTAATGAAAGCTGTTGACAAGTTCGAATATCGTCGCGGCTACAAATTTTCGACATATGCAACGTGGTGGATACGTCAGGCAATTACGCGCTCGATTGCAGATCAAGCACGTACGATACGTATTCCGGTGCACATGATAGAAACTATAAATAAGTTGGTAAGAACGTCGCGTCAGATGCTTCATGAAATAGGTCGAGAGCCGACGCCGGAGGAGCTATCTGAGAAGCTTCATATGCCACTTGAGAAAGTTCGCAAGGTACTCAAAATTGCGAAAGAGCCCATTAGTTTAGAAACTCCGATAGGTGATGAGGAAGATAGCCATCTCGGCGATTTCATCGAAGATAAAAATGCAATTTTGCCCTCTGATGCTGCTATTCACTCTAACCTTCGTGAGACCACTACACGCGTTCTTTCTAGTTTGACCCCAAGAGAGGAAAGAGTGCTTCGTATGCGGTTTGGAATTGGAATGAACACTGATCATACACTAGAGGAGGTTGGCCAACAATTCTCAGTCACTCGAGAACGCATTCGCCAAATAGAAGCAAAAGCGCTGCGAAAACTGAAGCACCCAAGCCGGTCCCGCAAGCTGCGTAGTTTCTTGGATTACTAATACCGATAGAGCTGAGGTTTTAGTCATTTTTTCTTGGGCCCGTAGCTCAATTTGGTTAGAGCAAACCGCTCATAACGGTTTGGTTGCAGGTTCAAGTCCTGCCGGGCCCACCAGCTACAGCGCTTTATATTGTGTTTATCAATACGGTATTTGCGTGCCGTCCCACGCTAAATGATGCCCCGACTGACTGGGGTCAACTCCATCGATAACACGAAGTAAGTTAGCCGCGGCATTTGAAGGCGAAACTAAGGTGCCATCCGCTACGGATCGTTGGAAAGGCTTTGATAATGCGGTATTGACGGTGCCTGGGTGGAGCGCAACGCAAACTGTGAATGCGTTGCGCCTAGCACTTTCAACCGCAAGCGTTCGCGTAAGCATAACGAGTGCTGCTTTAGCCATCCTGTAACTATACCATCCACCTAAATTATTGTCTGTGATACTGCCAACACGGGCGCCAAGAGTTGCGAATACATTTTTACGATCAGGCGATAGAAGCGGAATAAAATGTTTTGCCACTAACGCAGGCCCGATCACATTTACTCGATAAAGTTTCTCTAGAGAGGCAGATTCAAGACTTCTGAAAGTCTTTTCAGGGAGCAATCCGTTACTATCGTGGAGAAGTCCGGAGGCGACTATTACCAGATCCAATGGTCCGTCTGCTTTAATCAATTCAGCCGCAGCTGAAATAGTTTTTTCGTCGTCGTAGTTCAATATTAGCGTTTCGCTGCAGGTTTTGGTCCGGCTAATTGGGTAAAGCCGCGCAACTCGAGGATCATTCCCCAGCTGATCAACTAGCGCGGTACCAATGCCACCGGAGGAACCAAAAATGGCCACACGCATCTTGTCATNAAAATTCACGTGTTATTACCTTCAAAATGTGTTGTCCAAAGGAACCGCCGAATTTGGTTTATTAAGCTGCCATGCGCTTTCGGTAATCCCAACTNTGGAATGTAACCGGTCGAATCTTTATAATTACTTCGTCCTCGGTTGATTTCAACAACCACTTTTTAAATTGCGCCTTATCTTTAGTAACGTATCTATCAGCGAGCCTTTTAAGCATTTCATGTGCATTCTCACTAGATATAGAAGCAACGCCCTGTCCGCGCACCCCGAAATAAGGTGCAGTTTCTCTGGCAATCTCGAAGGCACACCGAGGCGACTGTGCAATGCTACACGCTATCCGGGCTTGACGTTTAGTTGCACAATATAGTGTCCCACTGTCGTAGATGAACCAAAGTGACACAACCATAGGCCAACCCTTTGGGGAATTTGCCGCTAGGCGCAAAGGGAGATTGGTAACTTTTAGATGTTCCTCAATATCAGAGAGAGACATTGGGCCATTGATCTTCATATTGATACTCCTAATATAACCATAATACGTGTAGTAGATGTCTCTGGATCAAACAATCTTACATTGGAATCGATAAGGCACCTACCCGGCTTTGTGCAAGCGAAGTTTCTCTTATAGAGGGGACCCATGAGGAAAAAGGTTTTTGACTGGTTAGTTGGATTTTTTAAGCCAACGATTCTCGTATGCGGTATCTTTGTACTTGGGTTGGCCTTTAGGGAGGCCCATGGGAAAGAGCTCAACTCAATCGCATTTCAGATTAATCAGGACGGATCTAAAGTTGGTCGTCACATTGTAAAGTTCCACAAAATTGGTCGCGATTTGCGTGTTGACATAGAGATCGACATCAACATTAAAGTGTTATTCATTCCTATTTATACGTATAAACATCGCAACACAGAAATTTGGCGGGATGGAAAGCTGCTCTCCATTAAGACTGAGACTGATGATGATGGCGAAAAGCACTGGGTGAAAGGGAAAGCTGAAAAGGGCGTGTTCAAGGTTTCGAGCTCTAGTGGAGACCTCGTAGCGCCCGTCACGATAATTCCTACCAGCTACTGGTCGCAAAAAACTACTGTACAATCAGTTCTTTTGGACACACAGCATGGGAAATTGCTTGATGTTACCATAACGAAATTAGACGACACTATGCTGGTTACACCTAGCGTTGATATTCCTGCTAGACATTTTGTCGTCACTGGCGACCTGGACCTATCCCTCTGGTATTCCCAAACCGGGGATTGGGTTAAAACAGCTTTTCAAGTAGGCGGCGCCGAATTCAGTTATGCTCTTCACAGTAGTCCCGTGAGGGAGGATTAGGATTAATGCTTAGTGGATTACAGCAACAACTAAACCGCTGTTGACAATGCCCATGATAACGAAATCGAAAGTTGTTTGGATTACCGGTGCAAGCTCAGGAATCGGCCGCGCCTTAGCGCTGAAAATGGCTTCGGAGGAATGGACCGTAGCAGCTACAGCCCGTTCAGTTGCAAACTTAAATACATTGGCGGAGGAAGCAAAAATGCTTCCGGGCGTGGTATATCCATTTGCTGCTGACGTGACGGACAGTTTTGAAATTTGTGCGTTATTAGAGAAAATCGAAAATAGCTGCGGTGCGATAGATCTTGCAGTACTTAATGCTGGAACTTATATCGCAGATACTGCCAAGACGACATGCGGCAAAAACGTTACGGCGTTAATGCAACTTAATTTTGTTGGAACAATAAACTGTCTGCATCCTTTGGTAGAAAAAATGCGTTTACGAAGTTCTGGCGCGATTGCTGTTGTATCGTCTCTGGCTGGGTACGTTGGGCTTCCTGGAGCTGCAGCTTATGGGGCATCAAAGGCAGCCCTTATAAATCTCACAGAATCTCTACGCCCAGAACTTTCCACATACGGGATCAAGTTACAGATTATAAATCCGGGTTTCGTACAAACGCCGCTGACTGACAAAAATGAATTTGCAATGCCTTTTTTGATGGACGTCGACGATGCGGTCAACACCCTCTACAAGGGACTGAATTCTGAAAAGTTCGAGATCACTTTCCCAAAACGGTTCTCTATAATAATTAAACTACTAAGATACATGCCGTATAAACTGTTCTTTTTTATTACAAAACGACTTTTACCCTCGTAGAACCCTGACGGTGCTTAAAGCTACTCGGCGGCTACAGCGAGCGTTTTTTCAACGCTCGCGTGATTTTNCCCCACCGGTTTCTTGAAAAACAAAGTAATTTCACCAATAGTAATTCCAAACTTACTCATCTCCGCGCTATTGAATAAGACACCATCCGGCTGCAAAAACATCCAATCGTCGAATTTCACATTCCAAGTACGACCGCTAATTTTTAAAGCGAGGGTGTAGGACCAGTTTAACGCACTGCCATAGGCCTTACCTATCGCCTTCCCGACAACATCTTCAGCTTCACCCTCGTAGTCGTGGGCACTTATCTTTCGAATCTTCCAAATGCGCTTATCGGTTTCACCGTCATCGTAATTGAATGACTCATCGAGCGTGAGGACTTGCCCATCCCAAGTTCCCGTCATGTCAACAGTGAATTGCCGGCGAATATTCCCAAATCTNTCCTTGACAATTCCCCACGCACGAGTCTTGCCATTAAAATATTGTTCTAGAACAAATTTTGGCTGTTTACCTTCAAAATCTTCAATATTCATNTTACTGCATCCCACGGTCAGAAGCCCCAAGACTGGGAGAATGAGAAATAAAATTTTCTTCATGATTATCCCCGTTGTTATACCCATCTCTATCTATGTGGTGCTTCCATATTAACGATATTGCCGCTACTTTAAATAATATAGGTAGGCCGCCATAGAGCAGGGTCAACATCAATAATCCATTCTCTGTTTGATTGGAAACTTGTGCGCTGAAGCCAGACCACTCTAGTAACGGAAATGAAATGCCCACTGCTCCTGCCAAAGCNAGTTTNGTGGCGAAATTCCACAAGCCAAAAAAAGNNCCGGCCCTATCCTCCCCGGTTTTAATGCTATCCTGTGCTATAACGTCGGCCTGAATTGATGGTGGTAAAGTGAGGTCAGCACCCAGGCAAAACCCAGTTAGCACGCAGATACAAGCAAAGTAGAAAATATCACCTTGTTTTAAAAAGTGTACTGAAATGAAGCAAACACAAGCCGTCAACATTGCTACTGACCATGCGCGATGCTTGTCGATGCGACGGCTGAGGGCTAACCAGCCTGGTATACCAAATATGCCACAAGCGAAATAAAGGATTAGAAGAGGGCCGATCTCATCAGGAGCTCCNAGCTTATGACTGACAAAAAGAATAAATAGGGTGGCTGGTAGTCCGTTTGCAAATCCATTCAGGAAATAGGCAAACAATAATCTCCTAAAGGATTCGTCTTGGGAAATAGTTTTTAAAGAGGACCGCCAAGTCCAATTTGATAAGTTCTGCGCAACAGGGTCTTGAGTTGTTATAATCAACAAAATAACGCTTGGTACGAATATTAGCGTTATGGATATTGCAAATATCTGCATCGCAGAGCGCATGTCATTACCTGCCAGATAGGGGATGGCAGCTGCAAAAAGTGTTCCGACTATCACAAAACACTCTCGGATACCGGTTACGCGACTACGCTCGTGATACCCATTTGCCAATTCGGCTCCCCAAGCCAAATAGGGTATCGTAACCATGGTGACGCCTAAATAGAAAATTACGCTCACTACCAAAAGATATGTTGCCCCTGCGCCCTTTAATGGCATGAAAAGCAATAGTAAACCTGCAATGAATAATGGACTCCCAGCTATGATCCATTTTTTGCGTCTGTTCTTATGTTCACCTATTCTGTCCGAGAGTACACCTACTAGTGGATCACTAAGAAAGTCCCAAATGCGCGCAGCCAATAATACCAAACCAACAGTTGTCAAACTTAGCCCCAAACTCGTGGAGTAGAATGTTGGCAAATACACATAAAGNGGTAGACTTATCCCCGCAAGAGGCAAGCCCACCTGACCGTAAGCTACCAATTTTGCGTTATGCATGTAAGCGGCTTCACTTTTTACGGAATTTCTCATTAATCAATCTCGACTCAAAATTGCATGGACGACATCAATCCGGCCTATGTTAAATCCAGCTTCGCAATAGCAAAAATAGTATCGCCACATGCGTCGAAAGTGCTCATCGAACCCCAAACTTTCAATGTAGGGCCACTTCGTGTCGAAAGTTCCGCGCCAAGTTCTGAGTGTCCTGGCGTAATCTGTCCCAAATTTACTGCAACTCTGCCAGTTAAGTTTTGCGGCTTGGACTTCTTTTTTCAATCTCTCGATTGTCGGAAGCATGCCGCCTGGGAAAATGTATTGCTGAATAAAATCTGGATTTCGGCGGTAACTTTGCCAATATGCTTCATCTATAGTAATGACTTGGATAGCTGCGCGACCACCAATTGCTAATAATGAATTAAATTTCCCGAAATAGCTTGCCCAGTAGGCCTCTCCAACTGCCTCTAGCATCTCTATGGAAACTATTCGGTCGAATCTTTCATTTATATCACGATAATCGCACAGCTTGATGCTAATTTGTCCCTCAAGTCCTAATCTTGAGACATTCAATTTTGCGTAGTTAAATTGCGCTTGTGAAATTGTTAAGGCCGTTACTTTACAGCCTGTCGTCTTGGCCGCATAGATTGCGAACCCCCCCCAACCGCACCCAATCTCTAGAATGTGATGAGATGCGTCCACGTTGAGTTTACTCAGAAGTAAATGATATTTGTGTTCCTGAGCTTTTTCGAGCGAGGCGGTACTCGCGGGATAAGCTGCGGAAGAGTACGTCATTGAAGGATCGAGCCATGACGCATAGAATTCATTTCCAAGGTCATANTGGCTTTTGATGTTACGNTTAGCCCCGCGNCGGCTGTTCGCACGTAACACGTGCCCGAAACGAGCAAGCCAACGGAAAACAGGTATACCTTTCAGAAAGTTAGCCCAAGCAACATCTTCGTTTAGAGCCCCTAGTTGGATTAGCGCAGTTAGGTCAGGTGTATCACAGATGCCCTCGATATATGCTTCTGCAAANCCAACGTCACCGCCAGTGAGTAGTTTGCGAGCAAACCCNGANTTTTTTATTATAAGTTCGGCGTCGGGCCCGTCTTCCTTCCCAACAAAATGGTAAGTGCCTCCTTTGCGCGTTTTAATGGTGAGACGNCCAAATGTGACCGCGTTACCGAGGCGTTCGATGAATTTTTTNCCACTGCGTTGGTTTGTCANTATAGTGCTGTCGAAATTTGTGCCTGNCATTTCGAACTCCTGTCACGCAGAAATCGTTTGTCTGTCTGTGTCAATTTGCGCAATTGTGACAGTATTTTTTGGAGGAGAGGGTTTAGGAACTAGTGGTACCTTTTTTGTCCAGAGCTTAAGCGCTTCCCAATGTATCGCGGCAACCACTTTAATAGTCATTAGTGGAAATGCAAAGATAGACAACGCCAAGTTTCTAGAATCAAGGCTTTTTTGTTTGCCCATCATTGTGGCAAGGAGGACTGTTTCATCCTCATCCGATTGACGGATATGCAAGGTAACTGCTTTCTTGGGTTCTGTTAAACGGAATGTGTAGGTACAAGCCATCTGAAGGAATGGTGACACATAAAAACGTTTTCGCACAACATGAGGGGGAATAGAAGAGGTTGTCGGGCAGTTGATTTTAATAAGATAGCTATGACTTTCATTAAATGTGTTGCGCACTTCATATAGTACTGCACGCAAACGACCATCATTGTCGTAGCAATACCATATAGAGAGGGGATTAAACACAAAACCAAATATCCTAGGGAAACAGAGCAGTTTAACGGGCCCACCGCGCAAATTAATTCCAGCTGCCTCTAAATGTTGATCAATCCAACNCCTTAGGCGGGTGCCATCCCGTGGGCCATGATCGCTGTCGTAAAAAGATAAAACACCCCAGCGATTATGCCCAAAAACCATTAGATTATTGTCAAGCGTTGGCAATTCATCCAAATCAAATAAAAACCAAAAAACTCTATACGNAAAACGATGTCGGGAAGGACAAACTCTGCAGTGCATNACCCTACCCCAGTACAAACACGAACTAAGATTTTTTAATGATTGTATTTTCATTGCTCGGCTTTGACGCATGTCTGAGAAGTATTGGCGGTAGGTGCTGGTCTGGGCATAGCATCAACAACCCAGGGNGCTGGCGAGCCTAAAGCATCGGCTACTTCCAGGCCAGCTCTCAACCCATCTTCATGGAATCCGTTGCCACAATAACTACCGCAAAACCAGAGACCTCCTTGACCCTGTATTTTTGGGAGATCACGTTGGCCAGCTAAGGCCTTGTGGTCAAANTGAGGNTGCGCGTATTGAAACTCGGCGATAAACTTGTTCTCTTCGATCAGTTGAGTAGGGTTTAAAGTCACAAAAAGGTTTTCGGGGCTTTCTATGTTTTGAAGCTTGTTCATCCAGTAAGTCACACAGACNGACTTAGTTTGATCGATATTTTCACTGGAAACACTGCTGTCGGATATAAAGTTCCAACTTGCCCATGCGCGTCGTCGCTTTGGCATCAAAGCTGGGTCTCGGTGCAAAACTCCTCGGTTTTTGGCGTAACGAAATGACGATAAAATTTTTCGTTGTGTAGTCGTTGCCTGTTCTCCTAGAATTTCCAAAGCCTGATCAGCATGGCAAGCGAAAACGACCGCATCGAAACGAGTTCGTTTATTATTAGATGATAGTATAAGACTATCACGATCCCGTCCGATAGAATCTACCCTGCAATTTAATTCAGGAGTGCCGGCAAAGGTCGAGAGGAGATTTTTAANGTAATTTACACTGCCGCCGGACACNGTTCTCCATTNAGGCCGGGAACCTGGCTCGAGTAATGCATGATTTTTGAAAAAATTTATAAAAGTCTCAGCCGGAAATGATAACATGTCAGAGCATTTTGCCGACCATATTGAAGCGCCCATCGGTAGTAAATGATCATAAATGAAGCCATCGGAATATTTTTCACNTTCTAGGTATTCTCCAAGGCTNAGGCTTGAAACATCGGTATTATTCAAAAANTGTTCTGCTTCACGAAAAAACCTAAAAATATCNNAAAGCATCCGTCTATAACGCTTNTTTAAAANGTTTTTTGGCTGGGTTAAAANCCCACGAAGACTGCCTTCATACTCAAAATCTTGGTCACGATCTGAGAAACTAAAAGACATATCGCTGGCTTCCGATTGAACGCCTAGGTGGTTAAAAAGCGCAACNAGGTTNGGNTAATTACGNTNATTAAAAACTATAAACCCAACGTCTATTGGGATGTTGTTCTCTCTATCTTTCAAAAATACTGTTTTAGCATGGCCGCCAAATTGTGATTTGCGCTCGTAAAGGGTAACATCATGGCAAGTGGACAGGCACCAGGCACAACCGAGACCACTAATTCCCCCACCTATGACTGCAACTTTCATTTTTTTGGGATTAACTTTTGACATCTTAAATTAGAATTCTTATCTATTGAACGTAAACGTCTGTAAAACATAGTTGGATCAAAAAAAATCATGAAAGTGATCCAAATAGNAATGCCNNACGTTTTATACGTATGTCTTTTGATAATACACAAGAAGTTGCGACATTTCGCCCTGAAATACCTGAGATAAATAGGTACATTAGCGGCATGCCTTCTCACCAGCCTCCGGCCGCGTCGACGGTCAATGATGATGACCGCCTCGCACGTTGGTTATCGTCTGTTGCTGTGAACAGAGACAAAACCTCATTCGGGTATTTATTTGATTATCTAGCTCCCAAAATCAAAGGCTTCTTAAGGAAAAATGGTACTTCCGAGGTTGTGTTAGACGATTTAACACAAGAGGTCATGATAAAGATTTGGAGATATGCAAAGCATTTTGACCAGAAAAAAGGGAAGGTAACTACCTGGGTATTCACTATTGCGCGTAATGCGCGAATAGATTTGATTAGAAAAGAAAATCGTCCTGAGCCCGATATTAACGACCCGGTTTTGGTCAACAAACCGCCTCGTACATCAGACGACATTCTGTTTGCAAAACAAACATCAACTCGCATTTCTGAAGCGATTGATGAATTGCCTCATGAGCAGCAACAAATTTTGAAATATGCATTTTTTGAAGAAAAATCGCACGCTGAAATTGCAGCTCATACAGGTTTGCCTCTTGGCACGGTTAAATCTCGTATTAGGTTAGCATTTCAACGATTAAAAAAGACGTTAACGGAGTTGAACACATGATAACGCATCATCCAAACGACGCATTGTTGTTAGATTATGCTAGCGGCGCGGCCTCGGAGCCCATTAGCCTTCTGGTTGCAACGCATCTCGCGTTATGCCCATGCTGTAGACGGAAGGTTGCAGAGTATGAGGCTATCGGTGGCGCTCTCGTTAACGACTGCGAGTCAGAAAAAATTAGCTGTGAACTCAAGTCAGAGACTCTTTCCGTCCTTGATAATTTTTCAGAAGTTGAAATTAGTCATGATACGTCAACTAGCATGAGACCAGCCGAATCAAAGGCCGGGATACCGCAGCCGTTGATCGGATATTGTGGGGACGCAGATAGCAAAGGCATGTGGCAATGGGCTGGTTTTGGAATTAAAAAAATTCCTTTGTTAGAAAGCCATGATAATTTTGAGTGTTACATGTTGGCCATACGCGGCGGTAAAAAAGTACCGTCTCACGACCATGGTGGTAGTGAGTGGACTTTAGTATTAGATGGGGCTTTNACTGATGAAGCTGGTCACTTTAGCCGTGGTGACATGGTTGAAATGAGAGAGGGCGAGGAGCACCAGCCCATNGCAGATGCTGGAAAAGATTGTATCTGTCTCGTTGTGGCTGAGGCACCTGTTTCATTGACCGGTTCGGTAGGGCGTTTGCTTAATCCTTTCATAGGCAGGTAGGTANAGAAANACACTANGACNCNGCANGTGCCGTTGTGCTCTGCTGTACCTAANGTCGCTGCCNNTCNGGAGTGCCCGAAANAGNCAGTGTGTNTNAAAAGTNTATCCTTCAAATGGTCCNGANGCATTTNTATCTAAAGNATAACTTCTGTATTTAGGATATCGTGCGACAAATTTAGCTTCCANTACCTTTAANGCATCTGCTTTTTGTCGTTCACCCATTGTTTTCAGTTGGCCGTAACGTAGAACAAGTCTTGAGTGCATGCCCGGTAGCCATCTATTNGTTTTCGAACGATCTCCAACCCACCCATAAATAGTAGCGAAACCAATTAAAAAACATGTAACTCCATATAACCAAGTCTCGGTCCCTAGGCTCTTCGACTCTGCGTAAGTNATCCAAAACGCTAAAANAATAGAGCAAAACTTTAATGGGCCATTCCATGGTGGCGTCAAAAAAGGCACGCAATCTCTCGCGCCATCTTGCCACAGCTCAAGTGCAATTTCTGTGACCCGTATATTATTTGCGATTACGTAACCAAATGTGCAGCCCGCTGAGAAAACAAGGAGGAATGCCCAATAAGACTCAAGGTATGTTTCTATTTCTGTCATTTTGACTAGCATGCCCAAAGTTACGTGCTTATCCACGCGAGTAATTGCATGAATAAAACCGGCAGCTTATAACGCGCAAACTTACTTAAGTTTGGAGTTAAAAAAAGCTATGGCCTTGCCCCACGCATCCTCACTTGCTTCTTTATTATAACGGTCCTCAGCGTACTCATCTTGAAAACCATGCCCTGCGCCATCGTACCTATGAAATTCATGTTCAATACCTGCCGCACTCAGAGCAGCGGTATAATCGTCAACATCTTTTGGCGAAGGCCCTTCATCTTCGTTACCAAATAAACCCAAAACAGGGCAAGGCATCTGATTTGCGAGCTCAATTGGTCTTCGAGCATTTTCTCCCATCGCTAATTTGATACGCCCGCCATAGAAAATGGTGCAGGCCCGGTATTCGGGATTATTTACCGCACTCACCCAGGCAACTCTTCCACCCCAACAATGGCCGACTATACCTATACGCTCAGCATCCACATTTTGATTTTTGGCAAGCCAATCAAATGCTGCTTGACAGTCGTCTGTAACACGATCGTCCCGAAACTCGTCTCTCTTTATCTTCATTTCTGCTTCTTTTGGCCAGTAATGAAAAATAAACGGGCACGCAATTGCATAACCTGCATCACAATAGCGTTTACATGCGTCCAGCGTGAATCTATCGTTTTCTATACCAGTATGACCGACCGGCAGGTGCATCGCGACAACAAGGCCAGGATGCGGCCCCTCACCATCAGGTAAAAATGTAAACAACTCCATTTGGCTATTGTTGACAGTCAAATTCTCGATTTTATGTTGCATTTCTACCTCCCTTAATAAGTATNTAAATATAGAGTTTGAAGTATTTGACANCACAAGTCATGTATAATCGAAGTGCGCACTCTGCAGGTTAAAGCTTATTCGAAAAAGTAAGAAGCGCTTTGTCGCCGTGTCAAAGAACGAGCACAAATGCAGAAATGGGTATTATGTGAGAATATATGCTACATATAAACCTCAATTGGGTGACTAGCACGTTCATAATTAAGCCATGCTNTTCCAGAGCAATAGTAGCGTGTGANCTAATCTAATCAAAATTACTTTTCAACTGTTTGCTTCACCGGTACACTGTTAGACANCCTATATATTTATGGAGAAACAATTTTTATGGTATATCTCGATAAAGGNTCNATAGCGCCTCAATTTGTTTTACCCAATCAAGATGGGCTGAGTATTAGATTAGCAGACTACAAGGGGAAAAACATTTTANTGTGGTGGTATCCCAAAGCTGATACTCCAGGCTGAACAATTGAAGGTGAAGGGTTCCGTGATAGAATCCAATTTTTCAAACAAAAGGACTGTAAGATTTTTGGCATCAGTCTTGATAGCACCAACGACAATAGAGCGTTCAAGGACAAATTCGACTTTCCCTTTGATCTCCTAAGTGATGAAGATGGCGCTGTATCCAGCCTNTATGGAGCAGCTGAAGCGGGGGCAGAAAAGGCAAGACGTATGTCAGTACTTATCGGGTCTGATGGTTGTGTTGTAAAAGTCTATTCTTCTGTGAAGCCTGCGGACCACCCGGATGAAGTACTACAGGATTTAACGTAGCTGNAGTTCTATAATTNATCATAAGAAGTGTAATCTGTCANATTGGCTTTAAGTAATTTATATGTTTTNTTTAGANGTGCAGCTATNTAATTTTCGTTAGACANAAGAAAGAAGGAAATATGGCACTGCCAGATGTAGGAACCCGAGCACCACTATTCTCATTGCCCAACCAAAATGGTGATAAAGTTTGTCTCTCAGATTATGTTGGGAAGAAAGTTTTGATATGGTTTTTCCCCCGGGCTTTTGGCGGTGGATGAACTAAGCAAATTCAGGGGTTCCGTGATCGAATCCAAGAATATGCGCACAAAAATACTGAGTTGCTAGGTATAACTTTTAGCACGCCGGAAGACCTAGAGAAGTGGGGTGCAGAAACCGGTTACTCGGGTGTCCTTCTTTCTGATGCTGATAGATCTGTGGCAATTACATATGGTGCTGCATCCAGTCCNGATCAGGAAAAGGCTACTCGAGTCTCCATCCTAGTAGACACTGACGGGATTATNATAAAAACTTTTGAAGTAGATGATGCCCCTGGGCATGCAGGCGCTGTTTTGGCTGAAATCTAACGTTAGATTGAGGGTNGGCATGCGATTTGACATACGTGTCGCGGTTCAAATCGTAGGATCTTCAGATACCTCAACTATTGTCTTCCCAAAATTATTTCCTTCTAGCAATTCTAATAGGCCTTCGGGTGCATTCTCGAGGCCTTTTATACGATGCTCTTTGAAAACAACGCGTTTACTTTCGACCCAGTTAGTCATTGTTGAGATGAATTCTTTGAAATCGGTATTGTAATCAGTAACTATGAACCCTTGTACTCTGGTTCGATTCGTTAATATACAGCGCATTAAAAGTGGTAAATAGTCCCTTCCGCATGGTAGCTCAGTCATTGAATATTGAGATATAAGGCCGCAGACGGGTATACGTGAAAAGAAATTGAGGTGTGGTANTACTGCCTCGAGTACAGGACCGGCTACATTTTCCCAGTAAATATCAATGCCATTTGGGCAAGCAGCAGCAAGTTTGTCTGTGAAATNGTTAGATTTATGATTNATACAAGTGTCAAAACCAAATTCACTCTCAGCATAGGCACATTTTTCAGCTCCACCGGCAATGCCGACAGTTCTACATCCGTTTATTTTTGCGATTTGGCCCACTGTGGCCCCAACCGGGCCAGTTGCTGCGGCCACTACCAATGTTTCACCCTCCACGGGCAGACCAATATGCTTAAGCCCCACATAGGAGGTCATTCCCGGCATACCAAGCACTCCAAGTGCTGTTGAGATAGGAGTAGGTGATGGACTCAGTTTCCTTACCCCTCGCCCATCGCAAATTGCATGAGACTGCCAGCCTGTATGGGTAACAACGATATCTCCCTCGTCAAATCTGTCATTTTTTGATTTCTCCACAATACCAACAGCACCACCGATCATTACACCGCCCACCGGTACTGGCTCGGCATAAGATTTGGCTTCGCTCATTCTTCCTCTCATGTAGGGATCAAGTGAGAGATAAATGGTACGCGTTAGTATTTGGCCGTTTCGAATGTCCGGAATTTTTGTGTCTTTGAATTCGAANTTATCTATTGTTGGTTTCCCTGCGGGGCGTGATTTAAGAAGAACTTGTGTATTTACAGTCATGAAAAACTTTCTTGGTTATAGTATCAGTTCGTCGTGCCCTGACTTTTGTTACGGGACCGCGAAGTAATTTGGATTCATAAATACCGAAGTCCGTTTAGCGAAGCGTGGTAGTGTGTTATCGAAGCTATCGCGACGGTGCAGGAGCCGGGCATTATCCCACAATATAATATCACCATTCCGCCAATCATGAACATAGATAAAGTCATCTTTAATGGCATGTTCAATCAACTCATCTATAAGCTCTCGGCCCTGATCCTGGTTTAGCCCCTCAATTGACTCAGTGTGATTCGGAGAGAAATATAAGCACTTCTGCCCTGTCACCNGGTTTTCAAGTACCATGCGGTGGCTNACTGGTGGTGTTCGCTTCTCAATGACTTTCAGTTCCTCTTGAGATTTAACGCTACGCCGCCAGGTTTTATCAATTTGGCCCCTCATTAAACTTGAAAGCGGTTTTTTGGTGCCGTACCTGCAGATTGACTTTAACTGATCGACGCGGTTTTTTAATCGATTGGGGAGCGCATCATAAGCTGCTGCAGTATNGCAAAAAGACGTTTTCCCTGTTCCGGTCGGCATTTCGACGCCATAAAATATCGATCCACTAGCTGGGTTTTCTCTGTAAATCTGATCGGTGTGCCAGACCAGTTCGCTATTACCAAGGCCTCCTATTGGATTGCCATCGCTTGACAAGAGATTAGAAACGTAAAGAAGCTCAGGGTTTTGGGTGCTGGGTCGGCTTCCGCCAATTACTACGTCAATTTTACCGAAACGTCGGCTAAACCCAAGAAATTCTTCATCTGTAGGATTTTGGCGCCGAAGTAAGAGGAGTGGGTTTTTTTGCCACAACGCCCTTATCGATTTAAAGCTTGATTCGTCAATCTTCGAGAGATCTGAGTCTAGTATCTCAAGNCCAAGATTTTCAGAAAGAGTACGAGTATGAAAAATCATGCACTAGCCCCTATATCATAAATCAGGGTACGAATATTGAGATATATAAAAAGTGTCATTTAGAACAGAAACCTACAATGTATTATTACGAGGTTCTTATGTTATCGCCAGATAAATTTCCTTCTACTCCACATCATAATACACCGACCTTTCTCACGAAAAGATGGAGGCNNTCTGAAGCCATGAGAATTATGATAGTCATCTAATTTTTTGATGAGTTGGGCTTTTTGAGAGGAGCCTCCTACNCGAGCACTTTGAAGTCAGTTTTCTGCCTCCTCATAGACAGGCTGATATACTTGCCATTNAAGATTCTGATNGNTGTTTATTCAAAGCGCAGTTGAAACAAGAATGAGCTTTGTTTAAGACACCATNACNGCAGACCATNANGGTGCTTAACGAATATGAATTCTTATCAATACGTCTACGTGATGACACAAATGNGCAAGACCTTTCCTGGTAANAGGGAAGTCTTGAAGGATATAACNCTCTCATTCATTCCGGGGGCAAAAATAGGGGTNCTTGGTTACAACGGTGCTGGGAAGTCAACCCTTCTGAGAATAATGGCGGGCATCGACACAGAATTTGTTGGGGANTCTTGGGCGGCAGAGGGGACAACAAAGGGGCTTCTGGCGCAAGAACCTGAACTCGATNCGTCAAAAACGGTAGAGGAAAATATTTTTGAAGGACTTGGAGCACAGAAAGCGCTTGTTGATCGGTTTGAGGCCGTTAATAAAAGGCTTGGCGAAGTCACCGATGAGTCTGAGATGAATACACTCATTGAAGAGCAGGCTGAATTACAAGAAAAAATAGATGCGGCTGACGCTTGGGATCTTGAACGCACAATAGAAATTGCAATGGATGCGCTTCGCTGTCCTCCAGGTGATATTGATGTGACCACCCTTTCCGGCGGGGAGCGCCGTCGAGTCGCCCTTTGTAGGTTACTGTTACAAAAGCCAGATCTTCTGTTGTTAGACGAACCAACAAATCATCTTGATGCAGAATCGGTAGCGTGGCTGGAACGGCACCTTCGTGAATATGAAGGCACGGTGATTATGGTTACCCACGACCGCTATTTTTTGGACAATGTCACTGGTTGGATCCTTGAGATCGATCGCGGTCGCGGTATCCCTTACGAAGGAAACTACTCCGCATGGATAGAACAGAAACAAAAACGTCTTGAACAAGAGGAACGGTCTGAGGCTTCAAGGGCACGCACAATTTCTCGTGAACGGGAGTGGATTAATGCCAGCCCACGGGCGCGTCAAGCTAAATCACAGGCCCGCATAACGGCCTATGAGAAGTTATTAGCTGAGAGTGAGGAACGTGAACCGGGTTCAGCACAAATAATAATTCCATCTGGTCCTCGGCTTGGTGATTTTGTTATCGAGGCCAATGATCTTTGCAAAGGATTCGGTGATCGTCTGTTGATGGAGAACCTTCATTTTAAGTTGCCGGCAGGAGGGGTATTGGGCGTAATAGGTTCAAATGGTGCTGGTAAATCAACTCTTGTGCGTATGATTACCGGACAGGAGAAGCCTGACTCCGGCTATATTCGATTGGGTGAGACGGTAGAACTCGGTTACGTTGATCAGAGCCGCGATACTCTTGATGACGATAAAAACGTGTGGGAAGAAATAGCACAAGGAGAAGCTGAGATTGACCTAGGCAAAAAGAAAATGCAAAGCCGAGCCTATGTCGGGGCCTTTAATTTCAAGGGACAAGATCAGCAGAAAAAGGTGGGGCAACTCTCCGGCGGTGAACGAAACCGGGTCCACCTTGCTAAGATGCTTAGATCTGGCGCTAATTTTTTGTTACTAGATGAGCCAACTAATGATTTAGACGTGGATACCTTGCGTGCACTTGAGGAAGCTATTCAAAACTTTGCCGGTTCTGCGCTTGTTATTAGTCACGACCGGTGGTTTCTCGACCGAATATCCACTCACATTTTGGCTTTTGAAGGAAATAGTCAGGTAACGTGGTTTGAGGGTAACTATCAGGATTATGAGGCTGACCGACGTAAAAGACTAGGCGCTGAAGCCGATCAACCACACAGAATAAAATACAGACCGCTGACTCGCTAAAGTCGAGAGAAGTGCAGGGCTTAAATTATTGTATTGTCCGGCTTTTAACATCTTCATCACCCTCGGATGGTGAGTTATTGCTTGTTGATTCAGCAGAATAGTCGTCAGGTTGCTGTCTTTTGATTTTAAGGCTTCCAATACGTTTTTTTAGCACTTCAATGAGCGCTCCCAATTTACCACCATGGCGGGAGATAAAAGCCGTAAACTCATCGCGTTGAGCTAAAATCATGCTCACACCCTTAATTTTGACGTCGAGTATTTTACTTGGCCTCCCTTTGCGTTGGCGGACTTGAAATGCTACTTTGAATATTAACTCCCCGTTGGCTCGAAGAACATGTGTTGTAACGATAAAGTCTGAAGGCCGGCTGGTTGCTTGTACTTTAGCTATTTGAAAGGATTGGCCAGCATAATTACGAAACTGAGATGAGTACAACTCCACAATATAATTTTCGAAGGTAGTGACAAATTCGTTGATCTCGGACCGGCTGCTGGAGCGTCTATACTTTCCAATTACGAAAAAGCCGATAGCTCTAGTGGCGAACCCCTCCCGAAGTAGTGCCCTAAATCCACTTCTCTGTTGCTGCTCTGTAGCCGATTTGTCCCCGAGTAACTTAATTGCTCTTTTTCCCAGATCATCAATAAAAGCACCTGGCTCAGAGGGAGTTTGCGCCAGCTTAGGGGAAGAGGCTAAACAACCCACATTGGCCGTCTCCGTCAAGAGAAGGACGAGGGCAAAGTAAACAATCCGTTTCATACGGTGATATGGAAATAAAATTTACCTATTTCTTGCTTGTTTGTGCAATTGGCTCGTTAAGCATAGGCTCATCCAACTCCAGTGTAATTTCTGGTATAGGAACAGCATCTCCAGATTCACCATTACGTATTTCGTCTGCACGCTTTTGCCGGTATAAACTGCGTATTGTGGCATAGAAATCTAGAGAGGTTTTTTCAAGCTCTGCAAGTTTACCCAGCACTTGAGCGCGCTTATCTACCGCGGTAAATGCTGTACGTGTGTTGGACACGTAAAAGTTGGTATCATAATCCAAGTAAGTGTCTGTAACGAAATCGACTGGATCATACAATGATTGCGCTAACTCAGCTGCACCGTCACGAATGTTAGAGGGTCCCAGAATTGGCAATACTAAATATGGACCCTCGGGGACACCCCAAACAGCCAGTGCTTGTCCTAAATCTTCTTTATGCCCTTTGGCGCCGGAAGACCCCATTACATCCCATAATCCGAACCCTATAACGGTGTTACCAACTATGCGGGCTGTTGTTTGACCAGCCCGGTCCCATTCGCCTTGCAAAACATCACTGGCAAGAGTCACCGGTTCTTTCAAATGAAATAATAGGTTATTTACCATATCTCGGATTGGGTCTGGAACAACATCAACATAAGCCTGCGTTATTGGCCTAAGAAATGCCTTATCCAATGACATATTAATATCAAAAATCTCGCGGTTGACAGTCTCAAAGGGATCATTCGTTCCATCGTCCGGCTTACCGGCACAACTAGAAAGCGCTAATGCCGCCAGTAAAACAGCAACAACGCCGAAATCACCCAAACCTTTTATTTTATTGTTTCTTGCCACTTCAAAACCCCTCAGTCGCAGGCTTAAACCACCTAAATCGTGTCAAACCGCAGATAAACAATTTTAGCGTCTGACGAAAATTCCACGTCCTAAATAACCAACATCACACGAAAGCAGTTAGAATGCAAATCCTTCCACGCTATTTTTATATTATAACTGGTGGGTTTCAAATTGAAAGCGGCCGCACCAGTAATACTTTATCTTTGTGCACTGTGTTGCAAAAATATCATGCAATGTGAATGAAACAAACAAAGCAATCATTTCATTTTCCTTTACTACATAACGATATGTTTATATATTGATGTAGCAAGTTGAAAGTATAGTTCATGAAACAAATAGACGAGCTATTGCAATCTCTGAGAGCCGCAGCGGAAAAAACCCGCCTTCGGCTTTTGCTTCTTTGTCGCGAAGGCGAATTATCAGTGAGTGAACTTATGCAAATTACTGGGCAAAGTCAGCCCAGAATATCCAGGCACCTAAAGGTTTTAGTTGACGCAGGCCTTCTAACCCGGTTCCGGGAGGGAACACACGCTTACTACCGGCTTTCGGAGTCCGGCAAATGGACTGAATTACTGCAAACTTTGGTGACTTCGGTGCCATTTGATGACGATCTTATCGCAAGCGATGTTACTCGTCTCAACGATGTAAAAAAGGATCGAGCTTCAAGAGCTTTAGAGTTTTTCAATCGTAATGCAGCACAATGGGATGCGATACGTGCATTACACATCGACGACAGTCAGGTGGAACATGCCTTTGAGGCACTGTGGCCCCAAAAATCAGTCCGCCGGTTTCTAGATATTGGTACGGGCACTGGTCGTATTCTCGAAATGGTTGCTCCTAAAGTGGAGGCAGGTATTGGTATTGACATGTCGCGGGATATGCTGGCCGTGGCGAGAGTAAATTTGGAGCGCGCGGGAATAAAAAACTGCTACGTTCGTCATGGAAATATGAATGGTCTTGCATTTGGTGATGAAAATTTTGATCTCATAACGTTCCACCTGGTGCTGCATTATGCAGAAAGTCCGGGCCACGCACTGCGTGAGGCCTCGAGGGTACTGCGGCACGGTGGCAGTATAGTTGTGATAGATTTTACAACACACCAAGAGGCCGATCTAGCTGAGGAGCGGGGGCACAAGTGGTTAGGTTTTGCAGATGAGGAAATGCTCACTTGGCAGGAAGAGGCCGGACTTGAGCGTCGGTCTGCGGTTACGCTTTCCGGAAATCCGTTGAAAATCAAGCTTTGGCCAGCAGTGAAAAGTGCTGCCAAGCAGGAAGGGGACTATTCATGAGCAAGACCAACGTGAGTTTTGAATTTTTCCCGCCGGCATCAGAAAAAATGGAGAAAAGTCTGTGGAAAGCGGCAGGCTTGTTAGCCCCCTTAAAACCCAAGTTTGTCTCAATTACATATGGGGCTGGAGGTAGCACACGGGATAGAACTCATCTAACGGTCAAGCATTTACAAGAAATGACTGGGCTTGAACCTGCGGCGCATTTAACTTGTGTGGGGGCAACGATTGAGGAGGTAAATACCGTAATACGGGGATACTGGGAGGTAGGGGTTCGACATATCGTAGCGTTGAGAGGTGATCCACCTAATGGCACAAGCGGACGTTATAAACCGCATCCGAGTGGGTACGAAAATGCTGCCGCATTGACGGCAGGCATAAGGGGTATAGGCGATTTTTTCATAAGTGTGGCAGCTTATCCCGAAACGCACCCAGAGTCTCCTTCACCGGCTGCGGATATAGAAATGCTTAAACGGAAAACAGAGGCCGGCGCAAAACAGGCAATAACCCAGTTTTTCTTTAATCCCGAACACTTCTTCCGTTATCGAGATCAAGTGGCTGCTGCAGGTATCTCAATTCCAATAATTCCAGGCATTATTCCAGTTTTTAATTTGGCCCGTATAAAGTCCTTTGCGGCAAAGTGCGGAACCGAAGTTCCGTCATGGTTGGATGAGAGGTTTATTGGACTGGACGATGATGTGGCATCTCGGAAAGGGGTTGCTGCTGATATAGCGACAGAGCTTTGTCAAGAGCTTAGATCTGAGGGTGTTGAGCAATTTCACTTTTATACTCTAAATCAAGCGGACCTTACACTCGAGATTTGTCGGAACCTCGGGGTCAATTGTGATCCAAGGGGTTGAATAGAAAAATGAATACCGGAAACTTTAAGCCACAAAAGATCGTAACACCGATTGATCGCAGTCGTGAATTGGCACAGTTGCTGCGGGAACGTATCCTCGTTCTTGATGGCGCCATGGGTACAATGATACAGCAGAACCAATTAGAGGAGGACGATTTTCGAGGCAAGCGTTTTGCCGACTGGCCCGAAGATTTAAAGGGAAACAATGATCTTTTAACTTTGACGCAGCCTGATCTAATTTCGGATATTCATCGGGCTTTTGTGGCTGCTGGCACGGATATCATTGAGACTAACACATTCAACTCCACGCAGACCTCTCAGGCTGACTACGGCATGCAAGACCTGGTCTATGAGCTCAATTACGAGGGTGCGCGGTTAGCGCGTCAAATCACTGACGACGCTGTCAGAGAGAATCCATCACGCCCTCGCTTCGTTGCGGGGGTTCTCGGCCCAACAAGCCGGACTGCGTCTATATCGCCTGACGTAAATGATCCTGGCTTCCGGAATGTTACCTTTGATGAGCTGGTGAGTGCCTACTCCCTGGCTGCTCGCGCATTAATTGATGGTGGGGCTGACACCATCTTCGTTGAAACCGTTTTCGATACTCTAAATTGTAAGGCTGCAATCTTCGCTATTTTAGAGGTTTTCGCTGAGCTGGAGATACGGCTGCCAATCATGATTTCTGGTACGATCACAGACGCATCTGGTAGGACACTGTCAGGGCAAACAGCAGGGGCATTCTGGCACTCTGTTGCGCACGCAGAGCCCATGAGTATAGGGTTCAATTGCGCTCTTGGAGTTGGAGACCTCCGACCACATGTGCAAGAAGTGAGTAATCTGGCTAATACCTTTGTCAGCGTTCACCCGAATGCTGGTCTACCAAATGAATTTGGTGGCTACGATGACACCCCTGAATATATGGCGAGCGCTCTAACCGAGTTTGCGGAGAGTGGATTAGTCAATATTGTTGGTGGATGTTGTGGCACTACGCCTGAGCATCTTTCAGCAATCGTTGACGCGATGACTGGGCTTTCCCCTAGAGAAATAACGAAAGACAAACACATTTGTACGTTGGCGGGACTTGAGCCAATGCCACTCAATGAGGTAACTGGGTTTGTGAACGTTGGCGAACGTACCAATGTTGCGGGGTCAGCGCGATTTAAGAAATTAATTATGGACGGTGATTTCAGCACTGCTTTGGATGTGGCTCGTGACCAAGTTGAAAATGGCGCGCAAATTATTGATGTGAACATGGATGAGGCCATGCTCGACGCGGAGGAGGCCATGGGAAAATTTTTGAATCTCATTGCTTCGGAGCCAGATATATCCCGCGTTCCTATAATGGTTGACTCATCCAAATGGGATGTAATTGAAACCGGGTTGAAATGTATTCAAGGTAAAGGAGTGGTTAATTCAATCAGCCTTAAAGAAGGAGAGCATCCATTTATAGAACAGGCTAGGAAAATTCGAAGGTTTGGAGCTGCGGTCATCGTTATGGCCTTTGATGAATCTGGGCAAGCTGACAGTCGCGAGCGCAAATTCGAAATTTGTGAACGATCTTATCGTATTTTGACTGAAATAGTTGGGTTTCCTCCCGAAGATATAATTTTCGACCCGAATATTTTCGCAGTCGCTACTGGTATTGAGGAACATTCACGTTATGCATTGGATTTTATTGAGGCGACTCGTGACATAAAAAAACAATTGTCATTCGCGAAAGTGAGCGGGGGAGTTAGTAATCTATCGTTTTCTTTCCGAGGTAATGAACCGTTACGGCAAGCCATGCATGCAGCTTTTCTCTTTCATGCAGTTGAAGCAGGTATGGATATGGGAATCGTCAATGCGGGTCAACTCGGTGTCTATGCGGATCTGCCGGATGATCTCAAAGAACGTATTGAAGACGTTATATTTGCCCGTCGTACCGATGCGACTGAACGCATACTCCAAATTGCAGATGATGTTGAGGGTGGTAAAAAACAAAAAAAAGAGGACTTGTCGTGGCGTGAGGGCACTGTTGGTGAGCGTTTGACCTACGCCTTGGTCAAAGGCATGAATGAGTACATAGAAGAGGATACTGAGGAAGCACGCCTCGAGCATGATCGTCCGATTGAGGTAATTGAAGGGCCGTTGATGGAGGGCATGAATGTTGTAGGGGATTTATTTGGTTCCGGTCAGATGTTTTTGCCCCAAGTGGTGAAGAGTGCACGGGTAATGAAGCAGTCAGTGGCTCACTTATTGCCTTTTATCGAGGCGGAAAAGGGCGAATCCTCCAACACACACGCTAAAGGCAAAATTCTCCTGGCGACAGTAAAAGGCGATGTACACGACATCGGTAAAAACATTGTAGGGGTTGTTTTACAGTGTAATAACTTTGAGGTTGTAGATCTCGGCGTCATGGTGCCATATCAGAAAATACTCGAAGTCGCCCGCGATGAAAAAGTTGATATAATTGGTTTGAGTGGCTTGATAACACCTTCCCTTGAAGAAATGGCAGGGGTCGCACTCGAAATGGAACGGATGGGCATGGATGTTCCGTTATTAATTGGCGGTGCTACCACATCAAAAGTTCACACAGCCGTCAAAATTGCACCAAAATATAGCGGCCCTGTAATGCATGTTTTGGATGCATCTCGTTCAGTGGCCGTAGCAACGAACCTTACCAGTGAGACACTTCGTCAGGCTTACCTTGAAGAAATTGCTGCAGATAACAAAGCGACTTTAAATGACTATAACGGTCACGATCGATCTAGCAAACGGTTCGGGTTGGAGGAGGCAAGAGCTAACCGTCCCGGAATAGATTGGGACCAAGTCGTTCAACCAAGCTTTTTAGGCCTCAGATCTTTTGAAGATTATGATCTCAGTGATTTGGTTTCCAGAATAGATTGGACGCCATTTTTCCGGACATGGGAGTTGGCTGGCAATTTCCCAGCTATTCTGGATGACAAAGTTGTCGGAGATGCGGCACGTGGTTTATATCGTGACGCACAAGAAATGCTGGAAAAGATTGTTAAGGACAGCTGGCTTGCTGCAAAGGGTGTCATTGGATTTTTCCCTGCGAATAGTGATGGGGATGATGTAATCGTTTATGATGATGAAGCCCGTACCAAGGAACGCACACGTATCTTTTTCTTACGTCAACAGATGAAAAAAAGAGCGGGACGGCCCAACTACTCACTCGCAGATTTTATTGCGCCCAAAAAATCGGATGTGAATGACTATATAGGAGCTTTTGCAGTGACTGCCGGTATAGGCATAGAAGAAAAAATCGCTGAATTTACGGCCGATCATGACGACTACAATAATATCCTATTGAAGGCGTTGGCTGATCGGTTGGCCGAGGCTTTTGCCGAACGAATACATGAACGAGTGAGAACGGAATTTTGGGGCTACTCGCCGGATGAAACTTTAGATAATGAAGGTTTGATTCGCGAAAAGTATCGTGGCATTCGACCTGCGCCTGGTTATCCAGCTTGTCCTGACCACAGTGAAAAGCCTGGACTATTCCAACTCCTGAATGCAGAAAAAAATGCGGGAGTAAGTCTCACAGAGAGCTTTGCAATGATGCCTGCAGCATCTGTCTCTGGTTATTACCTGGCTCATCCTGAGGCACAATATTTCGGTATTGGTAAGATAGGAGAAGATCAAGTGCTAGATTATGCGAAACGGAGGGGACTATCTCGTGTTGATGCAGAACGTTTTCTGGCACCCAATCTCGGGTATGCTATTTAACGTTAGTATTATTGTGATCCGATTACAATGTGAGGGCAATATCAGATGGCAATGAAGGATTTAAACACAGTACCTACGCCGCTCAACTCATATAGCGGCACTGTTCAGAAAGAATGGATTGATGATAATAATCACATGAACGTTGCATATTACGTTCTGGCCTTCGATTTCGCCACCGACGCGTTATTTAACTTTGTAGGTCTTTCTAGTGACTACAAACTTAGGAACAGGGTGTCTACTTTTGCGGTTGATATGAATGTATCCTATAAACACGAATTGAGACTAGGGGAAGCATTCCGTATTGAAACGCGGTTAATTGATTGCAGCAACAAAGCGTTACATTATTTTCATGAGATGTACCATGCCGAGGACTCATTTTTAGCTGCTACCAACGAGGTGCTCTCTATGCATATGAATATGGAAATTCGTAGAATAGCACCAATGGCGCCTGATATTCAGGCTAGGGTTAGTAACGTATGCAAAATCCACAACTCTTTGGATTGTCCACAAACGGTGGGCCGGACAATCGGTATTCGGCAAAAAAAAGTTGGCATTGACCGGTGAGTATTCAATAAATGATTGTGCATTATAACTTTGTTTCGCCGAGCTATCGCATCCTCCGATGACCGAACCATTAGACTTCGACCCATTAGATCATCCGAATTTGCGTGGCATTCAGCAACAACACCAAAGTAATTATTTAACTGGCCTTAATGAGGAGCAGGGAAAGGCGGTCGCTGCAATAGACGGTCCAGTGCTTGTGTTGGCCGGCGCTGGTACTGGCAAAACGCGTGTTCTTACAACACGCCTTGCGTATATCCTTAGCGAGGGTCGTGCTAACCCATATCAGGTGCTTGCTGTCACATTTACCAATAAGGCCGCCCGAGAAATGAAAAAGCGGTTGGCAAATTTGATAGGGCGCGCGGTTGACGGGCTTTGGCTTGGTACTTTTCACTCACTGGGAGTTCGAATTCTGCGAAGACATGCTGAACTTGTGGGGCTCAAGACAAACTTTACAATTTTAGATAGCGACGACCAGACTAGATTACTTAAACAAATCCTGAAGGCTAAAGACGTCGATGATAAACGCTGGCCTGCTCGTGTATTGGCAAACGTGATCCAGCGATGGAAAGATAAAGGCCTTCCTCCGGGAAAAATCGGCGCAGGCGAAGCAGGTGAGCTGGCTGATGGACGAGCAATAGAGATATACGCACAATATCAGGACCGTTTAAATACTTTGAATGCAGTGGATTTCGGCGATTTGCTGCTGCATTGTTTGACTATATTCAACCGGTCGCCTGAAGTTTTGACTGAGTATCAAAGTTTATTCCGTTTTATCTTAGTTGATGAGTATCAAGACACTAATGTGTCCCAATATCTATGGCTAAGGCTCTTGGCTCAGAAACATAGGAATATTTGCTGTGTCGGTGATGATGACCAATCGATTTATGGTTGGCGTGGTGCTGAGGTGGGAAACATTTTGAAGTTTGAGACTGATTTCTCAGGCGCGAAAGTTATACGGCTTGAGCAAAACTATCGATCCACGTCGCATATCCTTGGAACTGCATCAGGACTAATCACAAACAATAAGAGCCGACTTGGTAAGACGCTGTGGACCGAAGCCAAACATGGAGAAAAAGTGAAAATACAGGGCCTTTGGGATGGAGAGGAAGAGGCACGTTCAGTAGCAGACGAAGTAGAAGCGCTGCAACGTAAACAACATCATTTAAACGAGATAGCAATCCTAGTTCGTGCTGGTTTTCAGACCCGCGAGTTTGAGGAACGTTTTATTACGCTTGGATTACCTTATCGCGTGATTGGGGGTCCACGCTTTTATGAACGTGAGGAAATAAGGGACTCGATTGCCTATCTTCGGCTTATCAATATGCAGGATGATGATCTTGCTTTTGAACGGATTGTTAACAAGCCAGCTCGTGGAATTGGAACGGCAACAGTGCAAGCAGTTCATAGCCTTGCACGCCATCTGAAGGTCCCTCTTTTCCTAGCATCAACAAAGCTCATTGAATCTGATGAACTAAAGCCTTCTTCGCGGAATGCTCTGAGGCGATTTATCGACAATGTAGACCGATGGCGTGTAATGGCAGAAAATTTGCCTCATATTGAAATAACGGAAACTGTATTAGACGAATCTGGCTATGCTGAATTTTGGAAAAATAGCAAGAAGCCAGAAGCTCCGGGAAAGTTAGAAAATCTCAAGGAGTTGATCGCGGCGTTAGAGGATTATGACTCACTTGCAAATTTTCTGGAGCACGTGAGCCTTGTTATGGATAATTCTGATAACTCGGAAGATGACATGGTGAATCTAATGACACTCCACAGTGCCAAGGGTCTAGAGTTTGACAGTGTTTTTTTACCTGGCTGGGAGGAGGGCCTCTTTCCACATCAGCGATCTTTGGATCAAGATGGCCTCGCTGGATTGGAAGAGGAACGGCGTCTTGCTTACGTTGGAATTACTCGTGCGAAAAAAAATCTTTGGATAAGTTTCACCGCCAATAGACGGATACATAATCAATGGCATAGCGCAATTCCGTCTCGTTTTATTAAAGAGTTACCGCAAGAACATATTCAGATGGAATGTGAGAAGATACAATATGGCAATGAACTTGATATGGTCGATAATTCACTAGGATCCAGTCCCTCATTCAATGAATCTTCGCCCGGTGGGCCTGGTTGGTTGAGATTCCAGAAACGCGGCCCTGGATTGCCCTTGATTGATGTAGATGTAAATAACAATCAGGAAAGTAGAAATGATTTTAATAAAGGAGATAGATGTTTCCATCAGAAATTTGGGATGGGAATCATTTCAGATTTAGAGGGTGACCACCTAACTATCAAATTTGATAGAGCAGGTACAAAAAAGGTCATTGCAGCTTTTGTAAAAAAACACTAGCCGAAATTTATACAGCCTGGATCAGGAAAGTATCGAGCAAGTCCTCAGGAATACCTCTTAGTATTTGTGGTGCAATCCTTAGAATAGTAGGAGTTTACTACCCTACAAAGATGCTCGTTATTCCCATAATCTATATTTCATTTTGAAATTTTTTAAACACGCAGCTTTTCTCCATTAACCCAAAACCTTTTTGAAGAGGATCATATTTCTAGAAAGGTGGATAATGCATCGTGAAGCAGACTTTTTGGAAAATTGAGTTAGTGATACCGCGGGCTACCTCATATGTTTTCGAGGGGGCCCTCGAACGCTTCTCACTCGCCACTAGTAGTTTTGAGATAAAGGGTAGTGATTGTTGGCAGCTAATCTCTTACTCGGCAACCATGCCGGACAGGAAAAGCCTTACTGCTGCGATAGCCATTGCAGCAGCTGCTGCAGGGGTTAATGAGCCCCGTATAATCTGTGAGCCACTACCTGAAACGGATTGGTTGGCAGAAAACCGTGCATCTTTTGAGCCGAATCGCCTAGGGAAATTTCTCATTTGTCCAACCCACTATAAGGGTACAGTTCCGGCAAATGACAAAGTTATTTGGCTTGATGCAGCAACAGCCTTTGGCAGCGGTGAGCACGAGAGTACTGCCGGTTGTCTTCTAATGTTGTCAAAATTAACTCAAAATTTTCACCCTAAAAGAATTCTTGATCTTGGGTGCGGCTCGGGTATCTTATCTATTGCAGCAGCAAAAAACTGGACAAAAAAAATAATGGCGGTGGACATTGATCCTGAGGCTGTAAAGGTCACTCGTGCTAATGCACGTGTGAATAGGGTCCGTGCCTATGTGACTGTCAGGGAAAGTAATGGTTTAGCAGGGCGGTGGGCTGCGCAAGCAGGACCGTTCGACCTAATCATTGCCAATATCTTATCGGGTCCTTTAATAAAATTGGCGGCAAATGTAGCCGGGCACATCGAAAGGTCGGGGCTTATTGTGCTCTCCGGACTCTTGTCCCATCAAAGATCGGCGGTCTTGAATGCTTATCGTGCACACGGGCTATTATTAGTAAAAACTCTTCAACTAGGTGATTGGGTCACAATACTTCTTAAAAGACCAGAACGAGTTCTTACGCGGAAATCCTGAATGTCAAAAATACAAATAGCAATTGAAGCAGTTCGGGAATCTGGCCTAGGGATAGATTCCACTGCTCTCAAAGACTTTCTTGCTGGGGTAGCCGCTACGCCTGACCACTTATCGGAATGCGATTGGGTTGAGCTGATCGCACCTAATGCAAGTTCATCATTGAAAGAAGTGTTGGTGTCTGCTCGAGACGAGTTAGCTGCGCGTATCGAGTCCGAGTTTGGCGCAGGGCCAGCGCCTAAAGATCGGCTTGCGAAGCTACGTAAAAAACTTCGGGCTGCAGAATTCGACGGCTTCGTTGTACCTCGTGCCGACGCATTTATGGGCGAATCGGTGCCGGTGCAGAGTGAAAGGCTTAGATGGTTAACTGGGTTTTCCGGTTCAGCGGGTGTGGCTGTGATTCTGATTGATAAGGCAGCAATTTTTGTAGATGGGCGTTATACTCTGCAAATATGGGATCAGGTTGATCCTTCGATATATGATATTTTTAATATATCCGAAGTGAGCCCATGGACTTGGTCAGCCAATAATCTCAGGAAAGGTTCTAGGTTGGCTTTTGATTCTTGGTTAATAACCGATACAACACGGAATAATTATCAACGGAATCTTATTGAGATAGGCGCCAAATTTGTTGAGGTCGACAAAAATCCGATTGATGCAGTCTGGGATAATCAACCGGCACCACCTTTAGCCCCTGTCACCAACCACACCATCAATTTTGCCGGAAAATCATCACGAGAGAAGCGTAGGTTTATTTCGAACGGATTGTTAAAAGAAAGTCAGGATGCTGCGCTCATTACAAGCCCAGATTCAATAGCTTGGATGCTAAATATACGTGGTGGAGACGTACCTTATGCGCCGCTTGCTCTTTCCTTTCTAGTCATCTTTGCAAATGAAGATGTGCATTGGTTTATCGATAATAGAAAATTACTGCCGGAAGTTGCGGAGNNATTACGCAAAGAAATCATTATCGATGATATNGGGCAAATTGGACCCTTTCTCCAGAAAATCGGAGCTAAGCTTGAAACGGTCGTTGTAGACGAAACCGTAGCGCCCGCTTACCTGGTGTCTGTCCTACGGAATTCTGGGGTACGCGTAATAACGGGGAAGGATCCTTGTTCGCTGCCCAAAGCTTGTAAAAACAATATTGAAGTGAANGGCTCGCGCGAGGCTCATATCCGAGATGGTGTTGCAATGGTTAATTTTTTGGCNTGGCTCGACAAAATGGCACCGAGGGGTGAAGTTTCAGAAATTAGTGCCTGCGAGAATTTAANAGAATGCCGGTCTCGTTGCGACTTGATTCGCGATCTAAGCTTCAGAACAATATCTGGTACGGGTGCTAACGCTGCAATCGTCCANTACGATGTGACACCGCAAACTAACAAACTCCTTAAGCCCGGTGATTTGTATTTGATTGATTCTGGCGGCCAATATTTAGATGGCACTACCGATGTAACTCGTACTGTCTATATCGAGGGTCCAGATGGCGGCAGACCTTCNTGTGAAGAGAGAGATCGCTTTACAAGGGTCTTAAAAGGGCATATTGCCGTTTCTTCGGCTGAGTTTCCCGTCGGCACCCCTGGAAGCCAGCTTGATATTCTTGGGCGGTTACCCTTGTGGAAGGCAGGGCTAGATTACGATCACGGAACGGGCCATGGGGTTGGTTCTTATTTGTGCGTTCATGAAGGTCCCCACAGGATTTCAAAAGTATCTGGTGGAGTACCACTTGAAGCTGGCATGATCATTTCCATTGAACCGGGATTTTATAAAACTGGTGAGTTTGGCGTGAGAATTGAAAATCTTGCCGTGGTCTGTAAGCGTGATGAAAACGGGCGCGGTTTGGGAGCATGGCTAGGTTTCGATATTCTGACATGTGTCCCAATAGATACACGTCTCGTAGAACGATCATTGCTCACATCGAATGAAATAGAATGGCTGGACAATTACCATTCTCTAGTGCGCCAATTGATTGAGCCAATGGTAGACTCTGAAACAGCTCAATGGTTAAAGGCTGCGACACGACCATTGCAGTCATAATNTNTAAAGCACACTACTGTTAGTCGCATTTTTTGTATTCTTAGCGGTGTGGAAACATTTCTTGTAGAGAAAACACGAAAAATATGATTTTACACATCAAGTATTGAGAGCCATTCTTTTTCATCAAGTATTTTGACCCCTAGAGCTGCTGCTTTCTCAACTTTGGTCCCTGCTTTGTTACCGGCGACNAGAAAATCAGTTTTTTGAGAGATTGAGCCGGTCACCCTTGCCCCGAGTTGCTCGGCCCGTGCCTTTGCTTCATTTCGACTCATATTTTCGAGGGTGCCGGTGAACACTATGATTTTGCTCTGGATAGGGGAGTCATTAAGGTCAGGTCCTGAAAAATCTTGTATTTCTAATATATTATTGAGTTCATCAAGGAGTTTTTGGTTTTTCTCATCAGAAAAGAAGACCGCAATATCTTTTGCCACAACAGGGCCTAAGCCATCAATATTGAGGAGTTGCTGATGGCTTGGCCCATTNGTGTCAATGGCTGCAGGAGCAAGTTTTCTCAACATGTTGAAGCAACCAAGATGCTTTGCCAATAGTTTGGCGGTGACGCGGCCGACTGAGGGAATGCCGAGAGCATAGATGAAACGATCGAGGGAAATTCGCCGTCGCTTCTCGATATTCTGCAGTAATTTCGACGTTGATTGTTCACCCCAGCCATCGCGGCACAAGAGAGCTTTGCGTTGATGCTTCAAATTAAAAATATCCAATGGCGTGTTTATTATACCATCGGCATAAAATTCTTTGACATGTTTAGCACCCAAACCTTCTATATCGAAGGCATCACGTGAAATGAAATGTTTCAAGCGCTCAACTGTCTGTGCNGGGCAATTGAATCCCCCTGTGCACCGCCGAACTGCTTTGTCAGTCTCGCGCACTGCAAAGCTTCCGCATACTGGGCAGTTTTTAGGGAATTTGAAAGCCTTGCCGCAACCTTTTATGACTCGTTGGACTACTTGCGGGATCACATCACCAGCACGTTGAATGCGGACGGTGTCGCCAGGAATTAACCCTAACCGTGTAATTTCATCCTCATTGTGAAGGGTTGCACGGCTCACCATTACTCCACCGACAAAGACTGGTTTCAAATGAGCGACGGGCGTTAACGCTCCGGTACGACCAACTTGTATGTTTATCTTTTCCAATACTGTGTCAGCCTGTTCCGCAGGGAACTTATGCGCCACCGCCCACCGTGGTGCGCGACTTACTGTCCCAAGACGATTCTGATAATCAAAGTTATCAACCTTGTAGACAACTCCATCTATTTCATAGTCGAGNTTGTTTCGGTTTGCCCCAATTTCANTGTATGCGGATAGTATTTCCTCAATTGATGTGCAGCGTCGTGTAAGTGGGTTAACTTGAAAACCCCAACGCTTCAGGGCTTGAAGGAAACCCCACTGTGTGTCGCTGATAGGTAGAGATTTCTCGCCGGCACTGTAGGCAAAAAANCGTAATGGCCTTTCGGCCGTAATATCAGGGTTAAGTTGGCGCAAACTGCCAGCTGCAGCATTCCGAGGATTAGAAAATAGTTTTTGTTTTAAGGTCTTCTGTCGATCGTTTAGTGCGTGGAAATCGCTTTTAGCCATATAGACTTCTCCACGGATTTCCAGAATGGACCCTGCATCAACGGGTAGTGCGCTTGGAATGTCAGAAATAGTGCGTAGATTTTGGGTTACCTCCTCGCCAACGGTGCCGTCACCCCTAGTAGCACCTANGGCGAATCTCCCCTGTTCGTAACGCAATGTGGCAGACAGGCCATCTATTTTTGGTTCGGCTACTGTGTGAATGATTGTNCCGGATTCAAGCCCCAAAAAACGTCGGATACGATTATCAAATTCTAAAACATCGTCGTCACTGAAGGCGTTTGAGAGCGAAAGCATCGGAATTGAATGTTCAACTTTTTTAAATCGTGCTGAAATTTTACCCCCGATTTGTTTACTAGGGCTATCAGCGCGTACTAAAGTAGGAAAGTGAGCCTCGATAGACTCGTTCCTACGGCGGAGTTTATCGTAATCACCGTCCAATATCTCAGGCGCATCATCTGTATGATACAGCCGATCATGATAAGCAATTTCTTTTGCAAGACGATCGAGTTCTGNTCTTGCTTCGTCTTCGNTTAACTCTGNGATTGGCTTTGACGTCACGAATTTTTCTCTTGAAGCAGTTTGCTTGCAGCAGCCCGAGCCTCATCTGTTACTTCTTTGCCCGAAAGCATGCGGGCAACTTCTTCACATTTTTCNTTTTCAAAAAGCTCCTGAACGTTTGTGACAGTGTCTTCACTGCTTGAATACTTTGCAACTTTGAAATGACTATTCCCACGGGCAGCAACTTGCGGGGAATGTGTTACCACTAAAACCTGTAGTTTTTGAGCAAGGTCCGCCAAACGGGCACCGACCGCATCAGCGGTTGCTCCGCCTACTCCACTATCTACCTCATCGAAGATTAAGGTGTCTGGTCCGCTTCTCGCTGTGACAACAACACGTAGGGCCAGCATAAACCGAGATAATTCTCCTCCCGATGCAATCTTTGATAGNGGGCCAGGNGGGNTCCCGGGATTGGTACTGACTAAAAAGCTCACTCTATCCATCCCGGTCTCACCCCATTGGTGTTCCGGAAGCTCTTCGATCCTGGTTTCGAAGGAGGCTTTTTCTAATTTAAGTGGAATCAATTCCTTGTTGACTGATTCATCGAGGATGTTACTTGCCCGATAACGTACTTGCTGTAGTTTACTAGCATGACTAACAAAGTTTGCGCGAGCGGTCTCAAGTGATTTTCGGAGCATTATTAACTGATCTGATTGGTCATTNATTAATAAAACCTGTGATTCGAGGGTATTTTTCAACTTAGGCAATTCGTCGACTTCAACTCGGTGTTTTCGAGCAGCGTCGCGTAGTGCATGTAAGCGGTCCTCAATTTGTTCTAGGCGTTTGCCATCCAAATCGATNCCGTCTGCTGTGTCCCGTAAATTTGCCATCGCTTCTTCAGTATCAAATAAGGCACGCTCGATGGTTTTTGTGGCAGGTTCTAGCGAATCACCTGCTATTTTATAACAGCGTTCAAGACTACTCAGCGCTTTCCNAAGTTTATTTTCGGCGCCAGATTCACCCTCTAGTTCAGCAAAAGCTTCATTTACCGCCGATAAGATTTTCTCGGAATTCATCAAAAGTTGTCGCAAATTAGAAAGTTCTGTTTCCTCCNCCAGAGCCGGATTNAGTTTTATAAGCTCNTCTGCTGAATGACGAAGATATTCTTCATCTTCTTGGGCTGTTTTGATGGCTGCTTCTGCCTGGACTAATTTGGTATTCGCATTTTTCATAGCTAAGAAGGATGCCCGCGTAGCCATAACCATCTCTTGGTGATTGCCAAAGGTGTCTAGAATATCTTGGTGTGTGCTTTGATCCATAAGACCGCGTTCGTCAAATTGGCCTTGAATTTCTACAAGTGATTCACCGATTCTGCGAAGAAAGTTTATACTCACCGGATGGTCATTTACAAATGCTCGAGTGCGCCCATTTGTACCAAGTACGCGACGTAGAAAAATAATTCCGTCGTGCTCAATGTCATGTTCATGAAGGAGAGTAGTAGACGGATCGTTAGGGCGTGCGGAGAATTCTGCGACAACGGTTGCCTGGTCGCTCCCAAGGCGTAAGAGATTTGAATCGGAGCGCGCACCCAAGGCCAACCCCAGAGCATCTAACAAGATTGATTTTCCGGCTCCAGTCTCTCCAGTCAATACTGNTAAACCTNGAGNAAAGGATATTTCCAATCGTTTGATAAGGACCACATTATGGATGCTGAGCGTCATCAGCATGATATCACCCCTATAATGCCCAATCCCACATCCAGCTAAGCCATGAACCATCTTTTTTGAGAGGTCGGAGCCTTTGCCCTTCTANGAGGGCAAAGCTGTCTTTGTACCAGGAGTTNCCGGGGTAGTTNTGCCCTAATACTGCGGCTGCCATTTGCGCTTCATCAGTAATGCCAAGAGCAAGGTAGCATTCTGTTAGACGGTGCAATGCCTCGGGGGTCTGGCTTGTCATCTGATAACGCTCAATAATACGCCGGAAGCGATTTATCGCGGCAAGAAATTCACCTTTGCGTTGATAGTATCGGCCAATGTTCATTTCTTTACCGGCAAGGTGGTCTGTNGTTAGATCAATTTTTATGCGCGCATCGCGTGCATAAGGCGTCTTTGGATACCTGCGCACGACGTCTTTGAGTGATTTGAGCGCTAACTGTGTCATTTTTTGGTCTCGCCCTACGTCCGANATTTGTTCGTAATAACTCAACGCTTTTAAGTANTGGGCATAGGCTACATCACGGTTACCCGGATGCAGCTCGATGAACCGATCTAGCGAAATTATNGCGTCGTCGTAGTGGTTTTTAAGATATTGCGAATATCCAGCCATCAGTTGGGATTTTGTCGCCCAAGCAGAATAAGGGTATTGACGCTCCACTTCGTCGAACTGTTCTGCAGCCGTTTCGTACCAGCCCGCGTGCAAGTGATCCATAGCGTCATTATAAATCTGCTCTACCGTTCGCGGCGCTAGTTTTTTTTCTTCCTCAGGCTTGCCGAATATAGAGTCCATGGTGTCGCTGCAACTGATTAATAAAGTGGCGGCAACGACTAACACGGCAGGCAATAAACAAATTTTAAAAGAATATGGTAGGCTATGTCTCACTTTCATAAGGGTTCAGACCTTNGTTAAGCAAATTTATTCATCCAATGACAATAACGGGANAATATGCAGTCAGGCTGCGTTAAGCTATACTATACATACCGCTCCATGGGCCATATTAATTCTAACAGGTTTTTTTGGTGGTCAACTGGTATTGTGGCGTATTGCCAATTAGGCGATTGCTCTTTGGCTCTCGACATTCCAATGTTGAGCAGGAATTTCTGCCAATTCATCCATAGGGACTAATCTCCAAGCTTCACGATCTGCGAATAAACAACGCAGTAACTTGTTATGAATGCTATGCCCAGTGCGATCTCCGGAAAAACATCCAGCTATCTGATTACCAGCCAAGTACAGATCTCCAATACAATCTAGGGCCTTGTGTCGAACGAATTCATCATCGTATCGTAAGCCACCTTTGTTAAGGATCCCGTTTTCGCTTATAACAATCGCATTATCAAGTGAACCACCTTGCGCAAGGCCTGCTTGGCGGAGCGCTTCTACATCCTTTAAAAATCCAAATGTACGGGCGTGGCATATATCTTGTTTGAAACTCCAAGATGACAGGCTAATGAAAAGTGTTTGGTACCCTATCGCTGCATTTTCGAAATCGATATTTAAGTCGATGTTTAGGCCGGAGCGCTGGTGGTCTGTTGGGGAAATGGATGCTTTACCATTTCCTTCATTAACTGAGACTTCATGCAATATCTGTATTATGTTACGCGGGGAGTCTAATTCTACAATCCCAGCACACTCAATAAGAGACACAAAAGGTCCTGCACTGCCATCCATAATTGGCACTTCGCTTCCATTGATAGTGACAACTACATTATCAATCTGGCATCCAGCTAACGCTGCCATAAGGTGTTCAACNGTTGCAACTGAAGTACCGCTATTGTTCGCGAGCGTAGTGCATAACCGAGTATCAATGACCTGATCAAAAAGGGCTGGGATTTCCGACCTATTGTCTGGGACATCAAGACGCCGAAAGATAATACCCGTATCTGCTTCGGCTGGATGGAGTGACATNGAAACTTCTTTGCCAGAGTGAAGACCTATACCGGAGCAATGGACTTCGTTTTCTATTGTTGTTTGGCGCATACTTGTCCCAAATAGTGTTACTAGTGCATTGATTTGCAAAACTGNTGTAACCCCACNTGATAACTCAGTAAAACTTTCAANCTTTCACAAATATCATCACTGAAGNATGNCAANTACTTAACAACCTCCGCTATAGTCCTCAAATCACTCTTTGTTACTATTTATTTCTCCAATATCTGGATATGAGCAGCCGCACTGANCTTGCGCGGCTGCCAACTGTCATGTGTAAAGTGGTCATCGATCCCTAATTCGCCTGCCGACGAAGGAAGGCCGGTATTTCGAGCATCTCTGTTTCAGCTTGCGATAAAGAAAATTGATCGGTTGGAGCGGCTTCCGTCATCGATTTATCCTGGGATGAAATGACCGNAGTAGATGCAGGCNCTTTTTGCGGTAAGCTGACAGGCGATGGAGGCAAACTCTGCTCAGCTTTAATTTCTGGCTCTGCGGTGGTGACCGATATTTCTTCAACTTGCATCTCAGGCACTGGGCTACTTTTCAAATGGGGGGGGGCCTCCGTCGTAGGTTTTAACCTTGGTGCTGACACGGCGGGTTCAGTAGCAAAGTCCTGAGTAGAAGTGGCATAGGGATTTGCTGCTTTTGAAGATATCGGTTTTCTTGCCGTTTTTTTTGCATTCTGGCTGTTGAGTTTTGCCGCCATTGCCAAACGCTCAGATTCCTCCTCACGTTTTGCTGCTCCTGTTAGTCTTTTAAACAAACTAGGGCGTTTTCTTTTCCGTGATGGATCCTTTACGCTTTGTGCATTTGTGAAGTCAGCTTCGCTGAATGGATCAAGTTCATTCTCTCTGCTTAACGATATTCCTATATCTACGGGCTGGGGAGGAATGAATGGGTCACGTATCATAGATTCGGAGTTGGTCAGATCTTGACGAATTTCAACGTTTTCTGGCGTAGATGTTGGCGATGATTGTGACCCTTCGTCTTTTTCAGATTGTTCAATCGGTTTAGCCACCTCTTCCAAATGTGATGCCTCGTTCGAATCCAATTTTTTGGCGGCTTCCACCGCCAATTCAATCGGCGTTGGTTCAACGATTGAGGTCCCGTTCTCTTCAAAGGCTCGGCTGGGATTGGACCGTTCGTTTTCTTCAACTATCGGTCGTGGTTGAGGTAGCGTTTGAGCTGATGAATGGGCATCAATGCCTGTTGCTACAACTGAAACGCGGATTTTCCCCTCCATAGTATCCTCAAATGTCGACCCAAAGAGAATATTAGCATTGTCATCGACTTCCTGTCGGATACGGTTTGCCGCCTCATCCACTTCAAATAGCGTTATATCTGGGCCGCCTGTTATGTTGATAAGCACACCCTTGGCCCCCTCCATTGTGATATCATCAAGTAATGGATTTGAGATAGCGGACTCTGCTGCATCGATAGCACGACTCTCGCCTTCGGCCTCACCCGTACCCATCATTGCTTTACCCATCTCGCTCATTACAGTGCGAATATCTGCAAAGTCGAGATTTATCAAACCGGGCATTACCATAAGATCAGTGACGCCGCGAACGCCCGAATTAAGAACCTCATCAGCCATATTGAAGGCTTCGGCAAATGTAGTTTTTTCATTTGCTATTCGGAAAAGATTTTGGTTCGGAATAATAATCAAAGTGTCAACATATTGTGCTAATTCTTCGATTCCCTCTTCTGCGGTGCGCATGCGTTGGGCGCCTTCGAAGTGAAATGGCTTGGTAACAACCCCGACCGTTAACATGCCGTTTTCTCTTGCTGCTCGAGCAATGACGGGAGCTGCTCCGGTGCCCGTCCCTCCGCCCATNCCTGCCGTAACGAAGCACATATGACTTCCGATAACCTGATCGAGGATGGTATCAAGCACTTCTTCAGCTGCTGCTTGACCGACTTCAGGTCGGGCGCCTGCCCCCAAGCCTTGAGTGATAGACACTCCGAGTTGCAATTTGTTTTCTGCGATTGATTGATCAAGCGCTTGTGAGTCTGTATTACAAACGAGAAATTCTACGCCCTCAAGGCTCGAGCTAATCATGTTGTTGACAGCGTTTCCACCCGCGCCGCCAACACCGATTACTGTGATCCTTGGCTTCAGTTGTTGTTCTGAAANGGGCATCGATAACTTAATGGTCATCAGAGCCTCCACTCTATTTTGCAGTGCCAGGGTTTACCAGCGTAAGCTGGCATTCCGTTGTTCTCTCGAACATGAGAAAACATACGAAACTTGTACGGGAGGTCAGAAGTTTTCACGGAACCAACCTCCAAGGCGGCCGAATAGGCTACCACTTGTTGTGTAGGNTTCATTTGCGATTTGTCGTATTTCACCTTGATCATTGATGGTGAAGGCTAANAAGCCTGCATTCACAGAAAAAGCTGGGCCAGCCATAGCATCGCCTAGACCAGCGATACCGCGGGGACGTCCAATGCGCACCTGTTTTTTGAGGATTTTTGATGCCAACTCAGGAATGCCTTCCAATTGGCAGGCTCCCCCGGTAAGAACCGCACGGCGTCCGGCAATTTTGTCTAGCCCGCTCGCTAAGATTTGAGAGCGCACAATCTCGAGTATTTCTTCGACACGTGGCGTTATAATTCCAGTTAGCATGGATTTGGGAACTTGCTCTGGTGCAATTTCATCATCGTCTCCGATTTGCTGGACAGCAATCATTGTACGTTCGTCTGATGGCACTCCCTCACAGCTTCCGTAAAGCGTTTTAATGCGCTCAGCTTGATTAATAGGAGTTGATAGACCGCGGGCGATATCGCTGGTTATGTGCCAACCTCCTACTGGGATTGAGTCAACGTGAATTAGAGCACCATCGAAAAAGATTGCAAGGCTAGTAGTGCCGGCACCTATATCAACGATGGTTGCCCCGAGGTCTAACTCATCTTCGACTAAACACCCAAGGCCCGCCGCGTATGGCGTTATAACAAGATCACGTAACTCTAGATGGCAACGTGAAATGCAGGTCGCAAGATTATGTAATGCCGAGGTGGTGATAGAAACACTATGCATTTTCACACCAAGTTCTCGGCCGTGCAGACCTCTAGGGTCATGTATGCCGGATTCTCCATCAACATCGAAACCGACAGGGATAGCATGAACAAGGGCGCGGTCTTGTGTGTCTTGTGTTGATCGACATTCCATCAATAATTTGTTGAGATCGCTTTCTGAAATTGTCGCACCGCTCACAGGTACTCGGTGCTCACTTACGGAGCTTTGCATTAGGCCTGCACTAATATTCGCAGTAATCTTGCGAACTGTTTTCTCAGCCATCTCTTCAGCGCCTGTTACTGCTGCGCGTACAGCATTTTCAGCCGAGTCCATATCTACAATATTACCTGCTTTCACTCCGCTGCTCGCATGGTGACCTATTCCAAGCACTCTAAGCCCAGTAATGGAGTCATTCTCGGCGATAAAACAGGTAATTTTGCTGCTGCCAATATCTAATGCACTTATCACTTCATCTTGTGCCAAGACCAACTAACTCCTATGTTTACCGGTAGTCTCGTCCGGTCTCATGTTTCATTCCCGGCTCGTTCAGTTNTTTGCTTCGGTAAGANCTGAACCGTCAATCGGTTGGGTATACGTAAGTCAACCGCCCGGATTTTTTGTTGTAAGATCCGATGATTTCGCTGCAAAGTTGCAAGATAGCGCCATGCTGTTTCAGCATGTTCCGCTGGTAATCGGATATCGATACCTTGTTTTAGAAGCAGATTCCAACGTCGAGAGCCAACTCGAGTTGCGTGAGTGACTTGCTTCATTAAATCATGCTCTGTCTCAAGCATTTTCATTAATTCTGCAGCATATTCTGGTGCGTTCTCTCCGACTAGCACTTTCAAAGCTCTATGCTGCGTTGAAATCTTCTTGCTGATTACCTTGCCATTCCGGGCAATTAATTGAAATTTGCCATTGTGCTGCCATATGGCTGCAGGTTTTTGTTCAATAATGCGTACGTATATGATGTTCGGCAATCGCCTCTGAACATCTGCATCTGCAATCCAACCAATAGATAGCAGGCGTTCCCGTGCCGCGTGCGGATCAAATCCAAGAATCGGGTCTCCGCGCCGGATTTTCAGGGCTGCAAGTAATTCGCTCCGAGAAATTTCATTTCTGCCAGTGACTAGCACCTCATTAATGGTGAGTCCAAGTGCGGTCGCAGTATCCCTTTTTATTTGATTAACAGTGTTAAACAGGGCATTTACCGAATTTGTATACTGAATTACCGCGATACCGGCACTGCAACTCACTAGAATCACTAGAGCTGTCATTGCGAGAAGCATTGTTTTGGCGCGTAAAGGAACCATCAAAACCCTTTTAAGTTTAATAGATGGGTCTTTCTCGACGTTTTTACTAATATTTTTATCCCTATTGCGTCTCACTAATCAAACCTCGCTTGCTTAACCATCCAGTCAACTAACCCAGCAAAACTTATGCCAGCTGTAGCAGCTTGCTCTGGCACAAGTGAAAGCGATGTCATGCCAGGCTGAGTATTGATCTCTAACATAAAAAGTTTCCCGGGTTCTCCAGCAGTATCGTTGTACCGAAAGTCGGACCGACTTATCCCTCTACAGCCTAGGATTTTATGAGCTAATTCTGCGTATTTCATAGCTTCAGCTGAGACGTTATCGTCGATAAGAGCAGGGCATTTATGTACTGTCTTCCCATGGGTATACTTCGCTTCAAAATCATAGAAATCTGAATTTGGCTGTAATTCGGTGACTCCCAGGGCTTCATCACCCATCACCGCTACCGTTAGTTCGCGCCCAGGGATGAATTCTTCAACTAATAATTTTTGGCCCTCCTGCCATTGATCAAAATCGACAAAAGATGCATTTTCACGAATAATATGGACTCCTACGCTGGAGCCTTCGTTTATTGGCTTCACAACAATTGGCGGATCAATAGGAAGACGACAGGAAAGGGTTTCGCGGTCGGTAATGATGCCGGTTGGAAACGGTATTCCAGCTGATAGCAGCAGCTGTTTTGCTTGGAATTTATCCATAGCTAGCGCTGAAGGTAGCAGCCCAGAATGTGTATAGGGAATTTCCAGGATATTAAGAATGGCGGCTATTGAGCCATCCTCACCATATCTTCCATGAAGCGCATTGAAAACGATATCTGGTTTAGGGTTGAGAGCATCTAGAAGTTGGGTCAAGTCGCGCTTGATATCGACCTCGGTTACTCNGTAACCTATNTTTTTTAATGCGTCGGCACATGCTTTGCCACTGTCCAAAGAGACGTTGCGTTCGGCAGACCAACCCCCTTTTAGTACNACTATGTGTTTATCTTTGTTTTGGCTCACGAATCGGCCTCCCCTTCTTCGAGACCAATTCGATCAAGTTCCCATTCCAATAGTGATCCCGATTGTGCGTGGACTCTGCGGCGTACTTCGATGGCAAGGTGTTCCAGGTCATACGCTTTTGCCTGGCCGCAATTGATAAGGAAATTACAGTGGTGCTCAGAAACTTGCGCCTCACCCAAACGAAGTCCACGGCATCCAGCCTCATCAATAAGCTGCCAAGCTGGTTTCTCTAAAGTATTTTTAAATGTCGAACCTCCCGTGCGTTGTCTTATCGGTTGGCTATGCGCACGAGCTTTAGCGATCTGGGCCATTTTAGCAGCTATTTTTTCCTTTTTGCCGGGCACTGTGGCCAAGTTTGCTTTGAGAAATATCCAGTCTTTAGGNGCATNACAGTGGCGATAAGCGAGCTGAAGTTCGTCATTGTTTACCGTGTGTATATTACCCTCTCGATCAATAGCCTCTGCGTTGATAAGAAAATCCTTNATTTCAGATCCATAAGCACCTGCATTCATGCGTAGGGCTCCACCGATGGTACCCGGGATCCCTGACAGGAATTCCAAATTTCTGCGTTCATTGGAGAGTGCAAATCGTGCAACACTTATATCAAGGGCTCCGGCTCCCGCTGTGATGACATTTTCGGTAAGCGAGATCGTATTAAATGGCTTTCGCAGCTGTATCACTACACCAGGAACGCCTCCGTCACGTATAAGAAGATTTGACGCTACCCCGATAACAGTAATTGAGAGTTTTGCTGGAACATTTTGAAGAAACTCTTGGAGATCCTTGGTGTCGGCCGGGCGGTAGAGAACTTCGGCAGGACCACCTACTCGAAACCAGGTATAACGAGCCAAATCTTCGCCAAAAAGCAATTCTCCACGCACAGGAGGGAGGTATTTGGGTGGATTTTTTCCANTATATTTCTGGGACGTTATCATAAATCTACCTTGCCCGCAGCTGCCTGGTGTTTAGCGAGGGCACCAGGCAGGTCCGCCGCCCATGTGGTGATATTACCTGCTCCTAAGCAGATAACTAAATCACCCGCATTAGNGATNGAATGAATTAGCGCAGGTAATTCGCTGGGCTTTNCCAGAGCCAAAACGTTTCTATGACCGCGTGACTTGATGCCATTAATAAGAGCCAATTTATCTATCCCTGGGATCGGTTGTTCACCCGCAGAATAAATATCAGCAATGATAACTGTATCTGCATCGTTGAAGCATGTGCAGAATTCTTCAAATAATTCTTTAATTCGGCTAAAGCGGTGTGGTTGGTGTACTGCGATAATACTTCCTTGGCTCGCTGATCGAGCAGCCTTTAGCGCCGCAGAAACCTCAACTGGATGGTGTCCGTAATCATCGACAATCGTGACGCCACCTATTTGGCCTATTTTTGTGAAGCGACGCTTAACTCCCTCAAAACCAGCTAGCGTTCTCAAAATTACCTTTTCNTTAATCTCTAGCTCCGTAGCGATTGCGATAGCAGCTAGTGCATTAAGGACATTGTGTTCCCCGAACATTGGCAACCGTATTCGGTTGGCCAAATGTCTTGACCCTTCNGGTCGCGTAATCACGACTTCAAATGTAACACCAACAGCCTCGGGNGTGAGGTTAATTGCGCGCACNTCTGCTTGTGGGCTGAGTCCATAAGTAACCAAACGCCTATCTGAGACCCTGCCTATTAGATTCTGGACTTCTGGNTGATCGATGCAAAGAACTCCGAANCCATAGAAGGGAATATTCGCTATGAAGCGGTGGAAAGCATCTTTTTCAGTCTCGAAATCACCGTAGAAATCGAGGTGCTCCGGATCGAGATTTGTGACAACAGAGATAGTAGCAGGCAGACGGATAAAGGTTCCATCGGACTCATCTGCCTCAACCACCATCCACTTTCCGTCTCCAAGNCGTGCATTCGTTCCATAGGAGTTTATGATGCCGCCATTTATGACGGTAGGATCAAGTCCTGCACCATCAAGAACTGCGGCTATTATTGATGTAGTAGTAGTTTTCCCGTGAGTACCGCCAACTGCGATTGACGATTTAAGGCGCATTAATTCAGCTAACATTTCGGCGCGACGAACCACTGGAATGCGGCGCGTGCGAGCTGCTGCGATTTCTGGATTTTCTATTTTTATTGCCGAAGAAATCACAACTACGTTGGCTTGATTAATATTGTCCTCATGGTGGCCCACATGTATTTTAATCCCNAACTCCCTGAGTCGCTGAACATTCTGGTTGTCTGAGATGTCGCTGCCTTGCACCTGATGCCCAAGATTATGGAGTATTTCGGCAATGCCGGACATGCCGATACCACCTATTCCAACGAAATGAACCAGCCCAATATTAAGAGGTAATGCATTCATAAAGCAGACCTCTTCTCAGTTCGGCTTATCTGGTTAGGACCTAATGTTTCCATAACTAAACTCGACAGGCGCTCTGCAGCGCTTGACACGCCTATCTTGGTCGCGCACTCAGCTGCCATCGCGAGTGTGTGTTCGATTGAACAGAGTGCTTCGAGGCGGCTTGCTAGCGCCCTCGCTGTGAAAGCATCTTGCGCGATCATCCATCCACCTCCTGCATCNCAGAGNCCCTGTGCATTACGCGTNTGATGATCGTCTATCGCATGAGGGAAAGGCACTAAAATAGCAGGCCTTCCAGCGGCAGCTAATTCCGCTAGTGTAGACGCACCGGCTCGGCAGATTACAAGATGAGACCAACTAATGTGGGTTGCGATATCATTGAAGAATGGTTCAACGAGTGCCTCTATATTCGCCTTGCTATAAATTTCCTGAACTCTTTTCACATCTTCGTCGCGGCATTGCTGGACCACACGAATTCGTATCATTATTTTTTGTGGCAGAAGCATCAAAGCTTTGGGGACAATATTTGAAAAAATCGTTGCGCCCTGACTTCCNCCAAAAATCAATATATTGATATTCGAGTTCTGGCCGAACTTTGGATACGGCTTATCCGATATTGCAACTATGTCGGGGCGCAACGGATTTCCTGTCCACACCATTTTCCGTCGGTCTTTGGCTTTAAGATTTGAAACAAATTCAAAGGCTGTAGCTATTCGCGTTACTCTTGGGGCTAAAAATCGATTTGCACGGCCAAGTATTGCATTTTGTTCGTGGATGACTGTTCGATAACCTAGTAATGTTGCGGCTGCCACTGTAGGAAAAGATGCATATGACCCGAACCCCACCACAACATCTGGTTTAATAGTGCGCANGAATAGTATCGCTTGGATAAACCCAAAACACAGGCCGAAAATGGCACACAAGCGGCGAACTATACTACGTCCGCTAACGCCGGATGCACTGATACGATAGATGTCTGCATTAGCAAGTGCACCACTAATTTCTGTCGCACGCTTGTCAGTAATTAAGCTCAAACGAACCCCTTGGCGTCCTAATTGTTCAGCTAAAGCTTGAGCCGGAAATAGGTGCCCTCCAGTGCCGCCGGCAGCAAGAACAGCTATTTTTTCAGTTCNGTTCATTCTACACCTCTAGGACGAGCACGAGTTAAGGCTAGCGCCATTCCCATTCCAGCAGCTAATGCAAAGAGTGAAGAACCCCCATATGAAATGAAGGGTAGTGTCATACCTTTAGTTGGCAGGAGGTTAACTGTAGAACCCATATTTATAAGTGCTTGAATTCCAAACTGTACAAGCAATCCAGCTGCAGCCAACACAACAAAGAGATCCGTTTCACGCATCAGGCGGAAGAATCCGCGAAGAACAACAAAGGCAAATGCTATCACCAAGACGAGACAAGCAAGTAGACCGAATTCCTCGCCAACCACGGCAAATATAAAATCTGTGTGTGCATCGGGAAGGCGTGTTTTGGCAATTCCTTGTCCAGGGCCAGTTCCGAGAATTCCACCATTTGNAAATGCTTCTAATGCTTTATCAATTTGATAGGTGTCACCTGTTTTGGGATCAATAAACCGATCAATGCGACTGGTCACGTGTGGGAGAGAAATATAAGCGCCAAGTAGGAAGATAATGGTCAACAAAATTAACCCGCATATCATTGTAATTGGCAGCCCNGCAAGGAACCACTGAGAAAACCAAATAGTAGTNACAATGACCGATTGGCCCAAGTCTGGTTGAACCATCAGTAAAGTAACAATCAGCGCATAACCACAAAAGACAATTCTAGCGCCATGCATATTTTCCTTCAGCCTGCTAATTGCAAAAATCCACGCCGAAAATATAGCAAAACCAGGCTTGATAAACTCAGACGGTTGTAGGGAGAAGCCTGCAACGCTTATCCAACGCATGGCCCCATTGACCTCTGTGCCAATTAACGGGGTTGCACAAAGTAAGCAGAAGGAGCCAGCGAAAATTGACAGTCCAAACCGCCGAACCTGGATTATATTCAAAAGCGAGATAGAGAACATTAATACTAAAGCTGGAAAAAAATAGAGTGCCTGGCGTTTAAGAAAATAGGTGGAATTGAGACCTAGGCGTTCCGCCACTGACGGACTAGCCGAGGCGGCCAGTAAGAGGCCAAAAGCGGCTAATGCGACAATAACCAATAATGACCAGCGGTCTACAGTCCACCACCAGCGGCCGAGTACAGATGTGTCTGAGCGAGCGAAAGCAGGCATCAAGCTGAGCCTTTCATATCGTCACTCCAGTAAATTTCTCTTTCAGTTCCTGGCAACTGCNNTGTTAATCGGCAGAATTCGGAACCTCGCTCTTCGAAGCTCCTATATTGGTCCCAGGAAGCGCACGCGGGTGACAATAGCACGACGGCATTTGAAAGCCCTTCGCGATGGGATAGCTTGTGGGCTGCATAAATTGCGGTTTCCATTTTACCACAGCATGTAACAGGAATTTTCTCGCTGAGAGCCTTCTCAAATTTTCGTTCTGCTTCACCTATCAAAAATGCATGCCGGACTGCACCAATCTTATCCAATAGGCCATCGAGACCACCTTCTTTAGCAAGTCCTCCTGCTATCCAATAGATCTTTTTATATGACTGTAATGCACGAGAGGCAGCGTCTACATTTGTGGCCTTACTGTCGTTAACGTAACGTACGCCATCAATAATTGCTGCTAATTGTTGCCGGTGGGCAAGGCCTGGAAAGCTATGAATGCTATCGGCAATGATATTTGTTGCAAGCCCAAGCGTTAATGCAGTTCCTGCTGCTGCAGCAGCATTTTGGACATTATGGTTGCCTGGCAAGTTGTTACTACCGTGGAGTGAGACGATCGGCTGTTTGCGATGGTTGCGATCATCGTAAAGCACTCGATCGACGGCAAAAATGCCACCTTGAGCTTGCTGGTATCCAGAGAAAGGAATGGCCTGCTGTTCATTACTCGCTATGACATCGTCATATAAATTTTTTCCGATTACCTCGTCTATACCGATTAATGTTGTGTCATCAGCTGATTGATTTCTGAATATAAGGCTCTTGGCATTTATGTAGCCCTCTAATCCACCGTGACGTTCCAGGTGATCGGGAGAAATGTTCAGTAAAATAGCGACTTGGGGGCATAGTGATGGAGTAAGCTCCAACTGATAAGAGGAAAGCTCTAGCACATACACACCCTTCGTATTTAATGAAGGCAGATCGAGGGCAGGCGTCCCGAGGTTCCCACCGATTCCAGTCTCAATACCCGCAGATTTNAGAATATGTCCAATTANTGCTGTCGTCGTTGATTTCCCATTAGTACCTGTAACTGCTACTACACGTGCTTTATTGTTGGCACGTATCATGAGCTCTATATCCCCGATTATTTTTTTACCTGCCTTTTTTGCTGCGGTGNCAGCAGCGTGTGGCTTAGGATGAGTATGGGGTATGCCCGGGCTTAGAATTAAATAATCTATTTCTGCCCAATTCTCACACATGAGGTTGGAAATTGNGATACCCGCATCCGCAGCGTTTTTCCGTGCAATTTCAGAATCGTCCCACGCCAATACTTTCGCACCTGCATCACGAAGTCTTCGAGCAGTCGCGAGGCCAGACTTTCCGAGCCCCATTAATGCAATAGTCCTGCCGCTATGTGATGAAAGATCAATCATTNCTTTTTTAAAAGTTTCCTTAACGCAGTTTTAAAGTGGAGAGGCCAATTAGTGCCAAAACCACNGCAATTATCCAAAATCGGATGACAATTGTTGACTCTGCCCACCCCTTTTTCTCGAAATGATGGTGCAGAGGTGCCATAGCAAATACTCGTTTTCCAGTTAGTTTGAATGAGGTGACTTGTACGATGACCGAAATCGTTTCGAGTACAAATAGACCCCCTATAATAGCGAGAACCAATTCGTGTTTCGTCACGACAGAGAGTGCACCAAGAGCACCACCTACAGCGAGTGAGCCCGTATCTCCCATAAAAACCATAGCTGGCGGCGCATTATACCAAAGAAATCCGAGGCTGGCCCCAACAAGGGCACCGCAGAAAACCGATAATTCACCGGTTCCGGGCAGATGGTATATTTGTAGGTATCCAGAATAGGCAAAATGTCCAACTAAATAGGAGATGATGCCGAAACAGCCAGCAGCTATCATCACTGGCACAATAGCAAGGCCGTCCAGCCCATCAGTCAAATTCACTGCATTTGATGCTCCAACCACAACAAAAACAGCGAAGGGNATGAAGAACCAGCCCAAATCAATCAGAACATTTTTGAAAAATGGGATAGTAAGTCCTTCATCAAGAGGTGCAGGAGTAATTGTAGTTATCCAGTATGCGGCTACTGTTGCTATTAAAATCTCTACTGCTAATTTGGTGCGCCCCGTCAAACCTTTTGAAGTCCTTTCTGTTAATTTCAAATAATCGTCAGCAAATCCGATTGCCCCGAAGCCTAACGTTACCAATAAGACCGACCAGACATAGTTGTTGCGTAAGTCAGCCCAAAGAAGTGTGCTTGTTAAGATAGCAATTAGGATAAGAAAGCCTCCCATTGTTGGCGTGCCTGCTTTCTTTAAATGTCCTTCAGGCGTATCTTCACGGATATTAGTTGCTCCTCCTTGTCGCCCTTTAAGCCACACTATTATTGTTGGCCCAAGTATGAAGCTGACTATCAGTGCAGTCATTATCGCACCACCAGTGCGAAAGGTCAGATAACGGAAAAGGTTTAAAGGCCCAAAATCATCGGCCAGTGGGGCGAGNAGATTATAAAGCATCTATACAAATTCCTCTCTTTTATCTTCGCAGAGAGTTTTCAGCGCATCTGCGACTNNTCCCATGCGGCTTCCAAATGATCCTTTGATCGTGATAACGTCTCCGGCTCGCACGGCACTTATAACCTTAGGTATGATTTTGTCGCTCGTAATTGCATGCCATGAGATTATCTGGTCAGGCAGTCTTTTTGCTAGTTCTGCCATTCTGTTTCCAACTGTGAAAACAATTTCTACACCGGCTTCTTCAATGTCGTCGGCGAGTGCTGCGTGNAGNTCGTTGGAGCAAGCGCCCAGCTCAAGCATATCGCCAAGAACAGCTATTCTTCTGCCAGGTGGATCGGGCTGCATATTGGAAAGCACTTTGAGTGCGGCTCGAACTGAAACGGGGCTAGCATTATAACTNTCATCGATAAGNACAAAATCGCCACCAGGTATTGAAATTTTCGTGCATTCGCCACGCCCNTTAAGNTGGGGTATTTCACGGAGTGACTCTGCNGCAAGAAAAATATTGCCGCCGCTGGCTTTTACAGCAGCCAGAACGGCTAGGCTATTGAGAGCCCAATGGTCTCCTGGTACTCCGATCTGATATTTTAAAATCTCACCGCAGATATTTGCTTCAACTGAACTTAAGTTTGTTTCAAGGCTAAAATTGAGTAGGCGAACATCTGCATCTTTGCTACTGCCGAAACTGATTATTTCAGAAAGATGGGCAAATTCGGCATGATTTTTAATTTTCGTAAAATAATGATTATCGCGATTCAAAATTGCAATTCCGTNTTTTCCCATTCCATGAAAGATCTCAGCTTTTGCACTCGCTATATCATCAACACTGTCAAANAATTCAGTGTGAACTGCCTCTATGTTGGAGATTATCGCTATTTCGGGTTGCAGGAGCTTAGAAAGCGAAGAGATCTCTCCAGCGCAATTCATTCCGATCTCGAAAACGCCATAGGCCGTTGAAGCCGGCATGCGCGCNAGACTTAGTGGCAATCCCCATTTATTGTTGAGATTCCCCTCAGTCGCAGAAGTAGGCGCCTGTTGGCTCAAACAATGCCGAAGCGCTTCTTTTATTCCGGTTTTGCCAACGCTTCCGGTAACGCCGATGATACGCCCCTTTTTGCTGAGTCGCTTTCGAGCAAATTGACCCAAAGCAGAAAGTCCCGAATTAGTATCTTTCACCTCTAGTAATGGTACATTTTTACCCCAATCTGCGCGCCTTTGAGTGACCATCGCTGCTGCCGCGCCCCGCGCNAGTGCTGANGTGACNTAATCATGACCATCCGAATTTGGTCCTGTGATTGCGACGAAGAGGTCGCCCGCTCTGGCAGTCCTGCTGTCGATCGAAACACCATTTGCTTGCCAAGCACCATATGTTTTCCCTCCCGTTGCTTTTGATGCCTCTTGATGTGTCCAGAGNGTACTCACGCAGTACCTCCTAGTGCAGCTTTGGCTACTTCAAAGTCATTAAACGGTAACACTTCGTTGCCAATTATCTGGCCTGTTTCATGGCCTTTTCCAGCGATCAAGAGCCCGTCACCACATTCTAATTGAGCAATAGTATTTTCAATAGCTTCGCGCCGATCGCTTATCTCGCAGGCATTTGCACATCCTTTCAATATACTGCGACGGATGGCGCCAGCATCTTCAGTTCTTGGATTGTCATCAGTGACAATCACACGGTCAGCAAACTGGCATGCTATAGCGCCCATCTCAGCGCGTTTCCCGATGTCACGATCACCGCCACAGCCAAAAATTACTATAAGTTTGTTCGTAATATGAGGCCGTAATGCGAAGAGAGCATTTTTGAGTGCATCGGGTGTATGGGCATAGTCAATATAAACTGTGCCGCCGGCGATCGACTTGCCAGCGCGTTGCATCCTTCCTGGTATTCCCGTGAGAGTTTCAATTTTAGGGATTATATTTTCCAGTGGCGTACCAGTTGAGTGCACCAAAGCTATAGCGGCGAGCAAATTGTTTATTTGGAATTTTCCAGCAAAACTTAGCATTACTGGATAGTTTTTCCCGAATGCTTGAATGGTTGCGGACCAGCCCTGATCTATCTGACGTTTCTCCACAATTGAAATGTCTGCAGGGACTGATCCATAGCTTACGTAATTCTGGTGCCTCCGCTTCGCAATAGCTTCAATGATAGCAGCTTCGGGGGCGCCGGAGTAAGAAATAGCGGTTCCGCCATCACATAGTAATTCGCGGAAAAGTCTGAGCTTGGAGTTTAGATAAGCGGCCATATCTTTGTGATAATCTAAATGATCACGGCTAAAGTTAGTAAAGACAGCTGCTTGAATATCGACGCCATCAAGACGGAATTGGTCGAGGCCATGACTCGAGGCTTCCAGTGCCAGGTGACTAATTCCCTCGGAAGTTAGATTGAGAAGCAAGCGATGGAGCTCTACGGGATCAGGCGTGGTAAGCTTGTTAAGGTTAAGGTTGCAAGGTCCACACACACCCAAAGTACCAAGGCTTGCGGCCTTTTTCTCAAGGCTATTCCATAGTTGTTGTGTAAGATGAGCTACCGAGGTTTTCCCGTTAGTGCCGGTGATGGCGACCGTTGTTTTGGGTTGGGTGTTAAAGAAACAGGCGGAAATTTTTGCAAGCGCACGGCGTGGGTTTGCTTCGATCAAAAGCGGTATCTTTTTGTGTGAGGGATCGAGATGAGTGTTCGGGGGTGCTAATACTGCACTCGCCCCGCTGGCAATTGCCTCGTCGATGAAACAGCGCCCATCAGTTGTAGTACCAGGAATTGCAGCAAATAGATACCCCGGCCGGATATTTCTGCTGTCCGCACTAAGGCCGCTTATCTCTACGTCGGTCCAGCCTTGTTTCAGTTTAGTCGTTCCTTTTTTAATGAGCTTTGAAAGATGCAAGCGTACGTGCCTCCACTTTCGATTGGTACTCGTCTATAACTAGGGTGCGTCGAATTCGTTGGCTGTCTTCGTTGACTGGAGCTATGCTGAGAATTGGCGCAATTTGTTCAACCACTCGTTTGATAATAGGTGCTGCAACCCAACCACCAGTGGCACGCCCGAATGTTTCTTTGGTGCCAATAGGCTCATCGAGCATCGCGAAGATGGCGTAACGCGGCTTTGTCATGGGAAAGACACCCATAAATGATGAAATCAACATATCTTTATCGTAGCCATCCCCCGTTTTCTTTTCGGCAGTTCCTGTTTTGCCGCCCACAAGATAACCTTTTGCAGCAGCATTTTTTCCGGTCCCGTCAAGTACCGATAGCCTTAGTAAGCGTCGTATTTTACTCGATGTCGCCTCAGTGAACACGCGTAATCCAATATCGGGGGTATTTTTTTCGCTACGCATTATAAACGTGGGTTGGAAAAAAACACCACCGTTGACGGATGCTGCTACTGCCGCAGATAATTGCAGTGGGCTTACAGATATTCCGTGACCAAAACCTATCGTTACAGCCTGAGTGCGGCTCCAATTGGCTGGAATAATTGGTAATCCTACCTCAGGAAGCTCAGTGTCGGCCGGTTCGAGCAAGCCAAGCCTCCCAAAATATAGTTTCTGGGTTTTAGCCCCGATATCGAGGGCCATACGGCCAGCCCCAATATTTGAAGAGTAAATAAAAATCTCCGGCACAGATAACCAGCGATTTTTGCCATAGTGATCTTTGATAGTGAAACCAGAAATGCGTATAGGTTTACTGGTGTCGTAGCCGTCACGAAAAGTAACTATGCCCTCATTAAGTGCAATAGCAGAGGTCAGAATTTTGAAAGCGGAACCTAACTCGTAAACGCCAAGACTCGCTTTATTAAAGTGTCGCCCATCTACAACTTTGTCGGGTGCATTCGGATCGAAGTCTGGAAGTGAGACCATTGATATGATCTCGCCGTTAGTAACATCGAGCACCAATCCGGCGGCCCCCGTTGCCTGGTAGCGTGCCATGCTTGTTAGCAGCTCAGTGCGTAGCTTATGCTGTACTCGTACATCCAATGAGAGGCGTACAGGGCGTTTTCCCTCCTGGAGCCGTGTATCTAAACTTTTTTCGATACCCGCAATGCCTTGATTGTCAATGTCGACGTAACCTAGCGCATGAGCCATGAGCGACCCGTGCGGATAAACGCGCTTATATTCCCGCCGGAAATCGAGTCCGGGAATGCCGAGTTGATGTATTGCTTGTTGCTGGCGCGGGCTAAGATGGCGTTTTATCCAGACAAATCTGCGGTTACGGTTTAGAAGTGAGAGCACTTTGTTTGAATCAAGGTCCGGTAAAATGCGAGTGATCGCAGCCGCAGCTTTCGCTGGCTCAAGAATATTAAGAGGGTCCGCATACAGAGAGGCCATAGTCAAGTCGGTCGCTAAAACGTTGCCGCTGCGATCTAATATATTTGACCTCGCTTGGTGTTTGGTAACATGTATGCCGTTTTTGCTGGCAACTTTTTCAGCGTTATCGAGAATCGAAAGTTCAAGAAGTTTGCTGCCAATAGCGGCAAAGGTGAGGCTTACTAAAGTCGCCGCGATTAAGAGTCGGTTGCGACCAGTTTCGATGGCTGCATGAAACGGTTGAAAACTATCATTAATAGTTCGTATTCCAGCGGGCTTATTGATGCCCCCAGAACGAATGAAAGGATATCCTTTGCTTCTATCAGTGTTTTGCATAGCGTCGCCTTTCTGGCTTTTCTAAACGGTGCTTTGTTTTTGTTGTCTTTGACTCTGGTTTTGAGGGCTTCCCTTTGCCGGCTAAATTTTCTGATAAATTGTCTATTGCGATAATCTGATTGGTCGTAGGCGCTGCCCAATCTGGGAGAAACCTTTTCGTTAATTCAGACAAGCGGTCGGGACGAGTGAGATAGCTCCACTCTGCTTTTAAATGATGGACTTCGTCTCTCCCCCTTTCAGTGAGGCGATTGACGTCCCTTAGCTCTGATTCCAACCGTTCAACTTCGAACGTTATGTGAAACATTGCATAACCAGTCATNGCGGCGAGTGTAAGCCAAACTGTCAGGCTTAAGGCTTTCATGCTGATGCTCCAAGTTGAATTGAGGAGTTTGCGAAAGGTAAAAATCCGCCTGCTGCGATATCTGTGCGATGTGCAATTCGGAGCCGCGCTGATCGCGCCCTCGGGTTAATCTGGNTTTCATTTTTTGAAGGCNTCAGCGCTCGACGTTTTGCCTGANAAAAAGTGGGTTTATTTTCAACACGAATCGGTGGCANGTGACGNGATCTNGANANTCCATGGCATGTCCGCGAATCCAAGAATTGCTTAACTCGGCGGTCCTCTAATGAGTGAAACGCAACAATTACGAGCCTCCCTCCTGGCGCAAGAAGTCGCTCGGCAGCATCAAGCGCACGTTCAAGTTCACCAAGCTCATCATTTATATAAATGCGGAGCGCCATGAAAGTGCGCGTTGCTGGGTCTAGCCCGTCTTTAGCTCTGGGCACCGCAGATCGTATTATGTCTGCAAGTGTGTGGGTATTTTCAATCGATTTATGAACTCGCGCAGCAACTACAGCCTTCGCTATGCGACGCGCAAAGCGTTCTTCGCCAAAAATCCTTATTATTCCGGCAAGACTCTCTTCATCAGCTTTGTTAACGAGTTCCGCTGCGGTTGGCCCTTCTAGGCTCATACGCATGTCTAATGGGCCGTCGTAACGGAAAGAAAAACCGCGTGCTGCATCATCAATTTGCGGCGAGGAGACACCNAGGTCCATCACGATGCCGTTTAGCTGGTCNATCCTATAATCAGCCAACAAATCCTCCATATTGCCGAAATTCCCATGGAGAATTGTGAGCCGCGGCTCCGACATTTTTGATGCCCGAGCTACGGCATCTGGATCCCGGTCAATTGCCCAAACCATGCAATTAGCCTCATGAAGGATTGCATTTGAATAGCCACCACCGCCAAAGGTTGCATCTAGATATATCTCCCCATCAACAGGTTTAAGAGCCTGCAGCATTTNGCATAGCATTACTGGTTGGTGGGAAATTTTCATCAACCATGCACCTCAGCNGAAGGAAAGATAGACAGCGACTTCTCGCTATCGGAAACCTGGCTTTCTATTCCGGCTTTGTAGGGCNTATAGCGATCTGGCGACCAAATTTGAAAGGTGCGACCTTGNCCAACGAACAATGCTTCTTCATCAATTCCAGCGGATTCAAGTAATAAGAGCGGTAATAAGACTCTACCGTTGTCGTCAAAGCTTAATTGTCTCGCATCAGCAAATATCAGTTGAGCCAGGNTTTTCTGACCTGCCGTAAAACGGTCAGAATTTGCATCTAAGCTGTTTTGTAGTTGTTCTAGCCTGGCTAATGGCCAAACATCGATAGCTTGTTTTTGAAGGCTGAAAGATGGAAATGCAGCAATGCCCATGTGCAGAGCTTCGCCAAGNGCAGATCGAAATTGNGCCGGAACTGATACTCGACCTTTTTTGTCCACCTTATTTGTCTGCTCTGAAATAAAAAGCGCCATATTCTCCAGCCTCTGTATTGTCCTAGCTGAACTTTTGCGTAGGAAGCATAACAATACACCCGCACCTTCTGTGTGGGATAAGATGGGATATCATGGGTTTTTATGGGAAGTCAACAATTCTTAAGTAAATATTCTGGTAAAAACGATCTTTTTACAGTAACTTTGATATACTCATTTTTGTTATTTGAAATATAAAATTTACTAATTATAGTATTTTTTATTTTTTTCAAACCCGGTGAAAAAAATTTACTAATATTTTCGTTTTGATTTTTTATGAGTGAGTAAATAAAAACCGTGTTTATAGAGAAATATTCGGTTTCGATCGCAACAACTTTTTTGAACTAGCTCAGATGAGTACGCACCAGATGGCCTGTAAGCCGGGTTCTGTCGTCAAACATTTGACGTATGGCCATTCATCTGGGACGCTTGTTGCCAAGCGCCTCTTGCGACCCACCCGAGTGGCGGCTTAAGAACTCGCATTAGCCACTCCTATTCGGCCTTGCTCCCGATGGGGTTTACCATGCCGGCACTGTTACCAATGCCGCGGTGCGCTCTTACCGCACCCTTTCATCCTTACCAAAACACTGCTTTGCATTGTTTGGCGGTTTCCTTTCTGTGGCACTTTCCCTGAGGTTTCCCCCGCCGGGCGTTACCCGGCATCGTGTTCTCATGGAGCCCGGACTTTCCTCCTCTCGACGGGTTTCCCATTGTCGAAAGGCAGCCATACGGCCATCTGGTGCAGCGATTAATATGCGTGTTTTTTCAGAAAAATTCCAGTATTACGGAATATTAGGTCAAATCTTTGTAACCATTTCGAGTAGCCCAGCAGCAATTCGGCAACTCTCTTCATCAGGTTTTCCGGTAATTGCAGATGGGCGAAAATGCCTTTGAAAGGCTGCAATTGTATTGCATGCATCCCTGTCATACCCGTAAGTGGCAAGCGTTAATTTTAGGTTGCATTGTCCGGCNGCTCTGGGTTTTGGCCAAACACCAACTCCCGCAGCNGCCATTTTTTCCCAATCAAAAAATTCGCCCGGGTCTAATTTACGATCAGGCGCGATGTCAGAATGGCCGACAACATTCCATGCAGGAATAGAGAAACGTGACAGAATATCCTTAGAGAGATTTATAACAGAGGTCATTTGGCCTTCCGGAAAGGCACAGTAACCGAAGTGATGTCCCGGATTTACAATTTCTATACCGATTGAGCGACTATTGATATCGGTCTCTCCGCGCCAGTAGCTCTGACCTGCATGCCATGCACGTTTGTCCTCATCTACTAATGAAAAGATNAGGCCGTTTTGGTCTATACAATAATGCGCGCTTACATTTGAGTCAGGGTCGCATAGTCTGTTAATGGCAGATTCCGCTGTTTGCATGCCAGTATAATGAAACACTAACATATCGACTGGCGTATTTTCGCGGCGTGGACCAAAATTGGGAGAATATACGTTATGCATTTTAAAAATTTAAGTTCAGAAAAAATTTCGTAGCCTTAGTTATGGGCAGCCCTGGATAGCTCTTGTAAATTACTTTCAATCTTAAAANTTAACAACGCCTTGATGGCTCCATCCCNATAATTGTGGGTCAAAAGAGCAGAAANGTTCAAAGCACTGCTCGATCTCAAATACTTATTTGCCATGGTACCTCAAAATAGGATCTTGCTGTTTTAGATATAGCTTTTTTGTTATTTCCTCGGTGTCAATACTACGCATTGGGCCAAATTTAAATTAAGGATATAGTTAATTCTAATTAATAACAAACACGTTGAAATAGAAATGAACAATTCGCGTGAATTTGCAGAAGCCATGCAAAGATTCAAGTCAGGAGACTTGGTTGGTGCTGAATCAGTTTTGAAAACTCTCGGTGGGCCGTTATCAGATAATTCAGATGTCCTTCATTTAAGTGCTATAATTCTCCTCGAGCGCGACCTTCCGGAACAATCAGCAAAATGCTTTGATCGCTTGTCGAGTTTTATGAAATATGAGGCAATNTCTTCTAATATCTTACGACCCATGGCAATTGCGTATCAGAGATCAGAACGAATNTCTGAGGCTACGGGTGTTGCTGAAAAAATAGTTTCACTTCCCGATGCATCCTTGGATGATTGGCTCAATTACGGGTTTTTATTATTGGAGATGGGAAATGCTGCGGAGGCGTTGGCAGCCTTTAATCGTATTTTNGCTGAGGATATTGANCATGGGGATGCGTATTTTGGTCGAGGTAGGGCGGCCATAATTTTAGAAAAATTTGATGTGGCCAATGCCGCCTTTGCCCAGGCGGTGCATTTTGCTCCCGACGATGCTGAGGCAAAATTTTATTACGCTAAAGTTTTGCACGAGCTTGGCAACGATCCTCAAGCGATACNATTACTTNATGAAGCTACGCAAATTGATTCAGATTATTCAGAGGCGTATTGTGACCTCGGTTGCTTGCTCGCTGATTTTGGAAATTTAACCGAAGCAAAGCGCGCATATAAAAAAGCACTTTTGGTTGACCCATCTTGTGCTGTTGCTCTGAATGGCCTAGGAACTATACAATCCTCGCTCGGAAACATCGAGCTCGCGGAGCAATTTTTTCGGAAGTCTTTATCCGCCGAAAATAATTTAATAATCGCGCATTGTAACTTAGCTGAAATTAAACGGTTTAAATCTTTTGATAGAGATGCTGAGGCAGTTTATTGGCAGTCAAAACGTGATAATATTACGCAAAATGAGGCTGTTCAGATAGGATTTGCACTAGGTAAAATCAGAGAGGATATTGGAGAATTCGACGAAGCTTTTGCCGCCTTCAAAGCAGCAAATCAGCTTTATCGGTCCCAATTATCCTATAACATCAGTGAGGATGAAGCATTCGTAGAGGTTATGATCAAATCATTTGACACTACTAAGCTGCGCCCTGCTATATCTGCTGCAAACCGGGACGGCAAAAAACCAATTTTCATTCTGGGCATGCCGCGTTCAGGAACTACATTGATAGAGCAGGTACTTGCAAGCCACTCCTTAGTTCATGGAGCTGGCGAGCTTGACTTGTTTGAAAGACTTTTCGGAGAACGGTTTCCTTCCTCGGATAATTTAGAAAATATATGTGTGGATCAATTGACAAAAATTGGGCAAACGTATCTGTCTGCAATAAATGAGCTTGCTCCGAAAGCCTCATGTATTGTGGATAAAATGCCTACGAATTTCATGTTTCTTGGTCCAATAGCATTGGCAATGCCTGCCGCAATAATAGTGCATTGCCGACGTGATCCAATAGACACCTGTCTTTCATGCTACAAGCGTCTTTTTTCGCATAATCATCCCTACAGCTATGACCTCCGAGAGCTTGGACAGTTCTACGGCCTGTACCAGCGCATAATGAGCCACTGGACCTCAGTATTTCCCGACCGGATAGTTGAGGTTGTTTACGAAGATTTAGTTGAAAGTTTTGATTGNGAAAGCCGCCGCCTAATTGAAGCTTGTGGCCTTGACTGGGAAGAAAAATGCCTTGAATTTTACAAAACGGAACGGCCGGTNTTCACAAATCCCGAAGGTGTGCGACGTCCGATTTACAGTGATGCAGTNCGCCGATGGGAGTGCTACGAGAGCCACCTGCAACCACTCGTTTGCTCGCTTAGGGCGGCCGGACTACATAAATAAAACTCTGCTTTCACGGCTATGGGGCTGGCGTTCACGAAAGCATTGGACGGAAGTTATATCCCAAATCAAACGACGGCTTACACCTGCGGAAGATAGAACCAAAATATGGATTTTGTGGGTTTTATAAGTGATGTAACGAATAAAAAAATCGGCAGTCCCCATCAATGCAGTCAAGCTATGTTGGGTGAGAGCATAAATTAAAAAAAATTTACTTGGTAACCTTGATTCAACATTGAAAGATAACAACACAAAAGCCCCCAAATATTTTGGGTGGTTAAGGACCGCATAACTTGACAAAATAAAGACTACCCGGGGTCGAAACCCCATATACCGCCCGAAAAAGTTTTTTCGTATTTGATCTACGGCGCTTATTTTTTCTGTTATACCTGATTTGATTGAAACAGTAGAAAGGAGGTGATCCAATGTCTAGTGATATTGATGCACTGAAGGCCAGTCGAATTCGCCAGGTGGGATTGCAAAGGAGACCTTGTAATTCTTTCTAATAATTTGGATTTGCCTGGCTTCAGTGCCTGCATATTCACGGAAGGGAGGATGATATCCTCCCTTCTTTACACATTAAAATGAGGCCTTACAAATATTAAAATAATAAATAAATTTNTGTTAAAAAATATTATGCAATACNCAAATNAATTGATTGTTTNTGACAGTAAANNATAAGTAAATTTTTTTAATTNNGCANAAATAGTGAAATCATAT
>PARQ01000014.1:0-13128 GCA_002711555.1 Rhodospirillaceae bacterium | reverse complement strand
AAATTNTTTNTTTTATNTACGTAAGACAAATACCNTGNATTTTTTATTACATAAATATGGTAATTAATTATNATAAATGGCATTTTTGTAATTATTTCGATAGAAACTACTGAGATTTGGATAGACAATTGGCAAAGAAATATTCAAGGGCAGTGCCATTTAATCAAGANGGTTGGCGCTTTTGGATAGACCGAGGCGGTACATTTACGGATGTTGTGGCCTGTGATCCCAACGGGGCGATAACTACAGAAAAACTTCTTTCAAGTAATCCCGGCAAATATGAAGATCCTGCGGAAGAAGGGATACGTCGAGCGTTGAATATCGACTCTGAAACAACGCTTAGCGAGAAGCCAATTAGAGANGTACGCATCGGTACGACTATCGCAACAAATGCTCTTCTTGAGCGGAAAGGAACACGTACACTATTATTGGTTACAAAGGGCTTCAAAGATGCTCTTCGCATAGGATATCAATCGCGCCCTAATCTTTTTGCTTTGGAAATACGCCTTCCGCAAGTTCTGTATGATCAGGTTATCGAGGTTAATGAACGGGTCTCAGCTAATGGATCGATATTAAAAAAACTGGATCATAAGAGTACGCGTACATCTCTTGAGGTGGCGTATGGCTGTGGTTTTCGTTCTGTTGCAATAACTTTCATGCACGGATACCAATATAATGACCACGAAGCGCAGGCTGCAGAGATTGCCGCTGAGATCGGCTTCAATCAAATTTCGACAAGTCATGATACTAGCCCGTTGGTAAAGTTCGTAGGACGCGGAGATACTACGGTGGCTGATGCATACCTAACTCCTAGCCTTCGAAATTATGTAGATCGAATTACAAACAATCTGGGCAATTCACCCCTCTATTTTATGCAGTCGCATGGAGGACTTACAGAGGGGCGGCGGTTCCAGGGGAAGGACGCAATTCTATCCGGGCCAGCTGCGGGCGTTATTGGTGCTGTCTCGGTAATGAAGGCAGCTGGTCTTAATCGGATAATTAGTTTTGATATGGGGGGCACCTCTACTGATGTGGCGCATTANGCTGGCGAATATGAGCGATCGCTAGAGACTTACGTGGATGGGATTCGCATTCGCGCCCCAATGATGCAAATCCATACAATTGCGGCTGGCGGCGGTTCAATTTGTTATTTTGAGGGTGGACGTTATCGTGTTGGGCCTGCTTCNGCCGGTGCTGAGCCAGGACCGGCTTGTTATCGTAAAAACGGGCCACTTACTGTTACGGATTGTAATTTGATATTGGGCAAGCTGCAGCCGGAATTCTTTCCTAAGGTATTCGGTCCGAAACAGGATCAATCGTTAGACGCAAATATCGTTATAAAAAAGTTTGGCAAATTAGCAGAAGAAATTCGCTCAAGTAATGGAGATAAACGTACCCCAACGGAAGTGGCAGAGGGTTTTCTTCGAATAGCAGTTGATAATATGGCAAATGGAATCAGAAAGATTTCCGTTCAAAAGGGACATAATGTTACGGAATATGCCCTTTGTTCATTTGGCGGAGCTGGAGGACAACACGCATGTCTGGTGGCTGATGCGCTTGGAGTGAAAGAAATATTGGTCCATCCGTTGGCCGGCGTGCTCTCGGCCTACGGTATAGGCCTTGCGCGTTTATGTGTGCTTCGGCAAGAAACTCTTGAGATTGGACTTAAAAANGGCCAAATGGCTCANATTAGAAAACGTCTTGATCGTCTTTCAGCNGCGGCCANNTCTGAATTGGTAAAACAAGGTGTGTTAGGGGCGAACGTTATCATCAAGAAACGCCTATACCTTAAATACGCTGGAACAGATATTGCTGAACCCNTTAACTTTTCGAAGATTGATGTGATGAGGGCAGCTTTTGAAGCTGTACACCGAAAACGTTACGGTTTCACGATACCTAAAAAGGAGTTGATTGTAGAGACTTTAGAAGCGGAAGTAATTGCGAGATCTGAAAACCAAATCAGGCGGACATCTGATAATAAGCCTTGTACCGCGACAGCTGTAGCATTGAGACCAGTAATTTTTGATGGGTTGGAATACAAAACCGCAGTTTACCGGTTTGAAGACTTAACGCCTGAAGTGAAGTTTGATGGGCCCGCAATTATTGCGGGGCAGTTGGCAACAACTGTTGTAGAGCCAGGCTGGCAGCTGCGAATGGTGGAGGATGGAGTAATTAGGCTTCGGCGTGTCACGCCCCGCAAAACAAAAATCTCTATTGGAACTAAATGTGATCCTGTAATGCTCGAGATTTTCAACAATCTCTTTATTTCAATAGCAGAACAAATGGGGTTTACGCTCCAAAATACAGCTTTGTCTGTGAACATAAAAGAGAGGCTTGATTTTTCTTGTGCNCTTTTTGATTCGAAGGGGCACTTAATTGCAAACGCACCGCATGTTCCTGTTCACTTGGGATCAATGAGTGAGAGTGTCCGGTCTGTTATATCAAATAAAAAAGAAGTAATGATGCCGGGCGATGTATTCGCTCTGAATGCGCCATACAATGGCGGTACACATCTTCCAGATGTAACTGTCATAACACCAGTATTTGATAAATCTGGATCTGAAATACTATTTTACCTGGGTAGCCGCGGCCATCAAGCGGATATCGGAGGTATCACGCCAGGCTCTATGCCTCCGGTGAGCCGGAGCATTGAAGAAGAGGGGGTCGTGATTGACAATTTTAAGCTTGTAAAGCGCGGTTCTTTTCAAGAACAAGAGTTTCGTGTTTTGTTAGGTGGNGGGAAATATCCGGCACGAAATCCAGANCAAAACATCGCTGATATCAAAGCTCAGATTGCCGCAAATGAAACGGGAGTTTCAGAGATTAGGCGCATGATAGATCATTTTGGCCTTGCTACTGTCCAAGCTTATATGGAACACGTGCAAATGAATGCCGAGGAAGCGGTAAGAAAACTAATTAATATTCTTGAGCCTGGTGAATTTGTNTGCGCATTAGATAACAACTCTGCAGTAAAAGTGCGCGTGATAGTGGACCGTGACACGCGTACGGCGAAAATTGATTTTACTGGAACCAGTGGGCAATGCAGNACGAATTTTAATGCTCCTCTGGCGGTTTGCCGGGCTGCAGTGCTTTATGTGTTTAGGACATTGGTATCTGCTGAAATTCCTATGAACGAGGGTTGTTTAAAGCCATTGGAATTGATAGTTCCTGAGGGATCAATGCTCAACCCTCGATATCCAGCGGCTGTGGTTGCTGGTAACGTTGAGACTTCGCAAGCCATAACTGATGCTCTTTATGGNGCCCTTGGCATAATGGCGGGCGCTCAGGGAACTATGAATAATATTACATTCGGAAATGAAAGTTATCAGTACTACGAAACGATATGTGGCGGTTCAGGTGCAGGAGTCTTTCGNGGGGTCGGGTTTAATGGTGCCGATGCAGTGCAAACTCATATGACAAACTCAAGACTTACCGATCCGGAGGTGTTGGAGTCTCGTTTTCCGGTGCTGGTCGAGAAGTTTGAAATCCGCGATGGATCAGGCGGGGCTGGGAAATGGCGNGGTGGAAATGGAGTGCGTCGCAGACTTCGATTTGAGGAATCTATGTCGCTCTCTATTTTATCGGGNCGGCGCAAAATTGCCCCGCATGGTCTGGCGGGGGGGTGCTCTGGTAGCTTAGGGCGAAATTGGATTGAACATGTTGACGGTACGCGCAAAAGTTTGCAAGGTTGCATTAGTGTAGATGTATCGCCTGGCGATGTGTTTGAGGTCGAGACACCTGGGGGCGGTGGCTTTGGGAAAAAATAGTCTCCATTTCCTCAATTATCAAAGTTTTCACAAATATCAAAGTCATGTCCTTTGCATTGAAGATTTGTGTGTGAACGAAAAAATTTGATCATGTTTCCTCGTTTTCTCATNTTAGTAATTTTGATGCTGTTTTGGGCCTCTATGTCGCTCGCTGACCCGATGTTCCTAAGTGTTCCGAAATCGGGAAGTTCCAATTTCGAAGTGATTCGAAATGGCAAAGTCCTCGGCCACCACAGCTTTAAGTTTATTACAAATGGGCAACGTCTCGAAGTGGAGGTAAGTGCGGAAATAGAATATCGTCTGTTCTCTATTCCCCTATATACCCATAGCCACCTGGCGACGGAGGTCTGGCAGAACGGGCGTTTGATATCAATGACGGCTACAACAAANGATGATGGTGAGCNATTAGTTCTTTCNGTTCGGGAGTTAGGTGACAANCTTATAATAGAGAGCTCTCAAGGCCAAGAAAAAGTACCNGGAACAACACTGCCCGCGAGCTTTTGGAGTGCGGCGATGTTAAAGTCTGAGACGCTATTCAGCACCCTTCGCGGCGGTATTCTGCCCATAGAGGTCAAATATATCGGCGATGAGATCGTAGAGGTAAAAGGCGAGCGTCGTTNCACAAAGCATTATAGGATGATAGGAGGCGTTGAGCGCGANCTTTGGTTTGATAGCACAGATAACATGTCGTTGGTTTACCTNAAATTCGAGGCAGAAGATGGTTCTATTGTAGAATACCAGCTCAGGTGAGGGTGAAAGCTGCTAGGNATAATCCACGGGCATAGTTGCTCCCCAAGCCCGGAAAGGTCGAGTTTACTCAGTTCAATGTTACTGTGATTNACATANAATCTTAACTCTTGCGGTATATTAATAACGGAGCTGAGTAGTGCCCTGAACTATTCNTCTCTAGTAGCCGGTAGTACCGGTTTTTTTCTACTGCTTTAAAAGGCATTTGTTCGAGCACGAAGTGTAATTCAGTGTCAGCCATTGCCTCTATGTTTTCAAATTGCACCATCATTTGGAAAAACGTAAAAACTCCACCCTTTTTAAGAAGGTTAGAGGATTCGCGGAGAAACGGTATCATTGGAGGCATCAACGTGTCGAAATATATTCCATCAAACGGGCCTATATCGCCAATAGCATCCTGCCAACGTTTTGCTATGATATTGACCCCATCTTTATCGCGGGCCCAAGCTCTTGCTTTACGAACCACTTGTGGGTGTGCCTCAATTATTGTGTGCGTCGATACGTTGTGGGCTTGAATGGCCGTATCAATAATTGCCATTCCAAAACCCACATTTAGGACATCGCCGCCGTTTATGGTGATCATTTCTGCTGAGCGCTCCATTATGGGGCGCTCCCATTCCATCATTACTTCGAATCCGTCCGGTAATAATATTTCATTATCAGTAAATGATAGATCTGTTTCTAAAAACGATTGTTCCGATATTTCGTCTCCTTCGTAATCAGGCGCGCAGGCCATCGCAGTCCGATGCATAGAAATGGCATTATCTAAATTTCCCGGGCAATGAATCGTAACACCGACATTGTGGAATACCTCTTGAAGATCACTGGGTATTTTGGTGGCTTTCGCGAATGCTGTGTCAGCTTCGTTATATTGGCCTTTTGTCATAAGAACTTCGCCAATATTTCGGTGGCATTCGCGCAAAATTGGTATCGCGTCGATTGCCTCACGATATGATGCAATAGCAGAATTAAAGGCGCTCATATCCCTGAATTCGGTTTTAGAATCGAAATAAGGTACTTCATACTCGATAATTGTCTCTCCGAATTCCTTATGAACCAAAAATATATCAGGTGATAGGGAGATGACTCTTAGGAATTTTTCAATTGCACGATCCATTCTCCCATCTTCTAAAAACAAGACAGCAAGGTTATAATGGGCTTCCGAGCATGTTGGATCCTCGAGCGCAGCCTCAGAGAAAGACGCCTCTGCATTTTCTAAGCGACCAGCTTCAGCATGGAGTGCCCCCATCTGTAGCTTCTTCATCACGCTCTTATTTTTTTTGCTCATCGTCGGCTTTTCGTTCAAACACATTGCTCTGTCAAGTCACAGAGGATAATTTAAGTGCTATGGTATTTCCAAGTAAAGCGAGCTTCCAGCCTGTTTTAGAAGACGCGTTGCGCGCACTTCTCGGCAACCGTTTATCAACAGTGCTCGCTGTCCGTGAGCACCATGGTAAGAGCGAGGGGCACCATACAACCCAGCCACCAGACGCAGTCTGTTTTGCTAACAGTACGGAAGAGGTGTCTGAAATTGTGAAACTCTGTGCCGAAAATAATGTTCCTATTATTCCTTATGGAACGGGCACGTCATTGGAGGGGCAAGTTCAAGCTGCGAGAGGCGGTGTTTCGATTGCTTTAAGCCCTATGGATAAGATACTTGATGTGAATGTCGAAGACTTAGACTGCCGGGTTCAGGCCGGAGTCACTCGTAAGCAGTTGAATACGCATCTTCGAGATACCGGGCTTTTTTTTCCCATCGATCCTGGTGCTGATGCCTCAATAGGAGGCATGAGTGCAACCCGAGCAAGCGGCACCAATGCTGTCCGATATGGAACGATGCGAGAGAATGTGCTCGGCCTAACAGTGGTGCTGCCTGACGGGCGAATAATCAAGACAGGTGGGAGGGCAAAGAAGTCTGCTGCCGGTTATGACCTGACCCGGCTTTACATCGGTTCGGAAGGCACCCTTGGTGTTATCACTGAAGTTCAACTTCGTCTCTTTGGAATACCTCAAAATACTTCAGTTGCAGTCTGTCAGTACCCAAACCTCGAAGCGGCGTTAAATACGGTTATTTCCACCATTCAAAATTGTATTCCAGTAGCACGTGTTGAGCTCTTAGATGAGGTCCAAATGGATGCTTGCATTAAATATTCTAAATTGAAGGGATTTTTTGCCAGCCCGACTTTATTCTTCGAATTTCATGGCACTGAAAAATCGGTGGTAGAACAGGCTGAAATGGTTGGCACGATTTCTGGAGAATATGGGGGCAAAACCTTTCAATGGGCATTAAAACCGGAGGAACGTAATCAATTATGGCAAGCACGGCACGATGCGTATTATGCCGGCCTGGCATTGCAGCCAGGTAAAAAGGCACTTACTACTGATGCATGTGTGCCAATTTCTCGTCTTGCAGATTGTATGATCGAAACCCGCGCGGACATTGAAAAGTACGAACTCACCGTCCCGATTGTTAGCCACGCGGGTGATGGAAACTTTCACTTAATAATACTATACGATCCGAACGATGCAGGTGAAATAGCTCGGGCTCAGGCCATCAATGAAAGATTAATCCATCGGACACTAGCCATGGGTGGTACTTGTTCAGGGGAGCACGGAGTTGGCTTGGGCAAAATGCCTTACTTGCTTGATGAACATGGTGAGAGTTTAACGATTATGCGTACTTTGAAGCATGCTCTTGACCCCAACAATATTATGAACCCAGGAAAGATGTTTGATTCTTAAGTGAGTAAAGCTTGGGCAACCCATTTTGCGTGAAGTGCGAGAGCTTTGTCATTGTCAGGGAAACTCATCAACTGAATGCCCGTTGGTAACCCGTCTATATTTAGCAAAGGAAGCGTAAAACACGGTGCGGCAGTGAGTGTCCATGCAATTTGAAATGAACGATTGCCGGTATTTTTTAGACCAAGGGGTGCAGGGCCAGCAGCGGTGAGCGTTATAAACCCGTCACATTTTTTCCGCAGGCAACTGATTTTTCGGCGAATCTTTTCTCGCTGACCAATAGCTTCGCAATATTCGAGGTGTGTTATATTTTTTGCATTTTCAATACTCTTTCGAAGTTCTTGGCTCAGTTTATCCTTCCATTGTTCATAATAATGTTCGAAGGGCCACCGGCGCTCATACTGAGTGATGGTGCGCGCAAGTGGGCCGACGCCTTTGAGGAGGCTTTCCAGTTCCGCTACGTTTGAATCCTTTCGGTTGTCAATAATCTCGATATCGGACTCCTCAAGCTTAAGAAGAAGATCTTCAAAGCCATTTCGGGTTGTTCCTTCAACCTCGGCCCAACCATCGGTATACAGCCGGATAAGACGCGATGGTTTTATACCGGGCCCGAGTTTTTCTGGCCCACTTATTCCGGGGTGGGGTGCAGTTCCGCCAACAGTTTCGGCTATTTTATGCGCAACACGCCAGCAATCTTCAATGCTTCCGGCTATGGTCCCCAGTGTATCGTGGGTATTAGAGATGGGATGAATACCACCCATATTAAGTGAGGCATGAGTTGGCTTGAAGCCAAAAGCTCCACAGTAGGCAGCAGGGCGCACCACAGAGCCAGCTGTCTGCGTGCCTAACCCGGCGGGCACCATGCCACATCCCACTGCTGCTGCTGTTCCACTCGACGATCCTCCGGGTGTTCGAGCATGGTCGAACGGATTTGTGGTGGGGCCAGCCGCACCCGTTGCAAACTCGGTTGTTACAGTCTTTCCTAGTATGACAGCTCCGCTCTTCCTCAAAGCATACACGGCCGCAGCATCGCTTTTGGATTGCCAACCTTCGTAAATACCGCTGTTCATTTGTGTAGGCATGTCAATGGTCTCGATAATATCTTTAATCGCCATGGGGCAACCATCAAGCAAAGATCGTGGTTGACCTCTCTTATATCTTTTAGTGGATGCATCGGCCGCTGCGCGTGCATTCTCCATAGCTAAACAAACCCAAGCGGCAACCTTCGTTTCCTTTTGTTCAATTACATCAAGGCATCTCTCAAGATAGTCGCGCGGTGTATCTACGCAATCAAGGAAGTTTGGGACTGCCTTGTGAAATTGAAGCATCAATGGCTTTTGCGGATTATATTTTGGCGCTTTTGTTCTTTCCATGAATGGGGTTACTCCTTGAGTTGCTTTCAAATGAACGTTTTCTTGTTATAACCGGCAACAATATAAAAAATGTCCGATCAAAACTGTAGTTCCAGTTTTGATGACTTATAGGAGAATGTAATGTCTGAATACAGTTTACCGTTCGCTGGTATCAAAGTTCTGGACCTGACTGCTCATCGCGCTGGCCCCACTTCCGTACGTTTATTATCTGATTGGGGTGCTGATACTATAAAAATTGAACAACCCGAAGCAATCAGCAAAGACAAGGGTAGCATTTTGGGTGCTCGAAACGGATTTGATTTACAAAACCTGCACCGTAACAAGCGGAGTATGACCATCGACCTCAAGAATCCCGATGGGCTCAAATTATTTTATGATTTGGTGAAGATTTCTGACGTTGTTGTTGAGAACTTTCGGTCACAAACCAAACATCGCCTCAAGGTTGATTATGAAAGCTGTGCAAACATAAATCCACGAATTGTGTATGGCTCGTTGTCTGGGTTTGGGCAAGATGGCCCTTACGATAATCGTCCTGGTGTAGATCAGATTTTACAAGGCATGGGTGGGTTAATGTCAGTCACCGGTATTCCTGGACAGGGACCCGTGAGAGTGGGCATTCCTATTTGCGACCTTACATCAGGTATGTTCCTCGGTTTTGGATTAGCTTCTGCTTTGTTTGAGCGTGAACGTTCGGGTAAGGGTCAATGGGTACAGACCTCGCTTTTGCAGGCAATTATCGCGATGATGGATTTTCAGGCAGCGCGTGTCTTAAAAGATGGTGATATTCCCAAACAAATGGGTAATGACCATCCAACTTCAGTGCCTACAGGGGTTTTTGAGACTAAAGATGGGCACATTAACATTGCGGCATCTGGTGGTGTTCTGTACGAACGCTTTTGCAAGGCTATTGAGCGCGAGGATCTGATAGAGGACCCCCGGTTTAATGGGTTTGAGGAGAGATCCGATAATCGGGATGCACTGAGGGTAGAAATAGAGGGGGAAACACGCAAACAGACATCGAAGCACTGGGTAGATATGATGCAAGAGATTGGCGTTCCATGTGGCCCTATATACAATATGGGTGATGTGTTCGAGGATCCACAGGTCAAGCATTTGGGAATGGCGTGGTCGATGCAAGGTGGGTCAGCTGGTGATTTTCCGGTAGTTCGTACTCCAATTGTTATGAGTAGGACTAACGTAGAGGATCATGTCCGAAAGCCGACACCCGACCTAGGCCAACATACTGACGAAGTCCTACAAGAATTAGGGTTTGGCGATGATAAAATCAAAGATTTTCATGAACGCAACATTGTTTGAATCACCTTACCTAGGCTTCTCTCAAACAAAATTAATCGGAGACTGATATGGATTTAAAAACCGATAAAATGATCGGAGAAAAAAGAAGCGGTGTGGGTCACCTCATATTCAACAATCCAGAAAAGAGAAATGCAACGTCGCTCGAGATGTGGCAAGCAGCAAAAATTGCTCTAGATGACTTCTCGGAAGATCCTGACGTTAAATGCCTAGTGGTTTCTGGGGCAGGTGATAAGAGTTTTGTCGCTGGAGCTGATATTTCAGAGTTCGAGAAGGCAAGGTCAGATGCAAATGCTGCTGCGGAATATGCACGCATATCTTCGGAGGGAAAGGAGGCTCTTAAAAACTTTGCCAAGCCATCCATTTCGATGATTCAGGGTTATTGCCTTGGTGGAGGTATGGAGGTTGCTCTATCGACAGACCTTCGCATCTGTTCTGAGGACTCACAGCTTGGTATTCCAGCAGCTCGGTTAAGTATTGCCTACTCATTCGATGCAATTCATCGGCTCTGCAGCCTTGTCGGCCCTTCCTGTGCGAAAGATATTCTAATTACCGCGCGTCGCATAAAGGCACCCGAGGCACTTCGTATTGGGCTTGTGAATCAGATTACATCGTTGGCTGGTCTCGAGGAAGAGGTAGCTGAATACACCCAAGCCATACTTGAAAATGCACCTCTCTCTATGCAAGCTAGCAAACTTACAGTTGATGAAATTCTCAAGAACCCGGCAGACCGAAACCTTGCCGCCATTGAAGAGATTGGTAAAACTTGTTTTAACAGCAAGGACTACAGAGAGGGTCGCACGGCATTTATGGAGAAAAGGAAACCGGTTTTTACGGGGAAATAATCTGAATGCCCTCGCTTTGCTTCTGCAAGGGTTAAATACTCTCCACAATTTCGCAGTATTTTTAGTTTTAGTCTCTTAACCCATGTTTAGGTGTGAATTTTAATGTATTATTTGTGGGTCAGTTTTTGCACTCAGGGACAATGGTGAAGAAATTAACCATCACTTTCACAGCAGTACTGCTAATCATGGCGGCTGCTTTGACAATTGTTCCCCAATTTATCAATTGGAATTCATACACTCCTAGTATCATTTCAGCAGTGCAAGATGCCACAGGGCGCAGGTTGTTTGTCGACGGAGACATTGAGGTAACTATGTTGCCTGAACTCGCACTAAAAATAAGTCGAGTGAGATTTACCAACGTTGCCGGGGCATCAAAAAAAGACATGCTCGTGGCGGACGATATGCGCATTGGCATTGCTTTTGGTGATTTACTAAAGGGGCACCTCCGATTGGTTGTCACTCTCAATAAGCCTGTTGTCGCACTTGAAGTGACCAAAGACGGCAACGCTAGTTGGGATTTTGTTCCAAAAAAACAGGTAATAAACAATAGATCTGTGGGACCGAATGCTTTCCCGGAAAATGATATAAAAACAAATAGTTCTTTCGAAGAGGGGTCGCGTCCGTTTGATTTGCGTCTTGATAGCTTTCTTATAAAAAAGGGGGCTCTTACTTTTTTAGATGGGCGGACCGGCAAAACGGAAGGTGTGACTAATCTTAATTCGGAGGTTTCTTTCGCTTCTCTTAAAGGCCCCTTTTTTGTTAAGGGCGAGGCCGAGTTACATAAATATCCGCTTATATTTGACATTGTACTGCGCAAGGAAGAATTCAAAAATGCCATGGCAGTTGCTGCAAAATTACATTTAAGCAGTCTTGGGGGCAAAGTCGCGTTAAATGGGGTGGTAGACTACTCGACTGGCTCTCCTGAATTGGAAGGTACGCTATCTGCAAGAACAGAAAATTTTGCGACTATGTATGCTTCTCTTACCGGCATCGCAATGAAGTCTCTTTCAAAGAAATTCCATGTTTCTGGCCAATTAAAGGGATCTCTCACTCGGGTCGCATTGTCAGCAGCTAATTTTAAACTGGGGTCAATGCAGTCCCAAGGGGAAACCTTATTATCATGGAGTGACGGATTAACTGGTTCTCTTCGACTTACTGCGGATAGTCTTAATTTCGATGAACTCTTGGCTGGGCTGAATTATCCTGTGATTAAAAAAACAGAAACAATATCGGCTCCTATTCAGGAAAAGAGCATTAAGAAAAATGGTAATGGTGGATCCAAGTCCAATCCTTCCGGTCCTGCCACTGTAATCCCTTCAAACATTGATTTCACAATTACGGCTTTTGCGGATTCTATAAAATATCGGTCTGAACTTTTACGCCAGGCATCCGCTAGAATTCGTTTTGTAAACGGGAAACTTAACATTCAGCAGGTAGGTGTTCTTTTGCCTGGTGATAGTGCTGCTGGCATGGCTGGGACAGTCCAGCTCGTGAAGGGCAAACCATTTGTAAACTTACGAATTCAAGCAAAATCAAAACGACTGCGCAACTTGCTGAGATGGGCCGGGATAGAGCTAAACCAAATTCCTCCGTCACGGTTACGCAGTTTTTCCCTTGAGATGCTATTGTTTGGAAGCGCGCCAAGATTGAAGGTGCACTCTATAAAATCAAGGCTGGACAACGTAGATATTAGAGGGGGACTTTCGTTAGTAATCGGGCCAAAAATAGCATTTGGAGCACGCCTTGCCATAGATCGCTTAAACGTAGACTCATACTTGAAAAATAATGTGAGGCCCGCACTAGGTAAGGCTCCAAGTAACAAAGGTAACAGTGCGTATGTGGCAGGAACGACTAGCACGTCTCCGAACCAGAAAAAGGTGGCTATAAGACTTGAACTTGCCAAAATATTGAATGAGTTTAACGCAAATATTGCGGTAACTATCAAAAATTTATTTTTCAAGAAAAATAAATTTGCCAATGTTAATGCTGAACTGTCTATAATAGACGGCTTGGTGACGGCAAAAAGACTTAGTGTCCTCGATATTGCTGGCGCGTCTGCTGCAATAAGCGGTCGTTTATTTGGTCCAAAAGGCACGAAAGCATCCTCGATAAGGTTTAACGTTGCAGTTAACGATAGCAAGCGACTATTTAGACTTTTTGGCGGATCGCGTCCATCCGCGGTGCGACGAGTTGGTAAATTTTCCGCGAAAGGCACATTCAGTGGTGATTTTGAAGTTCTCAAACTTAACACTACAATGACTGCTGGCGGTGCGGAGGCAAAACTGCGCGGGGAATTCAGAAATCTTTTTAGTGAAGTAGGGTTTGATGTCCGAGTAGGCCTAC